>JBEKIF010000007.1:0-108372 GCA_050011895.1 Streptosporangiaceae bacterium | reverse complement strand
TGGTATGGCCGCGAGGCTGGCGAGCTCTGAGAAGATCCGCTGGGTCGCATCCCGCTTCCGGGTGGTTCGCCTGCGGCGTGGCGCGCCGGACGGCGCCGGTGCGGCCCCGCGCGGTTCTGGTGCCGGCGCGGTCGGCTGCGGCGCGGCCGCTGCTCCCGGCTGTGGTACCGCCTCCGGCTGCAGTGCCGCGTCTGCCTGCGGTGCCGCCTCCGGCTGCGGTGCCGCGTCTGCCTGTGGTGCTGCGTCTGCCTGTAGTTGTGTATCTGCTCCCGGCGGCGGTGCCGCTTCCGCCTGCGGCGGTGCTGCTTCCGCCTGCGGCCGTGCCGCCTCCGCCTGCGGCGGCGCCGCCTCCGCCTGCGGTGCCGCCTCCGCCTGCGGCGGCGCCGCCGCTGCGGGCTCTGGATCAGCCGCGGCTGGCTCTGGGACAGCCGGTTCCGGTTCCGGCTGCGGTGTGCGGCCCCGCCGCTCCGTCGCCTGGTCCCGCCGCTGGCGCCGCATCGCGGCAGTGGCGGCCGATGCGGCCCGCCGCGCGGCCGCCTCGAGTGGGAGCGGCTCCGCCTGGTGCGGCGGCATTGCCACCTCGGAACCTGGCGGGGCGCCGCGCCATCGGCCGGGGACAGCAGATCCAGGGAACTCGGCGGGGTGGGTAGCCATGCCGTTGGATGGCCCGCCAGCCGGGCCGGTCAGCGGGTCGGCCGGGCGCTGCGGCGGATCCTGGGCCGTGGGCCCGGCTGGATCATCGCCGGGAATCCCCCCGTGATCCGTGCCGGGGGACAGGACGGGGCCCTCGCCCTGCCGCCGGCCAGAACCTGCGGTCCGCCCCGAAGCCCGCGACGCGGAATTGGACATGGTGGCCAGGTGGGCGAGCGTCGCGGCGGCGAGGTCGGCAAGCTTGGTCGCGGCGGCATCCTGGCGCGGAGCGGCGGCGTCCTGGCGCGGAGCGGCGGCGTCCTGGCGCGGAGCGGCGGCGTCCTGGCGCGGAGCGGCGGCGTCCTGCCGCGGAGCGGCCGTGGGCAGTGCCGCGAAACTGAGATCTGCCGGCCCGGGTACCGCGGCGCCGAGCGGCTGGGCGCCGAATTCCGCGCCCCGTGGCGGCGGTACGTCGTCGGCCTGGCCCGGGTAGTCGGTGCGTTCCTCGACGATGTCGATGACGTCATCGCGGGGCGTTATGAGCTCGAATACGCCGCGGTCCACCTGCCAGTACCCGAGCTGCTCCGCCTGATAGGCATCGTGCCCCAGGTACGCGATGTGCAGTCGGTCACCGAGATCATCGAGCACGATGCAGCGCTGCCCCCTGAACATGCCCGTCGGCCTGGACTCCCACAGCGCCTGGACCTGGTCGATGCGGAGCTGCTTGCGCCAGTGCCCGGTGGCGGGCTCGAAGCCCAGTTCTTCGGGCGGCGGGCAGGCGGCGAACAGTACGACGTCCGCCTCCGACGGCCCGATGCCCGCCTCGTAAGGAACCCCCCGGTAGGTAGCCATCAACCGGTAGCGCATGACTCAGCTCCCCCCTGCCGGCCGCAGCCAGACCTGCCCGTCGAACCGGGCGATGAACTCGGCTGCACCCGGCGTGATCCGGTAGATCTCGGCACCCACCGGTACTGGTATCGGATCGAGATAGAACTCAGGGACCGGATGCGCCGGAGAGGACGTGAAGCCGGTCCCCGTGAACGGCGGCCTGCCCGACCAGTTGCCGCCCCGATCGGCCGAATAGGGAGTCAGGTAGGCATCCGTGCCGACGGCATTCCACCGAAGGACGTACACCTCCGCCAGGTCCGGGCCGAAATCGGAGCCTTCGTAGCCCAGGTCAAGGGCTTCGTAGAACTCCGCCGGGTCAGCGAAGGAGCTGTCCAGCGCACGGTACACGAACCCGGCGATGACGGTCCGGCGCCCGGTGAGGTAGGGCTCGACCAGCCGGGGCGGGATCACCTTCTGCATCAGCGTTCCCGGCCCGACTGGCCTGGGTATCTGATCGACGTGCCGCACGCGCTCCCCTGGGGTCAGACTTCGAAGCGGTCTCAAGAGAGTCTCACATCGCGAAATACCGGCTCAACTGCTTCGGCACAGCTGCGCAGCCCATCGAGCTGCGGAACTACAGTTAAGCCCGTGTCCGGGCTGACCGCTGGCGTATCCCGGTTTGGCGGCGACGATGGCTCCGCCGATCCGCGGGTCATCGCGGCGCTCGCTGACTTGGCCGCGGGCCGGGGAAGCGAGCACGCCGCGCTGCTGTGGCTGGCACGGTCGCGGCTGCTGGTGCCGATAGTGGCCGCGGCGGTCGGCGGCCGCCAGGCCAGCGAGATCGCCGCCGGCGAGAAGGCTAGCGAGATGTCGGTCCCGACGCTGATCGGCGCGGACGGCAGGCCCGCCATCCCGGCCTTTACCTGCACGGACACGTTGCGGAGATGGCGCCAAGAGGCCCGCCAGGTACCTACGGAGGCCGCGGCTGTCTGGCAGGCCGCCGTGGCGGACGGGTGCGCTGTGGTGATCGACGTTGCGGGGCCGGTCCCGGTGGCGATCGAGGGCACGCGGCTGGCGGCCCTCGCAGGCGGCGGGCCGGTACCGCTGCCGTATCAGGATCCGGATGTCCTGACCGCCGTCCGTTCGGCCGCGGCGGGCCAGGCGGTCGCCGGGCTCAGCCTCGCCGATGGCGGGGCCGACTGCGACCTGGTCATCCGGCTGACGCTCGCGGCGGGCTGCGGTCCGGCCCAGGCTGAGCAGGCGGCCGGCGTGCTGGCGACGGAGGTGATGGCGCGCCTTGGCGGACGGCTGCGGCGCGGCATCGCGATCGAACTGGACGCCGGGACTCCGCCTGCCGGTCCGTAGGCCACCGGCCACATGGCAGGATCATCAGCATGCTGCGCTGGCTGACCGCGGGAGAGTCACACGGCCGCGCCCTGGTCGCGATCTGCGAGGGCATGCCGGCTGGCGTGGAGATTACCACGGGGGACATCGCGGCCGCCCTGGCCAGAAGGCGGGCCGGCTACGGTCGCGGCGCGCGGATGAAGTTCGAGGCGGACCAGGCGGAGATCACCGGCGGGGTTCGGCACGGCAGGACGCTCGGGGCGCCGGTGGCGATCAGGGTGGCCAACACCGAATGGGCCAGATGGGAGTCGGTGATGTCGCCCGACCCGGTCGATCCCAGCGCCCTGGCGGACCAGGCCAGGAACGCTCCGCTCACCCGGCCCCGGCCCGGCCACGCCGACCTGGCCGGCATGCAGAAGTACGGTCATGACGACGCCCGCCCTGTCCTGGAGCGGGCGAGCGCGAGGGAGACCGCGGCGCGGGTGGCGCTCGGCGAGCTGGCCAGGCGGTTCCTGCGCCAGGCCCTCGGTGCCGAGATCATCAGCCATGTCGTCTCGATCGGGCCGGTAACGGCTCCCGCCGCGCCGGCGCCTGGCCCGGCGGAGGCGGCGCGGATTGACGCCGACCCGGTCCGCTGCCTGGACCAGGCGGCGAGCGCGGCGATGCAGGACGAGATCGATGCGGCCCGCAAGGACGGGGACACCCTGGGCGGGGTGGTGGAGGTCGTCGTGCACGGGCTGCCGCCCGGTCTCGGCAGTCATGTGCACTGGGACCGGCGCCTGGACGGGCGGCTGGCCGGGGCGCTGATGAGCATCCAGGCCATCAAGGGCGTCGAGATCGGCGATGGCTTCACCACCGCGCGCCGCCGTGGCTCGGCCGCGCATGACGAGATGGACGGCACCTGCGACGGTATCCGCAGGCGGACAAACCGGGCAGGCGGGATCGAGGGCGGGATGAGCACCGGCGAGCTGATCAGGGCGCGGGTGGCGATGAAGCCGATCTCCACGGTGCCGCGCGCCCTCGCCACCGTGGATGTGCGGACCGGGGAACCGGCCACGGCGATCAACCAGCGCAGCGACGTCACCGCCGTGCCCGCGGCAGGCGTGGTCGCCGAGGCCATGGCCGCGCTGGTGCTGGCCGATGCCGCGCTGGAGAAGTTCGGCGGCGACAGCGTGCCGGAGACCAGGCGAAATCTCCGCGGCTACCTGGATGCCCTGGTGATCACGTGACCGGGCCGGCGGCGATCCTGATCGGCCCGCCGGGCGCGGGGAAGTCGACCGTCGGGCCGCTGCTCGCTGCCCTGCTCGGGGTCGGGTTCGCCGATACCGACAGCTACGTGGCGGCCGTCGCGGGCAAGCCGGTCGGCGACATCTTCATCGAGGACGGCGAGGCCGCGTTCCGCGGGCTTGAGCGCGCCGCGGTGGCCAGCGCGGTCGCCGACTACCGCGGGGTGCTCGGTCTGGGCGGCGGCGCCGTTCTCGATCCCGGCACCCAGGCTCTGCTGGACCGCCAGCCGGTCGTGTACCTGGAGACCGGCTTCGCCGAGGCGGCCAAGCGGGTAGGGCTTGACAAACCGCGGCCGCTGCTGCTCGGCAACCCGCGGGGGCAGCTGCGGGCCCTCCTTGACCAGCGGCTGCCGGTCTATCAGCAGCTTGCCTGGATCACCGTCAGCACTGACGCCCGCACGCCTGACGACATCGCGGCAGATATCGCGGCACAGCTCAGAGGCGGGACCGAGGCTGGCGGCGCCGGAACGGAGGCCGCCAGGGAGGCCGGGAAGCCGGGCCTGCCACGGTGAGCGTGACCAGGATCAGCGTCAGCGGCGAGCGGCGCTACGACGTCGTCGTGGGCAGCGGCGCGCTCGCCGAGCTGCCGGCCCTGGTCGGTGCCGACGTCCGTGCGGTGATGCTGATCTATCCGGCCAGTCTCGGCGAGCTGGCCGGGTCGGCGCGGCGCGCGCTGCAGGGCGCCGGCTACCTGGTCCATGCCGAGCAGATCCCGGACGGCGAGGCCGCCAAGGAGATCGGCGTGGCCGCGCACTTGTGGTCCAGGCTGGCGGCGAACCGGATCACCCGTTCGGACGCGATCGTCGGGATCGGCGGCGGCGCCGCGACCGATCTGGCCGGGTTCACCGCCGCTACCTGGCTGCGCGGGATCCGGGTGGTGCTGGTCCCGACCAGCCTGCTCGCCGTGGTGGATGCCGCCATCGGCGGCAAGACCGCCGTCAATATCACCGAGGGCAAGAACCTGGTCGGCGTGTTCCACCCGCCAGCAGCGGTGATCGCCGATCTTGACGTGCTCGGCACGCTGCCCGCCGCCGAGTATGTCAGTGGCCTGGCCGAGGTGATCAAGGCCGGATTCATCGCGGATCCGGCGATCCTGGAGCTGATCGAGGCGGATCCGGCTGGCGCGGCCAGGCCGGGCGGGCGGTACGAGCGCGAGCTGATCGAGCGGGCCGTCCGGATGAAGGCCGCTGTAGTCTCGGCCGACCTGCGTGAGGCCGGACCGCGGGAGATGCTCAATTACGGGCACACTCTCGGTCATGCCATCGAGCGGGTACAGCGGTACCGGATCCGGCATGGCGAGGCGGTCTCGGTCGGCATGGTGTACGCGGCCGCGGTGGCGAGGCTGGCCGGCCGGCTTGACCCGGCGGTCGCGGCCAGCCATGAGGCGATCCTGGCCGCGGTTGGGCTGCCGGTCAGGTACCGGGACGGCGCCTGGCCGCAGCTGCGGGAGGCGATGGCGGTGGACAAGAAGTCGCGGGCGGCGCGGCTGCGGCTGGTCGTGCTGGACGGCCTGGCCCGCCCGGGCATCCTCGATGACCCGCCGGAGGAGCTGCTCGAACGGGCATTCGCGGAGGTGACCGGGTAGATGCGGCAGGTGCTTGTGCTCAACGGGCCGAACCTGGCCAGGCTCGGGTCCCGCGAGCCGGACATCTACGGCACAGTGTCCTTCGCCGACCTGTCCAGCGCCTGCCAGCAGGCCGGAGCGCGGCTTGGCCTCGCGGTGGAGATCAGGCAGACCGATGACGAGGCCGAGCTGGTCGGCTGGGTCCACGAGGCAGCCGACCAGCGGATTCCGATCGTGCTCAACCCGGCCGCGTTTACGCATTATTCCTACTCACTGCGCGACGCACTGGCCATGCGGACGGCACCGCTGGTCGAAGTGCACCTGTCCAACCCGGCGGCCAGGGAGACATTCCGGCACACCTCCGTCGTCTCCGCGGTGGCCGACGGGACCATAGCCGGGTTCGGCGCCGTATCCTACGAGCTCGCGCTGCGCGCGATCGCGGCGCTGATCGGCGGTAACGAGACCGCCGCCGGGCCCGGCTGAGCAGGCCAGGGCCGGCGGACGCCTTGACAACGAGCCATTTAACGGGTTCGGATGGCGACTGCCGCGACACAACGCTGGTCGCGCTCCCCTCGCGGAAGGCCACCCAGATATGCGCATCGGGATGTCACTGAACTACGCGGGCGGCTTCGCCGAGACCGTCACCGAGCTGGCCGACTACGAGAAGGCCGGGCTCGACATCGTCTTCGTGGCGGAGGCCTATAGCTTCGACGCCGTCAGCCAGCTCGGCTATATCGCGGCGAAGACCGAGCGGCTGCAGATCGCCTCCGGCATCCTGCAGCTCTACTCGAGGACGCCGACCCTCACCGCGATGACCGCGGCGGGCCTTGACTACGTCTCCGGCGGCAGGTTCGTCCTCGGCATCGGCGCGTCAGGCCCCCAGGTGATCGAGGGCTGGCACGGCGTGCCCTATGCCGCCCCGGTCGGCCGCACCAGGGAGATCATCGAGATCTGCCGCAGCGTCTGGCGGCGTGAGCGGGTGGAGTACCACGGCCGCTACTACACGATCCCGCTGCCCCCTGACCAGGGCACCGGCCTTGGCAAGCCGCTCAAGCTGATCAACCATCCGGTCCGCGAGCGCATCCCGATCGTGGTAGCAGCGCTCGGCCCGAAGAACGTGGAACTCGCCGCCGAGCTGGCCGAAGGCTGGGAACCGATCTTCTACTTCCCGGAGAAGGCCGCGTCCGCCTGGGGCGCGCCGCTGGCTGCAGGCGCCGCCAAGCGGGATCCTTCGCTGCCCCCGCTCGATGTGTTCGCCCAGGCGCCGCTGGCGATCGGGGATGAGACCACTGGCCTGCTCGACCTCGGCCGCCCGTTCTTCGCGCTCTACATCGGCGGGATGGGCGCCAGGGGCCGGAACTTCTACAACGACCTCGCGGTGCGTTTCGGGTACGAGGCGGAAGCCGCCGCCATCCAGGACGCCTACCTGGATGGCCGGAAGGATGAGGCGGCGGCCCTGGTGCCCGCCTCGCTGCTGGAAGGCACCTCCCTGGTCGGACCCGCCTCGCTGGTCGCCGAGCGGGTCGCTGCGATGAGGGAGTCCGGCGTCACGACGCTCAACGTCACGCCATTGGCGGGCACGCACGCCGAGCGGGTGGCGCTGATCGAGCAGATCCGCGATCTCGCTGCCTGATCCTGTCGAACCGGCCGCTGCCAAGCGCTAGCCGGGTTCCGCATGGCCATGATCACCTCCGCCCGGCCGGGCGAGGCCGGAGCGTGGCGTTCTGCCCTGCTGACGCGGAACAAACATGCGCAAGGCCATACAGTCGTGGCTATGCCGGAGATTCACGCCGCCCGCCGCGCTGGTGCCCGCGAGAAGGTTGCCGCCCATGGTGCCGACGCGGCCCTCATCACCAGCCCGGCGAACGTCAGGTACCTCACCGGCCTGGTCAGCTCGAACGCTGCGCTGCTGCTGCCGGCTGATGGGCCTGAGGTCCTGGCCACCGACAGCCGCTACGCGGCGGCGGCGGAGCGTGACTGCCCGGATGTCGAGCTAGTTGTCGAGCGCTTCATCGAGCTCGCGCTGGCCACCCTGGCCGCCGCCCGCGGCCTGCGGACGGTCGCGTTCGAGGCGCAGGAGATGACCGTGGAGCGGCACCAGGCACTCGCGGACACCGGCGGCCCGGACCTGATCCCGCTGGGCCGGGCCATCGAGGAACTGCGGATGGTGAAGGATGAAGCCGAGATCTCGCTGCTCGCCTTGGCCTGCGCGATTACCAGCGAGGCCTGCTCGGACGCCCTCGCCAGCGTCAGGCCGGGAATCACCGAGCGCGAGTTCGCTGTCCTGCTCGAGCGGTCCATGATCGATCGCGGCGCGGAAGCGCTGGCCTTCGACACCATCGTCGCCAGCGGGCCAAACGGTGCCATCCCGCATCATTCTCCGGGAAGCCGGCCCTTTGCGACCGGGGACCTGATCACCATCGACTGCGGCGCCCGCTACGGCGGCTACCACGCCGACATGACCCGCACGGTTGCGCTCGGCGCGCCCGCGGGGTGGCAGCGGGACATCTATGCCCTGGTGGCTGCCGCGCAGCAGGCCGGAATCAAGGCTGCAAGGCCAGGGGCGGACGTGGGCATCGTGGACGCGGCGGCCCGGGACTTGATCGCCGACGCCGGCCACGACGAGCATTTCCAGCATGCACTCGGCCATGGAGTCGGCCTGGAGGTCCACGAGGCTCCGATCATCGGGTACGGGCGGGCAGGTACACTCGGGGACCGGATTCCCGTTACCGTCGAGCCCGGGATCTACCTGCCAGGCGAGGGCGGCGTCAGGATCGAGGACACCCTGGTGGTGCGCGCTGGCGCCAGGGCAGCGGGATCGGCCGACTTGCTCACCACGACCACGAGGGAACTGCTCGTCCTTTAGCTGGGCGAGCTGCAACCGCACGCACGCAGGAGAGACGACAGCCGTGGCCACCACGAACGATCTCAAGAACGGCATGACCCTCAACCTCGACGGCCAGCTCTGGAGCGTCATTGACTTTCAGCATGTCAAGCCCGGTAAGGGCGGCGCCTTCGTGCGCACGAAGCTGAAGAACGTGATGTCAGGGAAGGTCGTCGACCGGACCTTCAACGCCGGCGTCCGGGTGGAGCAGGCCAGCGTGGACAAGCGGGAGATGCAGTATCTCTACCGCGAGGGCGATGACTTCGTCTTCATGGACAACCAGGATTACGACCAGCCGCACATCCCGGCGACGGTTGTCGGTGACGTTGCCGACTACCTGCTCGAGGAACAGAATGCGGTCGTCGCGTTCAACGAGGGCGTCCCGCTCTACGTGGAGCTGCCGGCGGCTGTCGAGCTGACGGTCAGCCAGACCGACCCCGGCTTGCAGGGAGATAGGTCGACCGGCGGGACCAAGCCGGCCACGCTCGAGACCGGCGCTCAGATCCAGGTCCCGTTGTTCATCACGACCGGTGAGAAGATCAGGGTCGACACCCGCACCGGCCAGTATCTCGGCCGCGCGTGAGGCCCCGGCCGCGCCTGATGCCCCGGCCTGGCGCTTGGAACGCCCCGAGCGGCCATGCCAGCGCGTACTAAGGCCCGCAAGCGGGCCCTCGATCTCCTCTACGAGGCAGAGATCAGGGGCGTTGCCGTCCTTGACCTGCTGGACCAGCGGACCGCGGAGGCTAGCCCGCCAGTCTCCGGCTACGGCGCTGAGCTGGTCAGGGGAGTGCAGGCGCACCGGGCCAGGATCGATGAGCTGCTGTCCGCGTACTCCCAGGGCTGGACGCTGGAGCGGATGCCGGCCGTGGACAGGAACATCCTGAGGATCGCCGTCTACGAGCTGTTCTGGGCTCCCGACGTGCCGGACGCAGTGGCGATCAGCGAGGCGGTGGTGGCGGCCCGCGACCTGTCGACCGACGGGTCACCGTCATTCGTCAACGGCCTGCTCGCGCGGCTGCTGGAACTCAAGCCCGAGCTCGAGCAGGCCACGGGCGAGTAAGACTCTCAAGATCACCCAGTGTCATCAAAGGTGGCTGGATCGCGCCGGTAGCCGGCCTCCGCCACGGTGCTCGGAGAACTGTCTGGTGGCGGCGCTACATTGGATCCGAGAACGGCATGGAGGAGGCGCCGGTGGCGCGCGGACATGCACCTTGCTGGGGACATTCACGGTGCTGGGGACATGCACGGTGCTGGTGAGCCATGCGCAGCATTGAGCCTCCGAGCGCTCTGATCCCAGGCGATACGGACTGTCACATCCTGCATGTCGACATGGATGCGTTCTACGCAAGCGTCGAGATAAGAGATCGCCCGGAGCTGGCAACCGCGCCGGTGATCGTGGCGGGCGCAGGCCCGCGGAGCGTGGTGCTGTCGGCGTCCTACCCGGCCCGCACGTTCGGCGTCCGGTCGGCCATGCCGGTGGCCCAGGCCAGGCGGCTCTGCCCGCGCGCAGTATTCATTCCGCCTCGGCATGGTCACTACTCCGCCGTGTCGAAAGAGGTCATGGCGGTCTTCCGGGCTGTCACCCCCGAGGTGGAGCCGCTCGCGCTCGACGAGGCGTTCCTCGATGTGTCCGGCGCCCGGCGCCGGCTCGGTAGCCCTGCCCAGATCGGCCAGCTGATCCGCGCCCAGGTCAGCGAGCAGCAGGGGATCACCTGCTCGGTCGGGGTCGCGACGACCAAGTTCGTCGCGAAGCTAGCCTCGGTGCAGTGCAAGCCGGATGGTCTGCTGGTCATCCCGGCCGACCAGGTCCTAGATTTCCTGCACCCGCTGCCGGTAGCAGCGCTCTGGGGGGTCGGCGAGCAGACCGGCAAAGTCCTGGCCCGGCTGGGGCTGCGCACGGTCGCCGACATCGCTCATGCGCCGCCGGCGGCCCTTGAACGGGAACTGGGCCGGGCTGCCGCCGCGCATCTGGGTGCACTCGCGCGCGGACAGGACGATCGAAGGGTGCTGCCGGGCGCCCAGGAGAAGAGCATCGGCGCTGAGGAGACCTTCCCGCGCGATGTGATCGACCCGGACGTGATCCGCCGTGAGCTGCTGCGACTGTCCGGGCGGACTGCCCGTGGCCTGCGCGCCTCCGGCTGCGCCGCGAGGACGGTCGTGGTCAAGCTTCGCCTGGCCAGCTTCAGGACCATCACCCGCTCGCGGACGCTGGCCGAGCCGACCGACGTGGCGCAGCAGATCTACCTCACCGGGTGCGCCCTATACGCGGCGGCCGGGCTTGATCCGCAGGCGCGGCTGCGGCTGGTCGGGGTGCGGGCAACCGGCCTGGTCCCGGCCGCTGGCACCGCCACGCAGCTGGCACTGGGCAACGAGCCGGCTCCCTGGCGGGAAGCCGAGCGCGCGGTTGACCGGATCGCGGGACGGTTCGGTGCCGATAGTGTGCGGCCTGCTGCCCTGGTCGATGCCGACCGGCAGGAGGGGTGAACATGGACGGCAGGCCGCGATTGCGGCGGTGCGCGGCGATCTGTGGCCATCTGACCGGTGAAGCGGTAACTGACGGCAGCGATGCACCCTTCCGCAGGACGCACTACCGCTCGTATTCTTGGTGGTGAAGCAGTCCGCGAGGCGAAGGCCGCTGAGCCATCGCCGCGCGCGAGTTTTGATGGGAGGCACTGTGCCGCTCTCTGAGCACGAGCAGCGCCAGCTCGAGCAGATCGAGCAGGCGCTTTATGCCGATTATCCACGGTTCGCGAACGCGGTTCGCGCTAGCGACCCGCGGGTGCACTACAAGCGCCGGGTCATCCAGGCCGCGTTCGGGTTTCTCCTGGGCGTCGGGCTGCTACTGGCCGGGGTTATCACGACGTACGTGCTGATCGGCGTCGCCGGTTTCGTTGTCATGCTCGGGGCTAGCATGTGGGCGCTAACCAGCTACCGGCACATGACCGGCGTCGCGACCGGGCGCGGGCCTGCCAAGGAGCGCCGCAGCAAGGCCGCGGGTACCGGGCTGATGGAGCGGCTGGAAGAACGGTGGCGCCGCCGCCAGGAGAGGGACCGCTAGCCCGCGCTAACCCGGTCCTGGGGCCGCTAGCCAGCGCGGGGGACAGTTAGCCAACCACGGGGACCGCCGCCAGGAGAGCGATCACTAGCAGGCGCGACGATCCGCTGGCACCTTTACGTGCTGGACCGCATGCCCGGGGGCTATCCGGCCTTATCGGCCAGGCCGGCTCGCCCGGCAGCGCTCCTGCGGCGCAGCCACTGTCCGGCGGCATCCATCCAGCCGAACACGTCGAGTGCGTAATGCAGCGCCGACCGGGCTGGCGCGAGCGCAGAGGACGGCAGCAGGCGCGCACGCCACCGCGTGCCGCCATCGGCTTCAAGCGAGATGGCCTGCCGGACCGTCCCGACGTCCCGGCGCAGGGTTCCCGATGGCTGTGGTGCGGTGGCGTACCGCGCCCGTTCCTCCGCGCTGGCGATGCGCTCCAGCGCCTGGCGAGATTCCTCGTCCAGCCCGAGCACTGAGGTGATCCTGCGGGCGACCGCCCGCGGAGATTCGCTGGCCCGGCAGGCCATCCCATGATCGGCCAGATCATCTAGCAGTTCTCGCCACGCGGCAGCAGCGAGGCTGTCGTCATCCGCCGCCCGGCGCCACCGCCTGCGGCGGACCAGAATCCTGGCTGTCGCTGGTGCGATGAGCGCCAGCCCCAGCAGGACGAGGGCAATCAGCCCGAACGGGGCACCGCCGCCGTGACGGGACGTCGGCGATGCCGCAGAGCCTCCTAGCGCGGGCCCGAATTTGTGCCGGCCGGCGGCTGAGCCGCCGCCTGCGGGGCTGGCCTTGATGCTGCCGGGCCCGGTCGTACCCGGCAGCTGGCCGGCCGGTCCCCGGCTGGCCGGCGTGGTCGTCGCATAGGCCGGCTGGACCGCAGTGGCCTGACCGCCGGCGCCGCCGGGGGTTGGCTCGAAGCGAAGCCAGCCATAACCGGCGAAATAGAGCTCGGGCCAGGCATGCGCGTCGGCGGTGGTGACCTTCCAGGTGCCGTGCCCCTGGTTGACCCCCCCTGTGTAGCCCACCGCGATCCTCGACGGGATCCCGAGCACCCGGGCCAGCACCGCCATCGCGAAGGCGAACTGCTGGCAGTAGCCCTGCCTCGTCTTGGTCAGGAACTCGATCAGCCCGGCCGTGGTGTCGGGCAAGTGCACCGAGGTGGTGTAGCTGAACCGGTTGTCCGTCGTGAACCAGTTCTGCAAAAGCAGCGCTTTGTCGAAGGGGGACGTCGCGCCGCTGGTTATCTGCGCGGCGATCGCCGCCAGCTTCCGCTCCTGGCTCACGGGCCGGCTGAGGTAGTCCGCGGCGGAGCCGGCCGCCCCAATCTGCCGCGACGACTGTTCCAGCTGCTGTGTCGGCGCGTCGGACTCCTTGCTTGTCACGGTATACGTCAGGCCCGACAGCGGGGTATCGGCCGAGTACACCATGAGCGTCGCCTTGTCCTCGCGCCAGTCACCGGCAACGCCCACGTCCGCTGGCGCGTAGGGGAGCGGCAGGAAGCTCCACTTGGACCCGTAGCCCGCGACGCCGCGGGAGAGGCTGACCTGGGTACGGTAGGTGGCCTCCGGCGCGCCCGACGAGACCCCTGGCGCGGGCGCCAGCGACCCCGAGCCAACGGAAAGCGAGCTCGCTGACCCGGAGGCGGGCGGCACCAGAAACCACTGCCCGCTGCCGGTGTCGTAGTTCAGCACATATAGCTGCAGGTATTGCTCCGCCGGGTCCGGCGTATCGGTGGAGTAGGTCAGGACACTCTGCGGATTGGTATTCAGCAGCTGCTGCTGCATCTGGACCAGCGGATCAGGCAGCTCGACCGCTGGGCCGCCCGGGGATCCGGCCGTGCCGTGGCCGTTGAAGAGCCCGTGCACCTTGATTCCCGGGAGCAGCAGCGGGAGGACTATCGCGATGCTGATCGCGGCCAGCCCGATCCGCCGGCCTGACGCGGCCAGCGTGCGGGTGTCCGGCCGCTGGATCGCCGCCCGATCCCGGTGCTGCCAGACGGTCACCAGACGGCCCCAGCCGCGCAGCCGGTCCCGCCCGTCCGCGGCCAGCAGCGCGAGATAGCCGATGATGCCGAGGCAGAACACCACCGTGGCGCCCAGGCCGCCCTGCTTGGCATTGGTCGTGATGGGCACGCTGTACAGGGCTAGCAGCGGCAGGCCGGCGATCGCCGGACTGCGCAGCCGGACGGCGAGCAGGTCAGTCGCCGCCGCCATCAGCCCGATGCCTGCGGCCGTCAGGAGCGTGATACCTGGGGTCCCCGGAACTGGCGGAATATAAGCGCGCTCAGCGAACCCGCGGCCGGCCAGCGCCCACAAGTAGTGCACCGATGCCGTGGTGGGCACGAACCCGGCGATGGATCTTCCGGCCGCGAGCAGCGCGTTCAGGTAGATCATCAATGCCGCCAGGTACGTCAGCAGGCAGCCGAGCGCGGGCAGGATGCGAAGCCGGGTGAGGCCCGCCGCGGCCAGCGCGACGATGAGTACCCCGGTTGCCTTGCCGTACCAGGCCGGGCCGGCTAGCAGCGGCCAGCAGGCGATGAGCACGAGCACGCAGCCAGCGACCGCGGCCCGGCTTGCAGGCAGCCTCGTCAGGGTGCCAGCTGCGGCGACGACAAGCACCGCGCCCACCCCGGCCCAGAACCAGCTTGCGCCCACGATCAGCGGGTACACCGACACCGACGCGAGAATCACGGCGGCGGCGGCGGTCAGGGTCAGCCGGGGATTCATCACCCGGCGCCCCCGGCGTTGCTGGTGCTGTGCAGGTGCTCGGGCGCAACGGGGAACGCGGCAAGCTGCTGCCAGGCGGCGGCCAGCTGGGTGCTGGAATCGACTGAGATGACGCGCCACCCCGCGGCCCGCAGGATTCCCGCTGCCGCGGCTGTCTCGGCCGCCCGGCCGGCCGGGCGGCCCGCCAGGCCGGCCTGCTGCTGGCTCACCGGGTCAGGCGGCCGCTCGCCATTGCTCGCCCCGGTTGCTGCGCTGCGCCCGTTCCTGCTGACCGCCTCCGATGGGCCCGGCGCCTGCGGGCTACTCCAGGTGGAGACGGCGAGCAGCAAGGCGATCGCGGGACCGGCATCGCGGCGGCTGGCGGCGAGCTGTCGCGCGACACCAGCAGACAACTGCCCGGCTATCGCGACGATGATGCCGCTGTTGCCGCCGCGCAGCGCCGCGGTGCCGGCCCCGAGATCCCGGCAGCGCGAGGGCTTGATGACGGAAAGCGAGTCCAGCAGCACGTCCTCGAAGAGGCCGGCGGCGGCCACCGGTCCGGCGTCCGTGATCAGCTGCCCGTCGAGCCCCTCGTGCGCGAAGTGCACGCCTATCGAGGCGGCGGCGCTGACCGCGAATTCAAACGATGACGTCGGGCCGGTGCCGGAGTGCGCGCTGCTCCTGGTGTCCAGGAGCAGCAATACCCGGTTCCGCCAGCGCTGCTCCTCGCGCCGCACCATGAGCTCGCCGTATCGGGCCGTGGAGCGCCAGTGCACCCTGCGCAGCTCGTCGCCGTCCCGGTAGGCGCGCGGTATCACGTCGTCTTCCCCAGCTGCCGCGGCCGCGCGTGTCGTGCCGTCGCCGTGGCCCATCCAGCTCCCCGCGACCACTGACCTGGGCAGCGCCACGACTTTCGGGGTGACCACGAAAGTCGTCCGGGATGAGAATGATCGTCCGACTTCTACCAGGCCGAACGCATCGGCGATGCGGATCTCCAGCGGGCCGACCGCGAATTTCCCCCGCAGGTCGGACCGCAGCGGATAGCTGAGCTCCCTCACGCCGTCCCGCTCGATCCCGTTCAGGACGTACCTGGGGCGGGTGCCCAGCGCGTAAGGCACCGTGTCCTCGGCGAGCAGCAATCCGGTGGGCAGCCGTGAGATGTTCTCCAGGCGCAGGCTGGCCCGGGCTGGCTGCCCGGCCGGGACTCTGGGCGGCGTGATGCTGCGCACGCAACTCAGCCGGTAGCGCGCCCGGCTGGCGGCGAGAGCAGCGAGCAGCGGCAGTGCCATCAGGAGCGCCCCGACGCTGATGAGGTCACGTTCACCGAGCATCACCCCGGCGAGCACGGCCACGGTGCCCGCCGCGAGAAATGAGGTACCCCGGATGGTGAACCCCGCGAGCAATGACCGCATTCTCCGGCTCTTCCTTCCGCCCAGCCGTTCCAATCTATGGCCTACCCAGGGCCTGGGCCAGCGCACGGATCCCGAGGTCGGCCTGCCTGGCCGGCTGGTTTGCCTGGTCCGGCTACCTGATCGGGAGCGGCAGTTGCTCCACCAGTCTGGCCAGTACGTGCTCCGGGAGTTCGCGGCCGACGAGCGCCTCCGGGGTCGGTAGCAGCCGGTGGGCGAGCACCGGCCCGGAAAGAAACTGAATGTCATCAGGGATCACGAAGTCCCGGCCGTCGAGTGCCGCGTAGGCGCGGCTGGCCCGGAGCAGGTGCAGCGTCGCCCGCGGCGAGGCGCCGAGCCTGAGCTGCGGGGCGGACCGGGTCGCGTTGACCAGGGTGATGACGTACTGCTTGATCGAGTGCGCGACGTGCACGCCGCGGACCGCTGCCACCAGGGCGCGCACGTCACTGGCGTGGGCCGCTGGCCGGAGCGCGTCGAGCGGCGACGATGACCCGTGGGAGTCAAGCATCGCAAGTTCGGCGTTCTTATCCGGGTACCCGATCGAGATACGCGCCATGAAACGGTCGCGCTGCGCTTCGGGCAGCGGATAGGTGCCTTCCATCTCGACCGGGTTCTGGGTCGCGATCACCATGAAGGGGAGCTCAAGCTGATAAGTGGCGCCGTCCACCGTGATCTGGCGCTCTTCCATGCATTCGAGCAGCGCGGACTGAGTCTTGGGAGATGCCCGGTTGATCTCGTCGCCGAGGACGATGTTGGCGAAGATCGGTCCCGGCTTGAACTCGAATTCCCTGAGTTCCTGGTTGTAGGCGCTGACCCCGGTAATGTCGCTCGGCAGCAGGTCGGGCGTGAACTGCACGCGCCGGACTGAGCAGTCAATCGACCGGGCGAGCGCCTTGGCCAGCAAGGTCTTTCCGACTCCGGGCACGTCCTCGATGAGCGCGTGCCCCTCCGCGAGCAGAACGGTGAGCGCAAGCCTGATGGCTGCTGGCTTACCCTCGATCACGCTCTCAACGGCCGCGCTGACCCGGTGGGCTATCTGTACGAGTTCATCCAGCTTCCGTTCCGCCTGGTTTCCCGTATCAATAACCACATGTCCTCCTCGCGTCACATGCGGCGTGAACCCGGGTCCGCAGGATAGCCGGACTGCACTGGCCGGCCGCCATGACCGTGCGTTCAGACAGTACGTCGTTCGACGGCATGGACGCGATGTCAGAACGGTCTCGGCGGCGTAACCGGCGGCCGGGAGAAAGGCCTGCCCGCCGCGTCGGCCCGCACGGCCGTCCGCCCGGTGCGCTAAGCGCCCGGTGCGCCACCGCCGGTCGTCAGCCCGCATGGCCGCTCCACTTCGCTCCACCCCTTCTGACCTTGGAACGCCGCAGGCTGCTGACCGGTTCACGGGCTTCCTGTCGTTGACGGTGGGGGAATGTGGAGTACAGTGGTGCACCGTGGGGCGGAGCCTGGCCCGACGGCAGCACTGGTGGGGGACCGGGGAGGTGAGCGCTGGTGTTTCTCGGCACTCACGCGCCCCGCCTGGACGAAAAGGGGCGTCTGTTCCTGCCCGCGAAATACCGGGAGGAACTCGCGTCCGGCCTGGTCCTGACAAAGGGCCAGGAGCGCTGCCTTTATGTGTTCCCTGAATCGGAATTCGGCCGGATTACCGAGGCCCTGCGCACGGCGCCGGTGACCGCCAAGGCGGTCCGCGACTACAGCCGGGTCTTCTTCGCCAGCGCCTCCGATGAGGTTCCCGATAAGCAGGGCCGGATCACCATCCCCCCGGGCCTGCGCGACTACGCGGCGCTGCAGCGTGACTGCGTCGTGATCGGCGCCAACACCCGGCTGGAGATCTGGGACGCGGATGCCTGGAATAGCTACCTCACCCAGCAGGAGGACGCTTTCTCGGATGCGTCGGAGGAGGTGCTGCCCGGCATTTTGTGAGCGGGGTGCCGCATGAGCGGCGCCAGGTGCCCGGCGAGGTCTCCACCCGCGCTGGGTGGCCAGGCCGGCTGACGCCACTTCCCCGGCGCCAGGCGGGACTAGGGCCATCAGCGCATGCGCGGATGGGGACCTGGCCGGGCACCGCGTCGGCACGTATCCGGACGGCCGCCTTCTTCCGCGGCACGGGGTTCAGGTCAGGAACGAAAGGAGGGCGAGATGGGCACGGCGGAGGGGCACCGCCCGGTCATGACCGAGCGGGTGCTGGCCTTGCTGGGTCCGGCGCTCGAGCCACCGGGATCGATCCTGGTGGACGCCACACTAGGCCGGGCCGGCCATGCCAGCGCCCTGCTTGAGCGGCATCCGGGCCTGGAAGTGGTTGGCGTGGACGCCGATGACGCCGCAATCGAGGAATCCCGCCGACTGCTCGCCGCGTATCAGGACCGGGTCAGGCTGGTCCACGCGGCCTTCGACCAGATTCCCGAGATCCTGGCCCGTCTCGATCAGATCAGCGTGCAGGGCGTCCTGTTCGACCTCGGGGTCTCCTCACCGCAGCTCGACGACCCGGCCAGGGGCTTCGCGTACTCCTACGACGCCCCGCTGGATATGCGGATGGACCGGACGCAGGTGCTCACGGCGGCCGACGTCGTCAACACCTATCCGGCCGCCCGGCTGGCTCAGGTGCTGCGCGACTACGGCGAGGAGCGGTTCGCCAGGCGGATCGCCGATGCGGTGGTGCGGGCACGGTCCGAGGCCCCGTTCACCTCGACGATGCGGCTGAGCGACATCGTCCGTGATTCTATTCCCGCCGCCGCGCGGCGCAGCGGCGGTAATCCGGCCAAACGCACGTTCCAGGCACTGCGGATCGAGGTCAACGGCGAGCTCGACACGCTGCGCCGGGCGCTGCCGATGGCGCTCGACGCGCTGGCGGTGGGCGGCCGGATCGTCGTGCTCGCTTATCACTCGCTAGAAGACCGCGCGGTGAAAAGGGCGCTGGCGGATCGCGTGGTCGACACCACGCCACCGGGCCTTCCGGTGCCGTTGCCCGGCCACCGACCGCAGTTCCGGCTCCTGACCAAGGGGGCTGAGCGGCCGTCCGCCGAGGAACTGGCGGCCAACCCGCGGTCGGCCTCCGCTCGGCTGCGGGCAGCCGAGCGGATAAGGGAGGCGGCATGAGGACCGAGCCCGTGCGGCATTCGACAGGGAGGACGGGCGCAGCAGGATGAACGCCACGACGGCTGCCCGCGCGCAAGGCGCGGGCTCAGCACGATGAACGTCACGACGGGTACCCGGGCGCGCGGCCCGGCTCCGGCGGAGGGCGATCGCGGGTCGGGCCGGCAGCGCCAGCGGCAGCCGGGCCAGCGGCAGCCGGGCCAGCGGCAGCCGGGCCAGCGGCAGCCGGGCCAGCGGCAGCCGGGCCAGCGGCAGCCCGGCCAGCGGCAGCCCGCCCAGGTACCTGCGGCCGGTGCGCAACTGCCGAGCCGCAGGACCGGAAACCGCAACGCCGCGGCCGGGCCGGCGGCGGCCGATCTGACCAGGACGGCGGTTCTGGACAGGGCCGCGCCCCAAACCCGGACGGAAACCCGGGCAGCCAGTGCCCGTGCTGGTCAAGCGGCTGCCCCGGGCCGGACCGCAGCCGAGGGGCCGTCCGTCGCGCGGACCCCGTTCATCGTGGTGCTGCTCGGGCTGCTCGGCGGCGGGCTCGTCTGCTTGCTAGTGATCAATACCACCTTGGCCACCGCCTCGTTCCGGATCACCGACCTGCAGAAGGACAATGTGCGGCTGGCCCAGCAGCAGCAGACCCTGCAGCAGCAGGTAGCGACCGAGGAGTCACCGGCCACGATCGAGCAGCAGGCATACCAGCTGGGAATGCGGCCGCAGTCCATCCTTAACTTCGTCGACGTTAAGACCCACCGCCGGTACACCAGCCCGCCAGCCGCGGCGGCAGCGAGCAGCGTCCCCGGGTACGGCCGGTGACGGCCGGTGACGGAGGGCGGGGAAGAGAGGACCGGCCTCCGGCGCGGGCTGTCCGTCGCCCGCCGTCGCCAGGCGGCCCGCACCGGCCCGGTGCCGACCAGCGGGGCCGTGACGGCGCGAGGCGGCCGTACGATGCGAGCCGACGGCAAGGGGAGACCGCGAGGCGCCCAGCCGATCCCCGCCGGCACATCCGTGACGTGGCGCCACGCCAGCCGCCCGCCGGGCCGGGCCAGCCGCCGCCCGCCGGGCCGGGCCAGCCGCCGCCCGCCGGGCCGGGCCAGCCGCCGCCCGCCGGCCGGACCAGGGCAGCTGTCCGGCAGCTGGCGGGTCCGGCCGGCCAGCGTGACCCGGCGGGCCCGGGCGGCCCCCGGCGCCCCGGGCGGCTGGGTCCGCCCGGGCGGACTGCGTTCATTGCAGCCGCCAGGCCGGTCCTTCGCCGCGGCAGCGCGACCCGGAGGCTGCACATCTCGCTGCTGTGCATCGTTTGCGTGCTGACGTTGTTCGTCGGCAGGCTCGTGCAGTTGCAGGGCCTCGACGGACCGCGGTACCGGACCCTGGCCGAGCACCTGCGGCTGCAGCCGCAGTCCATTCCCGCGGTGCGCGGCATGATCACCACCAGCGACGGCCGGGTCCTCGCGATGACCGTGCAGTCCGACCTGATCTTCGCTGACCCGGCCCAGATACCCGCCTCCATGCGGCAGCATGTCGCAGCGGAGCTGGCCGGGCCGCTGGGCATGGCGCAGCCTGCCGTGCTCGCTGCGCTTATGCACCCGTCCTCGCCGGACTATGTCGTCCTGCAGCGCAGCGTCCCCGCAGCGACCGGCGCCCGGATCACCGCGCTGGACCTGCCTGGCATCAGCGAGACGCCCAGCTACACGCGGGCCTATCCGAACGGGGACCTCGCCGCCAATGTCCTCGGCTTCACCGACACCGACCCGGCGGGCGACCTGCGCGGCGTGGCCGGGCTTGAAGGGCAGTACAACTCGCTGCTGGCGGGCCGGGACGGCAGCGAGGAAGTCGAGCAGACCGCGACCGGGCAGCCCATACCGCTGACCGACACCAAGATCAAACCGCAGGTCGCGGCAGGCAACCTCAGGCTCACCCTCCAGTCCGACATCCAGTGGTACGCCGAGCGGGCCTGCGCGGCCCAGGTCAAGCTAACGGGGGCCAGGAACTGCTCCATCGTGGTGATGCAGCCCAAGACCGGCCGCATCCTCGCGCTCGCGCAGTATCCGGGGTTCAACCCGGCCGCCCCGCAGAACCTGGCCAGCACCGCCGATATCCCGGTCGCGAATGTGTTCCAGCCCGGCAGTACCGGCAAGGTCCTCACCCTGGCCGCCGCGCTTGAGCATGGCGGCCAGACGCCGATGAGCACCTACACCGTGCCCGACCAGATCGTGGTCGACGGGTTTCCTTTTCACGACGCTGAGGCGCATCCCACCGTCCGCTACACGATCGCTGGCATCCTGGCCAACTCGAGCAACGTCGGCATGGTGCAGGTGGTGCAGCACGTCAGCCCCGAGGTCCAGTACCAGATGCTGCGGTCCTTCGGGCTCGGCGAGCCGACCGGGCTGAACCTCCCGGGCGAGAGCCAGGGGATCCTGCCGGTCCCGGCCAAGTGGTGGGGAGACGAGCGCTACACCCTCTCGTTCGGCCAGGGCGTCGCCGTGAACGCGGTCCAGATGGCGAGCGTCTACGCCACCATCGCCAACGGCGGGGTCCGGGTGCAGCCCTCGATCGTGGCCGGAACCACGGACAGCGCAGGGAGGTTCAGGGCCGCCCGGGCGCCAAGCAGCCGCCGGGTGCTCACGAGGAAGACGGCAAGCGAGCTGATGGCGATGCTGCAGCAGGTGCCGGTGGTAAATGAGCAGGCTGGCGAGCCGTGGGGGATCATTAACGGTTACTCGATCGCGGCTAAGACGGGTACCGCTCAGGTGCCAGATCCCCGTCGCGGCGGCTGCCTGTGCCAGTACGGTTCCAGTTACATCGGCATCGCGCCGGCCAGTGACCCGCAGCTGGTCGTTGCGGTGAACCTGCAGGACCCGACGAAGGGCAACTACTTCGGCATTGCCGTCGCCGGCCCGGTCTTCTACCACGTGATGAAATTCGCCCTGCAGACAATGAAGATCCCGCCAGATGGCGCCCGGCGTCCTGACGTCAGGCTCACAGCGCCGTGAAGGGAGGTACCCTCAGCCCGTGCCAGCGGATCTTCGCCCTCGTCAGGTACCCGCGCGCCCGCTCACGGGACTAGCGGTGCTCCTCGGCGTAACGACAACCGGCCCGGACGGCCCAGGCAGCGCGCAGTCGCACTTCGCCGGCCGCGGCGTGACCGGAGTCACCCACAATTCACGCCTGGTGCGCCCGGGTGACCTGTATGCCGCGCTGCCGGGCCGCAGTCACCACGGCGCCACGTTCTGCGCGGAGGCTGCCTCAGCCGGCGCGGTGGCCGTGCTCACCGACCCGGCCGGGCGCGACCGTGCGGTCTCCGCCGGACTGCCGGCCTTTGTGGTCGGCGATCCGCGGTCCAGGCTGGGCGCTGTCGCATCGTGGATCTACGGCAACCCCTCAGGCCGGCTGCTGCTGGTCGGGGTCACCGGTACCAGCGGCAAGACCACGACCACCTACCTGCTCGAGTCAGGACTGCGGGCAGCTGGCCATTCAACCGGACTGGTCGGCGGGGTCGAGAACAGGATCGGCGGCGCTGCCGTCGCTAGCCAGCTCACCACGCCCGAGGCCACCGACCTGCAAGCGTTTTTCGCGGTCATGGCTGAGCAGGGCGTCACCGCCGGGGCCATGGAGGTGTCCAGCCATGCGCTTGCGCTCGGCCGGGTCGCGGGCACCTCCTACGACGTCGCTGTCTTCACCAACCTGTCGCAAGATCACCTGGACTTCCACCACGGCATCGAGGACTACTTCGCCGCGAAGGCGGCGCTTTTCACGCCCGCCTACGCGCGCGCCGGAGTGGTCAACATCGACGACGCACGCGGCAGACAGCTGGCCGCCGCGCCGCTGATCCCGCTGATCACATACTCCGCCGCGGGCGATCCCGCGGCCGACTGGCGGGCCGCCGATGTCCGCGGCGGCACCGACGGGAGCACCTTCCGGGTGATCGGGCCAGGCGGCGTCGAGGCCGATGCCTCGGTGGCGCTGCCGGGACCGTTCAATGTTGCCAACGCGCTCGCCGCGATCGTCGCGCTGGTCGAGGCGGGCATCGGGCTCGCGACCGCCGTGACTGGCGTCGCCGCCTGCCCCGGCGTGCCCGGCCGCCTGGAACGGGTTGACGCCGGACAGGACTTCACGGTGCTCGTCGACTACTCGCACAAGCCGGGCGCCGTGGAGGCGGTCCTTGAGGCGCTCCGCCCGGTGACGGCAGGCAGCCTCACCATCGTGCTCGGCTGCGGCGGCGACCGGGACACCGCCAAGCGCCCGCTGATGGGGGCCGCCGCGGCCCGGCTCGCCGACCTGGCGATTTTCACCAGCGATAATCCGCGCTCCGAGGATCCGCTCGCCATACTTGCCGAGATGCTGGCCGGCGCGCTGACAGTGCCGGAGGCGGCGCGAGCGCACGTGATCATCGAGCCGGACCGGGGTGCCGCGATCGGCCTCGCTATCGCCGGAGCGGGCAAGGGAGATGTGGTACTAGTGGCCGGCAAGGGCCATGAGCGCGGTCAGTATGTGGCAGGTGCCGTTATCCCGTTCGACGATCGTGAGGTGGCGGCCGGCGCCCTCGCGGACCGTCGCGCAGGCAGCGCCATGACCCCTACGGGGGACCGGTGATCCCGTTGTCGCTGGCGCAGCTCGCTGAGCTGGCCGGCGCCGAGCCAGACCTGATCGGTGACCAGGACGCGACCGTGACCGGGCCAGTGGTCATCGACTCACGCAAGGCGGTGCGCGGCAGCCTGTTCGCCGCGCTGCCCGGGCTGCGGGCTGACGGGCACGACTACGCCCGGGCGGCGGTGGCGGCCGGCGCGGTGGCCGTGCTCGCAGCACGGCCGACCGGCACCCCGGCGCTGATCGTCCCCGACGTCGCCGTGGCGCTCGGCAGGCTCGCCAGGGCGGTCGTCGATAGGCTCCCTGGCCTCCAGATCGCGGCGATCACCGGCTCGGCGGGCAAGACCACCACCAAGGACCTGGCCGCCCAGCTGATCGAGGGCCTGGGCCCGACAGTCTCACCGCAGGACTCCTACAACAACGAGATCGGCCATCCGCTCACCGTGCTGCGGGTCACTGCGCAGACCAGGTACCTGGTCTGCGAGCTGTCGGCGCGCGGCCCTGGTCATATCGCCAGCCTGTGCCAGATCGCGCCGCCCGCCTTCGGCGTGGTGCTCTGCGTGGGCCACGCGCACGCCGGCGAGTTCGGCAGCATCGAGGACGTGGCCCGCGCCAAGGCGGAGCTGCCCGCCGCACTGCCAGCGGCCGGGGCCGCGGTGCTGAATGCCGACGACCCGCGGGTGCTGGCGATGGCCAGCCAGACCCGGGCCCGGGTGGTCACCTTCGGCCGCGGCCCGCGCGCCGACGTGCGTGCCGTTGATGTGCTGCTCGACGAGTCAGGCCGCCCTGGCTTCACGCTGCTGAGCCCCGATGGCTCAGCGCCGGTGCAGCTGCGGCTGTTCGGCGCGCACAACGTGGCCAACGCGCTCGCCGCCGCTGCCCTGGCCGGCCAGCTCGGCATGCCGGTGGCGGACGTCGCAGCGGGGCTGTCCGCGGCCACCGCGCGGAGCAGGTGGCGGATGGAGGTCACCAGGCGCGCTGACGGCGTCACGGTGATAAACGACGCATATAACGCTAACCCGGAGGCGCTCCGCGCCGCTCTCGAAGCGCTGGCCGCGATGGCGCGGGGCCGGCGAGCGTACGCCGTGCTCGGCCACATGACCGAGCTTGGCCCGGCGGCCGAGGAGTTCCACGAACAGGCTGGCCTGCTGGCCGCGCGAGCCGGCGTGGCCGGGCTCATCGTGGTCGGCGAGGACGCCGCGCCGATGCTGGTGGGGGCCAAGTCCGAGCCGTCCTGGCACGGCGAGCTCGTGGCGGTGCCCGATGCGGCCGCCGCGGTCGCGGCGATCACGCACCGGGCCGGGCCGGGCGACGTGGTCCTCGTTAAGGCATCCCGCGCGGTCAACCTCCAGCAGGTGGCCCTTGCGCTCACCGGAGAGCAGCCGCTCGGTGCCAGCCGCAGTGCCGGGCCCGGGGCAGCGCCGTGAAGACGATTCTCGTCTCAGCCGGGGTTTCGCTGATCCTTGCGCTGTTCGGCACGCCGCTGGCGATCAGGCTCTTCACGAAGCGCGGTTACGGACAGCTGATCAGGGAGGAAGGCCCGGCAGCGCACGCCACCAAGCGCGGCACCCCCACCATGGGCGGGACGGTGATCGTGGTCGCGACGCTGATCGGCTACCTGGTCGGGCACGAGGTCACCGACGATCCGATGTCGACGTCCGGGCTGCTGGTCCTGCTGCTGATGACCGGCCTGGGCGCTGTCGGGTTCATCGATGACTTCATCAAGATCTACAAGCAGACCAGCCTGGGGCTGCGCAGCGGCGCGAAGCTGGCCGGGCAGGCCGTGGTGGGCGCGATCTTCGCGCTTGAGGTGCTCCGGCATCCGGACGGATACGACCTCACTCCGGCCGACGCGCACATCTCCTTTCTGCGGGACTTCGGCCCCACGATCGGGGTGCTCCCGTTCGTGCTGTGGATCGTGCTCATGATCGCCGGATGGTCGAACGCGGTGAACCTGACCGACGGCCTGGACGGCCTGGCCACCGGGGCGGCGATCCTGGTGCTCGCCTCCTACGTGCTGATCGCCAACTGGCAGCTGCGCAATGACTGCACGGTGGCGCTGACCCCGAACTGTTACGCGGTGCGAGATCCGCTCGACCTGGCGGTGGTGGCCGCGGCCGTGGCCGGCGCCTGCTTCGGCTTCCTGTGGTGGAACGCCCCGCCCGCCAGGATCTTCATGGGTGACACCGGGTCGCTCGCGCTCGGCGGCGCGCTGGCCGGGCTCGCCGTGTGCACCAAGACCCAGCTGCTGCTGGTCATCCTGGGCGGGCTGTTCGTCATCATCATCATGTCGGTCATCATCCAGGTCGGGTTCTTCAAGGCGACCGGTAACCGGGTGTTCCGGATGGCGCCGCTGCAGCATCATTTCGAGTTGCTCGGGTGGGCCGAGACGACGATCGTCATAAGATTCTGGCTGATCTGCGGCCTGTTCATCGCGCTCGGGCTCGGCATCTTCTACGTGGAGTGGCTGCCCGGCTAGGGGGCGACGGTGCCGGGGCCAGGCGTCACCCACGCCAGCCGGCTGCCGCCGCCAGCACATCCGGTCCGGCACCATCCGGTCCGGCACCATCCGGTCCGGCACCATCCGGTCCGGCACCATCCGGTCCGGCACCATCCGGTCCGGCAACATCCGGTCCGGCAACATCCGGTCCGGCAACATCCGGTCCGGCAACCGGCCGGAAGGGAGGTGGCCGCGTGCAGGTGACGGGCCCGGCGGCGGAGTTCGCCGGACGGCGGGTGGTCGTCGCCGGACTCGGCGTATCGGGGCCGCCCGCAGCCCGCGTTCTCGCGGCGCGCGGTGCGCAGGTGACGGCCATCGAGTCGCGCGACGACCCCGAGCGGCGTGAGCTCGCGGGCCAGCTGTCGGAGTCCGGGATCACGGTGCTGCTCGGCCCGGGCCGTGAGCTCCCTGCAGGCGCTGACCTGGTGGTCACCTCGCCAGGCTGGCGCCCGGACTCGCCGCTGCTGGCGGTCGCGGCCGCGGCCGGGATACCGGTGATCGGCGACGTTGAGCTGGCCTGGCGGCTGCGGCCGGTGCTTCCCGACGGGACCAGGCAGCAATGGCTCGGCGTGACCGGCACCAACGGCAAGACCACGACCGTGAGGATGCTGGCCGCCATGCTGGCCGCGGCCGGGCACCGGGCCATCGCGGCAGGTAACGTCGGCACCTCGGTGGTCGACGCCGTGACCGAACCCGATCCTTACCCGGTCCTAGCCGTCGAGCTGTCGAGCTTCCAGCTGCACTGGAGCTCTACTGTGCGGCCGATGGCGGCGGTAGTCCTCAATGTCGCCGGGCATCATCTCGACTGGCACGGTGATATCGAGTCCTACGCGAGCGACAAGGGGCGCATCTACGCGCCAGGCACGATCGCCGTGTGCAACGCCGACGATCCGCGGTCGGCTCAGCTCGCCCATGCGGCGCCCGGCACGGCCCGAGTGGTCGCGTTCCGGCTCGGTCCCCCCGGTCCCGGGGAGCTCGGCGTCGCTGGCGACGCGCTGACCGACCGGGCTTTTGGCCAGGCAGTCCGGCTGGCGGGGGTCGCCGAGGTGCATCCTGCCGCGCCGCACAACGTCGCCGACGCGCTGGCCGCGGCCGCGCTGGCCCGTGCCTACGGGTGCCCGCCCGCGGCGGTGAGCGCCGGACTGGCGGCCTTCCGGCCGGAGCCGCACCGGATCTGCCTGGTCGCGCGCGTCGGCGCGGTGGACTACGTCGATGACTCCAAGGCGACCAATCCGCACGCCGCGGCCGCCTCGCTGGCCGCCTACCCGTCCGTGGTGTGGATAGCGGGCGGCCTGTTCCGGGGGGCCGATGATCAGATCGATCAGCTGGTGAGATCCGCGGCCGCACGGCTGCGCGGGGTCGTGCTGCTCGGCGCTGACCGGGCCGTCTTCGGTCAGGCCCTCGCGCGACACGCGCCGGATGTCCCGGTCGTGGCGGCTGCGGGCACCGACACTGGGATCATGGATCTGGTAGTAGAGGAGGCGGCCCGGCTAGCCGTGCCCGGCGACACCGTGCTGCTCGCCCCGGCGGCGCAGTCGTTCGACATGTTCCGCGACTATCCGGCGCGCGGCGACAGTTTCGCTGCCGCCGTCAGGCGGCTGGCGGAGAAGCAATGAGCGCGGTGCCGGCCGACGGCGCCGCAGCGCAGCAGGCGGCAGCGGCCGGCCCGGACGGCGCGGCTGCACTCTCCGGTGCCAGGAAGCACGGGCTGTTCAGGCCCCGCGACGGAGTGACGGCTCGCCCGGGCCTGCTCGACCGGCCGCTCACGTCCTACTATCTCGTTCTCGGCATCACCGTGCTGTTGCTCGCGCTCGGCCTGATCATGGTGCTGTCGACGTCATCAGCGCAGGCACTGGACAACGGCGGCGCGCCGTACGCCGGCTTCCAGAAGCAGCTGGTGGGCGTGGTGGTCGGGCTGCCGCTGATGTGGCTCACGGCCAGGTCATCGCCGAGGAGCTTCCGGGCGGCCGCCTACCCGCTGATCGTGGCCTCCGTGATCGGCCTGGTGGCGGTCCTGGCCATCGGCCGGACTGTTGACGGGGCCGAGCGCTGGATCCAGGTCGCCGGGTTCCAGCTGCAGCCGTCGGAGTTCGCCAAGCTCGGTTTCCTGCTCTGGGGCGCTGACCTGCTCGCCCGCAAGGAGAAGCTCGGCCAGCTGACCGACTGGCGGCAGCTGCTCACCCCGCTGATGCCCGGCACCGCCATCCTCTGCATGCTGGTCATGCTCGGCGATGACCTGGGCACCACCTTCCTGCTGCTGGTCATCTTCCTTGCGCTGCTATGGGTGATCGGCACCCCAGGCCGGCTGTTCATCGGCATGCTCGGGCTGCTTGTGTTCATCATGATCATCCTGGTGATGGTCGCGAGCTACCGGCTCAAGCGGATCACCGGCTTCCTCAACCCGCAGGCCCAGGCCTCCTCGGCCGGCTGGCAGGCGATCCAGGGGAAGTACGCGGTCGGCTCCGGCGGCCTGTTCGGAGTGGGCCTCGGCGCCAGCAGGCAGAAATGGGGCTGGGTGCCGAACTCCACCACCGACTTCATCTTCGCTATCCTCGGGGAGGAGCTTGGCCTGGTCGGCACGGTGTGCGTCACGTTTCTGTACGGCGGCCTGGCCTATGCGGGACTGCGGATCGCCAGGCGGGTACCTGACACCTTCATGCGGCTGGCCGCCGCGGCGGCAACGGCGTGGATCGTGGTTCAGGCGCTGGTGAACATCGGCGCGGTGATCGGCCTGCTGCCGATCACCGGGGTCCCGCTGCCGCTCGTCTCCGCAGGCCTGTCGTCGTTGCTGGTCACTATGGCGGCGCTGGGAATGCTGATGTCCTTCGCCAAGCGCGAGCCGGGAGCCAGGCAGGCGCTGGCGGCCGCTGGCCCTGGCGTGCCGCTGCGCATCCTAAGCTGGCTAGGCCTGGCAGGCAGGCGCCGCTGAGTTCCCGGCGGCTGCCCCGGCTGGCAAGGCACCGAGGAGGGAGGCGAACCCGCTGATGAGCGTAGTCCTTGCGGGCGGTGGCACGGCCGGCCACATCGAGCCCGCCCTGGCGCTCGCCGACGCGCTGCGCCGCGCCGACCCCGAGATCGCGATCACCTGCCTGGGCACCGAGCGCGGCCTGGAGACCAGGCTGGTTCCGCTGCGCGGCTACGACCTGTCGCTGATTCCGGCGGTGCCGCTGCCCCGGTCGCTGACTCCCCAGCTGCTGTCGGTTCCCGGGCGGCTCGGCGCGGCTGTCAGCGCGGCGGCTGCGGTCCTTGACCAGACGCGCGCCAGGGCCCTGGTGGGATTCGGCGGCTACGTGGCCACCCCCGGTTACCTGGCGGCCAAGCGCCGCGGGGTCCCGATCGTGGTGCACGAGGCCAACTCCCGCCCTGGCCTGGCCAACCGGATCGGTGCGCTGCTGACCTCACATGTGTTTACCGGGCAGCCGGGTACCAAGCTCGCGCACGCTACCTGCATCGGCATCCCGCTCCGCAGGGAGATATCGGGACTGGACCGGCTCGCCGCAGGGGACAAGGCGCGCGCCCACTTTGGCCTCCGCCCTGACCTGCCGGTCCTGCTGGTCACCGGCGGTTCGCAGGGGGCTCGCTCGATCAACAATGCGGTCACGGCGGCCGCCGGCTGGATCCGCGCGGCGGGCGTCCAGGTGCTGCACATCATCGGACCGCGCTCGGACATCGATGTCCCGCCGCCCGGCGGCCCGGTGCCTTACATCACTCTTCCGTACCTGGACCGGATGGACCTGGCCTACGCGGCGGCCGATTTCGCGCTCTGCCGGGCTGGCGCGATGACCTGCGCGGAGCTGACCGCGGTGGGCCTTCCCGCGGCTTACGTGCCGCTCCCGCACGGCAACGGCGAGCAGCGGCTGAACGCCGCGCCGATCGAGGACGCGGGCGGCGGCCTGGTCGTCGACGATGCCAGCCTCAGCCCGGAGTGGATCCGCGACATGCTGATCCCCGTGCTCCTCGACCCGGAGCTGGTCGCTGCGATGTCGCGCGCCGCGGGCCGGGCGGGTCACAGGGACGCGGACAACTGGCTGGCCGAGGCGGTCCTCGGCGTCCTTCGGGACGAGTCGCCGCGCGGCGGTGGCCCTGGGCATGGGGGTGTCCCTGAGCGTGGCAGTGCCCCTGGGCAAGATAATGCCCCTGGGCATGGCGGTAGCACTGGGCCCGGCGGTGCCGGAGGGCACCGCAGTGCCCAGCGGAGCGGCGGTGCCCAGCGGCGTGGCAGTGGCCAACGCCGTGGCGGCCACCGCAGCGGGTGACCGTGCCTGGCGGCAAGCAGATCGCAGCGGGTCGGGCCAGCGGGAGACGGCAGCGGGCGCGGCCCGGCGCGGACATGGCAGCAGGCGACACGCGGGAAGGGCGGACTTATGGGCCTGGTCACGCCGGTAGCACCGGTACCGATCGGCGATCTCGGCCGGGTGCATTTCACCGGCATCGGCGGCGTCGGCATGTCCGGGATCGCGCGCATCATGCTGGCCAGGGGAGTCGTGGTGTCAGGGAGCGACTCCGTGGCGAGCCAGCAGCTTGAACAGCTGGCGGCGCTGGGCGCCGACGTGCATGTCGGCCATTCGGCAGACTATCTCGGCGACGCAGCGACGCTTGTGGTCTCCACCGCGATCCGGCCGGACAATCCGGAGCTGACCGAGGCCAGGCGGCGCGGGCTCCGGATTCTGCACCGGGCGGCGGCACTGGCGTCGGTGATGCTCGGCAGCCAGGGCATCACCGTCGCGGGGACGCACGGTAAGACCACGACCACGGCCATGCTGACTACCGTGCTCCGCCGGTGTGGCGCCGACCCGACGTACGTCATCGGCGGAATCCTCGCCGAAACGGGCCTAGGCGCCCACGACGGCGGAGGCAGCGCATTCATCGCCGAGGCTGACGAGAGCGACGGATCGTTCGTCATGCTGTCGCCGAACGCGGCGGTGGTCACCTGCATCGAGGCCGATCACCTGGACAACTACGCGAACCTCGCGGAGATCGAGGCATACTTCGGTGCCTTCGCCCGCAAGATCGCGGTCGACGGCCTGCTTGTCACGTGCGCTGACGATCCGGGAGCGAGATCGCTCGCGGCCGCCTCGGGGGACCTGCCGATCCTGCTCCGGTCGTATGGGGTGTCCGCCAGCGCCGACTATCAGGTAACCGACGTGGCATCACGTGGCATGGCGACGCTGCTCACGCTGACCGGCGGCCCGCGGGCGGCAGCCGGTCTCGAGCACGGCATCAAGCTGGAGGTCGCCGTGCCAGGCAGGCACAATGCCCTCAACGCGGCCGCCGCGTTCGCCACCGCCGTCGAGCTCGGCTTCCCGCCGGAACAGGTGGCAGCGGGCCTAGCTAGCTACCGCGGCGCGCGGCGGCGGATGGAGTTCAAGGGAGAGGCGGACGGGGTGCGCGTGCTCGACAGCTATGCACACCATCCGACGGAGCTAGCCGCCGATCTGGCCGCCGCCAGGGACGTGGCAGGCGGGGGCCGGGTGATCGCCGTCTTCCAGCCGCATCTGTTCAGCCGTACCCGGATCTTCGCGGCTGAGTTCGGCGCCGCGCTCGGCCAGGCTGATGAGGCGCTCGTCCTCGATGTCTACGCTGCGCGCGAAGATCCCGAGCCGGGTGTCACCGGAATGCTGGTGGCCGCCGAGGTGCCAGGAAGCCGGGCGCAGTTCCTGCCGGACCGGGCCGACGTGCCCGCTGCGGTGGCCGGCATCGCCAAGCCAGGTGACCTCGTGCTCACCATGGGCGCCGGTGATGTCACCGCGCTTGGCCAGGTGATCCTGACTGCTCTTGCGGAGCGGGGCGGTGAGCGCTGATGGCCCGCGGCCGCAACGTCACCGGCGGCCTGCCGCCAGTCACCACGGCAGGGCGCGACGATGCACAGCCGCCCGGCCGGGGCCGCGACGATACAACGCCGGCCGGCCGGGGCCGCGAGGGCGAGTTGTGGAAGGCTGCGTGCTTCGTCTTCGCGGCGGTGGCGATCGTTGCCGGGCTGGCCTGGGCGCTACTCGGTTCAAGCCTCCTGGTGGTCCGGTCCGTGCAGGTCACCGGGGAGCGTCAGGTATCAAGGGCCGAGGTGCTTCAGGCAGCGGGCATTCGGCTCGGCACCCCGCTCATCCGGGTCAACACCACGAAAGTGGCGCGCCGCGTGGAGCAGCTCACCCAGGTCCAGTCCGCGAAGGTGAGCAGGGACTGGCCGGACAAGGTCGTGATATCGGTGCAGGAGCGCTCGCCTGCCCTCGCGGTGGCCATGCAGGGCGGTTTCGGGCTGATCGACGGGTTCGGGGTGGTGGTGCGTGAGGAGGCACGCAAGCCGCCCGCGATGCCGCTGCTTACCGCGCCGGTACCTGGTGCGGGCACCTCGCTGCGCGGCAGTCCGGCAGTGCGCGCGGCGGTGGCCGTGGTCCGAGAACTGCCTGCTCAGCTGCGCCATCGGGTGAAGAGCGTCAGCGCCCCCTCCGCCACCGCGGTGACGCTGCAACTCACCCGCGGCATCACGATCCTGTGGGGCGGCAGCGACCGTCCCGCGGCGAAGGTCAGTGAACTGTCGATCCTGATGCGCGCCCACGCGAGCTACTACGACGTCAGCGATCCGAGCGTCGCGGTGACCGGGGGGTGAGCGATGCCCATCCGTTTCGGCGGATCCGCCGCGACACGCCGGGGCGCTCGGGGCCCAGTTAGTTGACCGCGGGCGGCGAGCAACCCTACTGTCCGTATCAATCGGCAGCTTTACATAACTCTAAATCTCAACTTGAGGGTGAGAGTTGACTCGCTAGAAACCGCGGACCTGTGCCCGCCGATGCAAGTTGGGGGCGTATTTCGGCAGACTGCTCAGACAGAGTTTTCCGAGCTTGGCGGGGTAACTGACCGCCCGAGCGGTCAGGAAACGCGATAAGCAAAAACGAGCGGAAAGGGTCTCTCCTCGTGGCAGCACCGCAGAACTATTTGGCGGTAATTAAGGTCGTCGGTATCGGCGGGGGCGGCGTCAATGCCGTTAACCGGATGATCGAAGAGGGACTCAAGGGCGTTGAGTTCATCGCGATCAATACGGATGCCCAGGCACTTCTCATGAGCGATGCCGACGTCAAGCTCGACGTCGGCCGCGAGCTCACCCGCGGCCTCGGGGCCGGCGCCAATCCCGACATCGGCTCGAAGGCCGCCGAGGATCACCGCGAGGAGATCGAGGAGGTCCTGAAGGGCGCCGACATGGTCTTCGTCACCGCTGGCGAGGGTGGCGGGACAGGCACCGGCGGAGCGCCGGTGGTCGCCAACGTGGCGCGGTCGCTCGGCGCCCTTACGATCGGCGTCGTCACCCGGCCGTTCGGCTTCGAGGGCAAGCGTCGGGCAGCCCAGGCAGACCTGGGCATAGAGCGGCTGCGCGACGAAGTCGACACCCTGATCGTCATCCCGAACGACAGGCTGCTGTCGATCTCGGACCGGCAAGTGAGCGTCCTAGACGCCTTCAAGGCGGCGGACCAGGTGCTGCTATCCGGTGTCCAGGGCATCACCGACCTGATCACCACGCCCGGCCTGATCAACCTCGACTTCGCCGACGTCAAGTCGGTGATGTCAGGCGCGGGCTCGGCCCTCATGGGCATCGGCTCCGCGCGTGGCGACGACCGGGCGGTCGCGGCTGCGGAAATGGCCATCTCAAGCCCGCTTCTCGAGGCGAGCATCGACGGCGCTCATGGCGTGCTGCTGTCCATCCAAGGCGGCTCCGATCTCGGTTTGTTCGAGATCAACGAGGCCGCGCAGCTAGTTGCCAATTCCGCAGCGCCAGACGCGAACATTATCTTCGGCGCCGTGATCGACGATGCACTTGGCGACGAGGTCCGGGTCACCGTCATTGCCGCGGGATTCGACGAGGCCCAGGCGGCCCGCGCCAGGTCGACTCGTTCAGGTAGCTATGGCCAGGCCCCGGCCAGCCCCGATGGCCTGACCGCAGCCGGAGGCTGGCGCACCTTCTCCTTTCCCGACCGTGGCGACACCCCGGCCGTGACCGAGGCGCCTGCCCAGCAGTCGGCACCCGGCCAGGCTGCCGCCCAGGCCGCCTATCCGCCCGCCCAGGCCGCCCAGGCCGCCCAGACCGCCTATCCGCCCGCCCAGGCCGCCCAGGCCGCCCAGACCGCCTATCCGCCCGCCCAGGCCGCCCAGGCCGCCCAGGCGGCCTATCCGCCCGCTGCTGACCCGCCCCCTGCCGCGGCGGGCGGCCTGAGCGCCGATGCCGCGGCCGGTCAGGAGCCGCCCGGAGCCGACGGCGTTCCCTCGCCCCGCGCGCCCGAGGCCGCGCCTGCAGTGGTGGCAACAGCACCGGAAGCGGCGGCACCGGACAAGCCTGCGGCCCGCGCGGCCGAGACATGGGTGCCCGACGCTTCTACCCGCCGCCGGTCAGTTGTCTTCGAAGAGGATGATGACCTCGACATCCCAGACTTTCTCAAGTGACCGCACGGCCGGCCATGCGAGATGACCGGCCGTGGCCGCAGTTCGAGCTGGCCCCTGGGGTCATGGCGATGTTCACGAGCCGCAGTGGCGGAGTCAGCGCGCCGCCTTACGACACGCTGAACCTGAGCGGTGCCGTCGGTGACCTTCCTGAAGCCGTCGCACGCAACAGGGACATCCTGGCCGCCGCTTGCGGCGGCGCTCATCCGGTCACCTGGATGCGCCAGGTACACGGATCGGCCGTGAGTCACGCGAGTGCCGCACTGCCCGGCCCGGTGGCCGAGGAGGCCGATGCGCTTTTCACGGAGTTCCCCGGCTTGCCGCTCGGCGTGCTCGTCGCGGACTGCGCGCCGGTCCTGATCGCCGATGGCCAGGCGCGAGTCGTCGGCGCCGCGCATGCGGGCCGGGAGGGAATGGCGGCCGGTGTTGTCCCCGCGCTCCTGTCGGCGATGGCAGCGGCGGGCGCGGCGCCGTCGCGCATGCACGCGGCGATCGGCCCGATGATCTGCGGCGCCTGTTACGAGGTCCCTGAACAGCTCAGGGACCGGGTGGACGACGCGGTGCCCGGGGCAGGCTGCGTGACCAGATCAGGGACCCCAGGAATCGACGTCAGAGCCGGTGTCGAGGCGCAGCTCGCCAAGGCGGGCGTGGCGAGCGTAACCGGTGATCTCCGGTGCACAGCAGAGCACCCGGAGCTGTACTCCTACCGTCGCGACGGCAAGACCGGGCGGTTCGCCGGAGTGCTCTGGCTGGCGTCATGATGGGGGAGTGACTGACAGCTCCGGCGGCAACGCGGACCGGCGCAGCGAACTGTCCGCGCGGCTCCGTGAGGTGCGCGGGCGGATCAGCGCTGCCTGCGTGGCCGCGGGCCGTCGCCCCGACGAGGTCACGCTCGTCGCCATCACCAAGACCTATCCAGCAGCTGATATCCGGCTGCTGAGCGAGCTCGGGGTGACCGACATCGGGGAGAACCGCGACCAGGAGGCGGCGCCCAAAGCCGCCGAGTGCGCGGCCCTCGGACTGCATATCACCTGGCATTTCGTAGGACAGCTACAGACCAACAAGTGCCGCAGCGTCGCCTCCTATGCCAACGTGATCCACTCGGTCGACAGGTTGCGCCTGGTTAGCGCGCTAGGCAAGCGCGCCAGGGCCGCCGGCCGCGACATCACCTGCCTGGTGCAGGTGAGCATCGACGGCGACCCTGAGCGCGGCGGTGCCTACGGCGAGCAGGTGACACTGATCGCCGATGCGCTCGCCAGCGAAGGCGGGCTGACGCTCGGCGGCGTAATGGCCGTGGCCCCGCTGGGCATGACGGCCGATAAGGCGTTCGGCAGGCTCAAGGAGACGGCCGAGAAGATGCGGTCCCAGCATCCCCGCGCTGTGATGATCTCGGCCGGAATGAGCGGGGATCTGGAGGAGGCAATCGCCGTCGGCGCGACACACGTGCGTGTCGGTACGGCGTTGCTCGGTGGTCGGCGCGCCTTCGTCAGGTAATGTCCGACGCGTGGCACCGGCCATGAGCTGTGCCGCATGGCGGGCATGACGGAGGAGCAGATGGCCAGCGCGATGCGCAAGATGGCGGTCTATCTCGGCCTGGTAGAGGACGATCAACGTTACGACGATCACTACCAGGACGAATACATAGCCGAAGAGTACGAAGAATATGGCGCTGAGTTCATCGATCCTGGTGACGCTCCGAAGGCCACCCCTGAGTACGCCGACGACGGGCGCGCGGCGGCTGAGTCCCGTCCCGCCGTTCAGGTGCACACTACCGACCTGGCACGGATCACCACCTTGCATCCGCGGACTTACAACGAGGCCCGGACCATCGGAGAGCACTTCCGGGACGGCACTCCGGTGATCATGAACTTGACCGAGATGATCGACAGCGACGCCAAGCGGCTCGTTGACTTCTCGGCTGGGTTGATCTTCGGGCTGCGCGGCAGCATCGAGCGGGTGACCAACAAGGTGTTCCTGCTGTCCCCGGCTAATGTAGAGGTGGCCGCGGAGGATAAGGCCCGCATCGCGGAACGAGGTTTCTTCAACCAGAGCTAGCCGGACAGCCACGGACTTCATCACGTATGTGACTGACCGTGGCGGTCCCGGCATCAGCCGTAAGGCAGGACAGTGACGTGAACATCGTGAGGGTCGTTCTCTACTATGTTCTGTCGATCTACCTGCTGATCCTCATCGGAAGGCTGATCCTCTCCTGGATCCAGGCCTACTCGCGGTCGTGGAGCCCGAGCGGCATCTTGCTGGTGCTGGCCGAGTTCGTCTACACGGCAACAGATCCGCCGCTGAGATTTCTAAGGCGCTACATACCGACCCTCCGGCTCGGTAGTGTGGCCTTGGACCTCAGCTTCATGGTGCTGTTCTTGGTGCTAGTTGTGCTGTTGAACGCCGTGCAGCTGATCTGATCGGGTAGCGTCCATAGGGACCTAAGCCCGGAGAGCGCCAAGGAGACGACATGCCACTGACGCCCGCGGATGTGCGGAACAAGCAGTTCAGCACCACGAGGCTCAGGCCCGGCTACGACGAAGAGGAAGTTGATGCCTTCCTCGACGAGGTCGAGGCGGAGCTCGACCGGCTGCTCCAGGAGAACGAAGAGCTCCGTGCGAAGCTGGCTGAGGTGCTCCGCGGCGGCAAGGTGCCCGCCGCGCTAGGTGCGCCGCACGCCGAGGCACCGCCTGAGCTCATTACAGCCGAGCAGCCACGGCACGAGCCTGAGCGGATGCAACCGGAGCCGGTGATGATGGCTCCGAGGCCGGTCGAGGACAACATGGACACGGCCGCCCGGGTACTCGCCCTCGCGCAGCAGACCGCCGACCAGGCGATCGCTGACGCGCGGCGCGAGGCAGACGAGACGCTCGGGCGCGCCAGGCGCGAGGCCGACGAGATCCTCACCAAGGCCAGGCGCCAGTCTGAGCAGATCACCAGTGACGCCAGAGCTCGCGCCGAGAGCCTTGAGCGTGACGCCCAGGAGCGGCACCGTCAGGCCATGGGCTCGCTCGTCCAGTCCCGCGAAGAGCTTGAGCGCCGGGTGGACGACCTGCGTGCATTCGAGCGTGAGTACCGCAGCAGGCTCAAGGCCTACCTGGAGGGACAGCTACGTGACCTTGAGGCGGGCGCGGCCGACAGCGGCGTGTTCCCGGCGGTGGTCACCGGGCCGCAGGCGGCCGTCTCCGCTGGCCTCGGTCGTATGGAGGCACGCAATGGCGGGCAGGCGTCCGTCGCAGGCTCATACGCGCCGCCGCCTGAGCCGGTCGCCCATGGGGGTTTCCACCCAGCCGATTCCGGGCAGCACGACCGTCGTTAGGTTTGGCCGGTCGGTCCATTCTGTCTGGGCTCGTGGAGCGCGCTAGTGGTTCGCTTTGGCGCCGTTCTCACAGTCGTCCTGGCTGCTCTTGGACTGCTCGCCTGGGGGATGGTTACTAGCAGCCTGCTGCTCGTCTACCTGGCGATAGGCGTGGCCGCCCTTGCGGCATTGATGCTGACAGTCGGTGCCGTGATATGGCGGGCGGAGATATTCGGCCCGGCTGAGGCCGCCTGGCCGCCGGAGTTGGCTGCAGCAAGGCCCGCTCCGGCGGCGCAGCCCGTTCCGGCATCCCAGCCCGCCCAGGCGGCCCAGCCCGCTCCGGCATCCCAGCCCGCCCAGGCTCCTGGAGGCGGCGGTGCTGGAGTCCTGGTCGAGACGGACTCCGATGCGGGCCCGGCTGTCGCGCCAGTAACCGTCGGCATCGCGGCAGACGAGCTTGACAACCGGCCACCGCCCGCCGACTGGTCGGAAATCGCGCCGCCTCCGGAGCAGGTGGCGCAGCCCGCGCAAGAGCAGCACCGGGATGGCCAGCAGACCGAGCCGGCTGAGCGGTCGGATACCGGTAGGCCGTCCGAGCCTGCGGTTCGCAATAGCTCCGACGAGCCGGTCGAGTCAGTGCAGGAACGGTCCGCGCAGGAACGGTCCGCGCAGGAACGGTCCGCGCAATCCCCGGGGCGCGAGACGGCCGGGCAGCCCGCGGCGTCGTCCGCCGCCGATCGCGAGGGGTCTCCGGAACTGGCCGGCCAGCCCGCGGTGACGTCCGCCGCGCAGCGTGCAGCGTGGCGCAAGCTGGCCACGCAGGCGGCAACATCCTTCACATCACCAACATCCGTCACATCACCTAGTGAACCTAGTGAAGGGCTGGGCGCAGCACCGCCTGCGGCTACTGTGCAGTCGGCCGCCGTACCCACTCCCGGCGGCGCGGGTCAGGCTGAGCCAGTTGAGCGTTCCGGCAAGGTGCCGCGCCCGGCTGACCCGGAACGTGACCACGCTGTCAGCGCGGCGGCCAGTGCCGCTGGCCTCGCGCCGCCGGCGCCGCCGACCTGGCCGCCGCCGTCCCGGCCGTGGCCACCCGTCGCTGGACCGGCTGAGCCCGGGTCGACCAAGGCTGAGTCGACCAAGGCTGAGCCGGCTGAGCCTGAGTCGGCTGAGCGCGGGTCGACCAAGGCTGAGTCGGCTGAGCCTGAGTCGGCTGAGCGGGGGTCGACCAAGGCTGAGTCGGCTGAGCCTGAGTCGGCTGAGCGGGGGTCGACCAAGGCTGAGTCGGCTGAGCTGGCTAAAGGCCGGTCGGCTGAGCCTCAGCGGATCGGGGCAGCGACGGTGGCGTGGCCAAAGCCAGCGGCCGCTGAGCCCGAGCCCTCCGAGCCTGAGTCGGCTAAGCGTGGGTCGGCTGAGCGTGGGTCGGCTGAGACTGGATCTGCCGAAGGGGTGGCAGCTGGTGAGCCGACTACCGGGTCTGATGCTGAGATCGCTGAAGCCGAGCCGGCCGTAGCTGCGGCCGAAGCGGATGCGCCTCCGGTCGGTCATGCCGCTTCGCCGGGGAGCAGTCCCGAGCCGGTCGGCAGCGACCGCGAGCGGGCAAAGCCAGGTCCGGAGGGCCTGGTCACCGTCGTTCCCGGAATCGCCAGGTATCACCGCGCCCAATGCATCCTGATCCGCTTTCTCGGTGCCGACGATCTCGAAACCATGACGAGGTCAGCAGCAGAAGACGCGGACTTGGTGCCCTGCCGGGCCTGCCAGCCGGAGAAGCTGGGATAGCCACTTATACCGGATTTAGTGGGCTGACGAGGATGAAATGTCGACTATGTTCCCACCAAATCCGGTATAAGTATTATTGATCAAGGATCTGCGAGAACTTCAGCCTCATATCTCACGTTAGTCACGCCGCAAGAGCCGACACGCCGGCCGTTCGGATCCTGGTGATGATCGTCTTCCTGGCCGCCCAGGCGCCGGTCCGAGTTACTCCTGCGCCTAGCCGCAGGTTGTACTCGGCGTTACCGGGCCCGTCCGCCTTCGACATCCAGCCCGGTAGTGCATGCTCCATGACGACCCAAAGGGCTCGCCCTAGCGCTCGGCAGGCTCATCCTCCCGGCGGATCCAGAAGGTGAGCCCGAGGCCGTCGTCGACATGCGGTACGTCCAGGGTGCCGGCCTGGCCCTCGGCCGGCTGACCTTCCGAGGTTTCGCTGCGCCCGTAGCCCACCGCCAGCACCTCGGCGGCGATCATGGCGCCGTGCTCGGTCAGGGCCGCGGCCAGCTCGGCGTCCTCAGTGCTCCAGCGCAGCCAGATCCGGTCGCTGACGTTCAGGCCATCGCTCTTGCGGGCATCCTGGACCAGCCGGACAACCTCGCGTGCCATGCCCTCCCTGCGCAGTTCCGGAGTGATGGTGACATCAAGCGCGACCGTCTCGCCGCCATCGGCCGCCACTGCCCAGCCAGAGCGAGGGGACTGGGTGACGATGACATCGTCAGCATCAAGCCTGACCGGGACCCCGTCGATCACGACCAACGCGGTGCCGGCAGAACGCAGCTCGGCCGCCAGCCCCGCCGGGTCGGCTGCCTCGATGGCGGCCGCGACCACCGGAGTGCGCGCGCCGAAGCGCCGGCCGAGCGCGCGGAAGTTCGGCTTTACCGCGAAGTCCACCAGTTCGTCGTCAACCGCTGCCAGCGGCTCAAGCAGGTGCACGTTGAGCTCGTCGGCGACCTGGGCGCGCAGCTCATCCGGCAGGTCGGTGAAGCCGGCTGCGCCCACCAGCGCGCGCGAGAGCGGCTGCCGCAGCCGCACGACCTCGGTCGCGCGAGCCGACCGGCCGAGTTCGACCAGCCTCCTGGCAAGCGTCATCTGGGCGGAGAGCCGCTCGTCGATGAGCGATGCATCGAAAGTCGGCCAGCTGGCCAGGTGCACCGAGTCAGGCAGCCCTTGGGCCGCAAGCACGCCCCAGATGTAGTCGGTCACGAACGGTGCCAGCGGGGCCATCAGCCTGGTCAGCGTCTCCAGGCAGGTATACAGCGTGGCGAAGGCAGCCTCGCCGTCTGGCGTGCCCGGGCCTTCCCAGAACCTGCGCCTGGACCTGCGAACATACCAGTTGGACAGATCATCGATGAACGCGGTGATCCGCCGGCCCGCGGTTGCCGAGTCGAACCCCTCCAGCGCCGCGGTGACATCGCGCACCAGCGCGTGCAGCTCACTAAGCAGCCACCGGTCCATGACCGGCCGCGCGGAGACGACGGGAGCTCCCGATACCCGGTCAGCATTCCAGGCAGTTCCCTGCGCCGCGGCCGCGTTCGTGTACAGGACCAGGAAGGAGGCGGTGTTCCAGTAGGTCAGCAGCACCTTGCGGACGATCTCCTCGAGCGCGCCGTGCCCGAGCTTGCGGGTGGCCCAGGGGGAGCCTGCGGCGGTGAAGAACCAGCGCACGGCGTCCGCGCCATGGGTGTCCATCAGCGAGATGGGCTCGAGCACGTTACCGAGGTGCTTGCTCATCTTGCGGCCGCGATCATCGACCAGCAGGCCGAGGCAGAGCACGGTCTCGTACGCCGACCTGCGGAACACCAGGGTGCCGACCGCCATCAGGGAGTAGAACCAGCCCCTGGTCTGGTCGAGCGCCTCGGCGATGAACTGGGCCGGGTAACCGCGCTCGAACTCATCGGCGTTCCGATACGGAGCGCCCACCTGGGCAAAGGGCATCGATCCTGAGTCGTACCAGGCGTCGAGCACTTCAGGCACCCGGAGCGCTTCGCGGCCGCACTGCGGGCACGCGATCACCACCTCGTCAACGTACGGGCGGTGCGGGTCAAGCCCGGTGAGGTCAGATCCCGCCAGCTCGGAAAGCTCGGTCAGCGACCCGACGCAGGTGACGTGTTCATCGGGGCAGACCCACAGCGGCAGCGGCGTGCCCCAGTACCTGCTCCTTGACATCGCCCAGTCCACGTTGTTCCGGAGCCATTCGCCGTACCTGCCGTGCTTGATCGTCGGCGGCTGCCAGTTGGTCCGTTCGTTCTCGGCCAGCAGCTGATCCTGGACGGCGGTCGTGCGGATGTACCACGAGGGCAGCGCGTAGTAGAGCAGCGGCGTGTGGCACCGCCAGCAGTGCGGGTAGCTGTGCTCGTGCCGCTGGGACGTGAAGACCAGGCCCCGGTCTTCCAGATCGCTGATCAGGCGAGCGTCCGCAGCCTTGAAGAACAGCCCGCCGACCAGCGGGACCGCATCGTCGAAGGTCCCGTCCGTCCGGACCGGGTTGACGACCGGCAGCCCGTGGGCCTTGCTGGTCGCCATGTCGTCGGCGCCGAATGCGGGCGCGAGATGCACGAGCCCGGTGCCATCTTCAGTGGTCACGAAGGACCCGGTGACCACCCGGTGCGCGCCGGGGATGTCGATCAGGCTGAACGGCGGGCGGTAGGTGGTCCCGGCCAGCTCAGCTCCCTGCACCCGCGCGGCGACATGCCAGCCATCGCCGAGAACCTTGGCGAACAGGGCCTCCGCGACGATCACCCGGTCCCCTTCGCCGGACTTGCGGGCGACCACGTAGGTCTCGTCGGGGTGCACCGCGACCGCGGTGTTCGAGACAAGCGTCCACGGCGTCGTCGTCCAGACCAGCAGGTCCGCGCCAGCAAGCCGGGGATCGGCGCCGGCTGGCAGGCTGACGACGGGGAACCGTACCGTTACCGACGGGTCGGCCACCATCTGGTAGACGTCGGGCTGGCCGAGCTCGTGATCGGACAGCGGGGTGCCGCAGCGGGGGCAGTACGGACTGATCCGGTAGTCCTGGACAAGCAGCCCCTTGCCGAAGATGACCTTGAGCGACCACCAGACCGACTCGATGTAGGAGGCGTCCATCGTCCGGTAGGCGTTGGACAGGTCGACCCAGTAGCCCATCCGCTCGGTCAGCGCCTCCCACATGTCCACGTGGCGCAGCACGGACTCCCTGCACCGGGCGTTGAACTCGCGGATGCCGTAGGCCTCGATCTCCTTCTTGCTGGTCAGGCCGAGCTCGCGCTCGACGGCCACCTCGACGGGCAGGCCATGGCAGTCCCAGCCGGCCCGGCGGGGCACGTGGTAGCCCTGCATGGTCTTGAACCGCGGGAACGTGTCCTTGATGGCCCGCGCGGGGATGTGATGCGTGCCCGGCACCCCGTTGGCGGTCGGCGGGCCCTCGTAGAAGGTCCAGAGCTGGCCGCCGGCCGTCTGGTCCAGCGAGCGCTGGAAGACCTTGGCGTCCCGCCACCGGCCGAGCACCTCGTAGTCGATGGCGGGCAGGCTGGGGACGGCCGGCAGTTCAGGGAAAGGAGCAGGAACGTCTGCGCGTGCCATGGTAAGCGGCCTCCCGCGGGTCGTCGCGCCAGCGGGCTCCGGGTGGCGCCAGCGCAGCTTCGCCGGAGGGACGAGGAACGCCGGCGGCGGCCCCGCGGTACCACCCTCCTTGGCCACCTTCCGCGCCTGCCGGCCCGGGCAGCGGCCCTCTCGGTTGAGTTCCTGCGGCCGGTTCTACTTGGCCCGGTCGCGGCACGCGCGAAAGCCAGCGGCCGCGGCCTGCGCCGCCCGATCGGGTGGCTGGCCGTTCTTCCGGCGGCTCCGGGGTGATCTGGTCCGCTGCGCCTGGTCCCCGGGCTCGCACCGTCCCCGGGTCGCTCAGCACTGCCACAGCGGCAGCTGTCCCTTTCAGCGCCGTGCAGGCTCACAGGATAGCCGATCGGCGGCCGGCTATGCTCGCGCCAATCCGTTGGCCGCGCTGCGCCGGCTTCATTCTTTCGGCCGTGTCGCCGCCGGCGTGTTTGCGGTTGCGCCCGGTCACCACTTATTCTCCGGTGACTGCTCACAATCAAGATCGTTAGTTAGCGGCGCTGAGGGAGGCGGGGATGACTGCTGCGGCGCGGTCAGGCGCTGCCGCGCTTCCGGTGCGGCCGGGCGAGCGGCGCTGGACCGAGGCCGAGCTCGCTAAGGTGCGAGAGGCGCTGGCCACCGAGGCGGCAGAACTGCGTGCCGACATTGAGCGGGCCGAGTCCGACATCGCTGACCGGCTCGGTGACGCGGTCGGTGACGCGGGAGACGATCAGGCGGATGTCGGCGCGAAAGCTTACGAGCGCGAGCATGAGCTTGCCCTCACCCACAACACCCGTGAACTGCTTATGCAGACCGAGCGGGCGCTGGCCAGGATTGACGAGGGTACATACGGGACATGCGGATCGTGCGGAGAGCCGATCGGGAAAGCGCGGCTTCAGGCATTTCCGCGGGCGACCCTGTGCGTCGAATGCAAGCAGCGCGAGGAACGCCGCTGACCGGCGGGGCGGCGCCCGGCCAGCCTGAGCCAGCCGAGCCAGCCGAGCCAGCCGAGCCAGCCGAGCCAGCCGAGCCAGCCGCTGCCGTGAGCGCTGCGCCACGGCGGGTCGGCGTGCTGCTCGGCGTGGCGGCCGCGGTGCTCGCCGTGGACATCACCAGCAAGGCGATCGTCGTGGCGACCCTGTCGAACCGGCCGCCCGTCGTGCTGCTCGGCGGATTCCTGACGCTTCGCGTGTCGCGGAATCCCGGGGCGGCGTTCAGCATCGGGACCTCGCTGACCCTGGTGTTCACCGCGATCGCCGTCGGCGTGATCATCTTCGTACTGCGCACCTCGCGCCGGATCCGGAGCCTGCCCTGGGCGGTGACGCTCGGCCTCCTGCTCGGCGGCGCCATGGGCAACCTGACCGACCGGCTGTTCCGGTATCCTGGGCCGCTGCGCGGCTGGGTGGTGGACTGGATCCAGTGGCCGCACTGGCCGGTGTTCAACATCGCCGACTCGTCGATCGTCTGCGGCGGCGTGCTCGCGGTCCTGCTCGCGTTCCGCGGGCTCGGGATCGACGGGACGAAGGCGGGCGGCGGCGGCACATGACGCCGGACGGCCAGCGCCGGGTCCCGGTACCTGAGGGCCTGGACGGGGAGCGCCTCGATGCGGCGCTCGCCCGGATGTTCGGGCTGTCGCGGACGGCCGCCGCCGAACTGATCAGCGCCGGGTCGGTGCTCGTCGGCGGCCGGGCTGCCGCGAAGTCGGACCGGGTGCCAGCGGGCGAGTGGCTGGACGTCACCCTGCCGCCTGCCCAGGCGCTGCAGCCGGATCCCGAACCTGTGCCCGGCCTCGCCGTGGTCTACGAGGATGCCGACATCATCGTGGTGGACAAGCCGCCTGGTGTCGCGGCGCACCCCACGCCCGGCTGGACCGGCCCCACCGTCCAGCAGGGCCTGCTCGCGGCCGGCTACTCGCTCGCCACGAGCGGCGCGGCGGAGCGCCAGGGCATCGTGCACCGGCTGGACGCGGGCACCTCCGGCCTGATGGTCGTGGCCAAGAGCGAGTACGCCTACAGCGCGCTGAAACGGGCGTTCCGCGAGCGCGAGGTGGACAAGACCTATCACGCCCTCGTCCAGGGGCACCCGGATCCGCTGCGCGGCACCATTGACGCCCCGATCGCACGGCATCCGTCCGGCGACGGCAGGTTCGCCGTCGTCACCGGCGGCCGGTCCGCCGTCACGCACTACGACACGCTAGAAGCGTACCGGGCCGCGAGCCTGACCGAGATCATCCTGGAGACCGGGCGCACCCATCAGATCCGGGTGCACATGGCGGCGGTCAGGCATCCGTGCGTGGCCGACCGGCTGTACGGAGCCGACCCGGTGCTCGCCGCCCGGCTTGGCCTGACCAGGCAGTGGCTGCACGCTGCGCGGCTGGGCTTCGCGCATCCCGGCGACGCCGCGATGGTCGAATTCGCCAGCCCGTACCCGGCTGACCTCGCGAACGCCCTCGCGGTGCTGGCCGCCGAGGACTGACCGCCGCCGCTACCGTGGAACCGGACGGCCGATGGCGGGCATAGTAGCCTGGCTCCTCCCGGTACTGCTGGCAGAACCCGGCCGGAGGCAGGCACCCGCCCGATCGCCGGAGTGTCAGCGTTCCCGCGCCGCGCGCCAGGGCGATAAGGTCGACAGACACCGGGTCGGCACGGTTCCCGGCAGGGCCAGTCCCCCAGCGGCCCAGCCGGAGGCGGTGCCGGCCACCTTCCCCCGGGGACCAGTTCAGTGATGCGCCCGTCCGGGTGCCGCAGGCCATAAGCGCAGGCCAGCGCTCAGGTCATCAGCACAGGCGGGCGCGCGGTCGCATGCCTGAAGGAGGCGGTACTTCATGGCGGCAGCCCCGGCGGGAACCCCGGTATCTGGCGGTGACAGATCGTTTGTGCACCTGCACGTCCACACCGAGTACTCGATGCTGGACGGCGCGGCCCGGCTGACGGACGTCTTCGCCGCGTGCCAGGCCGCCGAGATGCCGGCCATCGCGATCACCGACCACGGCAACGTCTACGGCGCCTACGACTTCTGGACCAAGGCGAGGGCCGCCGGGGTGAAGCCGATCATCGGGACCGAGGCGTATGTCGCGCCCGAGCACCGCGCGCACAAGCAGCCGGTGCGCTGGGGCACCCCGGCGCAGAAGGACGACGACGTCTCAGGCGCCGGTGCTTACACCCACATGACCCTGCTCGCCGAGACCACCGAGGGCATGCACAACCTGTTCCGGCTCTCCTCGCTGGCCTCCCTGGAGGGGTACTTCCGCAAGCCGCGGATGGACCGTGAGCTGCTCGCCGCCTACGGCACGGGCATCATCGCGACCACCGGCTGCCCGGGCGGCGAGGTGCAGACCAGGCTCAGGCTCGGCCAGTACCGCGAGGCCGTCGAGGCGGCCGCCGCCTACCGCGACATCTTCGGCCCGGGCAACTTCTTCGTCGAGATCATGGATCACGGCCTGGCGATCGAACGGCGGACGCGGGATGACCTGCTGCGGCTGGCCGCCGAACTGTCGCTGCCGTTCGTGGTGACCAACGACTCGCATTACGCCCGTCCGGACGACGCCACCGCGCACGAGGCACTGCTGTGCGTGCAGACCGGCACGAACCTGGCCGACCCGAACCGGTTCCGGTTCGAGGGCACCGGCTACTACGTCAAGAGCGCGCGGGAGATGCGCGCGGTCGCCGCCGACGAGGTCTGGCAGGCGGGCTGCGACTCCACCCTGCTGATCGCCGAGCGCGCCAGCGTGGAATTCACCAAGTCCAACCTGATGCCCAAGTTCCCGCTGCCCGAGGGCGAGACCGAGGCGACCTGGTTCCGCAAGGAAGTCTGGCGGGGCATGGACCGCCGCTACCCGGGCGGATACGACGAGGAGCGCCGCGCCCAGGCCGAGTACGAGATCGGCGTCATCGAGTCGATGGGCTTCTGCTCGTACTTCCTGGTCGTCGCCGACTTCATCATGTGGGCGAAGAACAACGGGATCCGGGTCGGGCCGTGCCGCGGCTCGGCGGGCGGCTCGATCGTGTCCTACGCGATGGGCATCACCGACCTGGACCCGATCGCGCACGGCCTGGTCTTCGAGCGGTTCCTCAACCCCGAGCGCGTGTCCATGCCCGACGTTGATGTCGACTTCGACGAGCGCCGGCGCGGCGACGTCATCCGGTATACCACCGAGAAGTACGGTGACGACCGGGTCGCCCAGATCATCACCTACGGCACGATCAAGGCCAAGGCGGCGGTCAAGGACGCCTCCCGGGTGCTCGGCTTTCCCTACGCGCTCGGCGACCGGATCACCAAGGCCTTCCCGCCGCCCATCCTCGGCAAGGACATGCCGCTGTCCGGGGTGTTCGATACGGATCACCCGCGGTACGGCGAGGCGGGCGAGATCCGCGCGCTGTACGAGGCCGAGGCCGAGGTCAAGCAGGTCATCGACACCGCGCGCGGCCTAGAGGGGCTGATCCGCCAGGCCGGCGTGCACGCGGCCGGGGTGATCATGAGCAGCGAGCCGCTGCTCGACCACATCCCGGTGTGGAAGCGCGAGGCCGACGGCGCGGTGATCACGCAGTTCGACTACCCCTCGTGCGAGGACATCGGCCTGCTCAAGATGGACTTCCTCGGGCTGCGCAACCTGACCGTGATCGACGACGCGATCCGCGGCATCAGGGAAAACCGCGGCGTCGAGATCGACCTGGACACCCTGGGCCTGGACGACAAGCCCACCTACGAGCTGCTGGCCCGCGGCGACACGCTCGGCGTGTTCCAGCTCGACGGCAGCCCGATGCGGGCGCTGTTGCGCTCGATGCAGGCGGAAAAGTTCGGCGACATCTGTGCGGTCATCGCGCTGTACCGGCCTGGCCCGATGGCCAGCGCCCCGGTGTACGCCGACCGCAAGATCGGCCGCGCCCCGGTCACCCCAATCCACTCCGAGCTCGCCGAGCCGCTGGAGGACATCCTGGGCGACAGCTACGGCCTGCTGGTCTACCAGGAGGACGTGATGTTCGCCGCGCAGAAGCTGGCCGGGTATTCCCCCGGCAAGGCCGACCTGCTGCGCCGGGCCATGGGCAAGAAGAAGAAGGAGATCCTGGACAAGGAGTACGAGCCGTTCGCGGCCGGCATGAAGGCCAACGGCTACTCCGACGCAGCGATCAAGACCATCTGGGACGTGATGGTCCCGTTCTCCGGCTACGCGTTCAACAAGGCGCACGCCGCCGGGTACGGGCTGATCTCCTACTGGACGGCCTACCTGAAGGCGAACTTCCCGGCCGAGTACATGGCGGGCCTGCTCACCTCGGTGGCGGGCGACAAGGACAAGTCGGCGCTCTACCTCAACGAGTGCCGCCGGATGGGTATCAAGGTGCTGCCGCCGGACGTGAACGCGTCCACCGCGATGTTCACGCCCGTCGGCGCGGACATCAGGTTCGGCATGGCCGCCGTCCGCAATGTGGGCACCGCGGTGGTTGAGTCCATCATCGCGGCGCGCAAGTCAAAGGGCGCGTTCCGCGGTTTCTCCGACTTCTTGCGCAAAGTGCCGGTTAACGTGTGTAACAAGCGGGTTGTCGAGTCGCTCATCAAAGCGGGCGCGTTTGACTCCTTCGACAGCCCGCGGAAGGGCCTGATCCTGATCCACGAGCAGGCCATCGACACGGTGATCGACGTCAAGCGCAACGAGGCCATCGGCCAGGACTCGCTGTTCGGCGAGGACACCGGGGCCGCCGAGACCTTCGACGTGCCAGTGCCCGACAGCGAGTGGGACAAGCCGACGCTGCTCGGGTTCGAGCGCGAGATGCTCGGGCTCTACGTCTCTGATCACCCGCTGCTTGGCCTGGAGCACGTGCTGGCGGCGGCCACCGACTGCTCGGTTGCCCAGCTCCTTGGCGCTGCCGAAGAGCATGCTGAACGAGCCTCCCGCGGTGATCGCGGCGACGGCCAGCTGGTCACCGTCGGCGGGATCCTGTCCGGGGTGCAGCGGAAGGTCACCAAGCAAGGCAGCGTCTGGGCGGCTGCCACCCTGGAGGACCTCGAGGGCGCGATCGAGGTGCTGTTCTTCCCGGCCACCTATCAGGCGTGCCTGACCCTGGTGATCGAGGACGCGATCGTCGTGGTGAAGGGGCGGCTGGACCGGCGCGAGGAGATGCCGAAACTGGTCGCGATGGAGGTGAGCGTCCCCGAGCTGCCCACGGGGGAAGGGGGCCCTTTCGTGGTATCGGTCCTGGCCGCCAGGTGCGTGCCGCCGGTGGTTGACCGGCTCAAGGAGGTGCTGCGAACCCATCCTGGCGCCACCGAGGTGCACCTGAGGCTGGTGAGCGGAGCCCGCACCACGGTGCTGCGGCTGGATGACAAGCTTCGGGTACGCCCGTCACCGTCGCTGCTCGCTGACCTTAAGCAGCTGCTCGGCCCGGCCTGCGTGGGCTGAGCCGCAGCCGGGGTCCGCACCGGGTCCGCGGCGCCCCGACGCGATACGCTAGGGCATGAGGTGAGCCGGGAAGCCTGGTCGGCATTTGTGGGTACGTTCCCGGGGAGGCTCGCCATCACGATGAGACAGGACCGCCAGGAGCGGTCGCGATGATCCACAGGCTGCTGCGCGGCTCGGAGTGGCGCCGCGAGGTTCTGCTCACCAACCTGTGGCTGGTGCCGGCCATGGAGGTCGTGGCCGCCGCCGCGCTCTTCGCCGTCACCTACGCGCTTGACCTGGCCGCATATGACGGCAAGTTCGCCGTGCCGGGGTGGGTCATCAGCGGCTCTCCCGACGCGGCCAGGCAGATCCTGACGGCGATCGCCGCCGCGATCATCACCGTCGTCGGCGTCGTCTTCTCGATCGTGATCGTCGCGCTGACGCTGACCTCCACCCAGTTCGGCCCGCGCATGCTGCGCAACTTCATCAGGGACCGTGGCACGCAGGTCACGCTAGGGACGTTCGTGGGGACATTCGTCTATGCGGTGCTGACCCTCGGATCGATCGGCCAGGGCGGCCACGGGAACTTCGTCCCGCACATCAGCATCACCGTGACGCTGGTGCTGATGGTGGCGGACCTGGCGGTGCTCATCTACTTCCTGAACCACGTCGCCACCCAGATCCAGCTGCCCCAGGTCATCGCCGGCATCGCGGCGGACCTGGCCGCGGCCATCAGGGCCCAGGCAGGCGACGCCGCGCCCGGTGCCGATGACCGGCAGGCCGCCGAGGTGATCTCCCAGATGGAGGGGGAAGGCGGTGCGGTGAACGCGCCACGCAGCGGGTACCTGCAGTTCATCCACCGCCGGACGCTGGTGCAGATCGCCTCGGAAGTCGGGGCCCTCGTGCATTTGCGCTACCGGCCAGGTCACTTCCTGGTGCAAGGTTATCCCTATGCCACCGTCTGGCCGCCGAGCGCGGCCGCCAAGGTGTCCAGGGAACTGTCCAGCTCGCATGTCATCGGGCCCTACCGGACGCTGGCCCAGGACGTCTCGTTCGGCATCGACCAGCTTGTCGAGATCGGGATCCGTGCCCTGTCCTCGGCGGTCAATGACACATTTACCGCCTTGACCTGCATCGACTGGATCGGTGACAGCCTCTGCAAGGTGACGGGCCGGTGGCAGCCGACCCGGATCTACAGCGACGCCAGCGGCGAGGTGCGGGTCATCACCACCGAGATCAGCTACGAGCGGCTGGTCCAGCGGTCCTTCGAGAAGGTCCGCCAGGCCGGGCGCGGCATGCCGGCCGTGCTGATCAGGCAGCTGGACGCGCTGGACAAGATCATGGAGCGGACGACCACCGACGCCGAACGCGCGGTCCTGCTCGATCAGGCGGCGATGATCGAGCGGTCGAGCGCGGAATCGGTACCTGAGGCGACCGACCGTGCCGATGTGCGGCGCAGGTACGAGGCGGTGCTGAGCACGCGCGCCGCGCTGATCGACGGCGACCGGCTCGCGCCGTCGCCCTGAGCACCAGATCGTCAGGCGTCGCGCCGGTTCAGCAGGTACCCGGCGGCCGCCAGCAGGACCAGCGTCCAGAGGCAGAACACCCCGAATCCCTGCCAGGGCGACAGCAGGTCAGTGGACTTCTGGTGGGCCTGGGTGATCAGCCCTCCGGCCTGCTCGGGCAGGTAGGCGTTGACGTGCGCGCCCCAGCTGCCGGGCAGCAGGCCGGTCAGGATCGGCAGCACGAACACCACCCCGATGGCCGTGGCGATGGCGCCCGCTGTATGCCGGATCAGCGCGCCGATAGCCAGCGAGAACAACCCGAGCACGGTGAGGGACAGGCCGGTGCCGACGACCGCACGCGCGACGCCCGGCTGGCTGAGTGACACGATCACGCGGCTGTGCAAGATCGTCGAGCCCACGAAGAACGAGCTGAAGGTGACGATCTCCGCCACGACGAGGATCAGCGCCGCGAACACCACTGCCTTGGCGGCCAGCATCGGTAGCCGCCTCGGCACGGCCAGCAGGGAGGCCCGGATCACGCCGGTGGAATACTCCGTTGTGATCAGCAGCACACCTAGCACGGCGATCGCGAGCTGCCCCAGCCCGGTCCCGGCACCGAGGATGAAGCTCACCGGATCCGCGATTATTGTCGCGTTGCGCGTCGCGGCCCGCGGGCCGTTCCAGTTGGTCACGGTCAGCACGGTGAACAGGGCGGTGAAGCCGACGGTCAGGACGACGAAGACGATCAGCGTCCAGATCGTGGAGCGCACCGAACGGATCTTCGTCCATTCACTGAGGAGCAGGAGCCCGAAGCCGCCGCGGTGGCCAGCCGGGGGCACGGCCGAGGCGGAAGCGGGCGTGACGTCCGTGGCGGATGTCATCGGGGGCTCCCCTCGGCCGCGACGGCCTGGCTTGGCTCGTGGATCCCGAATTCGAGGCTGCCTGAGGTCATTTCGAGGAACGCTTCTTCCAGTGAGGCGCGCGGAGTGAGCTCGTGCAGGACCACGCCGGCGGAAGCGGCGAGCTCGCCGATCCGCGGGGCGTCCAGGCCGGTGACGGCCAGCGCCGTCGAGCCCGGGGTGCCCGGGGTAGCGGGGGTGGCCGCCGTGCCGGGGGTGGCCGCCGTGCCGGAGATCGCCGCCGTGCCGGGGATCGCCGCCGTGCCGGGGGTGGCGGGCTGGCCCGGTTCGGGCTGGCCGTCGGTGGTGGCGGTGCCGCCCGCGGCGGTGATCAGCTCGGTCAGCCGGGCCGGGTCGGGGGTGCGGACCAGGACCGACCGGTCCGAGCTGCGCGCGATGAATTCCTGGGTGCTGCAGTCAGCGATCAGCTTGCCGCGGCCGATCACGATGAGGTGATCGGCGGTAACGGCCATCTCGTTCATCAGGTGGCTGGAGACAAAGATGGTCTTGCCTTCGGCGGCGAGTTGCTTCATCAGGTTCCTGACCCACAGGACGCCTTCAGGGTCGAGGCCGTTGACGGGCTCGTCAAGGAGCAGCACCTGCGGGTCGCCCAGCAGCGCGGCGGCGATCCCCAGCCGCTGGCTCATGCCCAGGGAGAAGCCGCCGGCCCGCTTGCGGGCGACGTCGCGCAGTCCGACCAGGCCGAGGACCTGGTCGACGCGGGCCGACGGCAGGCCCTGACTCTGGGCGAGGAACAGCAGATGGTTGCGGGCGCTGCGGCCCGAGTGGATGGACTTGGCCTCCAGTAGCGCCCCGACCGTCCGCAGCGGATCGTGCAGGTCACGGTAGGGCCGGCCGTTGATGCTCGCGGTGCCGGCTTGCGGCGCGTCGAGACCAAGGACCAGCCGCATGGTGGTCGACTTGCCGGCGCCGTTCGGCCCGAGGAACCCGGTCACCCGGCCCGGCTCGACGGTAAAGGACAGATGGTCGACAGCTGTCTTGTCGCCGTAGCGCTTGGTCAGGTCACGTGCCTCGATCATCAAAGTTTCCTTGCCGTGTCGGGTACCCCTCCCGCCGTCAGTGCCAAGCCCAACGTAGCAAGGTTCCTGCCGGGGGAAGCAAACGTTATCTGGCGCGGCGCGGCGCCGGGCCGGCGAGCGGATCGCGGTTGCACTGTACGCGGTCGCACGATACGTGGTCGCACGGTACGTGGTCGCACGGTACGCGGTCGCACGGTAAAGGCATCCCGTCATTAGCACCATAGAACCGGATCGTCGCGGCGGGTCGCCGGGCCTGGCCGTGGAACGAGGCGTCCCGTCACGTAACCTTCTGCGGAGTATGGCCGGAACCAGTGAGCCCCAGCTGCCGTCACACTCCGACGCGCCCGCGCCGATGCCAGGCGACGGGCCTGCAGGCACGGGCCGCGCCGTGCTGGCCGCCGGCCTTGCCGTCGCGGCGGTGCTCGCTGGTACGGCGCTGCTCGGGGTAACCGCCGGTTTCACCTGGCGGGCCGTGGCGCCCCGGGCGGTCGTGGTCGTTGTCAGCCGTGGTTCCGCTGACGTGGTTGACCCCGAGACGACCGCGTTTATCGCGGCTGACGGCTGGTTCGCCGCGCTGTGCCTGATCGGGGGGACCATCTCCGGCGTTCTCGGATACCTGTTCGCGGTCCGGCGTCACGGCCCGTCCGCCATGCTGGGCGTGCTGGCGGGGGCCCTGGGAGCTGCCTTGATCGCGAGATGGATCGGGGAGCAGTCCGGCGCGGCTGCGTTTAACCAGCTGCTCGTGGTGAGCAGGCCGGGAGCGTTGCTGCGCGCGCCGGTCACGCTGGGGGGCGTGGGCGCTCTCGCGTTCTGGCCGCTTGCCGCCGGGCTCACCGCCGGAGGCATCGCGGCGGTCGACTACTTCCGCGACCGCCGCCGCGTCCTTGACCGGCGATCCGGATACGCGGCGGCCTTGCCCCGCCACAGCGCCGCTACCAGTCCCGGCCCGGCCAGTCATCCGGGCCTGGCTGGCCGTCATGAATCGGCTACCTGTCCGGACCCGTCTGGCCAGCAGAAATTGTCCTGGCCAGCCGGCCACCACGAACGGGGCTCCGCGGAGGATCCGCGAGACTAGCCGGATCAGCCGCCCGGGCGGTCGGCGCCCGCCAGGCGAGGTCGCTGGCTCTAGGCGGCCCGGACCGGCCGGCCACGGATCGGAAGCTGGCCGGGTCCGCCGCCGCCGCGCCGCACATCAGGCTCGCCGCACATCAGCTAAGAGGGCGGCCTGCCGCTGATGCGGCAGGCCGCCCTCTCGGATTCTGCCCCCGGGGAAGGCTTACCCGCAGTCTCTGCGGCCCGCTGCCGGGCCGGGCGCTGGTCGCGCGGGCTGTTGGCCAATCGTAACAGCGCAGCTACGGGAAGTGATGACTATCACGTTAACCGTGCATGGCCTTTCCGATGTGCCGGTCCGATGTGCCGGGCCAGGGCTGCCGGTTTCATGCCACGGCCATCGCGGCGCCGACGATCCCGGCGTCGTTGTGCAGGGCCGCGGGCACGACCCTGGCCCGCAGGCCGGTCAGCAGCGGCAGGAACTTGTCCGACTTCCTGCTGACGCCGCCGCCGATGATGATCAGCCGAGGCGACAGCAGCATCTCCATATGCTCCAGGTACTCATCGACGCGCCCGGCCCACTTTCCCCAGCTGAGATCGTTTTCCGCACGGGCCAGCTCGGAGGCGCGCTTCTCGGCCTCTTGCCCGTGGATCTGGACGTGGCCGAACTCGGTGTTCGGCACGAGAAGCCCGTCGACGAACAGCGCGCTGCCGATACCGGTACCGAACGTCAGCACCAGGACGGTGCCCTGCTCGTCCGCGCCAGCGCCGAACCTCATCTCGGCGACGCCCGCCGCGTCCGCGTCGTTCAGTACCCCGACCGTCAGGCCCGTTGCCGTTCCGAACAGTTCCCGCGCGTTCGTCCCGATCCACGCCTTATCGACGTTGGCGGCTGTCCTGACGACGCCCCGGTCGACCACCCCGGGAAAGGTGATGCCTGCCGGACCGGTCCACCCGAAGCTCTTCACCAGCTCGCGAACGACATCGGCGACAGCGGACGGAACCGAGGGGTGCGGCGTGGCCAGTTTGATCCGCGCGGCGAGCAGCGCGCCGGTGGTGACGTCAACCGGCGCCGCCTTGATCCCGGTGCCGCCGATGTCGATGCCAAGTACGTTGCGCATCAGGCCTCCGTTGCTGGCTCAAATGTCGCGGGACAGGGACTACCGGACACAGCGTAGGCCGCCCCGCGGAGCACCGCGCGATGGGCCGCGCCCTGCTGATGCGGCTGCTCCAGCCTGGCCCGGCTGACGACCGCAGCGCCACCGTTGAGCCGGTCGAACGTGCCTGGCTGCAGCCGCCGCCGTTGGCCGCGCCTGGCCGCGCTCAGCTGTCCCGATGAACAACAGATGGACGGCGGCTTCAACTCGGTAACGTCCCTTGACACCCGCGTCGCAGGTGGGCCAGCATACCGAATGCTAAACGTTTTAGGCATTTGCCCGCCTAATGCGGTTTGCCGGGGAGGTTCCGCCTACTTCCTGGAATTGCTGTGCCACGCGGCTCCGCTGGATGGCCGCGGCGCAATGGGGAAGGTAACAGGAGGCATTCGCGTGAGATCGCCACATAAACTTGCGCTCGCCGGGCTCACCGCCCTGGCGCTGCTGGCAGCGGGGTGCTCGTCGGGTTCTTCGTCAAGCTCCAGCGGCGGGACCAGCTGGGCCACGGTCACCTCCGCCTCGGCAGGCGGCGGAATGAGCAAGCTCATTGCGGCGGCTAAGGCGGAGGGCACCCTCAACATCATCGCCGATCCGCCGACATGGGCGAACTACGGTGCCATCATTGCGGCTTTCTCGAAGACCTATGGAATCAAGGTCAGCGATGTGGACCAGACTGGCACCAGCCAGGACGAGATCAACGCGGTGAAGCAGGAGAACGGTACTGCCGCGGCGCCCGACGCACTGGACATCGGACAGGCCGTCGCGCTCGTCAACACGAACCTGTTCGCGCCGTACAAGGTCAGCACCTGGGCCGACATCCCGACCGCCCAGAAGGACGCCAGCGGGCTGTGGTACGAGGACTACGGCGGTTACATGGCCATCGGTTACTCCTCCAAGTTCGGGACGATCACCTCAATGAGCCAGCTGCTCGGCTCGAAGTTCAAGAACGCGGTCGCGCTGAACGGGAACCCGACGGCGGCCAACGCGGCGCTCAACGGGGTCATGATGGCGAACCTTGTCGAGGGCGGAACGCCCGGCGACATCGCCAAGGGCGTGAACTTCTTCCACCAGCTCCAGCAGGCAGGCAACTTCTCCCCGGTATCGGCCACCGGTGCCACGATCAAAGCGGGCACGACCCCGGTCGTGTTCAACTGGGACTACCTCAATCTCCCTAGCTACGTGGGAGTGTCGAACTGGAAGGTGTTCGTTCCGGCCAACGCAGTCGTGGGCGGCTACTACTCGCAGGCCATCAACAAGAACGCGCCGCACCCGGCGGCCGCCCGGCTGTGGGAGGAGTTCCTCTACTCCCAGGCCGCCAGCGGCGGGCAGAATCTCTGGCTGGCAGGCGGCGCACGGCCGGTCGAGCAGCCAGCCATGACGGCCAACGGCTCCATCAACAAGGCGGACGCCGCGAAGCTGCCGCCGGTATCAGGAACACCGGTGTTCCTGACCCAGACCCAGAACACCGACGCCGCCAGTTACCTGTCGGCAAACTGGGCCAAGGCCATCGGCTAGCGAGGAAACGTGGCCGTCGCTACGACGACTGAGACCGGTGCCCGGCCCGTTAGGGCCGGGCGCCGGCTTTCGCTTCCTGCCTGGGTCGGCACCGTGCCGTTCCTCGGCTACGTCGGGGTCTTCCTGCTGCTGCCGACCGGGATCGTGCTGTTTCACGCGTTCCAGAACCAAAGCGGCGGGTTTTCGCTATCCGGCCTCAAGGTGCTCGGCGACTCCACTGTGCGCGGCTTCTTCGTCGGATCTGCCGAGCTGGCCGCGGTGACGTCGGTGATCGGCGCCGTCCTCGGCGCGATCCTGGCATACGCCGTGGCGTCAGGGAACCCGGACGGCGTGGTGCGCCGGCTCTACCTGGCTGCTTCCGGTGTGCTCGCCCAGTTCGGCGGGGTCACGCTGGCCTTCGCGTTCCTCGCCACGGTCGGCCCCACCGGCTTGCTGCTGCACGCGAGCTGGTTTTATGACTTCCCGCAGGGCATCGGGCTGATCTACGTGTACTTCCAGATCCCGCTGATGGTCCTGGTCTTCATGCCCGCGATCGACGGGCTTAAGGTCCAGTGGCGCGAGGCTTGCGAGAATCTGGGCGGATCGGCGTGGCAGTACTGGCTGCACGTCGGGGGCCCGTTGCTGGCACCGGCGTTCCTCGGCGCGACGCTGCTGTTGTTCGCCAACGGGCTGTCGGCGTTCGCGACGATCTGGGCCTGGGAGAATCAGATCGCGTATACCGTGCCGCAGCAGATCAGCATCGCGCTCAGCAGCGAGGTCGGGCTGGCCAATGCCAATGAGTCCGCCGTGCTCGCCCTGGGCATGGTGATCATGGTGGTCATCGTCATGACGGGGTATGTCTTGCTGCAGCGCAGGGCGGCACGATGGCTGCGGTAACGTCGCTGGGCGAGTCGTCGCTGACCGCCCCGGCCAAGGGCCGTCGCGGCATGCAGGCCGGCAGGCGCAGGCGGCTGAACCTGTTCCGCTACCTGGTCTTTACGGCGTTCGGGCTCTTCTTCATCCTGCCGCTGCTGGCGACGGCAAGGTTCTCCCTGGAAGGCAGCCAGCTCGGCACGTGGTCAGTGGCGGCCTGGAAGCAGATTGTGTCCTACCCAGGCCCGCCCCCGCTGCTGAGTTCCGTCGAGATCACCCTGGAACTGGCGGTCATCACCAGCGGGGTCGTACTGGTGCTGCTGGTACCGACGATGATATGGATCCAGCTGCGGGTGCAATGGATCGGCCGGGTCTTTGAATTCCTCTGCCTGCTGCCGCTCACCATTCCCGCAATCGTGCTGGTGGTCGGCCTCGCCCCGATCTACAACTTCATCAGGCATTACCAGCTGTCAGCGCTCCAGCTTTTCTGGGCCTACGTGATCCTGGCGCTGCCCTACGCCTACCGGGCGCTCTCCGCCGGGCTGGGCGCGATGGATGTCACGACCCTGTCGGAGGCTGCCCGCAGTCTCGGGGCGAACTGGTTCACCGTAATCGTCCGGGTGATCGCGCCGAATATGCGGCAGGCCATCCTGAACGCCATGCTGCTGACCTCGGCGCTGGTGCTGGGCGAGTTCACCATTGCCTATCTCCTGCTCTACAACAACCTGCAGGTGAACCTGTATTTCATCAGCCGGGCCACGCCGAATGCCGCGGTGATCTTCTCTACCTCTCTTGGCGCGCTGATCTTCGCCTTTGTCTTGCTTCTGATCCTGTCCTACGTCGGCCGCCGCCGCGCCCGGGGATGAGGTACCGCACGTGACTTCACCGTTGACCAGAACGCAGGACGGCGAGGGCAGGACCGCCGTCGCGGTACAGCTGGCGGGACTGCGCCGCGTGTACGGACCGGTCGTCGCGCTGGACGGTCTCGACCTGACCATCGGGCCCGGCGAGCTGATCGCCCTGCTCGGCCCGTCGGGCTGCGGCAAGACCACTACGTTGCGGCTGCTGGCCGGCCTTGAGGACGCCGACGCGGGCCAGATCACCGTGGCCGGGCAGGACATGACACACCTGCCGGCCAGCAAGCGCGACATGGGAATGGTGTTCCAGGCGTATTCCCTGTTCCCGCACCTGACAGTCCGGCAGAATGTGGCCTTCGGGCTACGGCTGCGCCGGGTGCACGCAGCCAAGCGGGACCAGCGGGCGATTGAGATGCTCGAGCTTGTCGGCCTGTCCACGCAGGCCGACAGGTACCCGCACCAGATCTCCGGCGGGCAGCAGCAGCGGGTCGCCCTGGCCCGTGCGCTGGCCATCGAGCCCCAGGTGCTGCTGCTCGACGAGCCGCTGTCGGCACTGGATGCCAAAGTCCGGGCGCAGCTGCGGGACCAGATCCGCCGGATCCAGCTTGAGGTGGGCATCACCACCCTGTTCGTCACCCACGATCAGGAGGAGGCGCTGGCCATCGCGGACCGGGTGGGCGTGATGCGGGAGGGCCGCATCGAGCAGCTCGCGTCGCCCACCGAGGTCTACTCGCGACCGGCGACGGCGTTCGTCGCGGAGTTCGTCGGCCTCACCAACCGGCTCGCTGGCACGGTCAGCGGGGGGACCGTGACGGTGCGCGGGCGCGACCTGCCGCTGGTGGACCGCTCGACGCCGGCCGGGCCGGTGACGGCGCTGGTCAGGCCCGAGGCTGTCACGCTTGCGTCGGATAGCTCGGGCGAGTCCGGGCCGCTGGTCGGCACGGTGATCGCCTCGACCTTCCTCGGCGCGACCAGCCGCGTCACCGTCGACCTCGGCGACACCACGATCCTCGCGCAGCTCTCCACCTCGGACGCGACAGCGCTCCCGGCGGGCAGCCGGGTCGCCCTGATGATCCGCCCGGACCCAGTGCTCGTGGCCGTCGATGCGCCGGCCGTGAGCGAGGAGTGAGCCGCCCGTGGGCGAGCGACGGCCGCCGCTGACCATCGACCGCCGCCTGGGGCACGGCGGGGTGCTCCGCAGCGGAGGCAGCGGGCCCTACCGGGCCGTCGAGATCACCGACGGCGAGCCGCATCTGGTCCGCGAGGACTTCGGCGAGCCTGATCCCGGCCGCCGGCCGCAGGCCGGGCGCCCGCTGCTCTGCCTGGTGCACGTCACCGACCTGCAGCTCGCTGACGTGCAGTCGCCGACCAGGTTCGAGTTCCTGAACCGGCACTTCGCCGATCCGAGATACTCCAAGATCGTGCCGGTGCAGCGTCCTCAGGAGGCGCTCACCGCGCATGCGGTCGACGCGACCCTGCGCACCCTGAACGCGGTGCGCGGCCCGGCCACCGGACTTCCGCCGCAGCTGGCGGTGACGACGGGTGATGCGATCGACAACGCCCAGTGGAACGAGATGCAGAACTTCCTCACCCTGTTCGACGGCGGCCTGGTGCGGCCGGACTCGGGCGGGCCTGGCTATGAGGGGGTCCAGGCGCAGGACTGGCCCGATGACATCTTCTGGCGGCCGGACGGCCCGGGCCTGAACGGCCACGACATCTTCCGGAGCGAGTTCGGCTTCCCGCATCACCCCGGGCTGCTGCAGCGAGCGCTGCGGGAGTTCTCCGCCACCGGGCTGCGCATCCCCTGGCTATCCTGCTTTGGCAATCACGAGGCCCTCAACCAGGGCGTCGGGGCGGTGACCGACGACCTGGCCGATGCCCTCGTCGGCAGCCGGAAACCGCTGCGCCTGCCCGCTGACTTTGACCATGATCTCGCGCTGGACCTGTTCACCGAGCGGCCCGAGGCGTTCATGGCCGGCCCGGCCATCCAGATCACCGCTGATCCCAGCCGCCGGGCGATCACGAGGCGGGAGTTTGCCGAGGCGCACTTCCGGCCAGGGTCGCGCCCGTTCGGGCACGGATTCACCGAGCAGAACCGGCTTGACGGCACGGCTTACTACGTCCACGACACCCCGGCGGCCAGGTTCATCGCGCTGGACACCAACTGCGCCACCGGGGGCGCGGCCGGATCCATCGATGCCGAGCAAGCACGGTGGCTTGAAGCGCGGCTGGCCGAGGTGCACGCTGCCTACCGCGGGCCGGACGGGCGCGAGATCCGCACCGGCCATGATGACCGCCTGGTCGTCCTCTTCTCCCACCACGGGACCGACACCATCATCAGCGCGGGCCGGACCGCCGCCCGGGCAGCCGGGGGCCCGCTACTGGGCTCCGACGAGCTGCTCGCGCAGCTGCACCGCTTCCCCAACGTGGTGCTGTGGCTCAACGGCCACACGCACACCAACGCCATCAGGCCACGTCGTGACCGGGATCACCGCACCCGCGGGTTCTGGGAAGTCACCACATGCTCCATCGTCGACTGGCCCTGTCAGGCCCGGCTGATCGAGCTCATCGACTCCGGCGGGTACCTGTCCATTGTCTGCACCATGGTCGACCACGACACGCCGGTCGCGCCCCGGTCCCTGGAGACCATCGACGACCTCGCCTCGCTGCACCGGGAACTCGCCGCCAATGTGCCCTACGGCGGGGTCGGCTCGGGCCTGTCCGGCGCGGTCGCCGACCGCAACGTGGAGCTGCGGATGGTGCCGCCTTTCCGGCTCGACCGGGTGACCGCACGGTTAGCAAGCGGGACGGACGCGGGGGGCCGCCACCGGCGCAGGAACGGCCGGCCCGCGGCAGCCTATGCTGGCGCCAATGACTGACGACTCCACTGCCCGCTCACGCTACCGCCGGCCGCGCCGGGAACTGGCGATCGTGCTGCTGCTCGGCGCGGCCGGGGCCGGACTGGTCTTCCTGGCGACGCGGCAGGGCTGGGCGGAGGTGCACACCGCCGCGCCCAGGCCGCTCCCGCCCGGCGTGGTGACGGAGACCGGCCAGGAGCTTGTCCCCGCGGCTGACGCGCTCGCCGTCGCGGCCCTGGCCAGCCTGGCGGCCGTGGTCGCCACCCGGCGGGCACTGCGCAGGATCACCGGAGTCCTGCTGGCCGGGTTCGGCGCGGGCATCGCCGCGGCCGTCGGGACGGGTATCTCGGCTGCCAACGTGCTGGCCACCGCGGCAGCCGGCGCGGGATCGGGGAGCGCGGCAGCCGGCGCGGCGGCGGGCTCGGTGACGGCGGGCGCGGCACCTAGCGGCACCGGCGGTGCGGTACCGGTCACGGGCCTGCCCGGGCAGGTGGTTTTCGCCGCGTTTCCCTGGCATGGCCTCGCGCTGGCCGGGGCTGCGGCCGTGGTCGCGGCGGGAGTGGTGGTGGTCTGGCGGGCCGGCCAGCTGCCGGTGATGTCGAGTCGATTCGACCGGCCCGCAGCAGCCGGGACGCCCGTCACTGCCGAGGCCAGGCCCCGCAAGCGGCCCGGCGGCGATGCCGCGACCATCTGGGAATCGCTCAGCAGGGGCGACGACCCAACCGTCGGCTGACAGCACGACCGCCTCTCCTTACCTGGCCCGTGCTGCTGCTTACCTGGGCCGCAGCGCTGCGTCCCGCGGTGGCGCGGGTCTTCGCGGCGCGCCCGTGGCGGGCCGATCCGGGTTATGCAGGGACGGCGGTTGGCGGGGGTCCCTCGGGCGCGGTGTAGCGCGCTGGATACGATCGGGAGCGCAATGCATCCCACCCGAGGGGGCGGCAGAACCGCGTGAGCGTGCTCGACGAGATCCTCGAGGGAGTGCGTGCCGACCTTGCGGCACGGCAGCGGATCGTCCCGCTGGACCGGCTGAAAGAAGTCGCTAGCGGGCAGCCCTCGCCGCGCGATGCGCTGGCCGCGCTCGGCGGCGATGACGTGGCCGTGATCGCGGAGGTCAAGCGCGCCAGCCCGTCGAAGGGCGCACTCGCCGCGATCGCCGATCCGGCGACCCTGGCCATGGATTACGAGGCAGGCGGCGCCCGGGTGATCAGCGTCCTGACCGAGCCGCGCCGCTTCGGCGGCAGCCTGGAGGACCTGGCCGCCGTGCGCGAGGCGGTCGGCGTCCCGCTGCTGCGCAAGGACTTCGTCATCAGCTCCTACCAGCTCTGGGAGGCCAGGTCGCGCGGCGCGGACATGGTGCTGCTGATCGTCGCCGCGCTGGAGCAGAACGCGCTGGTGTCCCTGGTGGAGCGGGCCGTATCGATCGGCATGGTCCCGCTGGTCGAGGTGCACACCGAAGCCGAGCTTGACCGGGCCGTCGAGTCCGGCGCCAGGGTCGTCGGCGTCAACGCGCGGAACCTGGCGACGCTCAAGGTGGACCGCGGCGTTTTCGGCCGGCTCGCCCCGCGGATCCCTGACGGGATCGTCAAGGTCGCCGAGTCCGGCGTGCGCGGCCCGCATGACCTGCTCGCCTACGCCGCCGCCGGAGCCGACGCGGTGCTCGTCGGCGAGAGCCTGGTGACCGGCAAGGACCCGCGATCGGCCGTTGCCGACCTGGTCACCGCGGGATCCCATCCGGCGCTGCGCGGCGACCGCGGGTGAGCGCCGTAGCGGCATCGGAGCCGGTCCCCGATTCGTCCGGGCATTTCGGCCGGTTCGGGGGGCGGTTTGCGCCGGAGGCATTGATGGCGGCGCTCGACGAGCTCGCGGCCGCCTACGTCGAGGCCAGGTCAGACCCAGGCTTCCAGGCCGAACTCGGCGCGCTGCTGCGCGACTACGTCGGCCGGCCGACGCTGCTCACCGAGGTTCCCTCGTTCGCCGCCGCCGCGGGGGGCTGCCGCGTCTTCCTCAAGCGCGAGGACCTCGCGCACACCGGCTCGCACAAGATCAATAATGTCATCGGCCAGGCGCTGCTCAGCAGGCGGATGGGCAAGACCCGGGTGATCGCGGAAACCGGCGCTGGCCAGCATGGCGTGGCCACCGCGACCGCCTGCGCGCTGCTCGGCCTGGACTGTGTCGTGTACATGGGCGAGGTCGACACCAGGCGGCAGGCCCTGAATGTGGCCAGGATGCGCATGCTGGGCGCCCAGGTTGTCCCGGTGCGGACCGGCAGCGCGACCCTCAAGGACGCGATCAACGCGACCTTCCGGGACTGGGTGAGCAGTGTTGAGACCACCCACTACTGCATCGGCTCGGTGATGGGCCCGCACCCGTTCCCCGTTATGGTGCGGGATTTTCAACGGGTCATCGGCGTTGAAGCCAGGCAGCAGGTGATCACGGCGACGGGCCGCCTGCCCGACGCCGTGATCGCCTGCGTGGGCGGCGGGTCGAACGCGATCGGGGTGTTCCACGCCTTCATCCCCGACCAGGGCGTGCGCCTGATCGGCTGCGAAGCAGGCGGCGACGGGCTGGCCACCGGCAGGCACGCGGCCACGCTGGCCGGCGGCTCCGCCGGGGTGATCCACGGGATGCGGACCTACCTCCTGCAGGACGCCGACGGCCAGACCCTCGACACGCACTCGATCTCCGCGGGGCTCGACTACCCAGGCGTCGGGCCTGAGCATTCCTGGCTGGCCGAGACCGGCCGGGCGAGTTACCGCGCCATCACCGACGCCGCGGCAATGGACGCGTTCGCCCTGCTCTGCCGGACCGAGGGGATCATCCCGGCCATCGAGTCCGCGCACGCGCTGGCCGGCGCGCTGCAGCTGGGCGCCGAACTCGGCGCTGAGGCCCTGCTGCTGGTGAACCTCTCCGGGCGCGGCGACAAGGATGTCGACATCGCGGCACGCTGGTTCGGTCATCTCGACGACGGGCCGTGCCGGTGAGCCTGGTCACGGCGGCGTTCGAGAAGGCAGCGGCGGAAGACAGGGCCGCGCTGGTCGGTTACCTGCCCGCGGGTTTCCCTTCGGTTGACGGCGCGATCGCGGCGGCCGTGGCGATCGCCGAGGCCGGCGCCGATGTGATCGAGATCGGCTTGCCGTATTCAGATCCGATGATGGACGGGCCGGTTATCGAGGAGGCAGTGCACCAGGCGCTGACCCACGGCGCGCACGTCACCGATGTGCTGCACACGGTTGAGGCCGTGGCAGGGACCGGAGTGCCGGTCCTGGTGATGACGTACTGGAATCCGGTTGACCACTACGGTGTGGCGGCCTTCGCGGCCGATCTCGCGTCGGCTGGCGGCAGCGGGCTGATCACGCCGGACCTGACGCCGGAGGAGGCAGGCCCGTGGCTGGCCGCCGCGGCCGAGCGTGGCCTGGATCCGGTCTTCCTCGTCGCGCCCAGTTCGTCACGGCGGCGGATCGAGCTGATCACCTCGGTCTGCGGCGGATTCGTCTACGCGGCGTCGCTGATGGGCATCACCGGCGCCAGGGACGCTGTCGGCGGCCAGGCCGCCGGGCTGGTGCGGCGGGTCAGGGAATGCACCACCCTGCCGGTCGCCGTCGGGCTCGGGGTCTCCAGCAGGGCCCAGGCCGCGGAGGTGGCCGGCTTCGCTGACGGGGTCATCGTCGGGTCTGCCTTCGTCACGCGGCTCCTGCAGGCTCCTGATCAGGCGGCCGGTGTCGGGCTGGTCCGTGACCTGGCCACGGAGCTGGCCGCCGGGGTTCGTGGCCGTTAGCCAGCGGGCTGACTTTTCGGGCATCCCGTATCCGGGTAGCCTGCAGGTAGATTCATGTAGCTGGTAGCTGGCGGACCAGGCCTGGTCCGCGACCGGGCCGATGTCGTCCCAATCACCACCCGAGTTCGCGATGGCGGATGAGGCGACAGGAGACCGAATTGGGCCATGCTGGACCGACGAGCGCTCAGGGACTGTACGACGGCAGTTTCGAGCACGATGCCTGCGGAGTCGGGTTCGTCGCCGACCTGACCGGCCGCCGTGAGCACGACATCGTTGCCAAAGCGCTCACCGTGCTGCGGAACCTGGACCACCGGGGCGCCAAGGGCGGCGACCCGGAGACCGGCGACGGCGCCGGCATCATCACCCAGATTCCTGACGCCTTCTTCCGTGCGGAGTGCGGGTTCGCCCTGCCGGAGCCTGGCTGCTACGCCGCTGGGATGGCGTTCCTGCCCCCCGGGAGCGGCGCGGGCGAGGTTATGACCTCGATCGAGCGGATCGCAGGCCAGGAGGGCCTGACCGTCCTGGGCTGGCGGGATGTCCCGCACGATCCGGCCCGCTGCGGTGCGACCGCCCGGGCGATCATGCCGCACCTCGTGCAGCTCTTCGTTGCCTCGCCTGGCGACCGGGGGCCCGAGCTCGACCGGCGGGCGTACTGCCTGCGCAAGCGCGCGGAAGCCGAGACCGGCGCCTATCTCCCCAGCCTGTCGGCCGCCACGATCGTCTACAAGGGCATGCTCACCGCGCTCCAGCTGGAGCCGTTCTACCCGGACCTGTCAGACCCCAGATTCGGTTCCGCGCTGGCCCTCGTGCACGCCAGGTTCTCCACCAACACGTTCCCGTCCTGGCCGCTGGCCCACCCGTTCCGGTTCATCGCGCACAACGGCGAGATCAACACCGTCAGGGGCAATCGCAACTGGATGCATTCGCGCGAGGCGATGATGGCCACCGGGTTGATCAAGCCGGACGCCAGCGGGCGCGGTTTCGACCGGCTGCTGCCGGTCCTTGACGAGTCGGCAAGCGACTCGGCGAGCTTCGACGCCTGCCTGGAACTGCTCCACCTGAGCGGCCGGTCGCTCCCGCACGCGGTACTGATGATGATTCCCGAGCCGTGGGAGAACAACGAGGAGATGGAGCCGGCCCGGCGGGCGTTCTACCGGTTCCACGCTTCGCTGATGGAGCCATGGGACGGCCCCGCGCTGATCGCGTTCACCGACGGCGGCATCATCGGCGCGGTCCTCGACCGCAACGGGCTGCGGCCAGGCCGCTACTGGGTGACGCGCGACGGCCTGGTCGTGCTGGCCAGCGAGGTGGGCGTGCTGGACATCGACCCGGCCGAGGTGATCCGCAAGGGCAGGCTGCAGCCGGGCCGGATCTTCCTCGCCGACACCGCGGCCGGCCGGATCATCGAGGACGAGGAGGTCAAGGCCGAGCTCGCCGCCCAGCATCCGTACGAGGACTGGCTGTACGCGGGGCTGCTGCACCTCGACGACCTGCCCGCCCGCGACCGGGAACTGCCGGACGGCGGCGAGCTGACGACACGGCAGCGGCTGTTCGGGTACACCGAGGAAGAGCTGCGGATCATCCTCGGGCCGATGGCGCGCACCGGAGCCGAGCCGATCGGGTCGATGGGCTCCGACACGCCCGTGGCCGTTCTTTCCGACCGGCCGCGGCTGCTCTTCGACTACTTCACCCAGCTGTTCGCCCAGGTGACGAATCCGCCGCTGGACGCCATCAGGGAGGAACTCGTCACGTCCCTGTCATCGACGAGCGGCCCGGAGCACAATCTCTTCGATCCGGGGCCGGCCTCCTGCCGCCAGATCGTGCTGCCCTATCCGGTGCTCAGCCAGAGCGACCTCGCCAAGATCATCCATATCAATGACGACGGGAACCTGCCCGGTCTGGCCGCGTATGTGGTGGACAGCAGGTACGAGGTCGCGGGCGGCGGCGCCGCGCTCCGGCGCCGCATCGCCGAGATCAGGGACGAGGTGTCCGCCGCCATCGAAGGCGGCGCCCGGATCATCGTCTTGTCCGATCGCGACGGCCAGCCAGCCGGCCCGGGCGATCGGACCCCGGACCACACCCAGCCCGCCCGCGACGGCCAGCTTGCTGGCCCGAGCGGACGGGCTCCAGGGGGGTCCGGGGGGAAAATCCCCCCGGATGAGCACAGCGAGCGCCAGCTCGCGCCGATCCCGTCGCTGCTGCTGACCGGCGCGGTGCACCACCACCTGATCAGGGCAAAGACCAGGACCATGGCCGGGCTGATCGTGGAGGCCGGCGACGCGCGCGAATGCCATCACATCGCGCTGCTGATCGGCTACGGGGCTGCGGCCGTCTGCCCTTACCTGGCCATCGAGTCGGTCGAGGAGCTGGCCCGCAGCGGGGATCTCGGGTCGGCTACGCCGCGCAAGGCGACGGCCAACCTGATCAAGGCGCTCGGCAAGGGCGTGCTGAAGATCATGTCCAAAATGGGCGTATCCACCGTCGCCTCCTACACCGGCGCGCAGATATTCGAGGCGATCGGGCTCGGCACCGAGGTCATCGAGGAGTGCTTCACCGGAACGCCGTCCAGGCTCGGCGGGGTTTCGTTCGACCAGCTGGCCGCCGAAGCCGCGGCCCGGCATGCCAGCGCGTTCCCGGCCCGCGGGCAGCAGCTCGCGCACCGCCAGCTGGAGACCGGCGGCGAGTATCAATGGCGCCGCGACGGCGAGCCGCACCTGTTCAACCCGGAGACCGTATTCAAGCTGCAGCACGCGACCCGCAGCCGCCGGCCGGAGATCTACCGCGAGTACACCCGTCTCGTAGATGACCAGTCGGCGCAGCTGATGACGCTGCGCGGCCTGCTGCGCATCAGGGGCGTCGACACTGAGCAAGTCGGCACCGAGCAAGTCGACACCGAGCAGGCCCGCCCGCCGATCAGCATCGACGAGGTCGAGCCCGTCGCGAGCATCGTGCAGCGGTTCAGCACCGGGGCGATGTCCTACGGCTCGATTTCGGCGGAGGCGCACGAGACGCTGGCCATCGCGATGAACCGGCTCGGCGCCAGATCCAACACCGGGGAGGGCGGCGAGGACGCGGACAGGTTCCTGCCAGACGCGAACGGGGACCTGCGCCGCTCGGCGGTGAAGCAGGTCGCCAGCGGCCGCTTCGGCGTCACCAGTGAGTATCTGGTCAACGCCGATGACCTGCAGATCAAGATGGCCCAGGGCGCCAAGCCAGGGGAGGGCGGCCAGCTGCCCGGCCACAAGGTCTACCCGTGGATCGCCCGGACCAGGCACTCGACCCCCGGCGTCGGCCTGATCTCACCGCCGCCGCACCATGACATCTACTCGATCGAGGACCTGGCCCAGCTCATCCACGACCTGAAGAACGCCAACCCGACGGCCCGGATACACGTCAAGCTCGTCGCCGAGGTAGGGGTCGGCACCGTGGCGGCAGGCGTGGCCAAGGCGCACGCTGATGTCGTGCTGATCTCCGGTCATGACGGCGGTACCGGCGCGGCCCCGCTGACCAGCCTCAAGCATGCGGGCGCGCCGTGGGAGCTCGGGCTCGCCGAGACCCAGCAGACGCTGCTCCGCAACCGGCTGCGGGACCGGATCGTCGTGCAGGCCGACGGGCAGCTGAAAACCGGCCGCGACGTGATCGTCGCGGCGCTGCTCGGCGCTGAAGAGTTCGGGTTCGCTAGCGCTCCGCTCGTGGTAGCCGGCTGCGTCATGATGCGCGTCTGTCACCTGGACACCTGCCCGGTCGGCATCGCCACCCAGAATCCTGAGCTGCGGCAGCGTTTCACCGGGAAGCCGGAGTTCGTGGTCAACTTCTTCGAGTTCCTGGCGCAGGAGGTCCGCGAGTACCTGGCCAAGCTCGGGTTCCGGACGCTGGCCGAGGCCGTCGGCCACGCCGAGCTGCTGGAGAGCACGGCGGCGATCGACCACTGGAAGGCGTCCGGCCTCGATCTCGCGCCCCTGCTGCACGTGCCCGAGCTGCCGGCTGGCGCCGCGCGCGGTTGTACCAGCGGCCAGGACCACGGGCTGGACCTGGCTCTCGACAACACGCTCATCGCACTGGCTGAGGGAGCGCTAAGGGACGGAGCGGCGGTCCGGCTCGAGCTCCCCGTTAAGAATGTCAACCGGACCATCGGAACGATGCTCGGCTCCCAGGTGACCAAGCGGTGGGGCGGTCAGGGACTTCCTGACGACACGATCGAGATCTTGCTGCGGGGCTCCGCCGGGCAGTCGCTTGGCGCATTCCTGCCCCGCGGCATCACGCTGCGGCTGGCCGGCGACGCCAACGACTACCTCGGGAAGGGGCTGTCCGGCGGGCGGATCATCGCGGCGCCGGACCCCGCCGCGACCTTCGCGGCGGCCGAGCAGATCATCGCGGGCAACGTGATCGGCTACGGCGCCACGAGCGGGGAGATGTTCCTGCGCGGCGTGGTCGGCGAGCGGTTCTGCGTGCGGAACTCCGGCGCCACCGCGGTCGCCGAGGGCACCGGCGACCATGGCTGCGAGTACATGACCGGCGGCCGGGTGGCCGTGCTCGGCCCGGTGGGCCGGAACTTCGCCGCCGGCATGTCGGGCGGGCTGGCCTACCTGCTCGATCCCGACCCGCGCCGGGTCAACACGGAGATGGCCGACCTGGAACCGATGGACGACAGCGATGCCAATTTCCTGCAGGGCCTGCTTGAGCGGCATCTCGCGGAGACCGGCTCCGCCGTCGCGGCGCGGCTGCTCACGGACTGGGACGCCGCGGCGGCGCGGTTCGTGATGGTCGTGCCGAAGGACTACAAGCGGGTGCTGGAAGCGGCGCGGCGCGCCGAGCGCGAGGGACGTGACGTGAACGAGGCCGTGATGGCCGCGGCGCGCGGCTGAGCGGGGGAGCAGATCAGATGGCAGATCCCAAGGGTTTCCTGACCACGCCGCGCCGGACGCCTGCCAGGCGCCCGGTCGATATCCGGATTCAGGACTGGCGCGAGGTCTATACCGAATTCTCGCCGCGCGAGCTTGAGCTGCAGGCGGGCCGCTGCATGGACTGCGGCATCCCGTTCTGCCACAATGGCTGCCCGCTCGGCAACCTGATCCCGGAGTGGAACGACCTCGTCTGGCGGCAGGACTGGCAGGCCGCGGCCGACCGGCTGCACGCGACCAACAACTTTCCCGAGTTCACCGGGCGGCTGTGCCCGGCGCCGTGCGAGACCGCGTGCGTGCTTGGCATCAACGCTGACCCGGTGACGATCAAGCAGGTCGAGGTGGAAATCATCGACCGGGCCTTCGGTGAGGGCTGGGTGGTGCCGGTACCGCCGTCTGACGCTGCTGTTGCTGCCGGGCGCAAGGTGGCGGTCATCGGCTCAGGCCCGGCCGGCCTCGCGGCGGCGCAGCAGCTCACCAGGGCCGGTCACGCGGTGACGGTATACGAGCGGGCCGAGGCGCCCGGCGGCCTGATCCGGTTCGGGATCCCCGAGTTCAAGATGGAGAAGCGGCACCTGGACCGGCGGCTTGACCAGCTGCGCGCCGAGGGGACTGTGTTCAGGTGCGGCGTCCGGGCCGGCCTCGATGTGACGGCAGCTGAGCTGCGCGATCAATACGACGCCATCGTGCTGGCGGGTGGTGCCACCGTGCCGCGGGGGCTGCCGGTGCCCGGCGCCGGGCTGGACGGCATCCACCAGGCCATGGAGTACCTGCCCATGTCCAACCGGGCAGTCCGGGACGGCGGTGCCGGGCCGGCCATCTCCGCGCACGGGAAGAACGTGGTCATCATCGGCGGCGGTGACACCGGAGCCGACTGCCTCGGGACCGCGCTGCGGCAGGGCGCGGCTTCGGTCACCCAGCTTGAGATCATGCCGCGGCCGCCGGAGTTGCGGCCGGCCAGCCAGCCGTGGCCGACCTATCCGATGATCTACCGCGTCTCCGGCGCCCACGAAGAGGGTGGCGAGCGCGAATACGCGGTCAGCACCCAGGACTTCGTCGGGGACGAGGCGGGCCGGCTGCGCGGGCTGCGGCTGGTCGAGGTGGAATCGGCCGCCGCGGGTTTCGCTCCGGTGCCGGGCAGCGAGCGGGAATTGCCGTGCGAGCTGGCGCTGCTGGCCATGGGGTTCACCGGCGCCGAGCGCGGCCCGCTGCTCGACGGCCTCGGCGTGCACCTCGATGCGCGCGGCAACGTGCTGCGGGACGGCTCGTATGCCACGCCGGTCCCTGGCGTTTTCGTCGCCGGTGACATGGGACGCGGCCAGTCGCTGATCGTGTGGGCGATCGCCGAGGGCAGGTCGGCGGCCGCGGCCGTGGACCGCTACCTGGCCGGGACGACGATCCTCCCGGCCGCGATAGCGCCGACGGCGGCCCCGCTCAGGTAGGCCGATTGCGGCGAAACCCGGCATCGGGCCAGGACGACGCCGCGGCGCTGAGCGAACCGCGCCAACTCCGACCGCGGCCACGGTAACGTCACAGAACATGCCAGCCGCCTTCATTCCGAGCCCATCTCGCGGCCTCTGGCACATCGGCCCGGTCCCGATCCGCGGGTATGCGCTCTGCGTCGTGCTTGCTGTCATCGTCTGGCTCTGGGTCACCGGCCGGCGCTACCGCAGGATCGGCGGCCGCGAAGGCCTGATCCTGGATATCGCCACCCTGGCGGTCCCGTTCGGGCTGATCGGCGCCCGCGCCTACGGCGTGCTCACCAGCTATCAGCTCTATTTCGGCCACCACCGGGACTGGGTCAACGTGCTGTACCTGTGGGACGGCGGGTTCGGGCTTCCGGGCGCCGCCGCCGCCGGGGCGCTCGGGGCCTGGATAGCCTGCCGCCGGAGCGGCGCGGCGCTGAGCCCGGTGGCGGGCGCGGCGGCGCCGGGACTGGCGTTCGCCGCCGCGATCGCGGCCTGGGGTGACTGGTTCAGCCAGCAGATGTACGGCCGCCCGGCCGCGGTGCCGTGGGCACTGGAGATCGCGCCCGAGCACCGCGTGGCTGGCTACGAGAACTTCGCGACCTTCCAGCCGACATTCTTGTACGAGTCGATCTGGGACGTGCTGGCCGGCGTGCTGGTGATCCTCGCGGCGCGCAGGTTCCTGCTGACTGGCGACCGCACCTTCGCTGTCTATGCCGGGCTGCAGGCGATCGGCACGTGGTGCGCGGGAACGCTGCGGATCGGTCATGCGCAGCGGCTGTTCAGCGTGCCTGCCGGCCAGGTCCTGATGACCCTCGTCCTGGCAGCCGCCGTCGCTTACCTGTACCTGAGCAGGGCGAGGAAAGGCCCCGATGTTCTCGCGCCGCCGGCCGTGGCAGCGCCTGCCGGCCCGGAGCTGCTGACCAGCGCGGAAGGGCTCACTCGTGCTGAGATCCCGGCGGGCGGCGAGGGCAGGGCGCGCGGCCGACTGCCGACAGCCGACAGCGACGCGCGAACTGGCGGCGGGACCGTGAGCCCCTCTGTTCGTTAGTCTCCCCGTGTGTACCGGGTGCCCCGGGTGGGATTCGAACCCACACTGCACGGTGTTTGAGACCGCGGACTCTACCTGTTGGTCTACCGGGGCGGCCGGCTCACCTGGGTAGGTGCGGCCAACGTCAATGTACCGGGTTAGGTACGCTCAGCGCGTGAGCCAGACTCCGTTTCGCGTCGTAATCGCCGAGGATGAGGCGCTGATTCGTCTTGACCTCAAGGAGATGCTCGAGGAGGACGGCTACGTCATCGCCGGGGAGGCAGCCGATGGCGAGGCTGCCGTCAAGCTGACCGAGAGCCTGCGCCCTGACTTGGTGATCATGGACGTGAAAATGCCGGTACTTGACGGTGTCTCGGCCGCCGAACGGATCACCGCGCAGCATCTGGCGCCGGTGGTCATCCTGACCGCGTTCTCCCAGAGCGACCTGGTAAGACGAGCGAGCGACGCAGGCGCGATGGCTTACCTGGTCAAGCCGTTCACCAAGGCCGACCTCATCCCGGCCATCGAGATCGCGGTCAGCCGCTTCCAGCAGATTTCGGTGCTCGAGTCCGAGGTGGGGACCTTGCGCGAGCGGCTAGAGGTGCGGAAGCTACTCGACCGGGCCAAAGGGATCCTTCAGGACGAGCGCGGCGTCACCGAGGCGGAAGCGTTCCGCTGGATCCAGAAGACTTCGATGGACCGCCGGATGACAATGCGGGCCGTTGCTGAGGAAGTGCTCGCTGGCGGCCATCCGGCAGCCCCGAAGCGGGATGACGCCAAGCCTGATGACGCCACGCCTGATGACGCCACGCCTGATGACGCCACGCCTGATCACGCCACGCCCGATGACGCCACGCCTGATCACGCCAAGCCCGATGACGCCACGCCTGATCACGCCACGCCTGATCACGCCACGCCTGATCACGCCACGCCTGATCACGCCACGCCTGATCACGCCACGCCTGATCACGCCACGCCAGATGATGCCGGGGCCGAAGGGGCCTGAGCGGTCCGGCCGGCCAGTCTGGTCAGCGGCCGGGTCCCGAGCAGGCGGGCGGGGCCGGGTGCACAACCCCCCGGATGCATGCCCAGCGCCCGCCCGCCTGCGCCGCTACGCGCCCTGAGACGGTAGACGGCGGAGAGCCCGGAGAACCTTTGGTGCCATGTCAGCCTTCCCCGGGCCGGCACGTTCTCTACTCGGCTCCACCGGGCTCTGCGCACCACGGTAGCGACGCGCTGGCACGGCGCGCAAAGACACGGGGATTCCCCGGCCAGTATGAGCTAAACGTCCCCTGGTTGCGCCTGCACCGGGCGACTTAGCAGCTGCCCAAGCGTGCACATTCGCGGCGGGAGTACCCGGGTGACCATATCTCAGGCTTCCGGGGAGACACTGGCATAGGCGCCGTTACTAGCCAGCCAGCCGGTCGCTGGATGCCCCGCCTGGGACAGCATCACGCAGCAGGCAGCTGAGCCTGGAGGTGCAAACGCGCCTGCCATGGTCGTCGGTGATGATGATCTCGTAGGTGGTCATCGTCTGGCCGCCGTGCACGAGTGTCGCGACACCAGTTACCTCGCCCTCGGCTGCACCGCGATGGTGCGTGGCACTGATCTCGATTCCGATCGTGACGCGGCCAGGCCCGGCGTGCATGGCAGAGCCGAGGGAGCCGAGCGTTTCGGCCAGCACGCAGGAGGCGCCTCCGTGCAGCAGCCCGTACGGCTGCGTGTTGCCCGCGACGGGCATGGTGCCGACGACCCGCCTGGCGGTGGCCTCCAGGATCTTGATCCCCATGCGGCTGACGAGCGAATCCGAGCTGTACCGCTCGAAGGCCTCGCTGATCTGCTGTTCGCGGTGGTCGGCCACCTGCTCACCTCCGGGTTCCTGACGGCGCCTCTATCCACTGACCAGCTACCTGCTGAGCAGCCTAGACACCGTCGCCCTGGCGGGAATGGCAGGCACTCAAGCAACCGGGCGGCGGCACGGGCTTCCTGCCAACGTCACGGCAGCCGACTAGACTTCCCGCGTGGCGACGAAGCCGACACCCGCGCCGGGCCCGGGGCAAGACCAGCGTCAGCACGGGCCAGACCGTGCGGGCGCCGAGCCTGCCCGGCCGGAGAGTCACGGCAGGCTGCTCCTCCTTGACGGGCACTCGCTGGCCTACCGGGCATTCTTCGCGCTTCCGATAGAGAACTTCTCCACCACGACGGGGCAGCCGACCAACGCCGTCTACGGTTTCACGGCGATGCTCATCAACGTGCTGCGCGACGAGCAGCCCACCCATGTCGCGGTCGCGTTCGACCGGAGCGAGCCGACCTTCAGGCATGAGCAGTACGTCGAGTACAAGGCGAACCGGCGGGAGACCCCGGCAGACTTCCGCAGCCAGCTGAGCTTGATCTTCGAAGTGCTCGACGCGATGGGCATCCCGCGGCTGTCTGTAGCGGGCTTCGAGGCCGACGACATCATCGCCACGCTGACGGTCAGGGCCGTCGCAGCGGGCATGAGCGTGCTGATCGTGACCGGCGACAGGGACGCGCTCCAGCTAGTCAGCGACGACGTGACCGTCCTGATGACCCGGCGCGGGATCAGCGACATGACTCGCTTCACGCCGGCGGCGGTCAGCGACAAGTACGGGCTGACGCCGGCCCAGTACCCCGACTTCGCGGCCTTGCGCGGTGATCCGAGCGATAACTTGCCGAGCATCCCCGGAGTCGGCGAGAAGACCGCCGCCAAATGGGTGACGGAGTTCGGCTCGCTGGCCGGGCTCGTCGACAGAGTCGATGAGATCAAGGGCAGGGCGGGCGACAATCTTCGCGAGCACCTCGGTGCCGTACTGCGCAACCGCCAGCTCACCCAGCTTGCCCCTGACGTGCCGCTGGAGGCCGCGCCGGAGGATCTGCACCCGGCGCCATGGGACCGGGAAAAGATCCATCAGCTGTTCGACACCCTGCAGTTCCGCGTGCTGCGGGAGCGGCTGGCCGCGACATTCCCGGCCGGGATCGCCGCTCCGGCGGGAGCTGCCGGGACCGGCGAGCCAGCCGGGCCGGCGGAGGGCTTCGACGTCGATGTGACCGTGCTCGGGCCGGAGGAGGTAGCCGCCTGGCTGACGGAGCACAGTGGCGATGGGCAGACCGCGGATGGACGGACCGGCCTGGCAGCCAGCGGAAGCTGGGGACGCGGCACCGGCGTTCTCGACGGCCTGGCGCTAGCCACCCCGGACGGCGCGGCCGCCTTCATTGACCCGGCAGCTCTCACCGAGGATGACGACAAAGCGCTGGCGCAGTGGCTCGCCGACCCGGCGAGGCCGAAGGCGCTGCACGACGCCAAGGGCCCGATGCATGCGATGGCGGCACGCGGTCTGCATCTCGGCGGCCTTACCAGCGACACAGCCCTCGCCGCCTATCTGGCGCTGCCGGGCCAGCGCTCGTTCGACCTCGCTGATCTTGCGGCGCGATACCTGAACCGGGAGCTGCGCGGCGGCGGCAGCGCCACCGGGCAGCTGACCCTGGAGATGTCCGGCGAGGCCGAGGCGGCCGCTGCGCTCGCGGAACGCGCCCTGGCCACCAGGGAACTTGCCGACGCCCTCGACGCCGATCTGGCGCACCGCGGTGCCACGCGGCTGCTCACCGCGGTGGAGCTGCCGCTGGTCGACGTGCTGGCCGAGATGGAGCGAGCCGGGATCGCTGCCGACACAGATCACCTTGCTGACATGTCGGCGAGCCTGGGCAGCGAGGTCAAGTCGGCGGAGCAGGCCGCGTACGCGGTCACCGGGCACGAATTCAACCTTGGCTCGCCGAAGCAGCTCCAGGAAGTCCTGTTCACCGAGCTCGGCCTGCCGAAGACCAAGCGGATCAAGACCGGCTACACGACCGACTCAGAGGCGCTGACGGGGCTGCTCGCGCAGACCGGCCACCCCGTCCTTGTGCACCTGCTCAGGCACCGGGATGTCGCGAAGCTGAAGAGCATCGTGGACACGCTGATCCCGATGGCCGGCCAGGACGGCCGCATCCACACCACCTATAACCAGATGATCGCTGCTACCGGCCGGCTCTCCTCGACCGATCCGAATCTGCAGAACATCCCGATCCGGACGGAGGAGGGCCGCAGGATCCGGCGCGGGTTCGTGGTTGGGGCCGGCTATGACTGCCTGCTGACCGCCGACTACAGCCAGATCGAACTGCGGATCATGGCACACCTATCCGGGGACGAGGCGCTGGCCGCCGCGTTCAGCTCGGGGCACGATTTTCACGCTGCGACGGCGTCTAGCGTCTTCGGCGTCGAGCCTGGCGAAGTGACCGGGGAATTGCGCAGCCGGATCAAGGCGATGAACTACGGGCTGGCCTACGGGCTGTCGGTGTACGGGCTCTCCCAGCAGCTGCACGTCGCGCCCGAGGAGGCGCGCGCCTTCATGGACGAGTATTTCCGGCAGTTCGGCGGGGTTCGTGACTACCTGAACGAAATCGTGGCGCGGGCCCGGTCCGACGGATACACCCAGACCATGCTCGGCCGCCGCCGTTACCTACCCGACCTGACCTCCGACAACAGGCAGCGCAGGGAGATGGCGGAGCGGATGGCCCTCAACGCTCCGATCCAGGGGTCGGCCGCCGACATCATCAAGGTGGCCATGCTCGCGGTGGACCGCGACATTCGCGGCCATGGCCTCCGGTCGCGGATGCTGCTGCAGGTCCATGACGAGCTATTGTTCGAGGTGGCTCCCGGCGAGCTGGCCCCGCTGCGCGAGCTGGTCCACGCGGCGATGTGCGGGGCGTCCGACCTGACTGTGCCGCTCGAGGTCTCAATGGGGACCGGGCGGAGCTGGGCGGAGGCCGCGCACTGACCGGCGTGGTTCCCGCGGGCGGCGGTCGCCTGATGGGGCGCCAGGCAGCCTGAATAGGGACCCAGATTGACCGGTAGGCCTGGCTCTCATATTCTGAACGTTGCGCAGTGTATTTCTTCTTGCAGTCCGCCATGGTCAGGCAGCCCGCGGGCCGTCTCTAGGCAGGCCGCGGCCGGCCGAAGCTGGCTAGGCACGTCCAGTAGCCCTTGCCCGTGGCGGGTGCTTCATGCACAGCGCGCGTCCGCAAATCCCTGTCCGTATCCGGAGCCCACCTACACATGACGACGAGCAGCACCGAGGCCAACTCGACCCCCAAAGTAGCGGTCAACGACATCGGTTCCGAGGAGGCCTTCCTCGCCGCGATCGACGAGACCATCAAGTATTTCAATGACGGCGACATCGTCGAAGGAACCGTCGTCAAGGTCGACAGGGACGAGGTCCTGCTCGACATCGGCTACAAGACCGAAGGCGTCATACCGTCCCGCGAGCTGTCGATCAAGCACGATGTCGATCCGCATGATGTCGTCAAGACCGGCGAGCACATCGAGGCCCTTGTCCTGCAGAAGGAGGACAAGGAAGGCCGCCTGATCCTGTCCAAGAAGCGGGCACAGTACGAGCGGGCCTGGGGCACGATCGAGAAGATCAAGGACGAGGACGGCGTCGTCACCGGCACCGTCATCGAGGTCGTCAAGGGCGGCCTGATCCTCGATATCGGCCTGCGCGGCTTCCTTCCTGCCTCGCTTGTGGAGATGCGGCGGGTCCGCGACCTGCAGCCCTATGTGGGCAAGGAGATCGAGGCGAAGATCATCGAGCTGGACAAGAACCGCAATAACGTGGTCCTGTCCCGCCGTGCCTGGCTGGAGCAGACGCAGTCAGAGGTCAGGCAGAACTTCCTGAACACGCTGCAGCGCGGCCAGATCCGCAAGGGCGTGGTGTCCTCGATCGTCAACTTCGGCGCCTTCGTCGACCTGGGCGGCGTGGATGGCCTGGTGCACGTTTCCGAGCTGTCCTGGAAGCACATCGACCATCCAGGCGAGGTCGTCGAGGTGGGCCAGGAAGTCACCGTCGAGGTGCTCGACGTGGACATGGACAGGGAGCGGGTCTCGCTGTCCCTGAAGTCCACGCAGGAGGATCCCTGGCAGCAGTTCGCCCGCACCCACCAGATCGGCCAGGTGGTACCGGGGCGGGTCACCAAGCTGGTGCCGTTCGGTTCCTTCGTCCGGGTTGAGGAGGGCATCGAGGGCCTGGTGCACATCTCCGAGCTCGCCGACCGGCACGTCGAGATCCCCGAGCAGGTCGTCCAGGTTGGCGACGAGATCTTCGTGAAGATCATCGACATTGATCTCGACCGGCGCCGGATCAGCCTGTCGCTGAAGCAGGCGAACGAGGGCACGATCGGCGAGGCGGTCGGTGACGACTTCGATCCCACCTTGTACGGAATGCCCGCCACCTACGACGAGCAGGGGAACTACGTCTACCCTGAGGGATTCGACTCCGAGTCGGGCGAGTGGCTCGAGGGGTACGACACCCAGCGTGAGGAGTGGGAGCGCCAGTACGCCGAGGCCCGCTCGCGGTATGAGGCGCACCAGCAGCAGGTCGTCGAGGCGCGTAAGTCGGATGCGGCGGGTTCGCAGCAGCAGCAGCAGCCCGCCGATGACTCCCAGGCCCGGCGTGAGCCGGACCAGGAGGCCCCCGGCACCCTGGCCTCCGACGAGGCGCTGGCCGCACTGCGGGACAAGCTCTCTGGCGGCCAGAACTGACAGCCGAGTTACCGGCTTTCCGCGATCGAGACGAGTTCCCCGCGCTGCCGCGGGGAACTTGTCATGATCATGTAGTAGACCGGGTAGGGACGTGTTTCGGGTAGGACTGACCGGCGGGATCGGCGCCGGCAAGAGCGAGGTGTCGAGGCGCCTTGCGGCACAGGGCGCCGTCGTCATCGACGCGGACGCGGTGGCCAGGGAGGTGGTCGCGCCGGGGACCGTCGGCCTGGCCGACGTGACGGCCGCGTTCGGGCCTGCGGTACTCGGCCCGGATGGCAGCCTGGACCGGACTCTGCTTGGCGAGATCGTTTTCCGGGACGATGATGCGCGCGGCAAGCTGAACGCGATCATCCATCCGCTGGTGGCGCAGCGGATGGGCGAGCTGGAGCAGGCCGCGGGGCCGGGTTCGATCGTTGTCCACGACGTTCCGCTGATCACGGAGAACGGGCTGGCCGGCTCCTACGACATCGTGGTAGTCGTCGACGTGCCGCCAAGGACTCAGCTGGAGCGGCTGGTCAGGTACCGGGCCTTGACGCGCGATCAGGCTAAGGCCCGGATCGCTGCCCAGGCGAGCAGGGAGCAGCGGCTGGCGGTCGCCGGGCTCGCGATCGACAACTCCGGCTCACTGGCCGAACTCGACCGGCAGGTCGGCGAGCTGTGGGCGGAACTCCGCCGGCGTGCTAACGCCCGGAACAACTGAGGTCCCGCCCGCTTCGCGCCAGTCTCGGTGGCGATCGGCCAGGCCTGCACAGCGGCTGCCGCGCGTGAGCACCATCGGCGGGCGGATGGCCGGCCGGCCTTGTCGGACGCCCGCCATACAGTGGAATCGTGAAGCAGCAGGAGACGCGATGCGACCGGTAACGGACCTGCAGCGGCGCGTCGCGCCGTTCGAGGTTGTCACGGAAATGGTGCCGGCCGGCGATCAGCCGCAGGCGATCGCCGAGATGGAGCGGAGAATCCGGTCCGGCGCGAGGGATACCGTGCTGCTCGGGGCCACCGGAACCGGGAAGACGGCCACGGTCGCCTGGCTGGCAGAACGGCTGCAGCGGCCCGCCCTGGTCATGCTGCCGAACAAGACGCTTGCCGCGCAGTTCGCCAACGAGCTGCGCGAGATGCTCCCGAAGAACGCGGTGGAGTATTTCGTCTCGTACTACGACTATTACCAGCCTGAGGCATATGTCCCGCAGACGGACACCTACATCGAGAAGGACTCCTCGATCAACGATGAGGTGGACCGGCTGCGGCACTCGGCCACCAACTCGCTGCTCACCCGCAGGGACACGATCGTGGTGGCATCGGTTTCCTGCATCTATGGTCTCGGAACGCCGCAGGAATACGTGGACCGCATGGTCAAGCTCAAGGTCGGCGGCACGATCGATCGTGACGCGCTGCTCCGCAAGCTGGTCGGCATGCAGTACGCGCGCAATGACCTGGCGTTCACCCGGGGCACCTTCCGGGTCCGGGGTGACACCATCGAGGTGATCCCGGTGTACGAGGAGCTCGCCGTCCGGATCGAGATGTTCGGCGACGAGATCGAGCGGCTGATGACGCTCCATCCGCTCACCGGCGAGGTGATCAGCGAGGATGAGGAGCTCTACGTCTTCCCGGCCTCGCATTACGTGGCCGGCCCGGAGCGGATGGAGCGCGCCATCGCGGGCATCGAGCAGGAACTGGCGGAGCAGCTTGCCGCCATGGAGCGCGCAGGCAAGCTCCTTGAGGCGCAGCGGCTGCGGATGCGCACGACCTACGACATCGAGATGATGCGGCAGGTCGGCAGCTGCTCGGGAATCGAGAACTACTCGCGGCACATCGATGGCCGCGAGCCTGGCAGCCCGCCGAATACCCTGCTGGACTACTTCCCCGAGGACTTCCTGCTGGTGATCGATGAGTCGCACAACACGGTGCCGCAGATAGGTGCCATGTACGAGGGCGACGTCTCGCGGAAGCGGGTGCTGGTCGAGCACGGGTTCCGGCTGCCAAGCGCCATCGACAACCGGCCGCTCACCTGGGAGGAATTCTGCGACCGGATCGGTCAGACAGTGTACCTGTCGGCCACGCCCGGCCCGTATGAGCTGCAGCGCGTCAGCGGCGAGGTAGTCGAGCAGGTCATCAGGCCGACCGGACTCATCGATCCCGAAGTGATCGTGAAACCGACCAAGGGCCAGATCGACGATCTGGTGCACGAGATCAGGGAACGGGCCGAGCGCTTCGAGCGGGTGCTGGTCACCACACTGACCAAGAAGATGGCCGAGGACCTCACCGACTACCTGCTTGAGCTCGGCATCCGGGCCAGGTACCTGCACAGCGAGGTGGACACGCTGCGCCGGGTGGAGCTGCTGCGCGAGCTGCGGCTCGGCGAGTATGACGTGCTTGTCGGGATCAACCTGCTCCGCGAGGGCCTCGACCTGCCCGAGGTGTCGCTCGTCTCCATCCTGGATGCTGACAAGGAGGGCTTCCTGCGGTCGGGGACCTCGCTGATCCAGACAATCGGCCGGGCGGCCAGGAATGTCTCCGGCCAGGTGCACATGTACGCCGACAAGGTCACGCCGTCCATGCAGCGGGCGATCGACGAGACCAGTAGGCGGCGTGCCAGGCAGGTTGCCTATAACACCGAACGCGGCCTAGACCCGCAGCCGCTGCGCAAGCGGATCGCGGACATCCTGGACCAGCTTGCCCGCGAAGACGCCGACACCGAGAAGCTGATCGGCGGATCGGGCCGCCAGCAGAGCCGCGGTAAGGCGCCGGTGCCTGGCCTCTCGTCACGGGCGCGGGCCGTCGCGGCTGCGGCCGCTGGATCGCGTCAGGACGGTCAGGAGCCCGGCGGCGGGCCGGCCCGCGAGGACCTGATCGCACTGATCACCGAGCTCACCGAGCAGATGCATACGGCTGCGGCCGAGCTGCAGTTCGAGATCGCGGCCAGGCTCCGCGACGAGATCAAGGAACTCAAGCACGAGCTCAGGGGCATGCAGGCCGCGGGCGTCTGAGCCGCTGCCGGACTGCCGCTGCCGGACTGCCGGAGCGGGCCGGACTGCCGCGGCCGGACTGCCGGAGCGGGCCGGACTGCCGCGGCCGGACTGCCGGAGCGGGCCGGACTGCCGCGGCCGGACCGCCGCTGCCGGGCCGCCGCTGCCGGGCCGCCGGAGCGGGCTGTCCAGCTCGATCAGCCCGCGGAGCCCAGGCAGCCTGGCGATATGGTTTCCGTGGTCCGCACGTTGGCGACGCCGGGGAACATCAGCGCCCGGCACCACGCGGCGATGACGGCGCCGGGCAACGGCGAGCGCCGTGAGGCTAGGGCGGCAGCGATATTGGATGTGCTCGAAACGGAACCGCGGCGCCCGGGCCGCCGTCCAAGTGATGACTGGCGAAAGCGGTTCGCCCCAGCGGCACGGCCCAGGCCAACTGACGGAGCCGGCCCGGGAGGCAGGTAATCATGTACGCCCTGTCGGCATTAAGAGCAAGCGTCGCGAGCGCAGGCCAGCGGCGCACGGTACTGGCGCCCCGTCCGGCGGCGCGCTCCCGGGTGGCGGCGCCGCCCGGCCTGACAGCGCTGGCCGGATGCGCGGTGCTCGCGGCATCCCTGGTGCTGGCCGGATGCGGGAGCGTTACGGCGCCCGCCACCACCGGGCCCGCCACCACCGGGCCCGCCACCACCGGGCCCGCCACCACCGGGCTCGCCACCACCGGGCCGGCCACGGCTGCGTCCGCCAAGGCCACGGCGGGCCAGCCGGAACTGTGCGCGGGCATCGGCCGGGTCAACCGGCTGGTGATTCTCAGGAGCCGCGGGATGAACCGGATCCAGGAGCTGCACTTCCCGTTTCCTGAGCAGGTCATTGTGGCCAATGCCGCTGCCGCCCGGGCACTGGCCAGGGCGGTGTGCGCGCTGCCCGGCATGCCGCGCGGCGTCGTCAACTGCCCCGCCCTGCTGCTCGGGACGAGCTACCAGCTGACCTTCTCGGCCCGCGGCCTCGAGCTGCCGGTCGTGACCGTTCAGGCGACCGGCTGCGAGACGGTCACCGGGGCCGGCCCGGTCCGCCGGGCCACCGACGCAGCCGGATTCTGGCAGCTGCTTGGCCGGACGATGGGCCTGTTCGCGCCGCGGGTGCCGGTCTTCCGCGGTGACGGCCCAGCCGAGTCGTAACGCCAGGCGGCGCAGACCTACCAGCGGACGGTCAGCGGCTGCCCGGGCATGTCCGGGTTCAGAAAGCAGGACCGACCCACCGTAACCGTTAGATATCTTGCTGTGGCCACGTCTCCGGCATTCCCAGCGGGACGGCACCGTCGTCCGCAAGCAGGCGGTGGCCGGCCGGATGTCGGCGCGGCGGCGTAGGGTCGGACGTATGCTGGCGAGCCTCGTCGCCGCATTGGTGGCGGCCTTCTGCTATGGAATCGCCGCCGTCATGCAGGCGATAGCGATTCAATCGGCTAGCCGTCGGCCTGCCCGGATACGCGCCGGGGATGCGGCGGCCGGCCGGGTCGATCCTGGCCTGCTGGTCCGGCTGCTCGGCCAGTGGCGCTTCCTCGCCAGTCTCGGGATTGACATCGTCGGGTTCGTCGCCCAGCTGGTGGCCCTGCAGCGGCTGCCGCTGTTCGCCGTGCAGGCGATGATCGCTGCCAACCTTGCGGTCACGGCAGTGTTCGCGGCCTTGCTGATGCACGTGCGGCTGGGCATGCGCGAGTGGCTGTCGGTCACCGGAGTGGTGGTCGGCGTCGGGCTGCTCGGAACGTCAGCGGGGGCGCAGGGCGCCGCTACCGTCGGCTTCGCCTTCCAGCTCGCGCTTATGGTGACGGTGGCCGGCGTCGCGGTGGCCGGCCTAGCGGCGGCCCGGCTGCCCAGCCCGGCCAGGACACCGGTGCTCGGGGCCATCGCCGGGCTCGGCTACGCGGTGCTAGCTATTGCCGCCCGGATCCTGCCTGGCTTCTCGCCCCAGCAGCTTGTCCGCAACCCGGCCAGCTACACGCTGGCGGCAGCGGGGATCGTATCGTTCCTCCTCTACGCGTCCGCGCTGGAGGGCGGGAGCGTCACGGTGGCCACGGCCGCGGTGGTGCTGGCCGAGACCACCCCGCCGGCCGTGGTGGGCGTGGTCTTTCTCGGCGACACGACCAGGCACGGGCTCACCGGGGTGGCCGTGCTCGGGTTCATTCTCGCTGTCGTCTGCGCGGTGGCGCTGGCCAGATTCGGCGAGGCCAGCGACGAGAAGGCGGAAGAAGCCCGGGCAGAACGTGCCCGGCGGGCACGGGGCGACGCTGCATCGTCGGTCACCTGAACGGCCCGGATCGGCGCCATCGGGCGGTCACTGGCGTTGGTGCGCCCGGTGAGATCGCACGACTGATATTCTGAGACCCCGTGGACCGGCGGATTTGCCGCCGGGCACTGACCACGGGAGCCGCATTGTGCCAACGGCATCGCACACCTCACGGCCGGCATCAACCAGCCATCTCTTCGTGACCGGGGGCGTTGCCTCCAGTCTCGGCAAGGGGCTCACCGCCTCAAGCCTGGGCCGTCTGCTCAAGCTCCGCGGCCTGCGGGTCAACATGCAGAAGCTCGACCCTTATCTCAACGTCGACCCGGGCACGATGAACCCGTTCCAGCATGGCGAGGTCTTCGTTACCGACGACGGCACCGAAACCGACCTGGATGTCGGGCACTACGAGCGGTTCCTTGACACGAGGCTGGCCGGTTCCGCGAACGTCACCACCGGGCAGATCTACTCCAGCGTGATCGCCAAGGAGCGACGCGGCGACTACCTGGGCGATACGGTACAGGTGATCCCGCACATCACCAACGAGATCAAGGCGCGCATCTTCGAGATGGCTACGCCGGAGACCGACGTCGTCATCACCGAGGTGGGCGGCACGGTGGGCGACATCGAGTCACAGCCGTTCCTTGAGGCGATCCGGCAGATCCGGCACGAGATAGGCCGCGACCGCTGCTTCTTCCTGCACGTGTCGCTGTTGCCCTACATCGGGCCCTCCGGAGAGCTGAAGACTAAGCCGACCCAGCACTCAGTTGCCGCGCTGCGCAGCATCGGCATCCAGCCCGACGCGATCGTATGCCGCAGCGACCGGCCGATCAGCGACGGCCTGAAACGCAAGATCAGCCTGATGTGCGACGTAGATGAGGAGGCGGTGGTCTCCGCCGCCGACGCCCTGTCCATCTATGACATCCCCAAGGTGCTGCATTCCGAGGGCCTGGACGCCTACGTGGTGCGGCGGCTCGGGCTGCCGTTCCGTGACGTCGACTGGAGCGACTGGGACGAGCTGCTGCGCCGGGTGCACCGTCCGGCCCGCAGCGTCACGATCGCGCTGGTCGGGAAGTATGTCGATCTTCCTGACGCGTACCTGTCGCCGGCCGAGGCGCTGCGCGCCGGCGGGTTCGCCAACGATGCCAGGGTCAACATCCGCTGGGTGACCAGTGATGACTGCCGGACAGCCGAGGGCGCCGCGCGCCAGCTTGACGGGGCGGACGGGGTGCTGGTGCCTGGCGGGTTCGGCGTCCGCGGCATCGAGGGGAAGATCGGCGCGGTCCGGCATGCTCGTACGCACGGCATCCCGCTGCTCGGGCTCTGCCTGGGCCTGCAGTGCATGGCCATCGAGGTGGGCCGCGATATGGCCGGCCTTGAGGGGGCCAACAGCGCCGAGTTCGATCCCGACGCCGCCTACCCGGTGATCGCGACCATGGCCGACCAGCAGGACGTCGTGGCCGGGGAGCGGGACATGGGCGGCACCATGCGCCTGGGCCTCTACCCCGCGCGGCTAGCCGAGGGCAGCCTGGTCCGCGAGCTTTACGGCACCGACGAGGTGCAGGAGCGGCACCGGCATAGATATGAGGTGAATAACGCATATCGGGACGTCCTCGAGCGGGCCGGGCTGGTCTGCTCCGGCCTTTCGCCGGACGGGCGGCTGGTCGAGTTCGTCGAGCTGCCCCGAGAGGTGCATCCGTTCTTCGTCGCTACTCAAGCGCATCCCGAGTTCCTGTCCCGGCCGACCAGGGCGCACCCGCTGTTCAGCGGGCTGGTGGCCGCCGCGCTAAGCCGGTCGAGGACGGTATCAGCGGCCGAGTCAGCAGCGGCGGCCGCCAGCCCGCGCGCGGCGGCTAGCGCATGATCCGGCTGGCGGCACGCACAGGCCGGCCAGACTGGCATCACCGGATGTGGCGGATGCGGCGGGAGCTGACGGCGTGAGCGAGAAGGCAAGCGTGCGCCGGGTCCATGAGGTCCATGACCTGGCGGAGTCCTGGCCGGTGGCGTCATCGGCCGAGGTGGCCAGCGGCCCCATCGCGTCCGTCCGGATGGATATGGTGCGGATGCCAGACGGGGACGTGGCGGCCAGGGAGGTGATCGAGCATCCCGGCGCGGTGGCAGTGGTCGCCCTCGACGAAGCGGGGCAGGTGCTGCTGATCCGCCAGTACCGGCACCCGGTCGGCAGGCTGCTCTGGGAGATCCCGGCCGGCCTTCGCGATGTGGCGGGCGAGCCGCTCAAGGTAACCGCCGAGCGCGAGCTGCTTGAGGAAGCCGGCTATCAGGCCAGCGATTGGCTGGTGCTCATGGACTACTTTTCATCGCCGGGGATCAGCACCGAACGGCTGCGCATCTACCTGGCCAGGGGCGTGAGCCTGGTCCCCGAGCAGGACCGCTCGTTCGTGGCGGAGCACGAGGAGGCGCAGCTGGTGCTGGCGTGGCTGCCGCTGGAGAAGGTGGTCGCACTGCTGCTCGCCGGCGAGCTGCACAACGGTGTCACCGCCGTGGGTATCTTGTCCGCATATGCGGCCAGGCAAGATGGATTCGCTGCGCTGCGGGACGCCGACGCGCCGGAACGCTGACGACCGGGCGCAGGCCCGAGACGAGACTGCCCGACTACGGGGTCGGGCAGGTGGCACGATTCGGCACAAAAGGAAGGGGCCGGAGCCATGAAGGTCGGCGTTCCCAAAGAGATCAAGAATCACGAGTACCGGGTGGCGATAACGCCGGCTGGCGTGCATGAGCTCGTCAGGGGCGATCATGAGGTCTACGTTCAGGAGGGCGCCGGAGCCGGCTCGTCCATTCCCGATGCGGACTTCGTCGCCGCGGGCGCGAGCATCCTGCCGGGCGCCGACGAGGTGTGGGCCGCCGGCGACCTGATCCTGAAGGTCAAGGAGCCGGTCGCCGAGGAATATCACCGGATGCGCAAGGGCCAGGTCCTGTTCACCTACCTGCACATTGCCGCGTCCCGGGTCTGCACCGATGCGCTGCTCGAATCGGGGATCACGGCGATCGCCTATGAGACCGTCCAGCTGCCTGACGGTACGCTGCCGTTGCTCGCGCCCATGTCGGAGGTGGCCGGCCGGATGGCGCCGCAGGTCGGTGCGCATCATCTGCAGCGCGACGGCGGCGGCCGCGGCGTGCTGATGGGCGGCGTGTCCGGCGTCTACGCCGCGAAGGTCGTGGTGCTGGGAGCAGGCGTCTCCGGCATGAACGCTGCCGCCATCGCCCTCGGGATGCAGGCCGAAGTGCTGCTGATCGACAAGAACGTGGCCAGGCTGCGCCAGGCGGATGCGATCTATCAGGGACACTGCCAGACCGTGGCGTCGAATTCGTATGAGGTCGAACGGGCGGTGATCGACGCCGACCTTGTCATCGGCGCGGTGCTGGTGCCGGGCGCGAAGGCGCCGACGCTGGTCTCCAACGAGCTGGTGTCCCGGATGAAGCCGGGCTCGGTGCTGGTGGACATCTCCATTGATCAGGGCGGTTGTTTCGAGGATTCACATCCGACCACGCACGCCGATCCGACCTACCGGGTGCACGACGCGCTGTTCTACTGCGTGGCGAACATGCCGGGCGCCGTCCCGCACACCTCCACGTACGCGCTGACCAATGTGACGCTGCCGTTCGTGGTGGAGATCGCCAGCCGGGGCTGGCGCGCCGCGCTGGCGGCAGACCCCGCGCTGCGGCAAGGGCTGAACACCCATCAGGGAACGGTGAACTGCCGTCCGGTCGCGGAGGCGCACGGCATGGGGTGGACCTCACCTGGCGAGGTGCTTAACTGACCAGCGTCGCCGAGACGAGCCGCCGCTATCTCGATCACCTGATGGTCGAGCGCGGCCTAGCCGCCCACACTCTGCAGGCCTACCGTCGTGACCTCCGGCGTTACGCCGGCGCGCTCGCGGCCCGCGGTACGACCGCCGTCGGCGAGGTCACGACCGCGGACGTCGCGGCCTTCCTGGCCGGACTGCGCGAGGGTGACGACGATCACCCGCCGCTGGCCGCGAGCTCGGCCGGGCGGGCCGTCGTCGCGGTACGCGGCCTGCACGCGTTTGCGGCCGCGGAGCGGCTGGCCGATAGCGACCCGGCGCGTCAGGTACGGCCACCCGCGCCGCCGCGGCGGCTGCCCAGGGCGATCTCGGTGCACGACATCGAGCGCCTGCTCGACGCGGCCGGGGCCGGTCCCGTGGCGGCGCGCGGGCGGGGCTCAGGCGGCCCTGGTGTCGGCGCGGGGGAGTCCCTGGCCTCGCTGCGTGACCGGGCACTGCTCGAGCTGCTCTACGGCACCGGCGCCCGGATATCAGAAGCGGTCGGCCTCGACATCGACGATCTGGAGCTCGCCAGCGACGGCCACGGCAGCCGGATGCCCGCCGCCATCCGGCTGGCCGGCAAGGGCGGCAAGCAGCGGGTGGTCCCGGTCGGGAGCTACGCGCGCGAGGCCGTGGAGGCCTACCTGGTCAGGGCGCGGCCGGCGCTCGCGGCGGCCCGCCGCAGCGGCCAGTCAACTCCAGCGGTCTTCCTGAACGCCCGCGGTGGCAGGCTCACCAGGCAGGGTGCGTGGGCGGCACTGCGGGCAGCAGCCGGGCGGGCCGGGCTCGCCGAGGTGTCCCCGCACACGTTACGGCACTCCTTCGCGACGCACCTGCTGGATGGCGGCGCCGACGTCCGGGTCGTGCAGGAGCTGCTCGGGCATGCCTCGGTCACCACGACGCAGGTCTACACCCTGGTGACCATCGAGAAGCTCCGTGAGGTCTATGCCGCGGCACATCCGCGCGCCCTCGGCTAGCGAAATGGCGGCATCCTGCGGCCGGACCGCGCTGACCGAGGTGAGGCCCATTTCCGTGCAAACGGTGAGTCGGCTTGCCCTGACCGGATGCAAGCCCTAGAGTCCGGGTTTCAGCGGGCGCAATGCGCGCGGCCGCCGGGGAGGTGCAGTAGCTGTGGCAGCGGCCCGGACATTGGAGGTTAGGCCCGGCTTGCTTGGTCCCACCGGCCGGCCGCTACCGGCATTCCCTGACCCAGAGCCGTTGCTCGTACATGGTCCGGCTCGTATTGCCGCGGTCTGCAACCAGAAGGGCGGGGTCGGGAAGACCACCACCACGATCAACCTGGGTGCCGCACTGGCCGAGCAGGGCCGCCGCGTGCTGCTGGTCGACTTCGACCCCCAGGGAGCCCTCTCGGTCGGCCTCGGCATCCAGCCGCACGAGCTGGACGCGACCGTCTATAACCTGCTCATGGAACCCGGGCTCACCGCGCACGAGGTGCTGTTCAAGACGAGCCTGGAGGGCCTCGACCTGCTACCGAGCAATATCGATCTGTCCGGGGCCGAGGTGCAGCTTGTCCACGAGGTTGCGCGTGAGTTCGTGCTCGGCCGGGCGCTGCAGGCGGTCATCCCCGACTATGACGTGATCCTGATCGACTGCCAGCCGTCCCTGGGGCTGCTGACCGTCAACGCGCTGGCCTGTGCCGACGGCGTACTCGTGCCGCTGGAGTGCGAGTACTTCGCGCTGCGGGGTGTCGCGCTGCTGATGGAGACCATCGACAAGGTGGCCAGCAGGCTCAGCCCCAAGCTGCAGATGGACGGCCTGCTGGCGACCATGTACGACTCGCGGACCCTGCACACCAGGGAGGTCCTGGCTGGGGTCGTCAAGGGCTTCGGCGACAAAGTGTTCCATACGGTGATCAACAGGACAGTGCGCTTCCCCGACGCGACCGTCGCGGGAGAGCCCATCACCAGTTTCGACCCCACGTCCAATGCGGCAGGTTCTTACCGGGAACTCGCCAAGGAGGTACTGGAGCGGTGGCGCCAGTCCGGCCCCGAGGGTCCCGTTCGCGGCGGCGGGTGAGCCGGGCGCCGCCGGAGGGTGCCAGGAGCCTGGTCGCTCGTCGGCTGCGCTCGGGAGGCCTGAGCGGGTGAGCGCGGTTGCATGGCATCGGATACCGTCTGCACTGACGGGAGGCAACGGCCATCAGGGGCGGGGGCGAGCAGGCCGGAATGACCACGATGGTGATCAGCGAACCTGGCGACGCTTCCCATGCTCAGGCCGCGAACGGCTTCGAAGTACACCTCGATGTCTTCGAGGGTCCCTTCGACCTGCTGCTGGCGCTGATCTCGAAGCACAAGCTCGATATCACCGAGATCGCGCTGTCCAGCGTCACCGACGAGTTCATCGCGCACATCCGGGCCCGCGCCGATGCCTGGGACCTGGATCAGGCGAGCTATTTCCTGGTGGTCGCCGCGACCCTGCTCGATCTTAAGGCGGCCAGGCTGCTTCCGGCCGGGGAGGTCGACGACGAGGAGGATCTCGCCCTGCTTGAGGCGAGAGACCTGCTTTTCGCCCGGTTGCTGCAGTACCGCGCCTACAAAGACGTGGCGGGCGTGCTGGCCAGCCGGATGACCGCCTGGGGGCGTAGGTTCCCGCGGCGGGTGCCGATGGAGCCGCGCTTCGCCGGGCTACTGCCTGAAGTGCTGCTCGGTCTCGGGCCAGCCGAGTTCGCCGCAATCGCGGCGCGTACCCTGGCTCCGCGGCAGCCCCCGGTCGTGTCCACGGCGCACTTGCACGTGGCCCGCACCACCGTGCGCGAGCAGGTCGAAATCCTGGCCGGCCGGCTCGCCAGCCTGCGCCGGGCCACCTTCCGCCAGCTCTCCTCTGACAGTGCAGATACCTACGAGGTCGTCGCGCGCTTCCTGGCGGTTCTTGAGCTCTACCGGTCGGGCAGCGTCTCGTTCGATCAGCTTGCGCCGCTCGGCGAGCTATATGTGACCTGGGCGGCAGACGGCCGGCGGTCCGCGGACGGCCACGCGTCGGAGAACGGCCGGCGGTCGGCGGACGGCGACCTGTCGTCGGACAGCCACCTGTCCACGGAGGACCAGCCCTCCGCGGGCCCCGGCCAGGAAGGCGAGGCCTAGGAATGCAGGATGGGCCTGGGCTCCATGCCAGCCTGGAGGCGATCATGCTGGTGGCCGATGAGCCGGTCTCCGAGGTGCTGATCGCCCAGGTGCTTGAACGGCCGCGCGATGAAGTCGCCGCGGCCCTGCGCGAGCTCGCTGCGTCCTACGCGGCCGAGCAGCGCGGTTTTGACCTGCGCGAGGTTGCGGGTGGCTGGCGCTTCTACACGCGCGAGGATTGCGCGCCGATCGTCGAGCGGTTCGTCAGCGACGGCCAGGAGGTCCGGCTTACCCAGGCGTCGCTTGAGACGCTGGCCGTGGTCGCCTACCGGCAGCCGGTCAGCCGGGCGCGGGTGTCCGCAGTGCGCGGCGTCAACTGCGACGGCGTGATGCGCACGCTGGTCCTTCGCGGACTGGTGGCGGAGGCTGGCACCGATCAGGAGACGGGTGCCTTGCTGTTCGGGACGACGGGATATTTCCTTCAACGCCTCGGCCTGGCCAGCCTCGACGAGCTGCCCGAACTCGCTGGCTTCCTGCCAGACAACGTGGACGATGAACTGGACGCGGGCCATGAGCAGCATTCGGGCTGACCGGCAGGGCCGTAGGCCGGCTGATCGCCAGGGCCGGCCCCAGGCTGAGCGGCCAGGCCGGCCCCAGGCTGAGCGGCCAGGCCGGCCCCAGGCTGAGCGGCCAGCTGACCGCCGTGCCCGCGCTGGCACCGCGGCAGCGGACCATGGCATGGCCAGCGAAGGCGAGGACTCGCTGGTCGATGTCGTCGGCGGGGTCCGGTTGCAGAAGGTGCTGGCCGCGGCAGGCGTGGGCAGCCGCAGGCACTGCGAGGAGCTGATCGGCGAGGGCCGGGTCGAGGTGGACGGCGAGATCGTCCGCAGGTTCGGGGCCAGAGTCGATCCGCAGCATCAGGTCATCAGGGTGGACGGCCGGCGCATACCGGCTCGCGAGGACCTGGTCTATGTCGCCCTGAACAAGCCGGCTGGCGTTCTCACGACGATGTCGGACAGCCGCGGGCGCCCGACCATCGCCGATTTCCTGGGTGATCGCGCCGAGCGGATGTTCCACGTCGGCAGGCTCGATTACGACACCGAGGGCCTGATGCTCCTGACCAACGACGGCGAGCTAGCGCACCGGCTGGCTCATCCGCGTTACGGGGTACTCAAGACCTACCTCGCTGACGTGACCGGGCCGCTGCGCAGAGATCTGGGCCGCCAGCTGGCGACCGGGATCGAGCTCTCCGACGGGGTGGCCACCGCTGACAGATTCCGCGTGGTCGAGCGGACCAGTACCCGGGCACTGGTGGAAATTACCCTGCACGAGGGCCGCAAGCACATCGTCAGGCGGATGCTGGCCGAAGCTGGTCACCCGGTGCGCCGTCTCGTCCGTACGCAGGTAGGACCGGTCAAGCTCGGCTCGCTCCGGTCCGGCACCACCCGGCGGCTGAGCACTGCCGAGATCGGCGAGCTGTACGCGGCCGTGGGTCTATAGCCTGGTATACCAGCTGGTTGGCCGAGGTGGCGATGCTGGTCATGACGCTGGGCCGGCCGGAAAGTCATGAGGAGGGACTGGTAGTGGCTGTCAGGGCGATTCGCGGCGCCGTTCAGGTCGACGCGAACGAGCGGGACGCGATTCTGGCCGGTACCGCCGAGCTCGTCACCGAGGTGATGACCCGCAACCAGCTGACCCCCGCCGATGTGATCAGCGTCCTGTTCTCCGTCACCGCTGACCTCAACGCCGAGTTTCCCGCACTTGCGGCACGCAAGCTCGGCTTCCAGGACGTGCCCCTGCTGTGCTGCGCCGAGATCGACGTGCCGGGGGCGCTGACGCGCGTCGTCCGGCTGATGATGCATGTCGAGACGGCAGCGCCGCGTTCTGCGGTTCAGCACGTGTACCTGCGCGGCGCCGCCGCGCTGCGCCTGGACATCGCTCAGTGACCGGCTCCGCCCCGCGCAGCGTGGTTGTGATCGGTAGCGGCCTGATCGGCACCTCCATCGCGCTGGCCCTCAGAGAACATGGCGCAGAGGTCTGGCTGGCTGACCGTGATCCGGCTGCGGCCCGGCTGGCCGAGGGCATCGGGGCTGGCCGGCCGCTTCCTGACGCCGGGCCGCCCGGCGGGTCGGCCGAGCTGGCCGTCCTTGCGGTGCCGCCTGCTGCCACCGGCGCGGCCCTGGCTTCCGCCCAGGCTGCTGGCCTGGCCCGCTGGTACACCGACGTCGCCAGCGTGAAGGAGCTTCCGCTGGCCAGCGCCCGCGAGCTGGGCTGTGATATTGCCCGTTTCGTTCCCGGACATCCGATTTCTGGGCGGGAGCGATCCGGCCCGGCCGCAGCCAGGGCCGACCTGTTCCTCGGCCGGCCGTGGGCGCTCTGCCCGGCACCCGAGACCAGCGAGGAGGCCGTCCTGGCCACCGCCGCGCTGGCGGTGGCCTGCGGTGCCCAGCCGATCCGGATGTCTGCTGCCGAGCATGACCGGTGGGCTGCCCTGGTCTCGCACGCTCCGCACGTCGTGGCCGCTGCGGTCGCCGCGATGCTGCGGCCCGCACCGGACGGGGCGCTCGCCCTAGCCGGGCAGGGCCTGCGTGACGTGACCAGGATCGCGGCCGGGGACACCGAGCTGTGGACGCAGATCCTGGCCGCCAATGCCGCTCATGCGGGGGAGGTACTCGCGGGCCTCTCGGCCGACCTGGCCATCGCGGCCGGCGTGCTTGAGGGGATCGCCAAGGGCGACCAGACAGCGCAGGAGCGGCTGGCCGGGCTGCTGGAAGGCGGCCGGGCCGGGGTCGCGCGGATCCCTGGCAAGCGCGGCGATCCTGCTACGGCCTACCAGGTCGTCCAGGTAGTCATCGGTGACCGGCCAGGCGAGCTGGCCAGGCTTTTCCAGGCGGCTGGCGACGCGGGAATCAACATCGAGGACGTGGGCATCGAGCATTCGCCCGGATTGCCAGCCGGCGTAGCAGAGCTGTCGGTCACGCCGCAGGCAGCCGACCGGCTTGCCGCGGCGCTCGCGGCCGGAGGCTGGCCGGTTCGCCGGTAGCATCGCCATCGTGACAAATTCGGCTGCCATCGGGCAGGAAGCACGCGCCGGCGCGGCGGGCGACCGGCAGGACAAGGCGGCGGCGCGCCGTCGCGGCATGGTGATCGCGGTCGACGGGCCGGCCGGATCCGGTAAGTCAAGCGCGGCGCGTGGCGCCGCCTGCGCGCTCGGACTCCGCTACCTGGACACCGGAGCGATGTACCGGGCCCTCACCTGGTGGCTGCTTGCCCACGATGTGGACGTCTCCAGCCCGGCTGCGGTAGCGGAGCAGGCCCGCCGTCCGGTGCTCGAGATCGGTACCGATCCGGTCGCACCGGACATCCGGGTCGACGGGACCGATGTCGCGGCGCCGATCCGGTCCCGCGAGGTGTCCAATGCCGTCAGTGCCGTCGCCGCGGTCCCTGAGGTCCGCAGCTACCTGGTCGGGATGCAGCAGCAGATCATCGCCGAGTCGCGTGCGGCGGGGGCCGGCATCGTGGCCGAGGGCCGGGACATCGGCACGGTGGTGGCGCCGGACGCGCCGGTGAAGGTCTTCCTGACCGCGATCGAGGCGGTACGGGCCAGCAGGCGCAGCGCCGACCTGGCTGCCGACCCGGCCGCGACCGTCGCGGTGACTCTCGCCGAGCAGGCCCGGCGGGACGCTGCCGACGCTCCGCAGATGGCCAGGGCATCCGATGCGATCGAGATCGATACGACCGGCCTGGGACTGGCCGAGGTCATTGCCGAGATCGCTGCGCTCGCCGACGCCCGGACGGCGGACGCATGGCGGACTTGAGCTTTCCCGGCCAGGCCGGGCCGACCGGCAGCCAGGCTGGCCGCGATCAGGGCGTTGACCCGGACACGCTGACCGGACTGGACACTGAGCCTGGCCAGCCGCCGGTTCCAGTCGTCGCTGTTGTCGGCCGCCCTAACGTCGGCAAGTCAACGCTGGTGAACAGGATCCTGGGCAGCCGCCAGGCCGTGGTGGAGGACACTCCTGGGGTTACTCGTGACCGCGTCGCCTACGATGCGACCTGGCGCGGCCGTTCCTTCACCCTGGTGGACACCGGCGGCTGGGAGCCAGCGGCGGAACGCTCGAAGGACCTGGCCGCGCGGGTAGCGGCGCAGGCGCGGGTTGCGGTGGACGCCGCCGATGCCGTGCTGTTCGTCGTGGACGCTGTCGTGGGGGTGACCGACGCCGACGCGGCTGTCGCCGCGGTGCTCCGCAGGTCACGTAAGCCGGTCGTGCTGGCCGCCAACAAGGTCGATGACGCGCCGGGTGAGCCCGCCATCGCATCGTTGTGGTCGCTGGGACTCGGCGACCCCCAGGCGGTGAGCGCGTTGCACGGCCGGGGCAGCGGGGATCTCCTTGACGCTGTGCTGGATGCGCTTCCGGCCGCGCCCCGGGAGCCGTTCGGAATCGAGGGCGGCCCGCGGCGGGTCGCCCTCATCGGGCGCCCGAACGTCGGAAAGTCGAGCCTGCTGAACAAGCTGGCCGGCCAGGAGCGGGCGCTGGTCGACGAGGTTGCCGGCACTACCCGTGATCCCGTTGATGAGCTCATCGAGCTCGGCGGCAGCGTCTGGCGATTCGTCGACACCGCCGGGATCAGGAGGCGTGTCAGGGAAACGCAGGGCGCTGACTACTTCGCTGCGCTCCGCACCGAGCGCGCGCTGGAGCGCGCCGAGGTGGCTGTCGTGCTGGTGGACGCTAGCCAGCCGCTGGCCGAGCAGGACCTGCGGATCGTTTCGATGGTGATCGAGGCCGGACGGGCCCTGGTGATCGCCTACAACAAGTGGGACCTGGTCGACGAGGACCGCAGGCTCTTCCTCGACGCGCAGATTGACCGGCAGCTGCACACTGCACGGTGGGCGCCACGGGTCAACATCTCGGCGGCGACCGGCTGGCACACCGACAGGCTGGTCCCGGCGATCGAGCGGGCGCTGGCGGGCTGGGAGACGCGAGTGCAGACCGGCAGGCTCAACGCGTGGCTGGCCGGGCTGATCGCGGCTACCCCGCCGCCGGTGCGCGGCGGGAAACAGCCGAAGATCCTTTTCGCCACGCAGGCGGGCGTACGTCCGCCGCACTTCGTCCTGTTCGCGACTGGCTTCCTGCAGGCCGGCTACCGCAGGTTCATCGAGCGCAGGCTCCGCGAGGAGTTCGGCTTCGAGGGCAGCCCGGTACACGTCTCGATGCGGCTGCGGGACAAGCGCCAGGGGTCAGCCGGCGGCCAGCGGCACCGGGCCCGGCGCGGCTGAGGTGCAGCTAGGCGCCGGGCCGAGCCAGAACCAGACGGTCGTGCAGCCCTCCTGGCGGACGTAACCCCACTGGTGGGCCAGGCTCTGCACCAGGAAGAGCCCGTGCCCGTCCGAGGCGTAGAGGTCGCCCTTGACAACGGGCGCTGACAGGTCCGAGCCATCGTCGGCCACCTCGACCCGGATGCCGTCGCCGATCTCGATCATGACGAGCCTGACCGTCCCGCCGACGCGGCGGGAATTGCTGTGCTTCACGGCGTTGGTGACGATCTCGGAGGTGAGCAAGACCGCGACGTCGATGACGGGGCTCTGGTCGCCAATGATCTTGGCGACGAAGGCGCGGGCCTCGGATACGTGCTCAGGGCGCCCAGAAATGGTAAGGCTTCCCAGGACGGCGGCGCCCGCCATCATGGCTAACTCTTCGGTGACGTCGCTCGCTACCAAAGCTGCCATCTCGGTCCGCTCCCTCCCCGGCATGTGCCGGAAAATAGCGTGCGCCGTGGCTGACTGCTACCACCGGGCCCGTGCCGGGGCGGGGTCGGCGCGGGCCCGGCTTGTTCTCATAATGGTGCGGGAGTGCACGCCGTGCAAGTGCGTGGAACAAATTTCGTTAACGAAATCTCAATTGCGATCTCATCTGATCTCCGTTTTTCCGGTATGGTGTCTCCAAGACCAGCAGCTGCGCGGTCGTGGCCGCTCTTGCCTGGAGTCGGTATGCGCCCCGCTAGCCCTCCCGAGGGAGGCGAGAATGACCGTGTCGATCGGCCCCACCGTACGTCGGCGTCGGCTCGGTACCGAGTTAAGGCGCCTGCGGGAAGCGCAGTGCATCAAGCTCGAAGAGGTAGCCGACAAGCTCGGGCTCGCGCCATCCACTTTGTCCCGGATCGAGACGGGCAAGGCGCCGACGCGGTCGGTCTACCTTTTTTCCATGTTCGATCTTTACGGAGTTAGCGATCCGGGCCAGCGGCAGGTCCTTACGGAGATGGCGCGAGAAGGGCACCGTAAGGGCTGGTGGGCCGCCTACGAAGACGTGCTGCCCACGGGCTTTGGCATCTACGTGGGGCTGGAAGCCGAGGCGTCGTCGGTGCGGGCGTTCGAGTCGCTGGTCGTGCATGGCCTGCTCCAGACCGAGGACTACGCCCGTGCCGTGATGAGCACCGTGCGCAGGAAGCTCAGCCCGGACGAGATCGAGCGGCTGGTTGCACTCCGGATGCAGCGCCAGGAGGTGCTGCTGCGCGCCGATCCGCTTGACTTGTGGCTGATCATCGATGAAGCGGTGGTCCGCAGGACTATGGGCCCGCCTCAGCTGATGCGCCGTCAGCTTGATCATCTTGCCGATGCGAGCCTGTGGCCGAACGTTACGTTGCAGGTACTGCCGTTCTCCAGCGGGCCGCACCCATCGCTGAACGGCCCGTTCTGCATCATCGAATTCCCCGAGCGCTTCGATCCCGACGTCGTCTATATCGAGGGCGTCGGCGGGCATACGTATCTGGAGCGGGACAAAGATGTCCGCATGTGCACAGAGTCCTTCGACCTCTTGCGGGCCGCGGCCCTGTCACCTGCCGATTCAACCGATTTGATCAGCAGCCTGGCCCGACAAATCACGTAATCGACAGAAAGGAAAGTCGGATGACCCCCGATTTCGCCGATGTTCAGTGGATCAAGAGCCGCACCTGCAGCGCCGATGGCTGCGTGGAAGTGGCCCACCTCCCGGGCGGCAATGTCGCGATACGCGACTCGAAGGACGTCAGCAGGCCCGCCCACGTTTTCGACAGTGACGAGTGGACCGCGTTCATCGCCGGGGCCAAGAACGGCGAGTTCGACCTGCCGTGAGCTAGCGCCGGTCATTACCGTCCCCGGGAACCCGGCGCGGGTTCCCGGGGACGTCCGGCCGCCCCGGGCGACCGGATCAGTCCAGGCCGAGGTGGTCGAATTCGCCGTCGGCGACGCCGCCGCTGAACGCCTCCCACTCCGGTCGCGTAAAGATGAGGGCCGGGCCGTCGGGGTGCCTTGAGTTGCGCATCGCGATGTCGCCGTCGGCGAGGACGGCGACTTCCACGCAATTTCCTCCGGTCGGGCCACTGCGGCTGCTCTTGAGCCACCTCACGCCGGTCAGTGCGGTAGCGGCCATGCCGTTGCGGATGCTGCTCATCGGGATTCCTCCATATCCTCGAGCATTGCGCGGATGATCTGCCGAGACTGGTCTGGTGGTGCGCTCGCGGCGCTGAGCTTGTCCATGGCGGTCACATACCGGTCCACGTCGGAGGGCTTGTCCAGGTACATGGCGCTGGTCAGCTGCTCGAGGTAGACCACATCTGGCAGCTCAGGGACGGCGAAGCGGAGGATGCAGAAGCTCCCTGGCGCGGCATAGGCACCGGCAGGCAGCGGCGCGACCTGCAAGGTAAAGCCCGGCATGTCGGAGCTATCAAGCAGCTGCTCGAGCTGGGCCCGCAACAGGCTAGGGCTGCCCACCGGCCGGCGTAGCGCTGCCTCGTCAATGATTGCCCAGAGCCGCAGGCCGCCGGAACTGAACCGGCGCTGCCGTTCCTTGCGCAGGTAGACCAGGCGCTCGGTCTCCTCAAGCGAGAACTCCCCGAGCGCGATCACCGCGGCCGCGTAATCCTCGGTCTGCAGCAGCCCAGGGATGAACTGCGCGTCGTAGCTGCGGATCGACTCCGCTGATTCCTCCAGGCCGATGTATGCCTGGAACCAGCCGGGCAGGATGTCCTGGTAACGATGCCACCAGCCAGGCTGGTTAGCCTGGCTGGCCAGCGAAAGCAGCTGTTCCCGCTCGGTGGTGTCGGTGATCCCGTAGAGACTGAGCAGGTCGGCGATGTCTACTTCCCTGACCGCGTTCCTGCCCAGCTCGATCCGGCTGATCTTGGACTCCGATCCCCTGATCGCCCTCGCTGCTTCCTGCGCGGTGATCCCCCGTGACTCACGCAGTCGGCGTAGCTGAGTGCCGAGGAGAATGCGCAGGACCGTGGGCCCGCCTGCCCCGTCCGCCATCTGTCGCGCTCCCTTCCGCCGCGGATCCGCTCACATCGCCAATATGCCCATACCGGAAGCTGCCAGCCCCCCCGGTTTGAGCTTAGTCGCACCGTTCAGGGCAATAGTCCGGAAAGCAATTGCGTGGCGAACTTGTTCCGTAACGCCGGTTACTTCATGATATCGCATATGCGATTTCGGGCCAGCCCTTAAATTCGGCTTGATGCCCGCAGCCCGAAGCGGCGCGGAGGCCAGCTGCCCGGTTGCCGGTTACGAGGGTGCTGACGGGTGCTCAGGTGACTCTACGCGCGCTGCCGGGGGGGCCGCTGGGCTCTCGGTACGATCGAGCCTGGCAGGTCGGCATCACATGAGGACGGGACGATGCGCTACAGGGCACTGGGCAGTTCCGGGCTGGTCGTTTCAGTGGCCGGGCTCGGCTGTAACAACTTCGGCCGCCGGCTGGACATCGGTGCGACGCGCGCGGTGGTGGACGCCGCGATCGAGGCGGGGATCACACTGCTCGACACCGCGGATTCCTATGGCGGCGGGGGCCGGTCGGAGGAGATGCTCGGCGAAGTGCTGGCCGGCCGGCGTGATCAGGTGGTGCTGGCCACCAAGTTCGGCCACCGTGCCGCCGACCTCGGTTACGGCCCGGCCGCGGGAGCCAAGGGCGGGCGTGCCTACATCCGGCGTGCGGTCGAGCAGTCACTGCGCCGGCTGCGGACCGATTACATCGACCTTTACCAGCTGCATACGCCGGACTCGGTGACCCCGATCGCGGAGACCATTACCGCGCTGGGCGAGCTGGTCGCCGAGGGCAAGGTCCGCTACATCGGGCATTCCAACTTCACTGCCTGGCAGCTCGCCGAGGCGGCTGGCGTGGCCCGTGAGCTCGGCGGCACGGCCTTCATCTCGGCGCAGAACCACTGGTCACTGCTGGAGCGCGGGGCCGAAGCCGAGGTGGTGCCCGCCGCGCTGCATTTCGGGCTGGGCGTGCTGCCCTACTTCCCGCTGGCGAACGGTCTGCTCACCGGTAAGGTCCGGCGCGGTCAGGAGCCACCGGAGGGGAGCAGGCTGGCCAGCCGGGCGGGGTACATCACCGAGGCGAAGCTGGACAAGGTCGAAGCGCTCAGCGCCTGGGCCGCCGAGCGCGGGCTTACCGTGCTCGAACTGGCTATCGGCGGCCTGGCCGCGCTGCCCGGGTGCTCGTCGGTGATCGCCGGGGCCACCACGGCCCAGCAGGTCAAGGCCAACGCCGAAGCGGCGAGCTGGATCCCGGCACCAGACGAGATCGCCCAGCTGGACTCGATAGCGCCACCGCCGGGTGATCAGGCCGGGTGACCAGGCTGGGCGGACAGGCTGGGCGGACAGGCCGGGCGGACAGGCCGGGCGGACAGGCCAGGCGGCAGGCCGGGCGCTGTGGCGCGGTCAGCGCCCATCGTGGCCCGGTCAGCACGATGCGATTATGCTCGGGCAGCCCGCTGCGGCGTCGCCAGATCCGCCCGATGCGGGTGGCGGATGGCCTGATGTTGCCTCGGCGTACAGATCCTTGACATTGGTGAAGAACCGGGGCGAGTACGACACGTTGGGAGAGTCCCCGCCCTCCTGCCAGCCGCCGATCACGCCGATGACCGTGCCGTCGCCCGTCTTGGGGCTGACGTGCGCCAGGAACGGGCCGCCGCTCGTCCCGGTCGTGTAGCCGTCACAGTCGAACACCATCTGGTGCGGATCCGCGCCGAAGATCCGGGCGGGCGCCGTACAGCTGACCGGCTTGTTGGTGCTGTCGGGATAGCCGATCACGTCCACTGGCTGGGCCGGCTGGTCGATGCCGAGAGTTTCCGCGCCAGTATGCCGCTCGATGCGGGTGCCGGGCCGCCCCGCGATGAGGAAGGCGACATCGTTGTTGACGTTCCGGCGCAGCATCCACGCCTTGTCGACGTAGACCGCCGTCACGACCCAGACGCCGTGCGGGTCCTTACCGCTGTGGTAGCCGGGCACGAACGCCACGCTCCCGCGCGGTGGCGGTCCGTCGCTGTAAACGCAATGCGCGGCGGTGACGAGGAGATTCTCCGCCTTGCTGTGCACCACGCTCGCGGTGCAGAAGTGCGAGATCAGCTTGCCGTTGGCCACTGTGAACAGGGCACCGACGGCGGGAGTCCCGTTGAACGACCGGCCCGCTGTGGCAGGCACCCCGGCTGCCTGGGCGATCGGGGTCAGCAGGTACGCGCTGAGCGCGCCGACGGACATGGCGCCGGCGAGCCACCAGGCCGGGCGGCGGGCCCAGCGAGGAATCCGGCGCATCCGTGCTCCTGCCTGTCCGGTCACCCACGCCGCCATGACGAGGGCATTGCGATGCAATGTCGTTACCTGATTGTGCTGTTATAGCCTCATAAATTCCATAGACGAGGCTGAGGGAACGCTGAGTGACACGTGTGCCAGGTGGCGTCTCTCGTCCGCTGGAAGGTGCCAGATTACTCTTCGGCGTGCGTCCAGGCCCCGATCCCGCTGGCGGGTCCGGATTTCTGCCGCCGCCAGTCTGACGAATCCCGCCGCACTGCGGCGGCTGCCCGGCGTCGCGGCCAGGTGAGAGAATCGCCGTGCGGAAGAACCGGACGAGCCCGGAGGCGACGAGGCATGAGAGCTGCGCGGTATGACCGGTACGGCCCGGCCCGCGAGGTGCTGCGGGTCGAGGACATGGAGCGGCCGGAGCCGGGGCCGGGGGAGGTCCGGGTCAAGATCGAGGCGTCCGGGATCAACCCGACCGACTGGAAGTCCAGGAGCGGAGCCACGCCCCGGCCCATCGACGGCTTCCAGATCCCGCACCACGACGGCGCCGGGGTGATCGATGCGGTCGGGGAGGGCGTCGATGCCGGGCGTACCGGCCAGCGGGTGTGGGTCTGGCTCGCTGCGGGCGGCCGCCGCTGGGGGACGGCCGCCGAGTGGACCGTCGTACCCGAGCGGCAGGCAGCCCCGCTGCCCGATGGCATCTCGGCCGGACTCGGCGCCAGCCTGGGCGTCCCGGCGATTACCGCGCATCGCTGCCTGTTCGCCGACGGTCCGGTCGAGGGCAAGACGATTCTCGTGGCGGGCGGCGCGGGAGCGGTCGCGCATTTCGCCATCGAGCTGGCCGTGCGCGCGGGCGCCCGCGTCGTGACGACCGTCAGCGGGCCGGAAAAGGCCAAGCTGGCCGCCGCAGCGGGTGCGCACCTGGTGGTGAACTACCACGACGCCGACGCCGCCGGCCAGATCCGCGCCTTCGCTGGCGAGAGCGGCGTCGACCGGGTGGTCGAGCTGGCCCTGGGCACGAACCTGCAGCTCGACCTGGAGGTGATCGCGCCGCATGCGCAGATCGTCAGCTACGCGGCCGAGTCCAAAGACCCCGTCCTGCCGGTCCGGGCCTGCATGACCGTTAACGTGACGCTCAGGTTCGTGCTGCTCTACGGGGTCCAGCGGGCGGCTCTTGAGCTGGCGGCGCAGGACATCACGGCCGCGCTGGCCGACGGGGCGCTGAGTGAGCTGCCGGTCACCAGGTTCGGCCTGGACGACATCGCCGCCGCGCAGGAGGCTGTCGAGGCCGGCGTCGTCGGCAAGGTGCTCGTGATTCCTGGCTGACGGTGGTCACCGCGGGCACCACGAACGTCGGCCGCGCCGGGACGACAGCCGGGGAACTGGCGGGACTGGCCCGCGAATCCCGTTAATCCGGCCAGGTCTTGGCCCTGAACGGATGCGATGGTCAGACCACCGGCCGGGCGCGGACCTCAGCCGGCGTGCCGGTCGCTACGGTGCTTGTTCAGGTAGTCGAGGTAGAGCGGGCGCAGCGAGTCGGCGATATCGCCCTCGCCGGACTCGAACACGTCGGAGATCAGTGACGACAGCTTGATCGCGTCCCAGCCCGCGGCGTCGGGGTGACCAGCGGCCGCTTCGCCTGCCGGGATGGCACGCAGCAGCTCCCACAGGAAGGGGACGTCCAGGTGCCGCAGCGCCCGGTGCACCGCTAGATCGTGCAGCTGCCGCGAGGAGAGCGCCTCAAGATTGTCCAGGTCGGTCATGGGATGCACCTTACCGGGGTCGGGCAGGCTGGTTGTTCCGCGCAGGCCGCCGTGCCGGGCCCGCGCCCGGCATGGTGAGGTGTAAGACATGAAGATCGCAGTATTCGGCGCCGGGGGCGCCATCGGGCAGGCGATCACCGGGGAGCTGCTGGCGCGCGGGCACACCGTCATCGCCGTCACGCGGACCAGCGCGCCGATCCCCGGCCTTGTCGTTCAGGTCGCCACCGGCGACGCGGCGGACCCGGCCTCGGTCGCCAGGCTCGCCGCAGGCCAGGATGCGGTCGTGTCGGCCACCGGCCCGCGCCGTGGCACCGAGAATGAGGAGGACAGCCTGGTCGGCGCCGCGATGGGCCTGATCGACGGGGTGCGCAAGGCAGGCGTGCGCCGCCTGGTCGTGGTAGGCGGGGCGGGCAGCCTTGAAGTGGCGCCGGGAGCCCGGCTGGCTGACACGCCCGAGTTCCCGCCAGCGGCGAAAGCTCTGGCCCTCGCGCACGCCAGCGCCCTCGATATCTACCGCGAGGTCGAGGATCTGGACTGGACTTATGTCAGCCCGGCCGCGGTCACCGGTCCGGGTGACCGGACCGGCGCGTTTCGGATCGGCGGCGACCAGCTGCTGGCCGATGCGGCGGGCAACAGCCGGATCAGCATCCCTGACTTCGCTATCGCGGTCGGTGACGTGCTCGAACGCGGCGAGGCGATCCGCCGCCGTATCACCGTCGCCTATTAAGCCTGGCGGTGCCCGGGGCGGCTTGCGCCGCGGCGTCCCATGCGGGACGCTGGCACCGGAGTAGCCCTGGCTGACTGTCTCGCCGGCCGGGTGCCGCGGCTATCGTGACGAGCTTCCCGCGCATATCGCCGGGAAGCCGGTTTGATCACGGGGGATTGGCCTGCGGAGACGGAAGGCGGCTCGATGACAGGCGACCAGGACGGGCGCGGGGCCCTAGCCGCGCGTGAGCCGGTGGCGTTCGATACCGGAGTAGCCCATATCGCCCGGGTCTACGACTACTGGCTGGGCGGGAAGGACAACTTCGCCGCCGACCGGAAGCTGGCCGAGCAGTTCATGGCGGCCGATCCCGCGGTGATCGCCGGAGTCCGCAGCAACCGCGCGTTTCTCGGCCGGGCCGTACATTTCCTGGCCGCTGAGGCGGGCATCCGCCAGTTCCTCGATATCGGCACCGGCATTCCCACCTCGAACAACACCCACGAGGTCGCGCAGGAAGCAGCCCCGGCCTCGCGGATCGTCTACGTCGACAACGACCCGATCGTGCTACTGCACGCACGCGCCTTACTGACCAGCGATCCGCGGGGCGCCACCGCCTATGTCGAGGCCGACGCGCGGGACACCGGGCTGATCGTGCAGGAGGCCGCGGCCACCCTGGATCTCAGCCGGCCGGTGGCGCTGATGCTGGTGGGCCTCCTGCACTGCATTCCCGACGACGATGACCCGCGCGGGCTGGTAGCTGTGCTGATGGACGCGCTACCGGCGGGCAGCTATCTGGTGATCTCGCACCCGGCCTCCGACATTCACGCCGAAGCGATGGCCGAAGGGGCGACGCTGATGAACCGGTCGATGGCCGGGAAGATCACTTTCCGGCCGCATGCGGAGGTGCTGCGCCTCTTCGACGGCCTGGAGCTTGTCGAGCCTGGTCTGGTGTCGACGACCCAGTGGCGGCCCGGCCCGGGCGCCGACACAAGGCCGTTGCCTGGCTGGGCGGGCGTCGCGAGGAAGCCATCGCGGACCGAATCGCCGTCCCCGGGGAGCCGTTAGCGGGCCGTCGGTCCGCCGTAACGGAGTGGCCGGCACCGGGTCCGCAGCTCTGCTTGGAGCGTTACAGGTCGCGCAGGATCGCGTGGATGATCTTGGCGCTTGCGGCGGCTGGCGCGGCTTCGAGGCACAGCCGCTCCATGACGGCCAGGTAGTGGTCGACGGTCTCCCGCTTGTCCAGGTACAGGGCGCTGGTGAGTTGTTCGAGATACACGACGTCCGGCAGGTCGGGCTCGGCAAAGCGCAGGATGCTGAACGGGCCGCCTGCCGCGGCGTGCCCGCCGACCAGGAACGGCATGACCTGGAGGGTCACGTTCGACCGCTCGGCCGCCTCCAGGAGGTGCTTGAGCTGCCCCCGCATGACGCCCGGGCGTCCCACCGGCCTGCGCAGCACCGCCTCGTCGAGTACCGCCCACAAGTGTGGCGGTGCTGCCTTGCTCAGCAGTGCCTGGCGCGCCATCCGCAGTCGTACCCGCCGCTCGAGGTCGTCGGCCAGCGGGCTTGGATGGCCGAGCAGCGCCACAGCGCGGGCGTAGTCCTCGGTCTGCAGCAGGCCGGGGACGAACTGGATCTCATAGGCGCGGATGCCGATGGCTGCCTCTTCAAGACCGACATATGCCTCGAACCAGGTGGGCAGGATGTCGGAATAGTCGTGCCACCAGCCCTGGTCGCTTGCGGTACTTGCCAGTTCCCGCAAGGCGTTGCGGTGCTGCTCATCGGCCACGCCGTAGAACGTGAGCAGGTCGATGATGTCCCGGTCCTTGAAGCCGACCCGGCCGGTCTCCAGCCTGCTCATCTTCGACGCGGAGGCACGGATCACCTTCCCCGCGTCTTCCAGGGTGATGCGCTGCGCCTCACGCAGCCGACGGAGCTGCGCGCCCAGCAGGATGCGCAGCACGGTCGGCCCGCCGTTGCCCGGCGCGGCGACCATGCTGCGGACGCGGGAACTGCCGCCCGCGGGCTGAACTATGGTCATGCGCGACCTCCCCCGAATACCAGATCACGGCAGTATCCCACGAGTGCCCGATTTCGTGCCAATAAGAGTTCCTAAGGGGGCGTGGCGCGAGCTGCCATCCGGTCACGGCTCCCGCAGGGTGCCTGGCGGGCCGGAACGGGCTGGCAGCTCGCGCGATATCGCACGTCAGCAGCTAGGCGAGCATGCCGTCGAACTCACCGGCCTTCGCTCCGTGCAGGAACGCGGCGAGTTCGGCGCGTTCGTACAGCAGCGCGGGGCCGGAGGGATGCCGGGAGTTGCGGACCGCAATTCTCCCGTCTGCCAGCTTGGCCAGCTCCACGCAGTTACCGGTGGGGTTGCTGTAGGTGGCCTTCTGCCAGGCTGCGCCGGACAGCGATGTTGCCTCGATGCCGTTGTAAGCGAGAGTCACGTTACGTCCCTTTCACCCGCCCCTGGCTAGTTGACGTCCGGGCCGTGGTGTCCATTCCGGTCGCATCGGCACCAGGCATACGTTGCCTGCCTGGCCCCGGTGCAAATGCATTGGAACTTGCACCTGCCCGCATTATGGCTGGAAGAGTAGCGGATGTCGGGACTCCTGTCTGCGTGATTTTTATCAGGCGCTGCATGCCCGGGACGGCCGGCTTGCCGTGGCTCACGGGCTGAGCCGGTGCAGGTCACGGGGGAATAGGGTGACTTGTCGGACATTGGCCGCTCCGGTCAGCCGGGCGGTCCAGCGCTCGAGCCCGATGGCGAAACCGCCATGCGGCGGCATCCCGTGCTCGAAAACCTGCAGATACGAGGAGTATGGCCGCGGGTCTTCGCCGCGTTCCGCCAGCGCGGCCAGATAGTCGGCGTGCCTGTGCAGCCGCTGCCCGCCGGTGACCAGCTCGAGCCCGCGGAACAGCAGGTCGAAGCCATTGGAGGCGCCGGGGTGCGCCGGGTCGGGGTGGGTGTAGAACGGCCGCTTCGCCATCGGGTAGCCGGTCACGAAGAGGAATTCCGACCCCTGCTCGCGTACCGCCCACTCACACAGCCATCGCTCGTCAGCAGGTGAGAGGTCCGGCTCGCCCCGCGGATCACGGTCCGACTCGCTCGCGATCAGTTCCTGCGCGTCGCAGAACGACAGCTGCGGAATCTTCCCTGGAACCGCCGGGAGCGCCAGCCCGAGAAGGTCCACCGCGGAACGGGCCCGGGCGCTGACTCCCGCCAGCATGCCGGCGATCGTGTCGCGAAGGACCGACATGACGTCCTGGTGGTCGGTGATGAATCCAAGCTCGGCGTCGAGACTGGTGTACTGTGCCAGGTGCCTGGCGGTGTCGTGCGGCTCGGCACGGAACACCGGGCCCACCTCGAAGACCCGCTCGAACACCCCCACCAGGGCCTGCTTGTAGAACTGCGGCGACTGCGCCAGGTAGGCGGGGTGGCCGAAATAGTCGATGCCGAAGGTGGTCGCGCCGGACTCGGTCGGGGAGCCGACGATTTTCGGCGTGTGCACCTCGGTGAATCCCATGTCGTCCAGCGCGCTGCGGAAGCCGGCCACGCTGGCCGCGGAAATCTCGAAACCGGCCCGCATCCGAGGGTGCCGCAGCGTCGTCGGAGCGTGGTCGAGGATCGCGGGCAGGCTCGCGGTGATGGCGGGCCGGTAGAGGTCGAACGGCGGCGGCGCGGCTGGCTCGGACAGCGCGGTGATCACCGGATCGGTTAGCTCGGCGCCGCCCGGCGCTTGCGGGCTGGCGGTGGCGAGGCCCTCGACCGCGATCACAGTCTCTTCGGGTAGTGCGGGCTCTTGGGGCAGTGCGGGCTCTCGGGGCAGTGCGGGCTCTCGGGGCAGTGCGGGCTCTTGGGGCAGGGCAGCCGCCTCGGGCCGTGCGGCCTCTTCGGGCAGGGCAGCCGCCTCGGGCGGCGCCGTGGCCGTCGCGGGATGACGCAGGACGACCTGGGCCAGCCCGGACCGGTCCCTGATGATCAGGAAGGTCACCGACTTGAGTACCCGCCGGCGGTGCAGCCATCCGGCGATTGTCACTCGCTGACCGACGTGCGATGGCACGTCGGCGGCGAGAATCCGCGAGTTCATCGCGCTCCTCCATCGGATCGTCTGACCCTTGGGAGCGCGGGCGAGAAGGGAACTCGCGGTGCCACCGCACTTCACCGCCATCGCCGTGCTGGCCAACGGCGGCCTCGTTTCGGCCCGGTCACGGGGGCAGGCCGACGGGGCATCGGGGCGCCGCTGGCTGCGACGGCCGTTCCTCCCCGCACTCGGGAGTGTCTTCGCCGTCGGGTCCGCAAGGCCGTCTTCTCAGCTTCCGGCGGCTCTCTGCTGCATGCGATCCCGCGCTACTTGTCTCCGTCATCGCGTTGCCTGCAACCATACCGGCGCCGCGCACCCGCCGTCGGGGTCGTACCGGTGCCGCG
>JBEKIF010000006.1:0-191913 GCA_050011895.1 Streptosporangiaceae bacterium | reverse complement strand
TAGTGAACACAATGGCGGGCCTGCTCGAAAGTTGCCCGAGAGTGCTTCAATCTTTTCCATAGCGCAGGCGAAAGATGGTGATCTTGTCGGGCCTGTCCTTCGGCAGGCAGCTCGCTCGCGAGACTCGGCCGCCATGATCATGAAACCGGCAACGGCTATTGTCGGTTTCCAGGAGGATGACATGGTGCGGCTCGGCGGAATGTACGGACCGGACGCCACCTTCCTCGGCGTGCCCAGGGCCGACCTTGCTGACCCGGCCTCCTGGGCGGGCACCGACATCATGATCATCGGTGCGCCGTTCGACGGGGGAACATCGCACCGGCCGGGCGCCAGGTTCGGCCCGCAGGCGATCCGGTGCACCGATTACCTTCCGCATGATGCGTCCAGGCCGCATCTGGCGCTCGGCGTCGACCCGCTGACCGACCTGCGGGTAGCGGATGCGGGCGATGTGGAAATGCCATCCGGCGACACGGAACTCTCGCTGCGCCGCCTGGAGGAGGCGGTGCACCGGACCTGCCATGGCGGCGCTATCCCGGTGATCCTCGGCGGTGACCACACCGTTGCCTTCCCCGACGCGACCGGCGTGGCCCGTCATGTCGGCTGGGGCAGGCTCTCGGTGCTCCACTTCGACGCGCATGCCGACACCGGTGATACTCAGTTCGGCTCCCTGTACGGGCACGGCACGCCGATGCGGCGGCTGATCGAATCGGGTGCGGTGCGCGGTGACCGGTTCCTGCAGCTTGGGCTGCGCGGCTACTGGCCGGAGCCGGAAACTCTGGACTGGATGGCCGGCCGCGGGATGCGCAGCTACGAGATGGCCGAGATCGTCGCGCGCGGCCTGGACGAGTGCCTGTCCGAGGCGAGCGGCATCGCGACTGACGACTGCGACGGCGTGTTCCTGTCGGTCGACGTTGACGTCGTCGATCCCGGCATGGCGCCAGGCACCGGCACCCCCGAGCCCGGCGGCCTGACCGGACGGCAGCTACTCGACGCGGTCCGGAGAATCGCCATGGAACTGCCGGTCGCGGGGCTGGACGTGGTGGAGGTCTCGCCGCCTTACGACCACGCGGAGGTCACCGCGTTCCTGGCCAACCGCGTCGTGCTTGAGGTGCTGTCCGGCATCGCCTGGCGCCGCAGGCGCGACAGCGTACCGGAGGGCCAGCCGGTCCGGCGGCCCGAGGCGCCGCTGCTCGAAGGCCGCGAGCCCCCGGGGTCCGGCTAGCGCCTGGGCTCCCGCACCTGGCTCCCGCACCTGGCGCCTGGCTGCCATAGCTGGCTCCTGGCGCCGGATTAGGTCGTGCGGCGCCAACATCGGTGCTCACCTGCTCAGATAGGTGAAACCCCGGTCAGGCCGCCGGATAATCAAAGACATCTATAGTTAGATCCATGCTGGACGTGACCAGGCTCCGCGTGCTTGTCGCGGTAGCCAGGTACGGCTCGGTGACGGCCGCCGCCCAGGCGCTCAACTACGCCCAGCCCTCGATCAGCCATCACATCGCCCGGCTGGAGGCCGAGACCGGCGCCAGGCTGCTGCAGCGCGCCGGGCGCGGGGTACGGCTGACCGACGCCGGGCTGCTGCTCGCCGAGCGGGCCGAGGAGATCATTGGCAGGCTGGACGCGGCGGAAATCGAGCTCGCGGCCCATGTCGGGCTGCGCCAGGGACGGGTTCGGCTCGCCGCCTTCCCCTCCGCGCTCGGCACGATCGTGCCTGCGGCAGCCGCCAGGCTCGAGGCTGAAACCCCCGGGATGGATCTCATGCTGGCCGAGGCCGAGCCATCGCAGGCGCTGCGCATGCTCAGGGCCGGCCACGTGGATGTCGCCCTGGTGTTCAGGCACTACCTCCAGGACGAAGACGAACAGCCGCCCGAGGCGGACGACCAGGGCGCACGCGGCAGGCTGCTGCTCGATGAACCGGTCGTGCTGGTCACGAGGGCCGGTCCCGGCGCGATCAAGCCGGAGCCGCCCGGCCCGGGCGGGCCCGCTGGGGCGCCCGGCGCGCCCAGGGCGCCCGGGGCGCCCGGCCCGCCCGACCTGGCAGCTTACGCCGGGCACCGCTGGATCGCGGGCTGCGAGCGCTGCCGCAGCTGCTTGCTACGGCTATGCGCGCAGGCGGGTTTTGTGCCGAAGATCTCTTTCACCACCGACGATTACGTAGCGGTGCAGGCGCTGGTCGCCGCGGGCCTGGGCGTTGCCACGCTGCCCGGCCTGGCGCTGCAGGCCGCCCGGCATCCAGGGATCTGCACCACGCCGCTGCCCGGAGCCCGCAGGCACGTGTTCGCGATGACGTACGGCGAGCCGCCCGACCCGCCCGCCACGGTACGCCTGATCGAGGTGCTTGCCAGTACCGCCGCGGCGGCAGCGAGATGACGGGCCCCATCGAAATATCCCCGTACGCGGAAGCCAACGCGTTCTTCCGCGCGATGCGGCGGATGGCGGGCTGGCGGCCAGTCTCCTGGCTGCTCGCGCGGATCCTCCCCGCCACAGACCGGTTCGTCTCGCGCCGCACCGGCAACCACCTGACGTTTGCCGGGCTGGCCACCGGCCTGCAGGTGCTCATGCTGACGACCACCGGCGCCAGGACAGGCACACGGCGGACGCAGCCCGTCGCCTACCTGGGTAAGTCCGGTGACTTCATCTTGATCGCGTCGAATTTCGGCCAGGAGCGCAACCCGGCCTGGTACTACAACTTGCGGGCCAACCCGAGCGCACAGGTGACCGTTTCCGGATCGACGTGTGACGTAACCGCCCGCGAGGTGACCGGGCCGGAACGCGATCTGTACTGGGAGCAGGGCTGCCGCATGTACCCGGCGTGGAATCTCTACAAGGCGCGTTCGCGCCGTCAGTTTCCTATCATGATCCTCTCTAGCGCCGGCTGACACTATCGCCAGGGATCCAGGGCAGGATTTGCGCACCGGGAACTCGCGGAGCAGCTTGTGCAGGAGGTCGTCGTTGGACACGTTTGGCACCGCAGGAACTGGCCCTGGAGGTCATGACGGCAGGCCTAGCCGGCCATGAGGCAACTGATCGTCCCCAGCGGGAATGCCCGCCGCCTTGTCCTCTACTTCACCAAGGGCCTGGACGATGTGGTCGAAGCCGAGGCCAGCGAGATCGCGCCCGCGGCGACGGTGACGGAGCGGAATGATCGCTTCATGATCCTCGATGCCGCCGGGGGCGCCGCCGAGCGCCTGGGCAGGGCCGCCCGAACGGTCGATGACATCCGGCTTCTGGTGGCGGGCCCGGCACGCATCAGCAACCGGCGCGAGTTCGGGGCCCTTTGCGAGGCCGCAGCGGATGCCACCGCGCAGGCCCTCGTCTCGGCCGGGGATGAATGGTCCGTCACGATGTCGGTCCGCAATCCGCCGTGGCGCACGAAACCGGTCTGGGATCCCGCGCCCGTCATCGCCGAGCAGCTGCGCGGCGCAGACCCGGCGGCGACGTTTCGCCGCCCGGTCGACCTGCGGATTCAAGTCGACGAGGATCTTGCCCACATCGCGGTCAGCCTGTGGGAGACGCCGGTCGGCAAGCATTCCGGTGAGCCAAGGACCACCTGGCACGGGGCCCTGCGGCCGACAGTGGCCGCATCCCTGGTCCGTCTCGGCCTGGCCCAGGCCGATCCCTCCGGCACCGCACCTGGGCTGTACGACCCGTTCTGCGGCAGCGGCACCATCGCCGCCGAAGCCGCACGCGCGGGCCTGCCGGTGTTTGCCTCCGACTTGTCAGCGGAAGCGGTGGCGCTCACCCGCGAGCGGCTCGCGGCTTTGCCGGCCTCGTCAGGGCTGCCCGGACTGGAGCCCGGCGACCTGCTGCGGCGGGTATTCGTCAGGGACGTCCGCCGGGGTCCGGACCCCCGGGTGACCGCGCGACTCCTGGTCGCAAACATGCCCTGGGGTAAGCAGGTCAAGGTCGCCGGGCGTCTGGAGCTGTTCGATGCCACCTCGCGGCTGGCGGCGCACACGGCCCGCTCCGGCGGTGCTGTCGTGCTGCTCACCACGAACGAGGACCAGCTCCTGCCCCGGCTGCGGCGCCGCGGCCTGACGGCCGCCGCGCGCCGGATCGGCTTGCTGGGCCAGGCACCCGCCATCGTGCTGGCCCAGCCTGCCTGAATCCGCGGGCGCGCCGCGAGAACGAGCCGGTAGGCCGGCCCACCGCGCAGAATCGCTCGCCGTCCGCAAGCCACTTCCGCTCACCGAAGCCACCGCTGGCCGCAGCCGCGCGGAAACCCGCTGGTCACGGCAGCTATCAGGTCATGATCCCAGACCATGACCTGATAGCCGCCGATCCGGGCAGTACGTTGCGCCGGGCCGAACTGGGCGGCGGCCTCTGCGGTGGCTCCGTTCGCCGGGCCGCCGCCGCTGCTGGGGGAAAGCACGAGAAATGTCGCAGTATTCGGCTGCTGGTACCAGGACTCCTTGGCCTCCCAGGCATACGGGGCGAACCGGCCACAGGAGATGGTGACCGGCCGGACCCGCACCCGGCCCCCGGCCGCGACGGTCGTGATGTTGGCCGCCCAGTAGTCGCCAAGCCCGGCGGCCAGATGATGGGCCAGCAGCCACGAGGCGACTGCCTGGGTTGCTGGCGGCCTGGCGGGCCGGCTCGCGTAGTAGGCGAACACTCCCATATAGCACACCAGCACCGCGAGCAGCGCCGGAACCAGCTTGGCGGCCACCAGCCTGCCAGGCAGCAGCCGGCCGGCCAGCACGGCGCCGAACGGGAGCACCGCGGCGAGTTCGTGCGTCGATCCGAGATCCATCGCCTGCGTGCTCAACAGGTACGCGGCCAGGTTGATGGCGATGCCCAGGAAGAGCACCGGTACCAGCCGGTCGGCGGCGGACAGCAGCCGCCGGGCCGCTATGCAGCACGCCCAAGCCACCAGGCCCACCCCGGCGAAATGCAGCAGGACGGCCGCCGCGGCAGGGCCGAGCCGCATCCCGAAGAAGTCCGCGCCGAACAGCGCCAGCCCCGATTCAACCGTGAGCCACAGATTGTGTGGCATCTGCGCGGACGGGACGAACACCGCCGGGGTCGGCACGACCACAAAACCGCCGGACCGGCGAATGACCAGCTGAATGCCTGCCGCCGCGATGACCGAGACCGCCGCCGCCACCAGCAGCCCAGCATCGATCCGCCACGAGACACGCCGCTGGTAGAGCCGGATGGCCGAGACGACGATCACCGGCGCCGCTCCGACGTACACCGCCATCTGATCAGCGATCTCCACCCAGGTGAGCAGCAGCCCGGCCAGCCAGGGCAGGTACCAGCGGTCGGCCAGCCGGTCCATTGCCAGCCAGATGAGCAGCAGCGGGACCTGGGTGCCGATGTGATCAGGCAGGTTGAGCAGGGTGCCCGAACTGACGGGCGGCCCAGGCGCGAACATGATGCCCACCGTGATCAGTACCCGTGCGAGCGCCTCGGTGCCGGTGGCCCGGCCCTTGGCGAGCAGCGCGGCGAGCAGCAGCAGCACCGTGAAGGTCGCCGCCCCGGCCACGTTGATGACATCGGGGCTCACCCCGCGGGCCAGCTCCACGAGCATGTACTCCGGCAGCTCGGTGGTGTAGACCGGCATGGCTGAGAGCCACCAGCCGCGCAGCAGCCAGTTGCCGTGCAGCATGTCCGAGGCCTGGAGGACGAAGCTGGCGCCGTCGGCATTCGTGCCCAGGGACCGTGACTGCGCCAGGTAGCCGGCGAACAGCAGGAAGACCACGACGACGACGGCCATCACGGTCAGCGGCCGGTGCTGCCGCCGCCATCCGCCGCGGAGGTCACGCCACCCGTCGCCGAACCAGGGCGGCAGCCACCCCGGCAGCATCCGGCGCACCGGGACCGCCGGGCCGGCCTGGTCACCGGGCGCAGTCGGTAAATTTACGGCTTCCCCTGCTGAGCCGATGGTCCCGACGTCAACCACCCCCCGCCGATGGTGCGGGGCTGACGGCCCGGGGCCCCGATCGGCCCGCGAGCACCAGGCCCGCATCGGCCGGGGGGGTAATCGTTCGCCAGGGCCCGAAAGACATCGCACGCGCATTGCGGCTGGCCATATCCGCACGCTAGCCCGCGGCCGGGGCGGCGGGCTGGCACCTCCGCCAATATTTCGGCATTTGCTCGGTCCTCGCCCGGCTAGGCACGGCCACGCTCCGGCGCGGTGCTCGTCTGCAAGCATGGGCGGATGGACATGGCGCTGCGACTACCCGCCCCCGACGAGTACGAGGCCTTTATCGCAAAGGCCACGGCCGGCTACGCCGCGGAGATCGCTGCGTCCGGCGCCCTGCCGGCTGAGGCAGCCGAGCAGAAGGCCCGCCGGGACCACGAGCGGCTGCTGCCCAGCGGGCGCGACACCCCCGGCCAGCTGATCTTCAGGCTCACCGCCGACGGTGAACCGGTGGGCTGGCTGTGGCTGGCGGTTCCCGGCGAGCAGGGGGATCCGGACATGGCCTGGGTGAACCTCGTCGAGGTCGACGAGTCGTTCCGCGGTCGCGGCTACGGGCGGGAGGCGATGCTGCTGGCCGAGGCTGAGGCCCGCTCCCGTGGCATGCGCTCGGTGGGCCTGAACGTGCACGGCAGCAATATGGTCGCGCGTTCGCTGTACACGAGCCTGGGCTATGACGTGATGACCCAGCAGCTGAAGAAGAGCCTGTAGCAGCGCGCCGCCGGCTGTTCCGCCAGTGCCTTGAACAGCGCGTGACACTGCCCCGGGCCAGGCAACGCTGCCGCCCCTCGCCGCGGCCGAGAACCCTGGAGGCCGGTGCTTCCCGTCAGATCTTCCTGTCATGGTGCCGCCAGTATGGCTCGCGCAGCCGGCGCTTCATCAGCTTGCCGCTCGGGTCACGGGGCATCTCGTCAATGAAGTCGATCGTCTTGGGCCATTTCATCCGCGACAGCCGGCCATCCAGCGAGGCGAGGATCTCGGCGGCCAGGTCATCGCCGGGCTCCGCGCCCGCGGCGGCCTGCACCACCGCCTTGACCTGCTCGCCCCATTCCTCGTCCGGGACGCCGAACACCGCGACGTCGGCAACCTTGGGATGCATGATGATCTCGGCCTCGATCTCAGCCGGGTAGATGTTCGCCCCGCCCGAGATGATCATGTCGCTCTTCCGGTCGCACAGGAAGAGGAAGCCGTCCTCGTCGAGATAGCCGATATCGCCGACCGTGAAGAACCCGCGCAGCCGGCCCGCCGCCGTCTTCTCGGGGTCGCCCTTGTAGGCGAAGTCGAACGTGGACATCTTCAGGTAGACCGTGCCTGGCTTGCCAGGCGGGCACTCAGACCCGTCATCGTCGGCAATCATTACCTCGCTCACCGGCCAGGGCAGGCCGACTGTGCCAGGCCTGGCCAGCCAGTCCTGCGGCGTGACCATGGTGCCGCCGCCTTCGGTAGCCGCGTAATACTCATAAACGCACGGCCCCCACCAGTCCAGCATCGCCCGCTTGATCCCGGCCGGGCATGGCGCCGCGGCGTGGATCAGCCATTTCATGGACGATAGGTCGTAGCCATTCCTGGCCTCGTCGGGCAGCGCCAGCATGCGCTTGAAATGCGCCGGCACCATATGCGTATTGGTCACGCGGTAGCGCTCGACCAGGGCAAGCGCCTGCTCGGAGTTCCAGCTGTCCATGTAGACGAGGGTGTGGCCCAGGTGGATGGCACCGCCGCCGAACACCGTGACGGCGGTGTGGTAGTTCGGCGAGCTGACCAGGTGCACGTTGCCAGCTGCTGTCGTGATGCCGAAGAACTGCAGGAGCAGCGCGGACAGCTCAGCGGCCGCATCGGGATCAAGGCCGGACAGCTCCCTGCGCACCCCCTTGGGCCGCCCGGTGGTTCCGGAGGTGTAGTGCATGGCCGAGCCCGCAGTGCGGTCAGCCGGGCTGGAGCCCGGCTGGGCCGCGCGCAGCTTGGTGACCGGGATGAAGCGGGGAACCGTGCCGTAACCGAATCGTGCGCTCGCGGCCAGCCCGGCAGCGTCGGCGGCGGCCGCCCCGGCGGCCGCGAACCGCTCATCGACGAAGAACGCCTTCGCTTCGCAGTCGCGCAGGATGTAGGCGATCTCCGGGGCCGTGAAATGCCAGTTGACCGGCGTGAAGTACCAGCCGGCCTGAAGTGCCGCCAGGTACAGCTCAAGCGGGGCAATCCCGTTCGGCAGGAGCGCGGCGATGCCGTCACCGGGGCGCAGCCCGAGACTCCGCAGGCCATGGGTCAGCTGGTTCACCCGGGCCAGCAGGTCCCCCGCGCTGTGCCGGCTGCCGTCGGTGTCGATGGCGGCGATCCAGCCCGGGTCCTGCTCCGCGCGCCCCCAGAAGCCGAGCGATGCCATCGCCACCTCCCTGGTTACTGCACGCGGCATGGCAGGTGCCCTCGACCGCAGTAGAGCATGTCCCCGTCTGGCCAGGCAAGATGCCCAGCAGCGGTTGGCCCAGGGTTGACCGTGCGGCTGACGATCAGGCCGATAGCTCTGCCGCTAGCTCTGCCGCGACCGTGGCGCCCAGTTCCCAGCAGGCCTCGAGATCCGCGCGGCCCGGCGGCCCGGTCACGCTGACCGGCGGCCTGGCACGGCGCCATTTCAGCCCGGTGGCGATGGCCTCCACGGCCCGCACCGCCCCTGTCGTGTCGAGGCTGCCATGCACGTACAAGGCGTAAGGCCGGCGCTCGGTCGCCGCGAGGCACGGGTAATAGATGGTGTCGAAGAAATGCTTGAGCGCGCCGGACATATAGCCGATGTTGGCCGGCGTGCCGAGCAGGTAGCCATCGGCCCCGAGCACATCGGCCGCGCCCGCGGTCAGCGCGGGCCTGATCAGGACCTGCACGTTCTCGATACCGTCAGCACCGGCTCCGGCCCGCACGGCCTCGAACATCGCCTGCATGGCCGGCGACGGCGTGTGATGGACGATCAGCAGCCTGGCCATCAGCCGGCGATGCGCGGGTATCCGGCACCGGGGTCAGGCATCACCGCAGTGTACGCCCCGGCGCTAGCCTGGGCGCATGCGTGCTGCTGGTGCCTTTCTTGCCGACCTGTGCTGCGTGCTGGTCTTCGTCGTGATCGGTCGCGCGAACCATCACGCGGGCGGCGGCGCGGCCGGGCTCGCGGACACCGCCTGGCCGTTCCTGGTGGCGGCAGCGCTCGGGACGGTGGTCACCCGGGCCTGGCGGCGTCCCGTCGCGCTGGTCCCCACCGGCGTGTGCGTGTGGCTGTGCACGGTTGCCGTCGGCATGCTGCTGCGGGTCGTGTCCGGCCAGGGCACGGCGTTCGCCTTCATCCTTGTCGCCCTGGCGTTCCTCGGGCTGTTCCAGCTCGGCTGGCGGGTGGTGGTTTCCCGCGCAGCGCTCTTCGCGTCAGTTGACACTAACGTTAGATCTCACTAACGTTAGTTTCGAACGACACAGGGAAAGGCGCAACCGGGAAAGACGCAAAGACGCAAAGACGCAACAGGGAAGGAAAGCTCATGGGTCAGCCAGTCGCATTTTTCGAAGTGATCAGCCCCGATGCGGAGCGCGCGCAGAAGTTCTACGCGGAACTGTTCGGCTGGCAGGTGGCCGCGGACCCGGCCATGGGCGGGTACGGGCTTGTCGATACCGGTGCAGGCGAAGGCGCGATCGGCGGCGGCATCGGCACCGGCGACGACAAGACGGAGAAAAGCGTGAAGATCTACGTCCGGGTCGATGACCTCGACGCCTACCTGGACCGCGCCGAGCAGCTCGGCGGCAAGCGGCTGGCTCCGCCGATGGACCTGCCGGGTGACTTCGGGCGGATCGCGATCTTCACCGACCCGGACGGGAACCAGGTCGGGCTGTGGAGCTGAGCGACCATCATGAGCGCTGATCCGCGGGATGCCGCGGCGGGCGGCGAGCAGGCGGCCGATGAGGCGCTCAAGGCCATCGCCGAGCCGCGCCGCCGCGCCATCCTGAGGCTTGTCGCCTATGACGAGCTGCCCGCGGGCGAGATTGCGGCGGCGTTCGATGTCAGCAGGACCGCGGTGAGCCAGCACCTTACGGTCCTCAAGAACGCGGGCCTGCTGACTGAGCGCCGCGACGGCACCCGGCGGCTGTACCGGGCACGGCCAGCAGGGCTGGACGGCCTCAGGCAGCTCCTCAATGACCTGTGGGCGTCGTCCCTTGACGTCGCGCGCAGGCTGGTCGAAGCAGAGCGGGGCATCACCGATGACGACGAGGCCGCCAGCGCCGGGTGATCCAGGCCAGCGGGCCGGCGATCCCGGCCAGCCAGCCGGCGATCCAGGCCAGCGGGCCGGCGATCCGGGCCAGCGGGCCGGCGATCCGGGCCAGCCAGCCGGCGATCCGGGCCGGCTCGACGCGCAGCGGTCAGGCTCTGCGACGTTGGGGGCCCTGGTACTCGACAGGTTTCGTGACTACGTGCACTGGGCCGCTAAGGTGCCCGGCGACACGCCCCTATACCCGGGAGGCTCACATGATCCAGGCACCTGAGCCAGGAAGCCCTGACGGCGTCGCGCCGGCCGGCGCCCCGGGCCAGGCCGGCGGCGCGACCCCGGCCGGCCCGAACAGCTCCGTCACGACGCTGCGCCGGCCGCCGGTGCGACAGTCCACCGTGGTCCGCAGCGACGTCCGGCACGCCTTCGATGTGTTCGTCGAGACGATCGGTATCTGGTGGCCGGTCAACCCGTTCTCGGCAGGGAAGGACCGGGTCCGGGACGTCGTCATCGAGCAGCGCACGGGCGGCCGCGTCTACGAGACCTGGGCGGACGGCACCGAGGTGGACTGGGGCGCGCTGCTGGTCTGGGACCCCCCGGCCCGGTTCGTCATGACCTGGAACCAGACACCAGTGCCCACCGAGGTCGAGTTGCGCTTCGCGGCCCTCGGACCGGCCCTGACCAGGATCACGGTGGAGCATCGCGGCTGGGAGGCACTAACCGACGAGCAACTGGCGCAGGACTGCGCTCTGCCGGGCGGCTACAGCGGCGGGTCCTACTCGGCGGGCTGGGCGCAGATCCTTGGCGCTGCCGCGGCGTTCCGGGGAAGCGTGAAGACGACATGAGCGAGGCGACAGCCGCTGACAGCGGCCGGCGCCCCGTCGACAGCTCCGCCGCCGTGAACGAGCCGAGTCCAGAACTCTCCGCGAAGTCGGGCCTGGCCACCATCAGCCACGACATGCTGCGCGCCGGCGGCATTCCAGAACCCGAGTCAGCGACTGGAGGACGGCCCCATGAGCGTGAACCCTGACGCCATCCAGCTGGAGACCTATGAGATGGTCCTGCTTCGCCGTACCAGGCAGGGCCGCGACTTCGATCAGGAGAGCAGGGAGCGGATCTTCCGCGAGCACCTGGCGTACACCCTCGGCCTGCTCGCCAGCGGCGAGCAGGTTGCCGCTGGGCCCGTCACCGACAGCCCGGCGCAGGACGAGGACATCTGCGGGCTCGGGCTGTACCAGAAGGGCTCGCTTGGCGCGGTCCGCCAGCTGGTGGAAAACGACCCCGGAGTACAGCAAGGGCTCTATTGCTTCGACGTCATGACCTGGCTTACCAAGCCCGGAACAGTGGCCGTCCCGCAGCGCGCGGACACCCGGGACTGAGCGGGGTCAGCGCCTGGCCAGCGGCCTGGCCGCGCTGCTGCTGCCGAGCCTTGCCAGCCGGACGGCAGCCAGCTTAGACTGAACAGTCAGTCAACGGTGTAGGAGCATGTAATGGCCCCTCCGCAGGCCGCCCCGATCGAGTCACCCGCCAGCCAGGAAACTGAGCACTCGTCCGGACCGGCAGGTGATCCCGCGTCTAGCGCCGACGGCCCCGGTATCCCCCGAGCTGGGTCGTCGCCTGGTTCCGGCACCTCAAGCCCCACCGAGGCTGAGGCGCCGGCAAGCGCAGGCGCGGGGTCGCCTGCCCCGCTTCAGGAGATCATCGCCTGGCAGGAGCGGATCTTCACCGAACGCCAGCCGGAGTCACGCCGGATGGCCGCGAAGGCAGCCACGGCACTGGCCGGCGGGGTCACCTCCAGCTGGCAGATCACCCGCCCGCAGCCGGTCTGGCTCAGTCACGGCAGGGGCTCCAAGATCTACGATGTGGACGGCAACGAATACGTCGACCTGCACGGCGGCTACGGCGCTGCGCTGGCCGGCCACGGTCACCCCGCCATCGTCGAGGCCGTCCGCGGGCAGGTCACCCTCGGCACCCATTTCGCCCAGCCGACGCGCAACGCGCTGACCGTCGCCGAGGAACTGACCCGCAGGTTCGGCCTGCCGCTCTGGCGGTTCGCCAACTCGGGCACCGAGGCGACGATGGACGCCGTGCACCTGATCCGCGCGATCACCGGCCGGGACCTGATCATAAAGGTCGAGGGGTGCTACCACGGTCACCATGACTCGGTGCAGGTATCGGTCTGCCCGGAACCAGGCGACGAGATCGGCCCGGCGGGCAAGCCCGCCGGCGTTCCCTCCAGCACCGGGATCCCGCGGGCGATCACCGACCTGACCCTGGTCGCCAGCTTCAACGACCTCGACGGCGTGGCCAGGCTGCTTGATGAGCATCCGGGGCAGATAGCCGGGATGATCATCGAGCCGATCATGATGAACGCCGGGATTATCGAGCCGGAGCCCGGCTACCTGGCCGGCCTGAAGGAACTGCTGCACTCCAGGGACGCCCTGCTGATCTTCGACGAGGTGAAGACCGGGCTCACCGCGGGGCCGGGCGGGGCGACCGCCCTCGTCGGGGTCACGCCGGACATCATCTGCCTGGCCAAGGCTATCGGCGGCGGCGTGGCCGTCGCCGCGGTCGGCGGCACCGCCGAGGTGATGGGGCACGTCGCGGCCGGCGACTACGAGATGGTCGGCACCTTCAACGGCAACCCGCTCGCGATGGCCGCGTGCCGGGCGATGCTCGTGGATGTCGCTACGCCCGGTGCCTACGCGCGGCTGGAGGCACTGCGGCTGCGCGCCGTCGCCGGCCTGCGGCGGGCGATCGACGACAACGGGCTGCAGGCGCACGTCGTATCCGTCGGAGCCAAGGGCAGCGTTGTTTTCGCCACGGAACCGATCCGCGATTTCCGTGGTTTCCTTGACATCGACGACTCCTACAGTCACGCGCACTGGCTGTTCCAGCACAACGGCGGGGTATTCCTGCCGCCGTGGGGCAAGAGCGAGCAGTGGCTGATTTCCGTGCAGCATGACCAGGACGACATCGATCGCTTCGTGGCCAACTTCGCCGCGTTCGCCGCGGCGGTGCGGCAATAACGGGTACCGTACCTGAAATTTAGTACCTTATCCGGCCTTTTGGTGCCTCGGGCGTTACGTGCGGCGGCTGACCATGCTGTTACCCGGAAGGCCTTGTGTCCGCGCTCTCAGAGTAGTAAGTGTTGACGGAATGTTCAGTCAGTAGTTGCTGCAGGCACCCGGACCGTACCCCAGGGCACCCGGGGGCGACTTGGCTACGCTAGCGAAGGGCGGTGCGGCATGCATCCGAGAGAAGGCTGGCGCTCGGACGGGACACCGCCGCGCCCGGGAGCCTCCCGGCGCAGCTTCCTGCGGTCGGGCGCCACGGCGGGCGCTTTCCTCGGCGCGACCGGGGGCATCGGCTCCCTGCTCGCGGCCTGCGGCACGGGCTCATCGGGCTCATCGGGCGGCACCGGGCCGCTGACCTCAGGCGGGATACCGCTGCCGCGTCCCAATAACCCGGTCACCTGGCCGTTGTTCAAGGACAACCCGGCGATCAAGAGCGGCCAGCTCGCCGAGCAGGGAGCCACGCTCAAGATCTACAACTGGGTCGCGTATGTCAACCAGGCGTGCCTCGACGACTTCGGCAAGAAGTACAACTGCAAGGTCGAGGTGACCACCTTCAACACGATGACCGAGGCGCTGTCCAAGCTGGCCAGCGGGCAGCTGAACTTCGACGTGTTCATGGGCGTCACCGTCGACGTGCTCGGCCAGCTGATCGAGCAGAAGACGATCCAGCCGCTCAACCACAGCTATATCCCGAACATCCGCCAGGCCTGGGCCGATTTCAGCAACCCGTTCTACGACCAGCACTGGCAGTACACCGTCCCGTACACGATCTACACGACGGGAATCGCGTGGCGCAAAGACCACGTGCCGGAGAACCCGTACACGATGGCGAACCCCTGGGCGATGCCGTGGCAGGGCAAGTACAAGGGCAAGGTCGCGATACTCGACGACTACCGTGAGTCCATCAGCCTCGGGCTGATGAAGAACGGGATCTTCGACCTGAACACGACCGACCCCGCCGAGATCACCAAGGCCCAGCAGGAACTGCTGAACCTCTCTCAGCTGACCAACGTGCACATCGACAACAACGACTACACCGAGGTGCCCAGCGGGCAGATCTGGATTCACCACGCCTGGTCCGGCGACATGGCCGCGGCCGCGCAGTACATGCCCAAGGGCGTCCCGGTCGACGTCGTCGGCTACTGGTTCCCCACCGACGGCAAGGGACCGGTGGCGAACGACACCAACACCGTGCTCCGCGGCGCGCAGAACCCGGTGCTCGCTCACCTGTTCCTCAACTACCTGGAGGACCTGCCGAACGCCCTGACCAACATCAGCTACAACGGCTACATGCAGCCGGTCAACGGCGTCACGCCGCAGCGCCTGGTCAGCGACGGCATCCTGCCGCAGAGCCTGATCTCCACCGTGGTCCTGCCGTCGTACTTCCGGCGCGGGGTCAGCCAGCTGCAGCTGCCGATCGCGGCCAACCAGCTCTGGGAGCAGGCCTGGCAGACCGTCAGCCACGGTGTCTAGGCAGGGATCCGGGTGACGGCACGCGGCGGGCTGGCCAGGCGGCGCGGCGCCGCACGCGAGCATAACCGGATCTTCTGGGCGGCCCTGGCCGCACCGGGCATCATCTGGCTGGCACTGCTGTTCATCGTGCCGTTCTATGTCGTGCTCGCCATCGCGGCCGGGCAGCTGAACCAGCTCTACGGTACGCCCATCGCGGTCTATAACCCGCTGGACTGGAGCGCGGCCAACCTGATCGCCGTGTGGCACGATACCGTCGGCAGCGGCGCGTTCATCGGCCCGATCTTCGTCAGGACGCTGTGGTACACGGCGGCGGCATCGTTCATCTCGCTGCTGATCGGCTATCCGGCGGCCTACTTCGTGGCCAGGTTCGCCGGCCGCCGCAAGGCGCTCTTCCTGGTCCTGCTGATCGCGCCGTTCTGGATCAGCTACATGATGCGGATGCTGGCCTGGATCGACCTGCTGCAGACCAACGGCTACGTGAACAAGGTGCTCACCACCTTGCACCTGGTCTCGCACCCGGTCGACTGGCTGGGCGGGCAGTCCTACACGGTGATACTCGGCCTGGTCTACGGCTACATCCCGTACCTGATCCTGGTGCTCTACGCCGGGCTGGACCGGATCGACGGCTCGCTCCTTGAAGCCGGGCGCGACCTCGGCCTGGGCCGGGTGCGCACCTTCCTGCGGATAACGCTGCCGCTGTCCAGGCAGGCGATCCTGACCGGGCTGCTGATCACGGTGCTGCCGATGCTCGGCGACTACTTCACCAATCAGCTGCTGTCCGGAACCGCGGGAACGGCGATGATCGGCAACGTGATCGACGGGAATCTGTCGACGCAGTCCTTCTTCGGCCAGGGCGCGGTCCTGTCCCTGCTGCTGCTGCTGCTCCTCATCGTCCCGATGATCTACTACGTGGTGGCGACGAACCGGTCGTCCAGGGAGGCAGCGTGAGCGCCACCGCCGCAACCCCGGCCAGGCCTGCCGCAGGCACTGTGACCGCCCGGTCCCCGCTGCCGCGGCTGCGCCGCAATCCGTGGGGGCATCCCTGGTTTCTCGAGGGATTCACCTGGCTCTACCTGATCTGGTCGATCGTGCCGATCGCGCTCGCCGTGCTGTTCTCCTTTAACAACGGCAAGTCGCAGAGCGCCTGGCAGGGCTTCTCCATGCGGTGGTACTACGCCGACCCGGTGAACTCGGTCCTGCACGATGAGCAGCTGCGGCTGGCGGTCATCCAGACGCTGCGGCTGTCGGCCTACACCACGCTCATCGCGGTGCCGCTGGGCGTGGCGTTCGCGCTCGGCATCAACCGGTGGCGCGGTTACACGTCCGCGAGTTTCAACTTCGTGATGATCCTGTCGTTCGTCATCCCGGAGCTCATCTTCGGCGTCGCGATGTTCTTCATGTTCACGTCGCTGTTCACGTCCGTGGGCCTGGGCACGACAGCGGAGACTCTCGCCCTGGTCACCTGGAACGTCAGCTGGCCGGCGATCATCGTCCAGGCCCGGCTCGTGACGATCGGGAGACAGTACGAGGAGGCCGCGGCCGACCTCGGCGCGACCCAGCTGCAGACCATGCGCCGGGTGATGCTGCCGCTGCTCACCCCGGCCATTTTCGCCAGCGCGGTGCTGGTCTTCTCCAGCGTCATCGATGACTTCGTGATCGTGGACCTGCTGAACTCCAACGCCGCCAACACCCCGATGTCGGTGTACATCTACGCCCAGCAGCACGGCGGCAACGGCGGCCCCGCGCTCAACGCGCTCGGCACGATCATGCTGGTGATGTCGTTCGTGATAGCGACGGCCGGGTATGTCGGCTACCGGTTCATGACCCGCGGCGAGCGCGGCGACCGGCGGCAAGCACTGTCCACGATCGCCGGGATCTGACCGCCGCGAGCGCAGCGCCCGGCCGCTACTGAATCAGCTGCAGGCCGGTGTCGGCGGGGTCGGCCGTGGCCGTCCCGGCGGCGCCGTTGTCGGCGAGCACCCGGAGGGCGTCCGGCGCCAGGAACGTATGGACCGGGGTGCCCTGCGCCAGCTGGGTATGCGAGCCGTCGTTCTGCACCAGCGCCTGGAGCAGCTCACCCGGCGCGAGCCTGAGCATGACCTGGGTGGCCGATCCGACGTAGACCAGCCGCTCCACCATGGCGGGCACCCGGTTCGGGCCCGGGGAGCCGAACGGCTCGATCCGGACCCGTTCCGGCCGGATCACGCAATATGCCGTGCCGAGCCCGTTGGCAGACCCCTGCTCGACGCTGAGCGCGGAGTCACCGAGCCGCACCACGCACTTTGAGCCCGCCTGGCGTTCCACCACCTCGACCGCCATGAGATTCGAGACGCCCAGGAAGTCGGCCACGTAGGTGTCGACGGGCTCCTCGTAGATCTCGTGCGGGTCACCGATCTGGACGATCTTGCCGCTCCGCATGACCGCCACCCGGTCGGACATGGTCAGCGCTTCTTCCTGGTCGTGGGTGACGTACAGGAACGTGATGCCGACCCGTTCCTGCAGCGCCTTGAGCTCGACCTTCAGCGAGCGGCGGAGCTTGGCGTCCAGCGCGCCGAGCGGCTCGTCGAGCAGCAGCACGGCCGGGTGCAGCACCAGCGCCCGGGCCAGGGCGACGCGCTGCTGCTGGCCGCCGGACAGCTGGCCTGGCCGGCGCTTGGTGAACGAGCCGAGGTGAACGAGGTCGATGGCCTCCCGCACCCTGGTTTGCAGCTCTTTCTTGCCCAGCTTGCGGTTGCGCAGGCCGAAGGCCACGTTGTCGAACACGGTCAGGAACGGGAACAGCGCGTAGCTCTGGAACACCGTGTTGACGTTGCGCTTATTGGGCGGCACCATCGTCACGTCCACTTCGTCGAGCAGCACCTGGCCGGACGTCGGCTGCTCGAAGCCCGCGATCAGCCGCAGCGTCGTCGTCTTGCCGCAGCCAGACGGGCCGAGCAGGGAGAAGAACTCACCGCTCGGGACGGTCAGGTCGACATCATCGACGGCGAGCTCAACGAAGCGCTTGGTCAGCGACACCAGCTGGATTTGCCCTCCGGCCACTGCTCACTCCCCTCCTGAGCTGCTCCCCGCCGGACGCCCGCGCCCGCTGGGCGCCCATCCGAACCCGAGCTGTTTCGCGGCGAAGTGCATGGTTAGCTCGAAAGCGGTCACCGGGTCGACGACCGGATCCTCGAGCGCCATCTGGATGGCCAGCCCGTCCAGCAGCGCCGAGAAGTGGATCGCGAAAACATCCGGGTCGACTTCGGTGAACTCCCCCGCCTGCTGGCCTTCCTGGACCAGCGCCCTGATCGTCTCCCGCCACCGCTCGTCCGACTTCTGCCGTACCGCGGCCACCTCGGCGTTCCTGGCCGCCTGCGCCCAGAAATCCAGCCAGATCAGCCATGAGTAGTCCGTGTCGGGGTCTGCCTCGGGCAGGCAGCTCATGGCGACGATTTCCTCGATCCTGGCCACCGCGGTCGGCAGCGCCGCCATCCGCCGCTGCCCGCTGGCGTACCAGCTGTCCTCCGAGTGCCTGATGGCCTCGGTCAGCAGCTGGTCCTTGGTCTTGAAGTAGTAGATGACCAGCGCCGGGCTGATCCCGATCCGCTCGGCGACGTCGGCGATCCTGGTTTCCGGGTAACCGCGCTCGGAAATGACTTCAAGCGCCGCGCGCAGCATCTGCTCGCGGCGCTGGTCGGCGGTGCCTAGGGCCCCTGCAGCCGCACCTGCCTGGTCGGTCATCGGCGACATCCTCCCGGCCTCTTGTCGATACCGTAGCAGGTTTCTAGACTGAACATTCAGTCAACTTGCCACGCGGGCTCATGACCGCAACTGACGGAAGGCGGATCCATGGCCGCAACATACGACGCGATCGTGGTGGGCGGGGGGCATAACGGACTGGTCGCCGCGGCGTACCTGGCCCGCTCGGGCGCCAGCACCATCGTGCTCGAAGGCCGGCCCAAGACCGGTGGCGCGGCCACGACGGAGGCCCCGTGGCCGGACGCGCCCGAGTACCAGGTCACCCGGCTCTCCTATGTCATGAGCTTGATGCCGCCGACCATCATCTCCGAGCTCGACCTTGCCCGACATGGTTACAAGATCTACCCGATGGGCCCGTATTACCAGGCCTTTCCTGAAGGCGGCTCGATCAAGCTGTACGCGGATGACGCCAAGCGTAACCACGAGGAGGTGTCCAGGTGGTCCAAAAAGGACGCCGACGCGATGCCGCGCTGGGACGCCTGGCTGGCCGGGCTGGCCGAGGTCCTCGGCCCGCTGCTGCTGACCGTGCCGCCGGCGATCGGCTCGCGCCGGCCGCGTGACCTGGCCGGCACCCTCAGGCTGGCCTGGCGCCACCGCGGCCTGGACGTGCGCACTATCGCCGACGTCACCCGGCTGATGACGATGAGCATCGCCGACCTGCTCGACGACTGGTTCGAGTCTCCCCAGGTAAAGGGCGCCCTGGCGGTCAACGGCGTGATCGGCACCTGGGCCGGCCCGTACTCACCAGGGACCGCCTACGTCATGGCCCACCACTCCATCGGCGATGTCGGTGACGGTCACCTGGGCAACTGGGGCTTCGCCGACGGTGGCATGGGCGGCGTCTCGGCCGCCATCGAGGCCGCCGCACGCGCCCACGGCGCGGCGATCCGCACCGGCTCGCGCGTCGCCCGCCTGATCATCGAAGGCGACCGCGCGGTCGGCGTGATCCTGGACAACGGCGAGGAGCTTCGCGCGCAGGTCATCGTTTCCACGCTGCACCCGCGGACGGCCTTCCTGGAGCAGGTGGGCAGCGAGTACCTGCCGGATAGCTTCGTCTCCGACATCGAGCACTGGAAGACCAGGAGCGGCGTGGTGAAGATCAACCTGGCCCTCGCCGAGCTGCCCGACTTCACCGCCGACCCCGGCTCGCAGTTGCAGGAGCACCACACCGGATCAGTCGAGATGGCGCCGTCGATGGAGTACATGGAGCGCGCGTTCCAGGACGCCCGCAACGGCCGTCCCGCCCAGTTCCCGTTCAGCGACGGGGTGATCCCGACCACTTTCGACACCAAGCTGTGCCCGGAAGGCAGCCACATCATGTCGCTGTTCACCCAGTGGGTGCCGGCCGACTGGAGCGAGAAGCCGCACACCGGGGAACTCGAGGCCTACGCGGACCGGATGATCGACTGCTACAACGAGCTCGCGCCGAACTTCACGGCGTCGATCCTGCACAGGGACATCGTCGGGCCCTATCAGATGGAGCAGGAGTACGGCCTGGTCGGCGGCAATATCTTCCACGGCGAGCTCTCCCTTGAGCAGCTGTTCCACATGCGGCCCGCGCCCGGCTACGCCGACTACCGCACCCCGCTGACCGGCCTGTACTACGGGAGCTCGGCCACGCACGCGGGCGGCGGCGTCTGCGGCATCCCCGGCTGGCAGGCGGCCAGGGCCGCGATCGCGGACAAGAAGGCCGCGCGCCGGTCCCGGCAGCTGCACCGGCTCACCCGGCGCGCATGACGGCGGAGATTTGAACGGATGACACTCCAGGCTCCCGGCGCCCGGACCGCTCTGGGCACAAAGCTGGGGGTAGCCGGATGACCCTCCAGGCTCCCGGCGCGAGGACCGCTCTGGTCGCGATGCTGGAGGCAAGAAGCGTCGCCGTTGTCGGCGCATCGAGCAGGCCGGGCACGTTCGGCGAGCGGATGCTCGCAGAGGTCGCCGCGAGTCCGGCCCGGCCGGAGATCTACCCGGTCAACCCGCGGTACGCGGAGATCGGCGGGCGGCGGGCCTATCCGTCGCTCGCCGACCTGCCGGGCCCGGTCGACCTGGTGCTGCTGGGCGTTCCCGACGCCGCGCTGCAGGAGCAGCTCATGCTGGCGGCCAGCCGCGGCGACCGCGCGGCGGTCATCTATGGCAACGCGCACGAGGATCCAGCGGCCCGGTCCGCAGGCCGGCCGTCGCTGCGCGGGCGGCTGGCCGCGATCGCCACCGCGGCCGGTATGGAGCTGTGCGGCGCCGGGTGCATGGGCTTCGTCAACGTGGCCGGCGGGCTGCGCGCGACCGGTTACGTCGAGCCTGACCCGCTGCCCGCGGGCCCGGCGGCGCTGGTGACCCACTCGGGGTCGGTGTTCTCCGCGATGCTGCGGATGCGCAGGGGCATCGGCTTCACGCTCGCGGTCTCCGCCGGCCAGGAACTCGTCACCGCCGCGCCGTCCTACCTGGACTACGCGCTCGGGCTGCCACAGACCAGGGTGCTCGCCCTGGTCCTTGAAGCGATCCGGCAGCCAGCCCTGCTGCGCACGGTGCTCGGCCGCGCCGCCGAACGGGACATCCCCGTCATCCTCCTCACCGTCGGCCGCTCGGTCCGCGGCCGGCTGATGGTGGCCGCCCATTCCGGCGCGCTCGCTGCCGCGGACGGCGGGTGGGAAGCGCTCGCCCGGGCCTACGGCGTGCACCGGGTCGGCGATCTCGCTGAGCTGACCGACACCCTCGAGCTGTTCGCCATCGGCCGGCCGGCCGTGCTACCCCGCCGGACGGCCGTGCTACCCCGCCGGGCGGCCGTGCTACCCCGCCGGGCGGCGCCGCCCCCGCAGGCAGCAGGCGGCACGCCAGAACCGTTCCGCCCGGCTTCAGGCGATACGCCCGCCCCGCCCCGCCCGGCCCGCCCGGCTTCAGGCGATACGCCCGCCCCGCCCCGCCCGGCCCGCCCGGCTTCAGGCGCGGGCATCGCCACCGTGCACGATTCAGGGCTGGAGCGGGCCCACGCCGCCGACCTCGCCGAGCAGCTCGGCGTGCCGTTCGCCCAGATCGGGGCGGCGACCAAGGGCCGCCTCGCGCAGCTGCTCGACCCAGGTCTTGAGCCTGGCAACCCGCTCGACGTGTGGGGTACCGGGGCCGACACCCGGGGCCTGTTCGCCGGCTCGCTCGTTGCGCTGGCCGGCGATCCATCGGTCGCAGTGGTCGTGCTCGCGGTGGATCTGGTCCGGGAACTCGACGGGGATGACTCCTATCCGCTAGCCGTCATGGACGCGGCGCGGCGCACCGGCAAGCCGCTCGCGGTGCTCAGCAACCTGCCAAGCGCGATGGATCAGGACCTCGCGGAGCGGCTGCGGCGGGCGCGGATCCCGGTCCTCGAGGGGCTGCGGTCCGGCCTGCTCGCACTCGGCCACCTCCTCGACCAGGCCCGCGCCCGGTCGCGTTATTCTCCCTCCCGCTCCATCGTTGACGAGGCAGGCAGCCACGCCGCCGACCCGCTCCGGCCGCGCTCCGCCGTCGACTGGGCAAGCAGCCACGCCGCCGGTCCCGCCCTGCAGCGCCCCGCCCCTGACCAGGCCAGCCACGGCGCCGGTCCCGCCCTGCAGCGCCCCGCCCCTGACCGGGGGCGCCGCCGCCGCGCGGTTGACCTGCTCGATGCGGCGGCAACCGGCGGCGCGCCCCTGCTTGAGCTGCTGCGCGAATACGGCATCGCCAGTGCGCACGTGCTGCCCGCCGACACCGCTAGCGCCGCGCTGAGGGCCGCCGAGGCGATCGGCTACCCGGTTGTCCTGAAGACCGACGAGCCGGCTATCCGGCACAAGTCCGACGCCAGGGGCGTGGTCCTGGGCGTCGGCGACCGTGCCGAGCTGGCCACCGCCTACGGCGATCTTGCTGCCAGGCTCGGCCCCCGGGTGCTCGTAGGAGAGACCATTCCGGCCGGCATCGAGCTGGCCCTCGGCATCGCCCGCGACCCGGCGCTCGGCCCGCTCATCGTGGTGGGCGCGGGCGGCGTGCTGGTAGAGGTGCTCGGCGACCGGGCGGTCGCGCTGCCGCCGGTCGACGAGCGCACCGCCACGGAGCTCATCGGCGAACTGCGGATCGCCAGCCTGCTGAGCGGCTTTCGCGGCGCGCCGCCAGCAGATCTTGATTCGATCGTCCGCGCGATCACCGGCCTGTCCGCGCTCGCCGGCGATCTGGGCGAGGAGCTTGCTGCGCTCGACGTGAACCCGCTCATCTGCGGGCCCGCCGGCGCCGTGGCCGTCGACGCGCTGGCCATCAGGCGCGGCTCAGCCGCTGGCGAGTCCGTCGGTGGCGGCCTGTCCGGCCCCGCTGGCGCGGCGCAGGAAGTCGGCGAGTAGTTCGAGCTCGGGTCGGCATATCCGGCGCAGATCTCGTCTATCAGGCATTCATCCCCGAGTAGCGACCGCGCCATCGAACAACCCGAGGCGATCAGGCACGTCATCGGCATCGCCGGCTGACCGCGGCGGTGCGGTCAGCCGGCGATGCGACGGACGGGCTCAGGCCGCGTTGTTGAAGCGCGGCCGCTGCAGGGGCACGCTGGCCTGGACCGCGGGGAGCGTGGCCGGGCTGACGAACGAACTGCCGTTCGGCCCGGCCTCGACCGCCTCGTGCAGCGCGCTGCCCTTCAGCAGCTGCTTCCAGGACAGGAACCACTCGGTCCAGCCGTTGTCCCAGGTACCCGCGACGGGGCTGTTGGTGACGGTGACCGGATCACCGGGAAGCTCCATGTTGTAGTAGATCTCGGCGTGCTCCGGCGAGGTGTTCACGCAGCCGTGGCTGACGTTGACGTAGCCCTGCTCCCCCACCGACCAGTACGCGTCGTGGATGTAGACGCCGCTCCAGGTGAACCGGACGGCCCACGGCACCCAGAGCGCGTAGCCGGGCCCCGTCATGAACGTCGGGTTGGCCTTCTCGATGGTCAGGTAGGTCCCGTTGGCCGTGTCGTCGCCCGGCCGGCCGGTGCTGATCGGCCAGTCACCGAAGAGCCTGTGCTTGTAGTAGACCTGCATGTAGTGCGAGGTCGTGCTCGCCACGACGATCAGCGACGCCCCGATATTAAACGTCTGGCTCACGTTGCGGATGCCGTAGACGCCTCGCGCGGCCTCCACGCCCTTGAAGTCCCCCTTGACGCTTACCACGGTGTGCTGGGGCCAGTAGACCCTCGGCCGGAATTCCAGCGTCTCGTTGCCGTCCCAGTACCAGGCGCCCACGACTGGCTTGGACGTAACCAGGCTGAGCGAGCTCTCGACCGCGGCCTTATGAGTGATCGGGCGGTTGAACGTCAAGACGATCGGCATGCCGACGCCATAGCTCTGCTGGTAACCCTCGATGATCGAGGCACTGAAGGTCTTACGCGGCTTCAGCGTCTGGAACGTGCTCGTCACGGTGACCCGCTTGCCGCCAGCGCCGATGGCGGTGGCCGTCACGGTGTAGGTGTGCGACGGGTACAGCAGCCCCTCGCTGTGCCAGGCCGTCTTGCTGCGGCTGAGCAGGCCGGCCAGCGGGTCGCCGATAGCCCGGACGACGACGTTCCGCAGCTTGCCGTGCTTCGCCGTTACCGTGACCCCGGCACTAGGGCTGACATTCTGCACACCGCTCGCTGGCGTGATCGTTAGCTGCGCGGCCGGCGGCGGCTGACTGTGCCCGCCCAGTACCGAGCATGCTGCCGCCGACAAGACGAGTGCGGCCCCCGCCGCTGTGATGATGACCAGCCGGCTGCCCGATCGGACAGCGCCGACAATATATTGCTTCACCCCGAAAACCCCCGACCTATCCCCCGTGACCCCATCCCCCGATGAGGCCAGGGCCTTTCCCGGGGAGGGGTACCCTTTGGGCTGGTCGGCATGCACGTTTGGTCATTTGCCGACGCGTTCGTGGTTTCTTCATGGCTCGTTCATGACAATCGTTTATGCTCCCGTTGTCCTGCCCGCGCCTGATGGTGATACGTCGTGGCAGGGTGTGGTTAGTGGCAAGGTGTGGTTATGGGTGCTGATGACTTCCCGCGCCGTTTCGCCCGCACCGGTTGGTTCATGTATGGGCGGCCTGATGAGTTCACTGTGTCGCCGGATGGCAGCCGGGTCATCGATCCGCGGATCGACCCGGCGGGCCAGCGGATCGGCTACGTCAGCGAGGGCGCCCTGCGGGTCGTCGGGTTCGACGGCAGCGCTGACGCCGAGCTCGCCGCGCCCGAGGGCCCGGATATCAGCTACGGCCTGGCGGAGCACGTCGCCGCCGAGGAAATGGGCCGGTCGCGGGGTTTCTGGTGGTCGCCGGACAGTGACCGGCTGCTGGTGGCAAGGGTTGATGTCGCGGCCGTGCAGCGCTGGTATATCTCCGATCCCGCCAATCCGCAGAACGCGCCGCGGCAGGTCGCCTATCCGGCCGCGGGAACGGCGAACGCGGACGTCTCGCTGTGGCTGGCCGGGCTAGACGGCGAGCGGACGGGGGTCCGCTGGGACCGGGCGGCGTTCGAGTACCTGGTGGACGTCTGCTGGGGGCCGCGGCTGCTGATCGCCGTGCAGAGCCGCGACCAGCGCGTGGTGCAGGTCCTGGAGGTCGAGCCGGCCTCCGGCCGGACCGGCCTGGTTCACTCCGAACGCGATGCCGCGTGGGTGGCGGTCGGGTCGGGGGTACCTGCGGTCACTGCGTCCGGTGCCCTGGTGTGGATCACCGCGGCGGATGACAGCTACCGGCTGGTGGTGGACGGGCGCCCGGTGACCCCGCCCGGGCTGCAGGTCCGGGAGGTGCTCGACGTCGACGGCGACGCCGTGCTGTTCAGCGCGTCAACGGAGCCGGCTGAGATCCAGCTGTGGGCGTACGACCAGGGCGCCGGGCTGGTCCAGCTGACCCAGGCGCCGGCCGTGCACAGCGGCACGCGGGCCGGCGGGGTTACCGTGGTGACGCAGCGATCACTGGATCACGATGGCACCCTGGTGCACGTCGAGCGCGACGGTTTGAAGATCGCCGAGATCGCCGGGCGTGCCGCGCCGCTCGGGCTTGACCTCCGGATCGAGTTGTTCCGGGCCGGCCAGCGGGAACTGGTGACCGCCGTGCTGCTGCCGTCCTGGCACCAGCCCGGCGCCGGCCGGCTGCCGGTCCTGATGGATCCCTACGGCGGGCCTGCCCTGCAGCGGGTCATGCGCGCCAGGACGTGGTGGTTTGGCGTCGCGCAGTGGTTCGCTGAGCAGGGGTTCGCTGTCGTCGTCGCCGATGGCCGCGGCACGCCGGGCCGGGGCCCAGGGTGGGATCGCACGGTCCGCGGCGATATCGGCGGGCGGGCCCTCGACGACCAGGTCGAGGCGCTACATGCGGCCGCGGATCGCTATCCCGACCTCGATCTTGGCCGCGTCGGCATCCGGGGCTGGTCATTCGGTGGCTTCCTGGCCGCGCTCGCGGTGCTGCGCCGCCCTGACGTGTTCCACGCCGCCGTCGCCGGCGCGGCCATTTCCGACCAGCGGCTGTACGACACCTACTACAAGGAGCGGTTTCTCGGCCATCCGGCCACCGAGCCGGAGAACTACGAGCGCTGCTCGCTGCTGCCCGAGGCGGCCAGGCTGGAGCGGCCGCTCATGCTCATCCACGGGCTGGCCGATGACAACGTGATCGCCGCGAACACGCTGCGCTTGTCCGCGGCGCTGCTGGCGGCGGGACGGCCGCACACCGTGCTGCCGCTGTCCGGCACGACGCACATGACCGCCCAGCCTGAGGTCGCGGAGAATATGCTCCGGCTGGAGCTTGACTTCCTGCGGCGCGCACTCGCCTGACGGCTTGCTCGCGCTGAACGGCGGCTGCGCTCATATCCTTCGGGACATCCGCGACGACACCGGTGAGCCGCCCGGCAGGCTGCACGCTGACCGGCGCAGGGTTAGGTAGCGGCGGCGCCTCCGTGCGCCGGAGCCGCCAGCAGTTCGCTCACCGTCACGAACCTGTATCCGGCGTCCTTCATGGACGCCACCAGCCGGTCTAGTTGCTGCATGAGGCTGGCGTTCGGCTCCGACCCACCGTCATGAGCGAGCACGATGCTGCCGGGCGAGGCCTGCCGCAGCGTCGTGTCGACGTCGCCGCGGGCATTGCTGCCCGTCACATGATTCGACCACAGCATCACGCCGTAGTGCAGGCCCGCGCAGACCGCCAATCCGACGCTGTCGATGCGGCCGTAGGGCGGCCTGCACAAGCTCGGCGCGCGGCCGGTGAGGTGCACCAGGAGCTCGTGGGTGCGTTCCAGGCTGTCGCGGTCGAACGCCTCGTTATTCTGGGTCAGATCGCTGTGCGCCCACGTGTGATTAGCCAGTTCGTGACCCGCGTCCGCAGCCTGCACTACCCAGCGGGGCGCAGCCTGGGCCCGCTCGCCGACCACGAAGAACGTCGCCTTCGCACCGTGCTGCCGCAGAATCCTCAGCACCTGCGGCGTCCACTCCCGTGTCGGGCCGTCATCGATAGTGAGCGCGACGACCCTGGCGGACGGCGCAGTACGAAACGTCACTCGCGCCACGTACGCCGCCGGCCCTTCCGGGCGCGCGGTCCGCGCCGTCGGTCCCTCGGCCGACATAGCCTGCTCGACCGCAATCCCGGCGCCGGCTCCAGCCGCGCCACCGACGGTGACCAGGCCGACGCCTGCAAGGAATCTTCGCCGATCCATCTGACAAGTATCAGCCTTCCCGACGGCCCGCACCGGGCTGGAGTGCGGATCGTGATGTTCACCGCTGGCTGACCTGGATGATTCGCCCTGGTGGCCTGGTCCGGGGCTGGCGCCGCCCGGGCCCTGGATGAGCCGGTCAGAAGATGACGTAGACCTTGCGGATCTGCTCGTGGATCTGCCAGGTGCCTGCCCAGCCGCGCGGGAAGACCGCGGTGTCGCCCGGGCCGATGTCCTGCGGCTGCCCGCCATCCGGCGTCACGGTCATCCGGCCCGCCACGATGTGCACGAACTCGTGCGTCTCGAGCTTCCAGTACGACGGGCCAGCCGCGCACTCCCACACCCCGGCCTCTTGCTCGCCGTCCTGCCATAGCGTCAGGCCCGACGTCTGCATCGGCTCGCCGGTGGCCTCCTCCAGCGGCCCCCAGTCCTCAAGCTCGGCGGTGCGGGCAGCAGCGAGAAACGGGGTCGCGGGCGTCATGTCAGTCACGGTCGCTATCCTTTCGGTGCGTTCAGCGGGCCGCTGGCTGGCCGGTCGCGCGCTCCGGGAAGGGCAGCGCAACCGGGTCGGCGGCCAGGCGGCTCTTGCCGTCCTCGTCGAACCTGTCCAGCCCGAGGTCGGCAGTGTCCACGACGTCGGACCAGCCGGTGAGCGCGACATCGGCAGCCGCGCGGGCCACGGCCGGCCCCCACATCATCCCGGCGCCGCCGGCACTGGCCACGGTGGCTCCGTTAATAATCCCGTCCTGGCCGATGGCGGGACCGACGATGGGCAGGTGATCAGGGGTGTAATCGATCGTCGCCGCCCAGACCCGGCGTAGCCCGAGCCCGGCGGTGACCGGGACGAGCCGCGCCAGCCTCTTCCGCATGCTGGCCAGGTATTCCTCGTCAACGCAGCGGGCGGTGCCTGGCGGCTCGTCCGGGTTGCTCATGCCGAACAGCAGGCCGCCCTCCTCGGGCCGCCAGTACAGGCCCGCCGACAGGTCGAAGACCATCGGCACCCGCCCTGCGGCCAGTTCCGGATGGGCCTGTGTCACCGCGACCTGGTGCCTGGCCCCGCCCGCCGGGATCCGCACGCCGGCATGTCCGCCCACCTCGGCAAGCTCGGGGCCGCCGGTGAGCACGACAAGCGGTGCGGCGAGCACGCCCGCGCTGGTCGCCACGCCGGTGACGCGGCCGCCTCCGGTCAGCAGCCCGGTGAAGGCGACCCGCTCGCGGACGATAACGCCGCTGGTCGCCAGCGCGACCGCGTAGGCGGTGACGTTGCGCGGCGGGCTGAGATAGCCGTCCTCCGCGCAGAAGGTCCCGCCCAGCGTCAGCCCGGGCGCGAGGGTCGGGTTGAGCTCGTCGACCTCGGCCGGCTCCAGCCAGCGGACCGACAGGCCAAGCCCGGCCTGCATGGCCATCCGGTCGCGGGCGGCGGCGACGTCGCTGTCGGTGAAACACGGCAGCAGGTAGCCCTGCGGCGTGAAGCCGGAGTCGATCGGGAGTTCGTGGCGCTGGCTCAGGTAGAACCTCCGGGACCAGTCGCCGAGCCGGACCGCCCAGCGGGTGCCGCCCTGGGTCCTGACGACCCCGGCCGCACGGCTGCTCGCGCCCGCACCGAGGGTCCGTTTCTCCAGCAGGACGACCCGGTCCAGACCGCTGCGGCGGAGGAAATAGGCGCACCAGGCACCCACCGTGCCGCCGCCGACGACAATGGCGTCGGCGAGTTCAGGCCGGCCGGCCAGACTCGTTGGCACGTGGTTGATGCTGGCATAGACTGAACGTTCAGTCAAGGCCGGTGAGGATCGGGACCCGGCGCGGCAGGGACCGGCGCGGCAGGCACCCGGCGCGGCCGGAGATAAGGGGCGCCATGTACCGCTTGTCGGACGAGGACCTGGAGATCCAGGCACGGGCCCGGTCGTTTGCGGATCAGCTAATCCCTTACGAGGTGACCGCCGAGCTCAGCAACGGCATGCTGCCCGATGACCTCGCTGCTGCGCATGCCGCGCGCGCCAGGGACCTCGGCCTGCACGCCGCCAACATGCCGACAGAGCTGGGCGGCGGCGGCGCCACCGCGCTGCAGCAGGTCCTGATCCAGGAGCAGGTCGGCCGGGTCACCAACGCGCTCGCCTGGGCCTGCGGCACTCCCCCCTCCTGGCTGCCTGCCGTGGCCACCCCCTACCAGCTGGACCGCTACGTGATCCCGGCCATCCGCGGCGAGGCGGAAGAGTGCTATGCGATCACCGAGGAGGGCGCGGGCTCGGACGTGGCTGCCATCGCCGCCACCGCCCGCGCGGACGGCGACGAGTACGTCCTGACCGGCGAGAAGTGGCATGTCACTTCGTATAACTCGGCCACCTTCGCGTTTTTCCAGGGCAAGCTGGCCGGTGGCCCGCACGACGGCGAGCACGCGATGTTCCTGGTCGACCTGCCGAGCCCGGGCGTCCGGGTTGTCCGGACCCCCGCATACTCGCACACGATCAGTCACCAGCACCCGATCGTCAGCTTTGACGCCGTCCGGGTGCCGGCCGCCAACCTGGTCGGAGCCGAGGGTGACGGGATGAGTTTCGCCTACGAATGGTTCAGGTTCGAGCGGCTGATGGTCGCGGCCCGCTGCCTGGGCGCGGCGGAGCGGCTGACCGCCGAGATGACCGAGTTCGCGGCGCAGCGGCGGGTGCAGGGCCAGCCGATCAGCCAGTTCGGGGCGATCCAGGGGATGCTCGCGGACAGCCTGACCGAGCTGTTCGCCGCCAGGTCGCTGACCTACGAGACGGCCCGGGCGATCGACGCAGCCGCCGACGTCAAGGTGCAGCACGCCCAGTGCTCAATGGCCAAGCTGTACGCCTCCGAGATGGCCGGGCGGGTGGCCGACCGCGCCGTGCAGGTATTCGGCGGCCGTGGCTACATGCGGGAGAACGTCGCCGAGCGGTTCTACCGCGAACTTCGGGTCGAGCGCATCTGGGAAGGCACCAGCGAGGTCCAGCGAGCGATCATCGCCGACCAGCTGATCAAGCGCGGGCCCCGGGCGCTGGCCTGAGGCATCGCGCCGCCAGACCAGGCGGCTGGATGCCTCACGCCGACGGTCAGCCGGCTGGGAGGCTGGCCTCGATCGCGGCGACGAGCGCAGGGTCCTCGGGGTCGGTCTGCGGGCGGAACCGTCCGGCCACCTTCCCGTCGGGCGCGATCAGGAACTTCTCGAAGTTCCACCGAATGTCGCCCGCCGCGCCCGCAGCATCAGGCACCTCGGTGAGCTCGGCGTAAATGGGATGCCGATCCGGGCCGTTGACGTCAATCTTCTCGAAAAGCGGGAAACTAACGCCGTAATTAACGGAGCAGAACTGCTGGATCTCCTCCGCGCCGCCGGGCTCCTGGCCGCCGAACTGATTACAAGGGAATCCGACGACCGAGAAACCACGGTCGCTGAACCGCTCGTGCAGCCGCTCCAGCCCCGCGTACTGCGGCGTGAGACCGCATTTCGAGGCGACGTTGACGACAAGCAGCGTTTTGCCTGACAGGTCGCCGAGCGAGCCAGGCTGGCCGGACAGGGTGTTCACCGGGAAATCATAAACGGACACGTGACGTACCTTCGCTGTGAGGAGAGTTGCGGTTACGTCAACATCGTCGGTTCCTGTTGTCTTCCGTCCCAGCAGCCTTCTCCAGGACGCGGGCCCGGCAGATCCGCGCCGGTCGCAGCCTGACCGGCCGGCCTCAGCTGACCGCAGGCGCCTCCGCCCGCGCCTTCGTTCCCGGATTCCAGGCCGGCTGGCCCAGATACCCGCGTGCCACCGTGGTGACGAACTGATACACGGCGTCCTCGTCGGGCGACAGCGGCCCGGGCTGCGCGTGCACGGAGGTCAGGCCACGCTGCACCGACTCACATGCCCCCCAGTCCTGCCTGTTGGTGATATCCCAGAACTCGACCGCGTAGCCGGGGTCGAAGCCGGGCTTCTCCAGCGCCTCGGGAGCGAAGGCCCAGGTGCACTCGATCGTGGTCCGGTCAGCTGCCAATGGCACGAGGCGATGCGTCATCACGTAGTCGGGATGCAGGCTGAGCAGCACGTTCGGGAAGATGTTGACATAGATCACGGTGCGCAGGCCGGTCGCGCCGAGACCGCGCAGCGGCACACCGAGGCTGGTGCCGTCCAGCGACATCGTGTCCATGCCATCGCGCAGGTCCATCCAGCCGCCTACCCAGGCATCCTGCGGCGGATAGTTCTCGCCGCTCTTGGGCGGGCTGACCTTGCACAGCTCAGGGTGGATCATCGGGCAGTGGTAGCACTCGTGATAGTTCTCGGTGAGGATCTTCCAGTTGGCCGCCGCGCCGTAGGCGTGCCGCCCCGCGATGACAAGCCGTTCCGGCTCGTACGGCGCGACCAGCTCGTCGAGCTCGCGCAGCGAGTCCGCGATCGGGCCGGCTCGCCGTGAGCTGTCGACGAAGATCAGCCCGTGCCATTCGGCCACCGGCAGCTCGGCAAGTCCCCAGTCCGCCGTGTCGAAACCGGCACGCCCCTTGAACCCGGCCGCTGCGCGCAGCCCGCCGGACAGCGAGTAGGTCCAGGAGTGATACGGGCAGATGATCGCGTTCCGCTGCGCGGCGGCGCCGCAGGCCAGCAGTTCATGGCCACGATGCCTGCAGGTGTTGGCGAAGGCCCGCAGCTCGCCATCGTCGCCGCGGACGAGCAGCACGCTGCCCTGGCCGACCGGCTCGGCCCGCTGCTCCCCGGGCTTCGCTACCTGCGAACTATGGCCGACGCAATTCCATCCGCCGGCGAAAAAGTACTGCTGTTCCCAGCCGAACACCGCCGGGTCGAGATAGGCGGCCCTGGGCAGCATCCGGCTCTCGCCAAACGGCTTCAGCGACTCGGCCAGGCCGGCCGGGTCGATGGGCGCGGCCGGAACAGCGGAAACAGCAGGAACAGCAGACTGACTGATCATACAGTCAAGAGTAGGCAGCCCCGAACCGGCTGTCCAGCGCGGATGTGCCAAGCTTGGCCGCGGTCCGGGCCAGGCTTCTGCTGGCCGAGGGCGCCGGGGCCGCCAACCGCCAGTTCGTAACACTGCCGGTCAGTCCGTAACGCTGCCGGTCAGTCCGTAACGCTGCCGGTCAGTCCGTAACGCTGCCGGTCAGTCCGTAACGCTGCCGGTCAGTCCGTAAAACGCTGCCAGTCAGTGATGGCTCCGAGCAATCTGGCCGAGACCTTGACGTTCGCTAGGAAATAACTGCTCTTGCCCTGTTTCGGCAGTGCTCTTCCTAGTACGGTGACTGGTCGGCTAAGGAGCGTGGACATGACCGCTATTCCCACCCCGTCGGGATCTGCGCCGCAGGACCAGGTTGGCGCTTTCGGCGGGCGGGCCCCGATCCTGCTGGCGTTCCCCGAGCGCGCCCCGCAGCAGCGGCTGACCGTGCTCGTGCGCATCATCCTGGCCATCCCGCATCTCATCGCGCTCGCGGTGCTGGGCTTCGTGGCCGAGATCGTCGTGGTGATCGGCTGGTTCGGTGCGCTCTTCACCGGCCGCCTGCCCCGGTTCGCGGACGACTACCTGTCCGGGTGGCTGCACTGGCACGCCCGAGTCAGCGCGTACTGCCTGCTGCTGACGGGGGCCTATCCGCCGTTCGCGCTCGGGGACGCCGATTACCCGGTGCGCCTGGCGGTACCACCACCTGGTCCGCTGAACCGGCTCGCGGTCTTCTTCCGGATCATCCTTGCCATCCCGGCCGCCATCGTCGTCTCCTGCCTTTTCTACGGCGCGCAGACCATCATGCTGTTCGTCACCTGGCTGATCGTGCTGGTGACCGGGATCATGCCAGCATCGCTTTACGAGGCCTACGCGGCCGTCATGCGGTACTACATCCGGTACATCGGTTACCTGACACTGCTTACCGGCGAATACCCGGACGCGTTGTTCGGCGACCTGCCGGCGCGAGGCGAATTCGCAACTGACGCGGCAGGCTTCCCGGGCCAGCCCGGCGCCTTCCCCGTCCAGCCCGGCGCCTTCCCCGTCCAGCCCGGCGCCTTCCCCGTCCAGCCCGGCGCCTTCCCCGCGCAGCCATCGAGCGAGCCAGGTGGCTTTGCTACCGAGCCGACGAGCTTCTCTGCCGAGCCAACTGGCTTCCCGGCCACGGTCGGCCAGCCGCCTCTTGCGATGCCTTTCGGCGCCACGAGCGCTGGGCAGCCCTGGCAGCTCGTGCTGTCCCAGGGGGCCAGAAGGCTGATCATCCTGTTCATTGCCATCGGCGTCGTATTGTTCGTCGGCAACTCCATTCTCAGCAGCTTGGAGATCGGCAAGGTCGCCAACACCGTAGCCACCAGGACCAACGCTATCGACCAGGTCCAGGCCGCCTATTCCGCGCTGAGCAAGACCCTGTCGTCCTTCCAGGCCAAGTCCGCCGCCTGCCAAGGCAACGTAAGTTGCGTTACCGCTCTCGACCGGCAAGCTAGCCAGGCATTTGACACATTCGGGACGTCGGTGCAGGACACTGCCATGCCTGACAGGGCGACCACTTCCGCCGCGGACCAGCTGGCAGCCGCGTCGTCGCAGGCCGGCCAGCTACTCCTACGGCTCGGCCAGGCCACGTCAGCCGCGCAGTACGAGGCGATTCTCACCAGCACAAACGTCCAGCAGATCCTCGACCAGGTGGACGTTGACTACCAGAACCTCGGAACCAAGCTGAACGCGTCCTGAACCCGGCCGACCCGGGCCGGAACGGGCCGGAACGGCCGGTGCCAAACTGAGCCGATGATTAGGTGGGCCAGGGCCTCTCAAGACGCCTTTTCTTACCAGGCAACCATCAGTTCATGACGTTTCTGTACCAAAGATTGTGCTTAGTTACTGCCGCCCGGTCTCGCGGTCTATGCTCGGCCTGAACTTCTGCCTAACGACGGCTGGGGCAAGGCGACGATCAGCACCGTGCCAGCGAACAGGGTGCAGACAGGTATCGACGCCATGCTCAAGCACTGACCGGGCAGGCCTGGTTGGCGGGCGGATTTCTCGTCCCGGATTGACCACCGACCGGGCCAAACGGGGTCGGTGGCCAGACCCTTCCCCCCCGGGCTGGCCACCGACCGGGCCCGGCGGCCTGGTCAGGCCGAGCCAGGGGCATCCCCGACCGGGTCACTGACCGGCACATAGACAGACTGCAGCCGGATCGATGGCGCGCCCGGCAGGCGACGGGCGCGTTGCCTCCTCGGTCATGGTGCGGTTTCCCCGTTGCGCGGCTCGCGGCCGGCCTTGTTGTCGTGCTGGTGACGGCCTTGGCCGGCACTGTCCAGCAACGCACGCAGCGCAGCCAGGTACTCCTCAAGTGCCAGCCGGCCCGCGGTGGTCAGCGACAGCCAGGTGACCGGGGTGCGCCGCCGGTAGGACTTGGCAACGCGGACGTAGCCGGCGTCCTCGAGCCTCCGGAGATGAGTGGCCAGATTGCCTGCGGTCAGGCCGGCCAGTTCCTGAAGCCGCGGGAAGCTGACCCGGTCACCGTCGGCCAGCGCTGACAAGGCAACGATCACCCGCAGCCGGGGCTGCGCATGGATGACCGGATCGAGCGCCGGCAGGGCTGGCTCGCGCAGCGCTTCCGCACTCGCAGGCCCGTCGGTGCTCATCGCTCAGCCCGCGCACGGGTCCGCATCACGGTGCACAGGGCGGCGGCCAGGAAGCCGCCACCGCCGGCCAGCGCCAGCACCGCAAAGTTGGCTGGCCACCCGGCCAGCACGCTGCCTGCCCCCACGGCCAGCATCCAGGCTCCCAGGCCGTACTGGACACGGTCGGCGAACAGCAGGCCGCCTGCCAGGTACAGCACCCCTACGACCACCGAAGAGCTTCCCGGCCACAGCAGCGGGGCAAGCGACGCGGGCAGGCCATGCTGCGACAATCCGATGTTGAGCGCGAACACCCCGGCGAGGGCCAGCAGCCAGCTCCAGCCGAAGCTGGCGGCGACAGTACGCGAGGGGCCCCGCACCCCCCGGCCGCGGCGGACCAGCTGGGCGACCACCGCCGCGACGGCGACAGCTGAGAACGTGCAAAGGATCGCGGCCGCCGCCCAGAGCGGCAGGAAGTGCCCCCGAGCTCCGGACGAGGCAAAGTAGAAGGCCCCGAAACCGAGCGCCCAGGCGACACCCCAGCTGGCCAGGATCGGCACCGGGTTCACCTGGAGGTCCCTGGCCGCGCTCGCCTGCTGAGCCCTGATCAGCTCCAGCGACTCTCGCGGTGACAGTTCCCCGGCCGCCGGGGGCTGGGGAGCGCTGCGGGCATCGGCGTCACTCATTTGAACTCATCTCCGCCTAGTACTTTGATTTTAAAAGTACTCTGATTCTATGGTACGCCCGGCCGGGTCAAGGGCGCGTGAGCCGCGGTGTCGCGAGTCCGGGCAATCCGGCCGCTGCCCGCTAACGTGATTGCCGTGCCGGAGTCCATCGAAGGCGGGCGATCATGGCGATGAGCCCAGGACGCCGCAGCGGGTGCTTGACGCCGCGGCGGCGCTGGTGTGGGTGCCCGACGGCACGATCGAGCAGCGGACGGACCATTGCCTGCAGTCACTGCGGTGCCGACGTCCGCCGAGAACCTGGCCGAGCACCTTCGCCGTTAATTGTCCTCGCTCTTCTGCCCAGCCGCGGCTCCCTGAGCAGGGCGACCCCGCCCAGGCGGGCTGGCCGGTCAGCCCGCTGGCGCCGGCGCGATGACCGCCTGGGTCTGCGTTGTCTGGCCGATCGCCCTACCTGAGTCGTCGGTCAGGTCAGTCTGCACCACGATGAACGACCGCCCGACGTGCAGTGGCCGCGCAGTTGCGTGCAGCGTCCCCGCCCGCACGCCACGGAAGAAGTTCGTCTTGGACTCGACCGTCGCGGTCACGGCCCCCTCGGGCAGATTCAGGTAGGCGCAGACGGCGCCGACGGTGTCGGCCAGCGCCATGACCGCACCTCCGTGCAGCACTCCGCCCGCAGTGCATCGCCCCGGGGTCCATTGCAGCTCGCCGGTTGCCCGCTGCGGAGCGACCGCTCGAAGGGTGATGCCGAGCGCCACCGCATAAGGCATGGTGGCCAGCAGGGCCGCAGGGGCGGCCGGGACGGCTTCGGGCATCACCGCAGCCCGTCACCGGCTGGACGGGCGGAACTGCTGCCGTCCGGCTGGCTCACGTTGCGCGTCGCGCCCTGCTGACCGTCGGGGCCCATTCCCCAGCTGATGATGCGCCGGGGATGGATACGAATGACCTCGCTGCTCATATAGGGGTTGGGCGGCGGCTGGCCGGTGAGCGCTTCGCCGGTGCCGCGGACCTCAAAGCACCGGACGTTCCACGGATCGAGTGACACGATGTCGTCCACCACGAAGGCCACCTGGCCGTTCGCGGCCACGTTGTGGAACTTGCGGGTATTGCCCAGGTCGCGCCCGCGGATGTCGATCACGCCCGCTGTTGCGTCGACCGCAAAGCCGACCGGGCTGTTCTGCAAGGTGCCGTCCGGGGCTAGCGTCGCCAGCCGTCCGAGGCGCTGGGAACGCAGGTAATCGAGTTCGGCGTCGGTGAATACCATGGCCGGGCTTCCTTCCTCGTCGTTGCCATCTTGCAGGATGGCCCGGGCCAGGCCGCATCCGAGGCAGCCATCCGGAGGCCGCCCGGCGGCGTCCTACGGTCGATGCGGCCAGATCCCGTTCGTTTAGAGGGTGCCAGGGCCGGTGGCGTGATGCGGGCACCGGACGCGGGGAACGCAGCCACAGTGGTCCTGATCAGCTCGATCAGCACGTTGCCGAGGAGGAGCACCACGATGACGAAGTATCTGCTCAGCGTGTATCAGCCGGAAGGGCCGATTCCCGCGCCGGACGTCCTGGCGAGGATCTCGCGCGACCTCGAGGCCTTGAATCAGGAACTCAAGGCTGCAGGCTCTTGGGTCTTCGCCGGCGGGCTGCACCCGCCGAGCACGGCTACTGTGGTCCGGTTCTCGGGCGGCGACGTGCTCACGACCGACGGCCCGTTCGCTGAGGGCAAGGAGTTCCTTGGCGGGTTCGCCATCATCAGCGCGCCCGATCTCGATGCCGCGCTCGGCTGGGGCCGTAAGCTCGCCCGGGTGACCGGCCTGCCGATCGAGGTGCGGCCGTTTCAGCACGAAGGCGAGGACTGATACCTGGCATGCCTGCCCTGCCCGCGGCGGAGATCGAGCGTGTGTTCCGCGCCGAGTACGGCCGCGCGGTGGCCGTCCTGGTCCGCGTCTTCGGCGACATCGACATCGCCGAGGAGGCGGTGCAGGAGGCGTTCACCGCGGCGGTGCAGCGATGGCCGTCCGGCGGCCTCCCCCCGAGTCCGGCGGGCTGGATCATCACCACTGCCCGCAACCGGGCGATCGACCGCCTCCGCCGGGAGGCGTCGCGCGAGGACAGGCACGCCCAGGCGGCCTTGTTGCAGTCCCGCGATGAACCGGCCGCCGAGGAGGGCGCCGTGCGTGACGACCGGCTGCGCCTGATCTTCACCTGCTGCCACCCCGCGCTGGCCGCCAGCGCCCAGGTGGCGCTGACGCTCCGGCTCCTCGGCGGCCTCACCACGCCGGAGATCGCCCGCGCCTTCCTCGTGCCCGAGCCGACCATGGCCCAGCGGCTGGTCCGGGCCAAGGCCAAGATCCGCGACGCGCGGATCCCTTACCGGCTCCCGCGCGAGGCCGACCTCCCGGCCCGCCTGCGCGCTGTGCTGGCCGTCGTGTACCTCATCTTCAACGAGGGCTACACCGCAAGCTCGGGCGACCAGCTTGCCCGCGGGGACCTTTGCCTGGAGGCCATCCGCCTCGGACGGCTGCTCGCCGAGCTCATGCCCGACGAACCGGAGGTCATGGGGCTGCTCGCGCTCATGCTGCTCATCGAGGCGCGCCGGAGCGCCCGCACCACCGCAGGCGGCGACCTGGTCCTGCTGACCGACCAGGACCGCGGCCGCTGGGACCGCGCCCTCATCGCCGAAGGCCAGGTCATTGTCCGGCAATGCCTGCGGCGTAACCAGCCAGGCCCCTACCAGGTCCAGGCGGCGATCAACGCTGTCCACTGCGACGCGCAGGCCGCGGCCGATACCGACTGGCGGCAGATCCTGGCGCTTTACGATCAGCTCGCCGTGCTCGCGCACAGCCCGGTCGTGGCCCTCAACCGCGCGGTAGCCGTGGCCGAGGTCGAAGGACCGGACGCGGCGCTTACCCTCGTCGAAGGCCTCGATCTCGGCAGCTATTACCTGTTCCACGCCATCCGCGCCGACCTGCTCCGCCGCCTTGGCCGCACCGCCGAGGCGGCGCAGGCGTACGAGGCGGCAATCTCACACAGCGACAACGCAGCCGAGCGCGACTTCCTGCAGCGCAGCCGCCAGGCACTCACCCGGGCCCGCCCTCCGGAGCAGAGCCCTGGCCTGCATGAAAGGCCGCACACGTAGAGGTGAGATGGGTAAGGTTTGCACGCACGATTCGGTAGCGCGGAAGTAAGACATTCCGGAGGTCTCCCCATGATCCTGCTCTTACTGCTCGTTATCTATCTCGTGCTGGTACTACTGAAAGCGCTCGCCATCATCGCCATCCCGAAGGCGCTGTATGTGGCTATGTGCGTGGTTGCCCTCGCGCTCACCGCAATTCCCATTTGTCAAAAGCAGTTCGGCGGGGACCGGAAGACTCCGACCACCGGGCCGAGTCGAAAGCTCCGGGCTCGAGCGGAGGACGGTGTCAGTCAAGCTAGTGAGTGACCGCCTGGCCCGTAGGCGTCGGCCGCGGGCGGCAAGTAAGAGGCAAATAAGATCAGCAGCTTCGGGCGCGCCCGGTGTCGTCCCGGTTCTATCCCTGCTCGATGCGGACATGATTGCCCGCGGGGTCTCGCACGGCGATGTCGCGGGGTCCGGAGGGTCGGGTGATGGGCTCCTGCAGTACCTCGGCCTCGGGCGTGGCCGCGATCTTGTCGAAGGTCGCGTCGAGGTCGTCAGAGCGCAACTGGACCACCTGCAGCTCACCTTTGGCGAGCAGGGCCGCGAGGGCGTCCCCGTCCTCCTGGGAGCGGCCCGCATGCGGCTGTGACAACACGATCTCGATCTCGGGCTGGCTGTCGGTGACGAGGGTGATCCAGCGGAATCCGCCGCGGGCAACCTCGTTGCGGACCGTCAGGCCGACTGTGTCGCGGTAGAACCTGAGGGCGGCGTCGGGGTCGTCGACGAGGACGTGCACGCCGCTGAGCGAAATGGTCATGGCACCGACGCTAGGCGGGCGCGGCGGCGGATGCTTCTCCGAAACTGCTCTGTTCCGCGCGCCCCTGGCCCCCGCCCCTGCGCGGCCGGGTCAGCACCATCGTCTGGCAGGCGGGCACGACACGCAGCTCGTCGTGGTTGCGGGCGCGGTACGCGGACGGCGTCTCGCCGACAAGCTCGGTGAACCGGGCGGAGAAGGAGCCGAGGCTCGTGCAGCCGACCGCGAAGCAGACATCCGTCACGCCCAGGTCGCCGCGGCGCAGCAGCGCCTTCGCCCGCTCGATGCGCCGGGTCATCAGGTAGGAGTACGGCGTCTCGGAGTAAGCCTCGCGGAAGCGGCGGCTGAAGTGCCCCGGCGACATCAGTGCCGTGCGGGCGAGCGCCGGGACGTCGAGCGGCTGCGCGTACTCGCGGTCCATCCGGTCGCGCGCCCGGCGCAGCCGGCGCAGCTCGTCAATGTCGGCACTCACCCGCATATTCTCCACCTTCATACAGAGGCTGATCCTCGCGTTTCATACAGGGGCTGATCCTCGCGGCTGGGCTGACGGGCAGCTCCGCGGGTTGCGATCCGCGATAAGTTCGAGCCCCGAGCCGACGGCCTGGCTCGGCCGCCCTGCGGCGCGGAGGGCCGGCCGAAAGTGAGCAGTTTCGGAGAAGCTCGGGTCACGGGGCCACGCCTAGCATGACCGTCATGGACATCACGACTCACCAGACCTTCCTCCCGCCTGACGACCCGCACGCATCGCTGGCCTGCTATCGCGACACCCTCGGCTTCGAGGTCCGCAACGACGCCGGATACGGCGGGATCCGCTGGATCACGGTCGGCGGCGCCGACCAGCCCGGCCCGTCGATCGTCCCGGAGCCGCCGGTCCCCGGCCCCGTGGGGTGCAGACTTGTGGTGCCGGCTGTCGTTTTCGCACCTCGCCGTTCGTCCTAACACGACCGTACACCGGGTCGATGTGACCCACGACTTCAGGAGTGACCATGACCAGCTCTTCCACCGAGGGAATCAAAACGGTGCTGCATCCGGTGTCCGACGTGACGGCGGCCAAGGCGGTGTACGCCGCCCTGCTCGGCGTACCGCCGCAGGCCGACGAGTCCTACTACGTCGGCTTCGAGGCCGCGGGCCAGCACATCGGGCTGGTGCCGGGCGGTGGACCGCAGGGCATGACCTCGCCGGTGGCCTACTGGCACGTGCCGGACATCGAGGCGAAGCTGGCCGAGGTGACCGCCGCGGGCGCCACCGTGAAGGAGCCCCCGCGCGACGTCGGCGGCGGCCGCCTGGTGGCCACCGTCACCGACCCCGATGGCAATGTCCTCGGGCTGCTTCAGGACCGATGAGAGCCGGCCGCCGGACGGGCGTCGCGCGCCCCGGCCGACACCGCCGATCAGGTCGGCAGCGGACCGTTGCCGCGATCGCGCTGGCGAAGGAGAACCAGGCGTAGTGCCCGAAGCTAGTCAGATCCGGCCAGGCGCGGCCGACGGAGACCGTGAAGGCGGCCCCGCCTAACAGATGGAGACACGATGAGCATGGCCACGAGGACGGACACGCAGTCGCTTGCGGTGCACGTTGGTGACAGCCACGATCTGATCCGCGTGCACGGCGCGCGCGTGAACAACCTCAAGGACGTCAGCATCGAGATCCCGAAGCGCCGGCTAACGGTGTTCACCGGCGTCTCCGGCTCGGGCAAGAGCTCGCTGGTGTTCGGCACGATCGCCGCGGAGTCGCAGCGGCTGATCAACGAGACGTACAGCGCCTTCGTGCAGGGCTTCATGCCGACGCTGGCGCGGCCCGAGGTCGACGTGCTCGAAGGGCTGACGACCGCGATCATCGTCGACCAGGAGCGGATGGGCGCCGACGCCCGCTCCACGGTCGGCACCGCCACCGACGCCAACGCGATGCTGCGCATCCTCTTCAGCCGGCTCGGGCAGCCGCACATCGGCTCGCCCAACGCGTACTCCTTCAACGTTCCCTCGGTCCGGGCGAGCGGTGCGATCACGATCGAACGCGGTGGCGGCAAGACCGTGAGAGCGACCTTCACCCGCACCGGCGGCATGTGTCCGCGATGCGAGGGCCGGGGCTCGGTCACCGACTACGACCTGTCGCAGCTGTACGACGACAGCAAGTCGCTCAACGAGGGTGCGCTCGCGATCCCCGGCTACAGCGTCGACGGCTGGTACGGCCGCATCTTTGGCGGCTGCGGCTTCCTCGACCCGGACAAGCCGATCCGTAAGTACACCAAGACCGAGCTGCACGACCTGCTCCACAAGGAGCCGACCAGGATCAAGGTCGACAACATCAACCTGACGTACGAGGGCCTGATCCCGAGAATCCAGAAGTCGTTCCTGTCCAAGGACCTCGACGCACTGCAGCCGCACGTCCGCGCCTTCGTGGAGCGGGCGGTGACGTTCACCGCCTGCCCCGACTGCGGTGGCACCCGGCTCAGCGAGGCGGCTCGGTCGTCGAAGATCAAGGGGACCAGCATCGCCGACGCCTGCGCGATGCAAATCAGCGACCTCGCTGACTGGGCGCGGGGTCTGGACGAACCGTCCGTCGGGCCGCTGCTGGCGTCGCTGCAGCACACCCTCGACTCGTTCGCCGAGATCGGGCTCGGCTACCTCAGCCTCGACCGCTCGTCGGGCACGCTGTCGGGCGGCGAGGCGCAGCGCGTCAAGATGATCCGTCACCTCGGGTCCTCCCTCACCGACGTCACCTATGTCTTCGACGAGCCGACGATCGGGCTGCACCCCCACGACATCCAGCGGATGAACGACCTGCTGCTGCAGCTGCGCGACAAGGGCAACACGGTGCTGGTCGTGGAGCACAAGCCGGAGGCGATCGCGATCGCCGAGCACGTCGTCGACCTCGGCCCGGGCGCCGGCGCCGAAGGCGGCAAGGTAGTGTTCGAGGGCACCGTCGAGGGGCTGCGGGCCAGTAACACGCTCACCGGGCGGCACCTGGACGACCGCGCCGCATTGAAGCCGTCGGTGCGGCCGCCGTCAGGAGTGCTGGAGGTGCGCGGCGCCAGCGCCCACAACCTGCAGGACGTCGATGTCGACATACCGCTCGGCGTGCTGATGGTGGTGACCGGCGTGGCCGGGTCGGGAAAGAGCTCACTGCTCCACGGCTCGGTGTCGGGCCGGGACGGGGTGGTGTCGGTCGACCAGGCGGCGATCAAGGGCTCGCGGCGCAGCAACCCGGCGACGTACACCGGGCTGCTCGACCCGATCCGCAAGGCGTTCGCGAAGGCCAACGGCGTGAAACCCGCCCTGTTCAGCGCCAACTCCGAGGGCGCCTGCCCGACGTGCAACGGCGCCGGGGTGATCTACACCGACCTGGCGATGATGGCCGGCGTCACCTCGATCTGCGAGGACTGCGAGGGGAAGCGGTTCCAGGCATCGGTGCTGGACTACCAGCTCGGCGGCCGCGACATCAGCGAGGTGCTCGCGATGTCGGTGACCGAGGCCGAGGAGTTCTTCGGCGCCGGCGAGGCGCGCACGCCGGCCGCGCACGCCATCCTCGGCCGGCTCGCCGACGTCGGGCTCGGCTACCTCAGCCTCGGCCAGCCGCTCACTACGCTGTCCGGCGGCGAGCGGCAGCGGCTCAAGCTGGCCACCCGGATGGCCGAGAAGGGCGGCGTCTACGTCCTGGACGAGCCGACCACCGGCCTCCACCTCGCCGACGTCGAGCGGCTGCTCGGCCTGCTCGACCGGCTCGTCGACGCCGGCAAGTCGGTCATCGTCATCGAGCACCACCAGGCGGTCATGGCGCACGCCGACTGGATCATCGACCTCGGTCCCGGCGCCGGCCACGACGGCGGCCGGATCGTCTTCGAGGGCACGCCCGCCGACCTCGTCGCCGCCCGGTCCACCCTCACCGGCAAGCACCTCGCGGCCTACGTCGGCGCCTGACCGAGGCCCTCGCGGCAAGCCGGGCAGGAGCGGCGAAGTGCGCGGGACGCTGGCTCCCTAGTGTTGGGGGCATGAATCTCACTCTTGCCCGTTGCTTCGTCCAGGTCCATGACCCCGACCTCGCACTGACCTTCTACCGCGGCGCGCTCGGCCTCGAACTGCGCAACGACGTCGCCCGCGAAGGCTTCCGCTGGGTCACCGTCGGCGGCGCCTCCCAGCCCGGCGTCGAGATCGTCCTCACGAACTACCTGTGCGGCAGCCCCGCCGACGGCGACGCGCTCGCCGCCCTCGTCGCCAAGGGCGCCCTGAACGGCGTCCACTTCCACACCGACGACCTCGACGCCACCTTCGAGAAGGTACGCGCCTCGGGCGCCGAGATCGTGCAGGAGCCGACCGAGCAGCCGTGGGGCACGCGAGACTGTGCCGTGCGTGACCCGTCCGGCAATCTGGTGCGCATCGACCAGCCACCTGCCGCGTCGTCGTGACGCGGCCAGCGAAGACGCCCCACCCGAACCCTCGCGTACCAGGACGAGGGTTCGGGTAACACGCATCGGTGGAGGTGGCGGGAATCGAACCCGCGTCCTTCAGTACATCACCAGGGCTTCTCCGGGCGCAGCCTGCGTCGATTTTCTCAGCCCCGGCGGTCATGCAGGCAAGTCGCCGACGGGCTCAGCCGCTGTTAAATGTCCCGTCTAGTCCCGCGGCCGGGCCGGACGGTGGATCCTCCTAGCTGATGCCAGACACCGGGCCGGAGGCTCTCCCGGGCTGACAATCTCTAACTCGCGGTCAGGCCGCGAGGGCGAGATGAGTGCGCTTTGAGTTGGCACTTAAATTGTGCGGTCACAGGATTAACGAGGTCATCACCGCGACCCTCGGCCCGCTTCCCCTGGCTCAACTACCGAAGTCGAAGCCTGTCACCCCCTCTTGAGTTGTACATCCAGCATAACCGCGCCGCGGGCCGTCGTCTTCCCGGGTGCGCCGGGCCGGGCAGCCAGGCAGCCGGCCAGCCGGGGTCAGCCGGGGTCAGCCGGGGTCAGCCGGGGCAGCCGGGGCAGCCGGGGCAGCCGGGGCAGCCGGGGCAGCCGAGAATGCCCGACGGGCAGCCCGCGCAGTGCGGGCCCCATCGGGCATCCAGGAACGGTGATGAGAGACCCCCGCGGGCGCTGGCGGTGGCCGAAGATGGCGCCCACGGGGGTCGACCGGCAGGGTCGGAGCCGGTCCTATGTGCCGGGCCTCCCCCGAGATGAGGCCCGGATCCCATCACGATGACTGGGCCGCAACCCCCCAAGCGGCACCCCAGTCAATAGGTAAGACGCGCAGCGAAGCGGGGAGGTTGCTCCGCGTAACCAAAATGGAGGTAACGTTCCGGTCAGGAATCGGACCGAAATCCACGCAGGAACTGGCCGGCCAGACCTGCCGCCGAGCTCGCCGGAGAGGTGGTCACCTCGACTGCTGCGAACGCGACACCAGCCCGGAACCCGACGAACCAGCTCACCCACTTGCCCGGTGCTCCGCCGAGCGGAGCGGTCCCGACCTGGCCGTAGACCGCCGCGCCCGCCACGTTGGCGTCCTGACCTGCGCCGTTGGCCACCGTGGCGCGCATAAGCGTCCGTAGGTTCTGGACCACTTGGGGGCCAAACCGAGTCCTCGGCGCCAGTCCCGGATCGGCCGGGCTGATGACCACGGAAGGGGAATGCCAGGTCCCGGACGCCACCATTGCCGCCATCAGGGCTGCCTGGAGGGGGCTGACCAGCACGCTCCCGCTGCCGATTGAGTCCGCCGCGAGCTCGGCGACGTCGGCGGGCGACTGCATCGACCCGGCGAAGCCGGTGAGCGGTCTCGGCAGTTGCCACGGCGCACCGAGACCGAACCCACTCTCAGCCGCCGCCAGGCTCGTGGCGGACAGCCGCAGCGAGAGCCCGGCGAAAGCGGTCTGGCACCCGTGCGCGAAGTCGGTCAGGAACTGCGGCTGCGGCCCCAGGTCGGGCTGGCGCGGAATGTTGGTGAAGGTCTCACCGCCCACCGGGTTGACCGGGTTGCACGGGATCGAGTTGTTCAACTGGACACCGTCGGTGAGCAGCGCTGCGGCGGAGACGATCGTGAAGGCCTGTCCCGGCTGATAGCGCCCGTCCAGCGGCTGCAGCGCGGGCATGCCGTGACCGACATGATCAGCTACCGCGAGGACCTGCCCGTTGGCCGGGCGGACCGCGACGATCGCTGTGGACTCGGGGAGCGAGCCTGCCGCCTGGTTGGCGGCTGCCTGGATCGTGCCGTTAATGGTGGTTCTTACCGGTGTCCCTGCCGCGCCGGGCCAGCGTTTCAGCACCGACACCACCTGTCCCGCCTGGTCCTCGGTAACGACCTCAGTCGTGGGCGTGCCGACAAGGGTGCGCTGGAACGCCTGCTCCAGGCCGGACAGGCCAACGGTGGCGCCGGGCCGGTACGGTGCGCCCGAGTCGCGCAGCACCTGGGACGTCTCGGTTCCCACTGAGCCCGACACCGCGCTGGCGATGCTAGCGGACAGCCGGAGCTGGACCTTTTTGATGATCAGGCCGGGTATCCGGGAGAGCCCGCCGCTCATCCGCTGATACGCGCTCGGCTTGAGCGTCACCAGTTCCAGGAAGTCGGCCGCCGGCGCTACCTGGATCTCGTCAAGGACCTGGCCTGAATCAAGGCCGGTCAGCTTGGCCAGGCCGGCGGCGGTGGCTTCCGGCTGGGCCAGCCTGCCGGGTTGCACTCCTACCTCGTAGGCCGGCGATTGCTGCGCAAGCGGGCTGCCTGCCGAGTCAAGCAATGCCGCGCGCGGCGGACTGGTGGTGAGCACCGCCATCCGAAGGCCAGACCGCAGCCCGGGCACGATGACCGCCGGGCTCCAGGTAACCTTCCAGCCGGCGGCCAGCTTCCGCAGCGCGAAGCTGCCCTGGTAGTTCCACGCCGCACCGCCGGGACCAAGGTTGACGGTCGCGTTGAATCGCGCCGTCGCGGCGTCGCCGTGCTGGCTGATCGTCCCGAGGCCGAGAGTAAGGTCGTCCGCGTCCAGCTGCTGGAAGACGTCGGACATTTCGCGGGCAACCACAGCAGGATCGCCGGTCGTCTGAGCGGCCGCGGCCCGGTACTGGCCGTTCTCCCATTCCAGCAGGAAGGCCTGAACGGTTGGCTCAGCTGACGGCTGCGGCGAGCCCAGGCCCACCGCCACGCCGATAGCCAGCAGCGCCGCCGCGGCCGCGACGGCTGCCACCCGTACCCGCGCGGAGCGCGGGAGAACGCGACTCACCCGTTCTTCCCCGACTCGCCTGTCCGCAGCCCGGATCCCCCTGACCCGGGTCGTCCGTTCCGGAGCACGCTGGCTCGAGGCGTGCGCCCCGCGGTTACGCGTGCGGACCATATCCCGCACTCCGTTACCTTCGCCGCCGCAGGGCACGGTCAACCTCTCTGGCAGCGTCCCTTCGCGCCAGCTCGTGGCGCTTGTCGTAGGTCCGCTTACCACGGGCCACAGCCAGCTCGACCTTGGCTTTCCCGTCTTTGAAGTACAGCGAAAGCGGGACCAGAGTCAAGCCGCGTTCTGCGGTCGCGGCGGCCAGCCTGTCGATCTCCTTACGGTGCAGCAGCAGCTTACGGGTCCGGCGGGGCTCGTGGTTGGTCCAGGTGCCATGCAGGTACTCGGGAATGTGCACCCCATGCAGCCACATCTCATGGTCATCGACCTGGCCGAACCCGTCGGCAAGCGAGGCTCGCCCAGCGCGCAGCGATTTCACCTCGGTACCGGTCAGCACGATCCCGGCCTCGACCACATCCTCGATGTGATAGTCGTGCCTGGCCCGCCGGTTCCTGGCGACGATCTTCCGGCCGTCGGCTGCCACGTTCCGTCGGTCCCCTGGCGTCATACGCGCAGGTACCGCCTGAGCGTGAGGAAGGAGGTCGCCCCGGTCAGCAGCACGCCGACGATCAGGGTCAAGACGATGACCTCGATCAGGTCGGTGCCGCTCAGCTGCACATCGAAGGAGAAATATCCCTGCAGCGCGTTGAGACCGAGGGACTTTACCGCGATCAGCAGGCCGGCCGCGAGCAGCCAGCCAAAGATTCCCGCGATCATGCCCTCGACCAGGAACGGCAGCTGCACGTAGAAATTGGAGGCGCCGACCAGCCGCATGATGCTCGTTTCCCGGCGGCGGTTGAACGCCGAGAGCCGGATCGTGTTGGCGACCAGGAGAATCGCCGCGATGATCAAGATAATGGCGATGATCACGACCGCGTTCCTGGCCCCGTCAAGCAGTTTGTAGAACTTGTCAAGGATCGATGACGGGTAGAGCACCTGGTCCACGCCGGGCGCGCCATCGATGCTTTCCGCGACGATGCCCGCATCCGCCTCGGTGTTCTTGAGCCGCACCTGAAACGAGTCGGGTATGTCCCCCCTGCTGGTCAGGCTTACGAACGCGGGGTCCTGCGAGAACTCCTGCTTGAACTGCGCGAACGCCTGGTTCTGGGACAGATAGGTGACCGTGGAGACCTGCGGCAGCCCGGCGAGTTGCTGCCTGATCTGGGTCTTCTCAGCATCCGTCGCTGGCCCGTTGTGGGTGCACTGCGGGCTGGCGATCGCCGCCGTGCACAGGTAGACCGATAGCTGGACCTTGCCCTGCCAGTAGGTCCTGGTGTTGTCGACCTGCTTGACGAAGAGCAGCCCGGTGCCGAGCAGGGCGAGGCTGATCGCGACCACCACGACGAGTGCGACTGTCATCGTCAGATTCCGTCGCAGGCCAATCCAGACCTCATGAAAAATAAACTGCGCGCGCATGTCGCTGTCCCTCGGTAGTCGCCTGCCGCCGGTCAGTAGGCCTGGCCGTACACCCCGCGCGACTGGTCGCGCACCACCTTGCCGTATTCGAGCTCGATGACGCGCTTGCGCATGGAGTCCACGATCGCCGCATCGTGCGTGGCCATGACGACGGTGGTGCCTGTCCGGTTGATGCGGTCGAGCACCTTCATGATGCCGATGGAGGTGGCCGGGTCGATGTTGCCCGTAGGCTCGTCGGCCAGCAAGATCATCGGACGGTTCACGAACGCCCGGGCCATGGCGACCCGCTGCTGTTCCCCGCCAGATAGCTCATCGGGCATCCGGTCCCGCTTGCCATCCAGGCCGACCAGGTCGATGACCTCGGGAACCACCTTGCGGATGAACCGCCGCGGCTTGCCGATGACCTCGAGTGCGAAGGCGATGTTCTGGTAGACGTTCTTCTGCGGCAGCAACCTGAAGTCCTGGAAGACGCAGCCGATCCTGCGGCGCAGGTGCGGCACTTTCCAGTTGGTCAGCCTGGCGAGATCCTTGCCGGCCACGTGGATCCGTCCCTCGGTCGGCCGCTCCTCCTTGAGCACGAGCCGCAGGAAGGTTGACTTGCCTGACCCGGACGGCCCGACCAGGAAGACGAACTCGCCCTTTTCGACGTCGAGGTTGACGCTCTCCAGGGCGGGACGGTTCTGGCTCGGGTACATCTTGGTGACGTTGTCGAAGTGGATCACTGGCCCATCACACGCGCTCGGGGGAATGCGGACATGCCTAGCCGGGACGGTAAACGGTGCCCCAGTTTGGCCCCCGGCCAGTCTAGGGGGGAAACTGGCTAGGAACGTCCAACATCGACGAAGTGACCGGGTGGCACCGGCCCGGAGGGACCCCAGATGAGCTGCGAGCACCTGATCTGTGCCCAGTGCGCTGGACCGGTAGCGGAAGGCCGGTGCCCAGTCTGCCAGGCTGCCCGGACCCGGGTGCACCACCATCACGGGTCCGGCCTGACCGTGCCGTTCCTGGCCGTCGCGCTGATCCTGCTGCTGGCACTGATGCTGGCCCTGGAGCACGTGGCGCACTGACCGTGCGTGGCGAGATCACGAACGGTGGGCCATCACTAGCAGCATGATCGATATTGTCCCGACGGGTCCGCATCCGACGCTGCCCGAACGCTGAGACGCCCCGACTTCGCGGCAACTGGACGGGGCCCCTCCACAAAGTTCTCTGCCGTCCATGACCCGCCTGCCATGCCCCGGACCGCTTCACGGACGGGCTGGGGCCTGATCGATCTTGGTTCCGTCAGAGCTTAGGCAGCGCGATCCGGGCCAGTGCCTCGGAGTGAGCGCACGAGTTCGACCCGATGTCCAGCAGGTTGGTTCCGTCCAGGACCTCGAGCAGGAAGTCAGTGGGCGAGCAGAACGCATCGCTGCCGAGCCCGGAGACGTTCTGCGCGTTGGCCGGCCTGTCCAGGTTGAGGGCCTGCGAGTCCGCGTTCCCGTGCACGGTCACCGAGACGATGATGTAGGTGCCCGAGTCCGAGCCGGTGTCAGTTGCGCATGAGTAGTCCTGACCGGGCAGCGAATCGGCCAATGGCGCGACCTTCTCCCCGAGCACGCTCGCGATCTCGGCAGGGGTCAGCAGCTTGCACGCGTCGACGGTGGTGTTGCCGAGCGACGGCGACGTTGGCGTCGAAGCTGCGGCGGCCGGCTGCTGAGTAGCAGGCTGGCCGTCGGTAGAGCCGCTCTTCGGGGTGCTGGCCGGCGCGCCGGGCACGCTCGGGCTGCCGGAGCCGCCGCATCCGGCGGCCAGCAGGGCGATGGCAGGCAGGCACGCCAGGATGGCCGCGCGGGCACACCGCCGGACGGTACCACTGGGCAGAATATTCACGAATCCTCCTGTTGCGCACCAGGCGGTGGTGCGGGCGCCAGGAGAATCGTCAGCCCGCGTCGTTGCAAACGGGTTACGGCGCGGCTACAGCCCCTGGGTGCGGAGCCAGCGGATCTCCGCCTCGATGAAGTCGTCGATCTCGCCGTCGAGGACGGCCGCGGTGTTTCCTGTCTCATAGCCGGTCCGCAGGTCCTTGATGTTCTGGTACGGGTGCAGGACATAGTTGCGGATCTGGGTGCCCCAGCTTCCCGCGTGCTCACCGCGCAACTGAGCCATCTTCGCCTGCTGCTCCTCCCGCTTGCGCTCGAGGAGCTTGGCCTGCAAGACCGCCATGGCGGTGGCCCGGTTCTGGATCTGGCTGCGCTCGTTCTGGCAGGAGACCACGATCCCGGTCGGCAGGTGGGTGATCCGGACGGCCGAGTCGGTGGTGTTGACGCCCTGGCCGCCTGGCCCGCTCGACCGGAACACGTCAATACGCAGTTCGTCCTCGGGTACCTCGATGTGGTCGGCCTGCTGGACCACCGGGATCACGTCGACGCCAGCAAACGAGGTCTGCCTGCGCCCCTGGTTGTCGTACTTGGAGATACGGACCATCCGGTGCGTGCCGTGCTCGCCGCGCAGCGTCCCATACGCATAGGGCGCCTTGATCGCGAAGGTAGTCGACTTAATCCCGGCCTCTTCCGCGTAGGAGGTGTCGTAGACCTCAGTCGGGTAGCCGTGCCGCTCCGCCCAGCGCAGGTAGATTCGCTGCAGACCCTCGGCCCAGTCGGCCGCGTCGGCGCCGCCCGCCTGCGCGTTGATCGAGATCAGTGCCTCGCGGGCGTCGTACTCCCCGGCCAGCAACGTCCTGATCTCCAGCTGGTCTATCTCCTTACGCAGCCGGGCCAGGTCACGGGTGGCCTCCTCGCGCGTCGGCTGGTCGTTCTCGCTATCCGCGAGCTCGAACATCACCTTGGTGTCGTCGAGCCGCCTGCCCAGGCCATCAAGCCTGGCCAGCTCGCCCTCGAGATAGGAGAGCCTGCGAGTGACCGCCTGCGCCTGTTCCTGGTCGCTCCAGAGACCAGGATCGGAGGCACGCTGGCGCAAGCCGTCGGCCTCCTTGCGCATCGCATCGGGGTCCAGGACGGCTTCGACGCTGGCGAGCTTGGACGACAGCTCAGAGAGCTCACCCGCTGGGTCGATAGCCATGCGGGAAAGCCTACGCGAGGCTGACAAGCCGTAGGTTTCGGCCGTACCGATCACTGCGCGGACCTCGTGCGCCGCCTGATTTGCCTGCTCAGCGTGGCCGCTCAGTGACAGTTTTCGGGCGCTTGATCAGCCCGGCAGACTGGCCAGTGAGCAGCACATTCCAGTCCCGGCTTCCCAGTCCCGGCTTGGTCAGCCTGCTTCCCAGTCCCGGCTTCCCAGTCCCGGCTTCGTCAGCCTGCTTCTCAGCCTGGCAGCGTGCTGGTCGCCACCAGGGTCCGGATGGCGCGGACCGCGACCGACAGGGTGGCCACCGTAAAGGCATCGCTCTCCCAGATCTCGGTGAGCGTCTGGGTCGCCCGGCGCACGGCGGAGTCGTTCCGCTCCGTCCAGGCGGCCAGCCGTTCCTCAGGACTGCCCGGACCCGTCACCATGAGTACGTCCCTGGTCATCGCTGCATGCGCGGTATAAAGATCATCGCGGAGCGCGGCGCGGGCCATCGTATTCCAGCGCTCGTCCCTGGGCAGCGCGGTAATGCGGTCCCGCAGCCTGGTGATCTGCAGCCGGTCAGCGAGATCGAAGTACACCTCGGTTGTCTCCTCGACCGAGCGCCCGATTCCGGCGGCGGTGTCCACAATGTCAAAGGCGGAGTACGCGGGCACCATGGCGGCCACGCGCTCGGCGAGTTCGCCGGGAACGCCGCGCGAGGTAAACGAGTCCTTGCGCTCATCGAACCCGGCCAGGTCCCGTCCGATGAGCAGCTTGGGAATCCCCGCGGCCACGGTGACGACACCGCCTGCCATGAAATCGACGGTCTCCTGGATATCGAAGGATGCCCGGCGGCTGTGCAGCAGCCAGCGGGTGGCACGCTCGGTGAGCTTGCGGCCTTCCAGCGCGAGCAGGATCTGGACGGCAGTGTCCACCTTGCCGTCGAGCGCCTCCACTTGCGCCCAGAAGCCCGGCATGTCGAAGACCGCGCGGGCAACCAGCCAGGCTGCCGTGGTGTCGGGGACGGACGCGCCGGTCTCCTCGTTGATGCGGAACAGGAAGGTGATCCCTGACCGGTCCACCATGTCGTTGACGACAGCGGTGGTGATGATCTCCCGGTGCAGCGGATGGGATCCCATCCGGCGGGCAAAGCGCTCCTGCAGCGGGATGGGGAAGTACTTGGTCAGCGCCCCGCGCAGGAAGGGGTCATCGGGCAGCCGGGAATCGAGGATCTCCTGGGCCGCCGCGATCTTGGTCTGCGCGAGCAGCACCGAGAATTCCGGCGCGGTCAGGCCGGTCCCGGCCGACCGCCGCTCGGCGACCTCCTTGTCGCCGGGCAGCACATCGAGGCTGCGCCGGCCCTGCCGGTCGCGTTCGAGCTTGCGTATGTAGCGGGAATGCACGTGCAGCATCGAGCTGGCTTGCGCACGGGCCGCGGCCAGGGCCCGGTTCTGCTGGTAGTTGTGCTGCAGCACGAGATGGCCGACCTCATCGGTCATCTCGTGCAGCAGCTCATTGCGCCCGGCGCGGCTGAGCTCGTCGCCGCGAACCGCCCCGTCCAGCAGGATCTTGATGTTGACCTCGTGGTCCGAGGTATCCACGCCCGCGGAATTATCGATGAAGTCGGTGTTGACGAGGCCGCCGGACAGCGCGAACTCAATCCTGGCTTCCTGCGTCAGGCCCAGGTTTCCGCCCTCGCCGACCACCCTGGCCCGCAGCTGCGAGGCGTCAATCCGGACGGCGTCGTTCGACCGGTCGTCAGCATCGGCCTGGGTCTGCGTCGTGCCCTTGACGTATGTTCCGATCCCGCCGTTCCACAACAGGTCGACCGGCGCCGCGAGGATTGCCGAGATCAGCTGGTCGGGCGCGAGCGCGGTCACGCTTTCGGCGATCCCGAGTACCGCCTGCATCTCGGGCGTGACCGGCACCGACTTGGCGCTGCGCGGCCACACCCCGCCGCCTCCGGAGATCAGCGATTCGTCGTAGTCGTTCCATGACGACCTGGGCAGCGCGAAGAGCCTGGCCCGTTCGGCGAAGCTGGCCGCGGGATCGGGATCGGGGTCGACGAACAGGTGCCGGTGGTCGAAGGCGGCCACCAGCTTGATGTGCTTCGACAGCAGCATCCCGTTGCCGAACACATCACCGGACATGTCACCGATTCCCACGACGGTGAACTCGGTGTCCTCGACGTTGGTCCCCAGCGTCTGGAAGTGGAATTTGACCGATTCCCAGGCGCCGCGCGCGGTGATGCCCATCTTCTTGTGGTCATAGCCCTCCGAGCCGCCCGAGGCGAACGCGTCGCCCAGCCAGAACCCGCGCTTGATCGCAATCTCGTTGGCCGTATCGGAGAACGTCGCCGTGCCCTTGTCCGCGGCAACCACCAGGTAGGGGTCGTTGCGGTCATGACGGACCACCCCGCTGGGCGGCACGATCTGCGCTGCCACGAGATTGTCGGTCACATCAAGCATGGCGCTGATGAACATCTGGTAGCTGGCGAGCACCTCGGCCTGATATGCCTCCCTGTCGCCGGGATCGCCAAGCTGCTTGCAGACGAACCCGCCCTTGGCGCCGGACGGGACGATGACCGAGTTCTTGACCTCCTGCGCCTTCGCCAGGCCGAGGATCTCGGTGCGGAAGTCCTCGCGCCGGTCCGACCAGCGCAGCCCGCCCCTGGCCACATCGCCGAATCGCAGGTGGACGCCCTCCAGCCGCGGCGAGTAGACGAACAGCTCGAACTTGGGCCGCGGTGCGGGCAGATCAGGGACCCGTGCCGCATCCAGCTTGACCACGAAGTATGGCGGTTGCTCGCCCTGGCGGCCTTGGAAATGGTTGGTCCGCAAGGTGGCCCTGATCAGGCCGAAGTAGGCCCGCAGGATCCGGTCCTGGTCGAGGCTCGCGACCTCGTCAAGCTCACCGCGGATCTCCTCGGCGATCGCTTCGCTGCGCTCGACCTCGCCATGCCGCCGGTCCGGATCGAACCTGGACTCAAACAACCGCACCAGCAGCCTGGTGACGGTGATGTTGGCGGCCAGCACCTGCTCCACGTAGTCCTGGCTGAACGTGCTGCCGGTCTGGCGCAGGTACTTGGCGTAAGCGCGCAGCACCATCACCTGCTGCCAGGACAGGTGCGCTTCAACGACGAGCGCATTGAACCCGTCGTCCTCGATGTCCCCTCGCCACAGTGCGCCAAGGGCGTCCTCGAACAGCACCTTGACCGCGTCAACCGAGGCGGGCACCCGGGACGTGCCGCCCTGCCCGCCGGTGCCCGCGTCACTTCCTGGCCGTTTCCTGCGCAGCCCGAAGTCATAGATCCAGAATGGCTCCGCCGTGCTGAACTCATATGGGTGCTCATCGACGACATCCAGGCCCATGTGCTGAAGCCTGGGCAACACGTCGGTCAGCGTGATCGGGGAACCGGAGCGGTAGATCGTCAGCCGCCAGACCCGCCGGCCACCGACGGCGCCGCTGCCGCCACCGACGGCGCCGCTGCCGCCACCGACGGCGCTGCTGCCGCCTCCGCCCGCGCTGCTGCCGCCACCGCTGCCGCCACCGACGGCGCTGCTGCCGCCACCGCCCGCGCTGCTGCCGCCACCGACGGGGCTGCTGCCGCCTCTGCCTGCGCTGCTGCCGCCGCCTACGCTGCTGCTGCTGGCGCCGCTGCCGTTGGCGTGCTTCACCGGCATCCCGCCGACGAAGCTCTCTGACTCCCACAGCTCGAAAGCGGCGGTGCCGCCCGATTCCCGCAGCCGCAGGATCATCTCCAGGTCGCTGACCGCGGCGCTGGCCGGCACGTCCGTCTTGTAGGTCTCAGGAATCGCCTTACCGCACATCGCGATCAGCGCCCGGGCGCGCTGCTCGCCAAGCTGGCGGGTCGCCTCCGCGGCGAAGTCGTCATCCCAGGACCTGACCACCGCCGCGATCTTCCGCTCCAACTCGGCGGCGGCCACGTCGGGCACCAGGCGACCGCGCGGCACCCGCACCACGATCTGCACCCTGGCCACTGGCGATTCGCCGATCATCACGCTGTAGTCCACCTGTGTCCCGTTCAGGGCGGTGCGCAGGATGTCCTGCGCACGCAGCCTGACCCTGGTGGTATACCGGTCCCTGGGCAGGTACACCAGGCAGGACATGTACCTGCCGTAGATGTCCTTGCGCAAGAACAGCCGGGTCTGCCTGCGCTCCCGCAGCCGCAGCACGCCGGCTGCGATCGGGATGAGCGCGGCCGCCCCGGTCTGGAACAGCTCCTCGCGCGGATAGCTCTCGAGTACCTCGGCCATGTCCTTGCCGTCGTGGCTGTCAGCAGTCAGCCCGGCTGACTCGAGCACCCGGGTCAGCCTGCGCCGCAGTACCGGAATCCGGGTGATGCTCTCGGTGTAGGCGCTGTGCGTGTACAGCCCGAGGAACCGGTACTCGCCGGTCACCTGGTTAGCGCTGTCGATCCGTTTCACGGAGACGTAGTCGAGGTAGGTCGCCCGGTGCACGGTGGAACGCGAGTTGGCCTTGGTCAGGACCAGCCGCTTGGGCTCCCGGGCCCTGGCCCGCACCTCGGGAGGCAGCGCGGCGAAGGAGCTCGATCCGTGCTTGTCATGCCGCAGGACGCCGAGCCCGGAGCCGGCGATCGCTCGCAGGCACAACCCGTCAGGCCCGTCCTCCAGGTCGTATTCGCGGTAACCAAGGAAGGTGAAATGATCATCGGCCAGCCACCGCAGCAGTGCCTCGACTTCGGCGTCCGGCAGATCGCCTGTCTCATCTGCCGGCGGGCGGCTCGCGCCGGAGACGGCCAGCTCGTCGGCGAGCAGCACCGCCTTGGCCTGCATCCGCGGGTAGTCCTCGACCGCTACCCGCACGTCGCCCAGGATCCGCTGCAGGTCCTCCTCGAGCCCCTCCGCCTCCGTCTCATCCAGGCGGGCGATCTCGATATGCGTCCACGACTCCGCGATCTCATCATGGTCCGCCTCGCTGCCGTCTACCACGCCGAGGACCTCGTGCAGTGCCCCCGCGACATCGCGCTTGACCCGCAGCTGCGGATGGACGACCAGGCGGGGTATCAGGTGATGCCTGCCGAGTTCCATCAATATCGAGTCAACGAGGAAGGGCATGTCATCGGTGACAATGGAGATCACGTCCCTGGCCGGATCGATCGCCGTCCCGGGCCCGATCCGGACCAGCGCGCGCCCCTGCGACCGGTGCGCGGCAAACCTGGCCTGCTCGATCGCTATCGCGGCGATCCGTCCCGGCCCTGCCGCAGCAAGATCATCTATCGCCACGTGCCGGAAATAGGCCTGCAAGTAGCCCGATACGTCGCCAACGTCCGCACTGGCGCCGGCGGCAGCCCGGGTCGCGTCAGCCAGCAGGATGTCATTGTCCTTCTCCTCGCCCGCCTTGTCCGACATTGGCTTCACTCCCCTTTGTCCCGGTCCGGACGACGTTGGCCGGTCCGGCCTGCGCAGCTATGGGCAATCTCGCAGCTCCCACAACAGCGGGTAATAACGCAACGGCACCCGCCGGTGCAGGTACGGGGCGCCAGTCGAGCCGCCCGTTCCGGACTTCGTGCCGATCTGCCGCTCCACCATCTGACCGTTCCTGGTCCGCCAGAGACCCGCCATCTCATCATGACTCAGCAGATTCCCGGCCAGTTGCCACAGATCATCGTGACTTGCCCGGTCCCTGGCAACACCCGCGAGCGAGGACATGACCTGATCGTCGGTCTCCGCTGGCAGACCGCGGGAAGCAAGCAGGCCGACGTGCGCATCCCGCAGCGATGGCTCGGCCAGCCGCCTGCGCCGGGCGCCGGCCCGACTTGGTGCCGCGCCGCGGCGGCCCCGTTCGGCGCTCACCGCTGCCCTCCAGGGGCGAAGAAACCGAGCACCTCCGGGTTGGCCAGGGCATCCGGGTCGGCCGCATCCGCCACCGGCGTCCCCTGCAGGATCTTCCTGACCGGCACTTCGAGTTTCTTGCCCGACAGTGTCCTCGGGATGCCCGGCACCTGGTGAATCTCGTCGGGCACATGCCGCGGCGACAGCTGCGTGCGCAGCTGCGACCGGATCCGGCGGGCCAGCTCGTCGTCCAGCTCCTGGCCGCCGTCCAGCACCACGTACAGGAGCAGCCTGCCGTCCTGGCCTAGTTGCCCGGTGTCGATCACCAGGCTGTCAGCGACCTCGGGCAGCCCCTCCACAACGCGGTAGAACTCGCTGGTCCCCATCCGCACCCCGCCGCGGTTCAAGGTGGCGTCCGAACGGCCGTAGATCACGCAGCCGCCGTCGGGCAGCATCATGATCCAGTCGCCGTGCCGCCACACCCCGGGGAAGTCGGCGAAGTAGCTGGCTAGGTATCGCTGGCCACCCGGATCGTTCCAGAAGCGCACCGGCATCGACGGCATCGGGCGGGTGATCACTAGTTCCCCGACGGCTCCGACGAGCGGATGGCCGCCGGGATCGTAGGCCTCTACCTCGGCACCGAGGCACCGGCCCGAGATCACGCCGGCCCGGACCGGCAGCAGCGGGCATGGCCCGACGAAGCCGGTGCACAGGTCGGTGCCGCCGGAGACGGAGCCGAGAACGAGGTCGGAACCCTCCGCTGCCACCTCCGCGTAGACCCAGCGGAAGCCCTCCGGCGGCAACGGGGAACCGGTGGAACCGACTCCGCGGAGCCTGGACAGGTCGTGCTGTGCGGCCGGCCGAAGGCCTGCTTTCATGCAGGCCAGCAGGTAGGGTGCGCCGGTTCCCGCGTAGCTGACGCCGGCCTCGGCGGCCAGCCGCCAGAGCGCGTCGATGCCCGGGTGGGTGGCGCTCCCGTCGTAGGCAACCACAGTCGCCCCGGCCAGCAGGCCGCCGGCCAGGTAGTTCCACATCATCCAGCCGGTCGTCGTGTACCAGAAGAAGACATCATCAGGCCCGAGGTCCTGGTGGAAGACGAGTACCTTCAGGTGCTCGAGCACAATCCCGCCGTGGCCGTGCACGATCGGCTTAGGCAGGCCGGTTGTACCCGAGGAATACAGGATCCACAACGGATGATCGAAGGGAACCTCTTCGAACGCCGCTGGTCCCGCCCCGCCGTCCGCCGCAGGCCCGCCGCCCGGTAGTGCGTCCCAGGGCAGCACCGGCACCCGGAGCTCGCCAAGGCCCCCGGCTGGCACCTGGCTGCCCGTCTCGCCGAGCGCGTCGCCCCGCACCTCGCTGCCCGCCACTCCGGCCGCCTCGCCGCTCGCCTCGCCGCCCGCCGCCGCCAGGTAGTCGATCATGATCACCGCTTCGAGGCCCGGCAGGGCGGATGCGATGCCTGCCACCTCGGTACGCCGGTCAAAGGACTTGCCGCCATAGACGTAGCCGTCGACCGCGATCAGCACCTTCGGCGTTATCTGCGCGAACCTGTCGATAACGCTGCGTGCGCCGAAGTCAGGCGAGCACGACGACCAGATGGCGCCCAGGCTGGCGGTGGCGAGCAGGCCGATCAGCGCCTCTGGCGTGTTGGGCAGGTAGGCCGCGACCCGGTCGCCCTTCGCGACGCCAAGCGCCCGCAGCGCCTCACGGACTCTGGCGACTTGGAGATCGAGCTCGGCGTAGCTGAGCGCTCCGGCCCTGCCGCCCTCGGACCGGAAGATGACGGCGGTTCGCTCTGGATTGGTTTGGGCTGAACTGAGCGCGTTCCGCGCATAGTTGAGTGTGGCCCCGGTGAACCACCGGACATCCGGCATCGGCCCACCGCTCAGTACCGGGCCCTCTCCGCGGTCCCCGAGCACGCCGAAGTAGTCCCACACCGTCCCCCAGAAACGACCGGGATCATCCACCGACCACTGCCAGAGTTCTTCGTAGCCGCGCAAGCTGACCCCATGTTCGGCGTCAAGCCAGTTGGCATAGGCGGTGATCTTGGCATTCGCCGTGACCTGCGCATCGGGCTCCCAGAGCAAAGAGCCGTAGTCGCGCCCGGCCTTCGCCAGCATGGCGGCCGCGCTCGCTTCGCCGGCCGCGCCCGGCGCGTCCGCCACGGTCGCGGCCCCCGCTGAAGGCTGATCTTCCCCGCTCCCGGCAGCGCTGCCGTGGTCTTCGGTTGGCATAGGCATCAGCATGGGCTTTTCACCGTATCCTCGCAACGCCGGGGCCTGGCAAGTTGTGGCCTAAGTCAGCTGCTGCCCCGCTGGAACTGCTGCAGGTAGCGCCGCAGCGCGATAACCGACCAGATCGCCTCGACCACCCCGAATGGCCAGGCCCCGGACAGGAATCCGTAACTGCTCGCCAGCAGGCAGCCGATCGCGAACGCCAGGATGAACCTGGGATGGCGTTGCTCCAGGCTGTACATCGCCATCATGAAGGTCAGGGCGGTCACCCCGTAGATAGTCAGCGCAAGGCTGCCCATGACGGCCGCTCAGCCTGCCGACACCGGCGATGTCAGCCGGTCGATGGCCCCGACGACCGCAGCCACGTCGCAAAGATCGTCGATCACGACGTCGGCCCCGGCGGCTCGCAGCTCACTCGCGGTCGACCGGCCGCTGGCGACGGCCACGCAGCGCGCGCCCCCGATGCTGGCGGCGTCGACATCGCGGCTTGAATCCGCCAGGTACACGGTGGAGCCAGGACCGAATTCCGCACCATACTTGGCCGCTGCGCGCCTGCGGGTCTCCATCAGCTGGGTCCCTTTGAGGTAGATCTCTGACCCGTAGCCGCCGATCTCAAGATCGAGGAACGGCTCGAGGCCGAACGCGCGGAGTTTCGCCACCGCGTTCGGCCTGATCGACCCGGTCAACACGGACTGGACCACGCCAGGCAGGGCGGCCGCCGCCGCCACCGCCTCTCTGGCTCCTGGCAGCACCCGGCCCTGCTCACCGAGCAGCTCCCGCCGGGCCGCGAACGCGTAAGCGAGTTCCTTGATGTAGGCGGCCAGCAGTTCCTGGCCACCTGCCTCGGTCGGGCCCGACGCCGCCTGATTGAAGGCGAGCGCCTCGAAGAAGATCTCCGAGTCGGTCTGGCCGGCTATCTGCGGCAGCGCCACCAGCGGGCGCCCGGTCACCCGGTGGAACGCGTCCGCGTAGGCATCCCGGGAAACCCTGACCACGTCCACGAGAGTCAGATCGATGTTCCACAGGACCAGGCGGTAAGTCATTGCCCTCCAGCGACATTGTGGCCGGCATCGGTGCCGACCGACAGGTCCAGGCCATTGCGAGCGTACCGCCGCCGCGGGCGGCCGACACCACCCGCGGCCGGGTTGCAGTCACCAGCTCGGACGCCGATGGCCCATGACCAGGCGGCGCCAGCTAGCCCGGGAGCTAGCCCATGTGCGGATAGCGGTAGTCGACCGGCGGGACGAACAGCTCCTTGATGGTGCGGGCGTTGACCCAGCGGATCAGGTTGAAGATAGAACCCGCCTTGTCGTTGGTCCCGCTTGCCCTCGCTCCGCCGAACGGCTGCTGGCCGACGACCGCGCCGGTTGGCTTGTCGTTGATGTAGAAGTTTCCTGCCGAGTAGCGCAGTGCGTCGGTCGCGTCGGCGATAGCGGTCCGGTCGGTCGCGATGATCGAGCCGGTCAGCGCGTACGGCGAGGCATCCGCTGCCTGCGCGACGACATTGGCGTAGTCGGCGTCGTCGAAGACATGGACGGACAGGATCGGGCCGAAGTACTCGGTGGTGAACACCTCATCGGTCGGATCGGTGCACGCCAGCACGGTGGGCTGTACGAACCAGCCGTCAGCATCGTTGGTCTCGCCACCGGCGAGTACCCGGATGGCCGGCCTGGTCTTGGCCCTGGCCAGCGCGTCCGCGTGGTCAGCGAATGCCTTGTCGTCGATCACGGCGCCCATGAAGAGCGAGAGATCGGCCCCGAGATCCCCCATGGTCAGCGACTGGACAGCGGATACGAAGTCGTCGCCCATCTGGTCCCACACTGACCGCGGCACGTACGCACGCGAGGCGGCGGAGCATTTCTGCCCCTGATACTCGAACGCGCCCCGGATCAGCGCGGTCGTCAAGACATCGGGATCAGCCGAGGGGTGCGCGATGACGAAGTCCTTGCCGCCGGTCTCACCGACCAGCCGCGGGTAACCACGGTAGCCGGAGATGTTCTCCCCGACCGTCCGCCACATGTGCTGGAAGGTTCCGGTCGAGCCAGTGAAGTGAATGCCCGCGAGCTCGGGGTGCGGCAACGCGACCCTGGACACCGGCTGGCCGCTGCCGGTCACCATGTTGATCACGCCGGGCGGCAGGCCGGCCGCCTCGAGGATCCGCATTGTGTAGTGCGCGGCCAGTTGCTGCGTGTGCGAAGGTTTCCAGACCACGACGTTGCCCAGCAGTGCGGGCGCGGTCGGCAGGTTACCCGCGATCGCGGTGAAGTTGAATGGCGTGATGGCCAGTACGAAGCCTTCCAGCGGCCGGTACTCAAGCCGGTTCCAGCAGCCCGGCGCGGAGACCGGCTGCTCTGCGAGCAGGCGACGGGCGTAATGCACGTTGAACCGCCAGAAGTCGATCAGCTCGGCGGCCGAGTCGATCTCCGCCTGCTGAACCGACTTCGACTGGCCGAGGATGGTCGCGGCGTTGAGGGTGAACCGCCAGGGACCGGAGAGCAGATCGGCGGCCCGCAGGAAGATAGCTGCCCGGTCGTCGAAGGACAGCTCCCGCCAGCCTGGCGCGGCCTGCCTGGCCGCCTCGATCGCGGCGGCGACGTCCTGGTCGGTCGCGTTCCCGTACTGGCCGAGCACGTGCCGGTGGTTGTGCGGCTGGACTACGTCGGCGCGCTCGCCGCTGCCCATCCGGTCCTGGCCGCCGATGGTCATGGTCAGCTCGGCGCGCTCGCCGCTGAGGTCCTTGACTTTGCTCTCCAGCGCTGCGCGTTCCTGGCTGCCAGGAGCGTAACTCCTGATCGGCTCATTGCCCGGGACAGGAACGTTGGTAACGGCATCCATCGCAGATCTCCCTGCGCTACGCGGCATCTCGGCGGTCCGTCCCATCGTAGGTTGACCCGCGCCTGATCGGTTCATCCGGCTATGGCGGCTCGCCTGGCGTGGGCTGGCATGCGCTGGCAGGCGGCTGGCGTGATCCCGACCGTCAGGCTCTAGCGGTACTCACCGAGTTGCAGCTCCTGGGTGGCGTACCACATCAGCTCATACCCCTCAGCGCTGTCCACTGCGAACTGGGCGTCGTCATCGCCAGCGTCAGCGGCTGGCAGCGCCTCAATCGCCGCTCGAATGTCCGGCACGGCAAGCGGATCATCGATGTGACCGGAGACCACCGAGCTGACCGGGATGGCAACGGCGACCTTGACGAGCGCTGGCTCGTCGAACCCCCCGGCCTCGGCCACCAGTTCCTCGGCGATGTCCGCGGCGAGCACGGCCCGCCGCGGCGGGACCTGCGGGTCGGCGTGCAGCAGCCGCAGTGACGCCTTGGCCGCCTGCGTCATAGCGACGTACTCGAGCTCCTCCAGGTCACCGCTCGCGTACCACTCGCGGAGCGCAGGGGTGACCGCATAGCCGCGCACCGGTGCGGGGCCGATCTGACCGTCGCGAAACAGCGCGGCCAAGGTCGGCAGCGTGAATGGCAGGTAGACGCGCATCGGCTCCCCAGCGCAGGCGAGGGTGATCAAGAGTGTGCCAGTCCTGGCGCCGCCCGGCCGGGTAATCGCACGCTCTGGTCAAATCGCGACGGGCGCCCCGTCCGACGGATCCTCCGTGGCCTCCCCATCCGCTGGCAGCTCCTCCGCCAGCAGCCCCGCCAGCGGCGGCGGCCCCTCCAGCAGCGGCCCCTCCACCAGCGGCCGTCCCTCCAGCAGCCCCTCCACCAGCGGCCGCCCCTCCAGCCGCCCCGCCACCAGCGGCCGCCCCTCCAGCAGCCCCTCCAGCCGCCCCGCCACCAGCGGCCGTCCCTCCAGCAGCCCCTCCAGCGGCCCCTCCAGCGTCCCCGCCTGCGGCGACGCTCCCTCGGGCAACCCGCCCGCGGGCAACCCCGCCGCCCGGCGCAGCGCGGCGACTACGGCTGCCACCGCCCCATCGAGCGGCTCGTGTTCCCATACCCTGACGACCGCCCAGCCCGCAGCTGCAAGCGCCGCATCCGCCGATCGGTCTCGCTCGGCGTTCCTGCGCAGCTTGGGCTCCCAGTACCAGACGTTGACGGCTGGCCTGGAACCGTGCTGAGGGCAGCCGTGCCAGAAGCAGCCGTCCACAAAGACCGCGACCTTCCGGGCCGTAAACGCGATATCTGGCCGCACTCTCGTCCCGCTCGCCAGGTCCAGCCGGTAGTCCTTGCGGTAGCGGTATCCCTGGCTGTGCAGCGCCCGGCGCAGGGCGAGTTCCGGCTTGGTGTCTTTGCGGCGGTTGGCGCGCATGTTGGCTGAGCGCCCAGCGCTCGAGGACCGCGGATAGTCGGTCACAGCGGCCAGGCTAGGGCAACACCGCTCGCCAGTCAGGCGAGTCGGATCCCAAGCAGCTGGCCGAGTCGCTCGGCGGTCCGGCTTGGCTCGCGGTGATGCACGCCGACCAGGCCGACCGCCTCGGCAGCCAGCACGTTGGCTTCGATGTCGTCGATGAACACGCACTCCTCGGGCTCAAGCCCGAGCAGAGCTGCAGCGTGCCTGAAGATCTCCTCCTCCGGCTTGCGCATCCCGACCTCTGAGGAGATCACGACGACGTCGAACATCTCCGGAAACAGGTCGCGCGGGTAGCCGGTGCCGCCCCAGGAGTTGGACAGGAGTGCCGTGCGGACCCCGGCCTTGCGAAGCGCCCACATCAGCTCCCGCATCGCAACTTCCATCGTCGAAGCCGCGAACATCCTGTTCAGCAGGCCGTCGGGAACCACGGGCTGCCCATCGAAGCGGACCAGCTGGCCCGCGAGCACCCGCTCGAACTCCTCGTGCCCCCACTCCCCGCGTTCCAGCGCGTGTACCGGGTTTCCGTGACCGGCCGCCCCATACGCCTGCGCTAGCCACGGCCGGATCGCGGCCGCGTAGCTCTTCCTGTCGATGCCGTCCGCGTCAAGCCAGGCGTTCATGGTCTCCGCCATGGGGTTGGTCATGACCCCGCCCCAGTCAGTGATCACTCCGCGCAGCCTGGGACCGGCCTTGGCGGACCCTTCCTCCGGGCGCACCGGGGGTTCCTGCGGATTCACCGACGACGCGGCTCGGTTGCTTTCAGGCACCCACCGATCGTAAATGACCCCGATCCGCCGCAGCGGACCGCAAGTGCTGCCTTCGGAACGCGACCGCTGGACGTACCGCCCGGTCCCAATAACATCCTCAACGGATCTGGCGACGCTTGTCGAAACTATAAGCGAATTGTCAGTAGACATCGATAACATTACCGAAGAACATCAAACAGCCAGCAACATCGCGAACCAGCCAGAGGGGAGGACAGGTGACCGCCAGCCCCGCGGAACCCGAGCCAGAGGACGGTCCGCCGCCGCGGCAGGGGGAGCCGCACGGCAACTTGTTCGATCGAGGCCCCGCGCCTGAGGCGCTGGCAGCAGGCTTCACGCACCGGGATCCCGGTCAGCATGGAACCGGATTCGCCGCAGGCGGAGCCGCGGATGCCCTGCCGCCCGGCCTGACGCTGGCCGGCCTAGCCGAGCAAGCATCGGCCCATGGACTTGGCAGCCTCGACGATGACGAGCTGGCTGGGCTGCTGTGCGCGCGGCGGCGGCTGTCCTCATGGGCGGCGGCCATGGAGGTTGCGGTCATCACCGAGTTCGCCCGCCGCCGCGCTGCAGCCGGCTTGCGTGCCATTGAGCACCTGGACGACGAGATCGCTGCGCTGCTGACCTTGACCGGCCGGTCCGCATCGAGGTTGACGGGCATCGCCGCCTCGTTGGCACGGCTGCCTCGGACAACCGCGGCCCTGCAGGCTGGCCAGATTGACTGGCCCAGAGCCGTCGTGATCGCTGACGAGACATGCTGCTTGAGCGACAAAGACGCGGCCGCCGTCGAAGAGCAGGTCATGCCGGCCGCGCCCGGTCAGACCACCGGGCAGCTCCGCGCCGCGATTCGCCGCGCGATGCTGGCCATCGATGCCGAGGCCGCCATCAAGCGGCGCAAGAAGGCCGAGAAGGACGCCAGGGTGGAGACCTGGAACGAGACTGCAGGCACGAGCGCACTCGCCGGACGGGACTTGCCGCCGGCCCACGTGATCGCGGCGGATCAGCATATCGATGCGCTGGCTCGGTGGCTGAAAGCTCACGGCGCCGAAGAAACGCTGGACCAGCTACGCGCCAAAGTCTTCATCGCGTTACTCACCGGCCAGCGCGCCGACGCTCTCCTCCCCACGCCCACGTCAGCGGCCTCTGACATGAGCGGGCGCTCAGGCTGGCCGGTGGGGCTATGCGGCTCGGTGAATCTGACCATGCCGTTGACTACCTGGCTTGGCCTGGCCACCGAGCCCGGCGAGGCCGCTGGGCTGGGCGCGCTGGACGCCGACGTCTGCCGCGATCTCGCCGCAGCTCTTGCCATGAATCCAGGTTCCCGCTGGTGCCTCACCCTTACCGGCCTAGCCGGACGCGCCGCCGCCCACGGCTGCGCTCGCACCGGCCCACCCGGATCTGGCCCGCCCGAATCTGACCCGCCCGGCACCGGCCCGCCCGGCACCGGCCCACCCGGCACCGGCCCGCCCCGATCTGGCCCACCCGGCACCGGCCCGCCCCGATCTGGCCCACCCGGCACCGGCCCGCCCGGATCTGGCCCATCCGGCACCGGCCCGCCCGGTACTGGCCCGCCCGGTACTGGCCCGCCCGGTACTGGCCCGCCCGGTACTGGCCCGCCCGGTACTGGTCCGCCTGGCAGAGACCTCGGTTCCTGGCTCGCTGGCATCCGGCTCAGCAGCGTGGAAGCCGGGACCTGTACCCACCCGCGGGAAACCTCTGCCTACCGCCCCTCCCCCACGCTCCGCCATTTGATCAACATCCGCGATCGGACCTGCTTCTTCCCGCCTTGCCGACGACAGGCAGTCAAGTGCGACCAGGACCACACCGTGCCGTTCGAGCAAGGCGGACGGACCTGTGAATGCAACATCGGGGCTGGTTGCCGTCGGCACCATCGCGCCAAGCAGGCTCCCGGCTGGCACGTTGATCAGACCGAGCCCGGCCAATTCATCTGGACCCTCCCCAGCGGCCGCCAACTCACCGCTGTCCCGGGCCGCTACCCGGCCTGAACCCGACTGCCCGGCCTGAAGCTGACTGCCCGGCCTGAAGCTGACTGCCCGGCCTGAAGCTGACTGCCCGGCCTGAAGCTGACTGCCCGGCCTGAAGCTGACTGCCCGGCCTGAAGCTGACTGCCCGGCCTGAAGCTGACCAGTTACGGTTGAGCCCGACCTGCCAGCGGGCGTCGCCCAAACCCGACCAGCCAGCCCGCTGGCGGCGAACGGTCTCAGGACACGAGGCTGGCAGAATCTCACTATGCGACGCACAGCCGTAATTACCGGCGCCAGCATCGGTATCGGAGCAGCGACGGCCGCCAAGCTGGCCGAGGCGGACTATCACGTCGTGCTGGCAGCCCGCCGAGCTGATCACCTCGATGCGGTTGCCGCACGGATTCGCGAGGGTGGCGGACGAGCAACAATTCGTCAGCTGGACGTGACCGACCGAGCCGCGATCGCGAGCCTGGCCGACTCATTGGACCGCTGCGACGTGCTGGTCAGTAACGCCGGCGGAGCCATCGGCATGGACACGGTGGCAGCCGCCGCACCGGACGACTGGCTCACCATGTACGAAGTCAACGTCCTCGGTACCCTGCATGTCACTCAAGCGCTGCTGCCCAAGCTCGTCGCGACCGGCGCGGGCACGATCGTGGTGATGGGCTCGACCGCCGGGTTCGTCGCCTATGAGGGCGGCGGCGGCTACGTAGCAGCCAAGCACGCCGAGCATGGACTCGCGGCCACCCTGCGCCTTGAGCTGTGCGGCCAGCCGGTCCGCGTCATCGAGATCGCGCCGGGAATGGTCAAGACCGAGGAATTTGCGCTCAACCGCTTCCGTGGCGACGACGCGAAGGCCGCAGCCGTGTATGCGGGGGTCGCGGAACCGCTGACCGCTGATGACATTGCCGATGCCGTGACCTGGGCAGTGACTAGGCCACCGCACGTGAACGTCGATCTGATGGTCCTCCGCCCACTGGCCCAGGCGGCCCAGCACAAGGTGCACAGGGAGTCCTGAGCGAGCCATGCGCGGCATCCGGCCCAAACCGCCACGCACTCCCGGGCGAGGCGGTCAGTGCGGCCGATGCGATCTCCATCCTCATCCGGGTGGCCCGCTCGCTCATGCTGGATCCCAGGCGAGCGATCCGGCCGGCGATCCGGCCCGCTCCGGTCTAGTACGCGTATACACCAGCTCACCGCCGACCCAGGTCGCGTTTGTTCGCATATCATCGCCCAGCCACACCAGATCCGCCGCTGCCCCGGGCGCAATCCTGCCGAGTTCCGGCCTGCCGATCAGGTCGGCGGGAATCCTGCTGGCCGCAGCGACCGCGTCGGCCAGCCCGACCCCAGCCGTGACCATGTTGGCAATGCCGGTGTCCATCCGCAGGCCCGAGCCGGCCAACGTGCCGTCGGCTCGGACTGGAGGTGCCCCCTCCCCGGGCGGCAGCTCGATCGGCTGGCCGCCGAGCTGGTAGCGGCCGGGCGGCATGCCGGCGCAGGCCGCAGCGTCAGTGACGATGACGATCCGGCCGGGCGCCGCGTCGAAGGCGATCTTGCAGACAGCGGCGCAGACGTGCCGCAGATCGGCGATCAGGCCACTGGTCAGCCGCGGATCGGCAAGCGCCTGGCCGACGACGCCCGGCTCGCGGTGATGCAGCGGACGCTGGGCATCGAACAGGTGCGTGACCATCCGGGCGCCGCGGGAGGCCGCTTGCGCCACCTGCCGCGCGGTCGCATCGCTGTGCCCGACGCTGACAATCACGCCCGCCCCGGTCAGCCGGTCGATCGCGGCTAGGGCGCCATCGAGTTCCGGCGCCAGCGTGACCATAGCGAGCAGCCCGCCGCCAGCCGCCAGCAGCTCATCAACGGCAGCGGGGGTGGCCGTGCTGATCCACGCCTCATTATGAGCTCCCCGGCGGCTGGGCGCGATGAAGGGGCCTTCTACGTGCACTCCGAGCACCCTGGCACCGCGCGCGATCGCGGGCACCACGCCGGCAGTGGCCCGCAGCGCAGCGCTGAGCTGGCCAATCGGCGCGGTAATGAAAGTGGGCAGGAACGCTGTCGTGCCAGTCTCAGGGAGGCGGGCAGCGACCTCGGTCCACCCGGCTGCCCCCGCCGTCATCAGCTCAACGCCGAAGTAGCCGTTGACCTGCAAATCCACCAAACCTGGCAGCAGCGTGCCCGCGACCAGCCCAACGTCGGGCGCTCGCGGCGGCGGTCCCGCGCCGACATCGGTGATCACGCCGTCCGCAACGGCGACGTACCCGGGGGCGATGGTGGGTGATCCCGTCGTGGCGGGGATCACCCGGGCGGCCGCGATCAGCAGGTCTGGCCTGCGCCGCCCGTCGCCCGGCGTCATGGACCAGGCGGGGCGCTGGCCAGCAGTGTGCGTATCTCCTTGGCCACCCAGGCGGGCCGCTCCATCATCGCCACATGACCCGTCCGGGGCAGCACAACCACCCGCGACCGGCCGAAGGCACGCGCGGCCCTGGCCGCCAGCAGCGGGTTGACGAGGCGGTCGTGACTTCCGTGGATGACCAGCGTGGGCACCCTGATCCTGGCCGCGTCGCGCCACAGCGACCGTGCGCCGCGGCGGACGTAAGCGCCGACAAGCCCGCGAGCCGTCATGATCAGTACGTGGCTGGCGTAGTCGAGCCCGTCTCGGCGGATCAGTTCAGCGATCTCCTCATTGCGCCGCCTCGGGTGCATCGAGTGCGGGTCGTAGTAGACGTCCCTGACCAGCAGCTCGCTTCTGGCCGCCGCTGACATGCGTCTGGCCCTGGTTGCCAGCCACGGCCCAAGAGCGGGCGAGCATAGCGCCGTCACGCGCAGCGGCAGCACCCGCGGACGCAGGTCAGGCAGGGCGGGCGAGATCAAGGTCAGGGTCCGCACCAGATCGGGCCGCCGAGCGGCCACCCGGGTGCAGATGGCGCCGCCGAGCGAATTCGCGATCAGATGCACTGGCCAATTGCCGCGTTTTTCAATCAGGCCTATAACGGATGACGCGTGCCCGTCGATCGAATAATCGTCATCGGCTGGTGGCGGTGAGAAACCGAACCCTGGCAGGTCCATCGCCTCGCAGGCAAGCGCAGGCCCGGGCTGGCCGTTCGCAGGCGGGTGCCTCAGCTCGTCCATCAAGTCGGTCCAGTTGGTGGATGAACCCCCCAGGCCGTGGACGAACAACGCAGGCTCAGCGCCCGGGAGTGCCGGAGCGCTGCGCACGAAGACTTCGCCGGTACCGAACGAGGCAAGCTCGCCCGGCCAGACGGGAATCGGATCTGCCACGGTCCCCTATATTACTCGCCGGTAGCTCCGGCCACCGCTGGTGCTGCCCTGGTGCTGCACTGGTGCTGCACCGCTCTCCTCGTCAGCTCGCCCGCCTGCGTGACCTGGATGGTGGCGACTTGGCTGCGGTCTGACCTGCGGCCGTCCTGGCGCTATCAGGCTTCGCCCCGTCTGACTTCGCACCGTCTGACTTCGCCCCGTCTGACTTCGCACCGTCTGACTTCGCACCGTCTGACTTCGCGCCGTCTGACTTCGCGCCACCGGACTTCGCGCCAGCCGTCTTCGCGCTACCGGGCTTCGTTCCGGCCGAGCTACCGCCGGCCGAGCTACCCCCGTCCGACCCGCCACTGGCCGACCTGCCGCCGCCCGGCCTGCCTTCAGCTGACCTGCCGCCAGCTGACCTACCGCCAGCTGACCTGCCCGAGCCCGAACTGCCCGAGCCCGCACCGCCCGAGGCCGCACCGCCCGAGGCCGCACTGCCCGAGCCTGCGCTCGCCTGGCGCTGATCGAGCCTGGCGGCCGTCAGGCTGGCCTTCAGCGCATCCGCCAGGCTGGTCGGCTCGCCTCCGGGGATCTCGCCTTCCTCTGGCTGGATCACCTCGCGCCCTTCGGCCTTGGCGTTCACAAGTTCCTGAAGAGCTTCACGGTAACCGTCGTGGTATTCGTCCGGATCGAAGTCCACGGTCATGGAGTCGATCAGGGACGCCGCCATCTTGAGTTCCTGCGACCGGACCTCGATGTCATCGTCGAGGAAGCCAAACGCTGGGGTACGCACCTCATCAGGCCACAGGAGTGTCTCGAGCACCAGCACGCCGTCCCTGGACCGCAGCGTGGCGAGCGATTCCCGCTGCCGCAGCGCCACTATGGCCAAGGCCACCTTCCCCGACCGGTCGAGTGAATCGCGCAGCAGCACGTAGGCCCGTGCACCTGCAGACTCAGGTTCCACGTAGTAGCTGCGGGACAGCAGGATGGGATCAAGTTGATCGGCCGGCATGAAATGCAGGACTTCGATGCTCCGCGTCGTCGGCAGCGGCAGATCAGCCATATCCTCGTCGGTCAGCACGATCATCTCGCCGCTGGGCAGCTCGAACCCCTTGGCGACCTGCTCGTAGGGGATTTCCTCGCCATCGATGGAGCAGACCCGGCGGAACCTGATCCGGCCGCCGTCAGTCCGGTGAACCTGGCGGAACGCTATGTCCTTCTGCTCGGTCGCGGCGTACAGTTTCACGGGGATCATGACTAGGCCGAAAGAGATCGAGCCCTTCCACATGCTATGCATGATGTCTCCCTACCCCCTCAGACCAGGTCCTGATACCAGCAGTGTTGTCCGGATTCTTCTGTTCGGCAATATGTTCGATGAACCGAGCAGACAAGGAGCACGTCCCGCATGAGCGACATGAACACCGAGCGGCCCGAGGCTGATTCTGCCGAGCAAGACCAGGATGCCATCCCAGGTGCTGACGACGAGGCTGGCACCGATCAGGACGAGCCGCCGTTCGAGGCTGACCCTGCCGACGCGGCCGAACAGGGCCGCGAGGTGGGTTCCGACGAGGACGAATACCGCTGACCGAGGGGCCTCAGGGGACGAGCTGGCGGATAGCCCGGCCTGCTCTCCAACCGCTGCACTACCGATCCTGGCTATGGTCCGGTCGTAGGATGGCAGCTGGACCGGCGCGTAATCATCGCAGGACAGCACACATTCGGAGAGTCTCGTGACAGCATCGCCGGAGGCGAAGCCAGCCAGCACCCGGCTGCCGAGACCGGTCAGGCGCAGGCAGCTCCTTGGAGCGGCACAGGAGGTATTCGTCGCGCAGGGCTACCACGCCGCCGCGATGGACGAGATCGCCGAGCGTGCCGGGGTCAGCAAGCCAGTTCTCTACCAGCATTTCCCGGGAAAGCTTGAACTCTACCTGGCGTTGCTGGACGAGAGCGCGGACGAGCTCGTCGCCATCGTCAAGGCGGCTCTTTCCTCGACAGCCGACAATAAGCAGCGCGTCCCTGCCACCTTCAAGGCGTTCTTCGACTTTGTTGCCAGCGGCGAGGCCTTCCGGCTGGTCTTCGAGTCCGACCTGAGCAACGAGCCGGCCGTGCGAGCACGCCTCGAGGCGACCATGCAGGACTGCGCCGAGATGGTCAGCCAGTCCATCCACTCCGACGCGGGGCTCGGCGAGGCCGAGGCACATCTGCTCGGGATAGCGCTCGTAGGCATGGCCCAGGTCAGCTCCCGGTACTGGCTCAGCACGGATCAGGCCATCCCCAAAGACGCCGCCGAGCAGCTGATCGCCAGACTGGCCTGGCGCGGGATCAGCGATTGGCCGCGGGCGAGCTGACTCCCCCGCCGATCACGAACCCCGCACAAGGACCGCGTTTCGCTCGCGGCGTAGCGCGGCGAGCGTCCTGCTGACCCGTTCGCGCCGCGCACCGGGCTAGCCTCGGTTCGAGAGGAGCTGCCGTGGAAGTCAAGATCGGAATTCAGTCCGTACCTCGCGAGCTGGTCTTGGAGACCGAGTCCGCTTTCGAGGAGGTGGAGCGGTCCCTGACGACCGCCATCACTGACGGCGGCGTCTTCGTCCTGACAGATGACAAGGGCGGCAAGATCATGGTCCCGGCGGACAAGATCGCCTACGTGGAGATCGGCGGGGCTGAGCCCCGCCGGATCGGCTTCGGCCCCACCATCTAAGTCAGGCCGGCCTGGGTCCCGGCCGGCCTGAATCCGCCCGGCCTGAATCCGCCCGGCCTGAATCCGCCCGGCCTGAATCCGCCCGGCCTGAATCCGCCCGGCCTGAATCCGCCCAGCCTGAGTCCCGCCGGCCTGAGTCCCGCCCGGCCTGAGTCCCGCAGGCCTGAGTCCCCCGGCTCTCCGGCAGCTCCGGCGGCAGATCCGCGGGTCCTCGGGGCGAGCCAGGCCCGTCAGGCTGGCGCCTGACGTCACGGTCCAACTGGCGCCTGACCTCACGGTCCAGAACGTCCCCGCAGCGCCACTTCTGACGTCGAGGCCCGCTCCGGGACGACCGCGCCCTATCGCACTTCGTGGTCGAAGGACTACAATTAGTGAATTATCCAAGGTCACAGAGGCGGCTGATGCCCGCAACTGTGTGGTGATAGCGACTCGGGGGGAGATGTCACCATGACCACGCAAGGAACAGAACTGACGGGTGCTCGGGTAACAGATGCCGATGGCCAAGTGGTCGGCACGGTCGAGCAGGTGTTCAACGACGACGCGGACGGCACTCCGGTATGGGCACGGGTACGCGCCGGGAAGGTGAGCCGTTTCGTCCCGCTTGCCGGACGCCGCACGGCTGGAGACGGCTTCAGCGTTCCGTTCGAGACAAAGAAGATCATGAGCGGGCCAGACATGGGCGTGGAGCGACATATGTCCGCTGAGCAAGCGGACGAGCTGCGCCACTACTACGGCCTCATGATCCCCGCTCAGACGGGGCAGCCCGGACAGTCGGGCCAGGCAGGACAGCCGGGCCAGGCAGGACAGCCGGGCCAGGCAGGACAGCCGGGCCAGGCAGGACAGCCGGGCCAGGCAGGACAAGTTGAAGGGCAGACCAGGCAGGCCGAAGCCGGCGCCCCCTCCAGCGACGAATGGCTCGTCCGCACCGAGGAGCGGATGGCCGTGGGCACCGAGGTACTTGAGTCGGGGCGGGTCCGGCTACGCAAGTACGTGGACGTCGAGCCAGTCGAGCAGGCGATTCACGTGTTCCACGAGGAGTATGAACTCGAGCGTGTTCCGATCACGGCGGAGGAGCGGGTCCGGGGCCCGATCGCGGAAGGCAACCAGGAGATCGTCCTGCACGAGGAGCGTGCAGTCATCAAGAAGGAAGCAGTACCGGTCGAACGGGTCCGTCTGGTGGCGAAGAAGGTGGCGGAGGACCGGACGATCCGCGACGAACTTCGCAAGGAGCGGATCGAAGTCGAGGCGGATGGCGGTCCGCCTGCGCCCGGGCCGGGCGAACTGCCCGAGCAGAACCAGCGTCGTCCGCTGCTGGGGCGCAATCGCAACCCTGCCTAGCAAAGGGCTTGGCCGCCAGCGCTCCCTGGCCGCCCACGGTTCCTGGGCCGTAGGCGGTCCGGACCCGTAGGCGGTCCCGGGCCGTAGGCGGTCCGGACCCTTTGGCGGTCCCGGACCGTAGGCGGTCGGTGGCCGCCTACGGTCCCTGCCGCCAGCGGTCCTGGGCGGCCAGAAACGAAACGGCGGTCCGCAGCGCCGCCCGTAGGTCCAGCACAGCGAACGACCGGGGTGGAAGCGAGACTGCCGCTTCCAGCATCGCTAACCGGCGAAGGAACGCACCGGCCAACCAGGTGAGGATCGCATCCCAGGCTGCGCCACTGGCCCTGCCAGCGGCCGAGGATGGCGTTCGCTAGCTCGCTAGGCCAAGCGCGTCCATCCGCTCGGCGTGCGCGTCCGTCAGCCGCGCGAACATCCGGCCTATCTCGCCAAGCTGAGTAACCGTCCCGCCCGCAAGCAGGCGGGCAAGGGCCTCACGCTCGGCCGCCACCCGCTGGGCCTGCCCGAGAGCCTCACCGACCAGGCGGCGGGCCCAGAGCGCCAGCCTGCCTGCGACCTTCGGGTCGGCTTCAATCGCCGCTCGAACCCGGGCGACGGCGAACTCCGCCTGCCCGGCATCGCCTAGCACCTCGAGGACGAGGGCACGCGTCTCCTCGTCGAGCAGTTCCGCAAGGGCCCGGTAGAAATCGGCCGCGATCCCGTCGCCCACGTATGCCTTGACCAGCCCCTCCAGCCAGTCAGCCGGAACCGTCCTAGCGTGGAATGCGTCGATGGCCGCTACAAACGGTGACATCGCCGCCTCAGGATCGGCATGCATGCCCTCGAGCCGCCTGCGCAGCATCTGGAAATGGCCGAATTGCGCAACCGCCATCCCGGCCATGGCTTCCTTGTCCGCCAGCGAAACCGCGATCGCGGCATCATCGGCAAGCCGGAAGAAGGCGACAAGCGACGCGTACGCGAGCACGCCGAGGAGATCGATCACGCCGTCCGGATCAGGACTGCCGACCGCCGCGCTCTCTGGCTCACCGCTACCCGCGCTACCCGCCGATTGTTCCGTGCTTTCCGCGCCCATGTCGGTCATCCACGCAGCGTAACAACTTGCCAGCGGCTGAGACTGGCCCGCGCCGCCGTGGCTAACTAGTGATGTTGCTAGACTAGGGTCAATCCGCACGTGGAATGCGGTAACCCCGAAGCGTGTTGTACCCCACAAAGTAAGGCACGGGATCGCCGGGAGCCTTGATCGCTCCCGACCGCCGCGCCGAAACTTCCCCGCGAGTGCGTGGCCAATGCCGCGCTGCGACAGCGTGAGCCGTCCCGCGGGAGAGTTCGAAATGTGAGCCCGCGATGCGGACGCACGGCGCATATGCGCCTGGTGGACCCGCAGGCTCCTGATGGAGGCGGAAGCCCTGACAACGCATAACTGGACCATGCCGAGCGTGCCGGAGGACGAGCACGCGGCGCCCGACACACTTATAACCGAGACGCTGGCGCCTGAGGCACCGCCATCGGGACCGTTCCGGTCCGAGGCGCTCCCCTCCGAGGCCCTCCCCTCCGAGGCCCTGCCGTCCGACGTGACCCGGAGCGAGAAGACATTCCGTGACTTCGGCGTTGCCGAGCCGTTCTGCGCGGCCCTTGAGGCCGCCGGGATCACCCACGCCTTCCCGATCCAGGCACTGACCCTGCCGATAGCCCTCGACGGCCACGATCTCATCGGGCAGGCCAGGACCGGCACCGGTAAGACCCTGGCCTTCGGCATCCCGATACTGCAGCGCCTCGAGCTGGCACCTGACGGCAAGCCATCGGCGCCTCGTGCTCTCGTGGTCGTACCGACCAGGGAACTGGCCATCCAGGTCGCAGAGGATCTCCGGACTGCTGCGTCGCACAGCGGCATCTCCGTCGTCACCCTGTACGGCGGCCGGGCTTACGAGCCCCAGATCGAGGCTCTGCAGAGCGTCGATGTCGTCGTCGGCACGCCTGGCCGGCTGCTCGACCTGGTCCGGCAGGGCCACCTGGATCTCTCCCAGACCCGGTCGCTGGTGCTGGACGAAGCAGACAAGATGCTCGACCTGGGCTTCCTGCCAGACGTCGAGAAGATCCTCAGGCTCACGCCACAGCACCGGCAGACCATGCTGTTCTCAGCCACGATGCCTGGCGAGATTGTCACCCTCGCGCGGCGCCACTTGAGCCGGCCAGTGCATGTGCGGGCCGAGCAGCACGACGAGCCGGTCCTGGTGCCGAGCACCGAACAGCATGTGTTCCGCGCCCACCAGATGGACAAGGTCGAGGTCCTCGCCCGGGTGCTGCAGTCCGCGGGCCGGGGCCTGACCATCGTGTTCTGCCGGACGAAGCGAGCCTGTGACCAGATCGCCGGCGCCTTGACCACGCGGGGCTTCGCAGCGGCCGCCGTGCACGGCGACCTGGGCCAGGGCCAGCGGGAACGCGCCATGCGGGCCTTCAGGACCGGCAAGGTCGACGTCCTGGTGGCCACCGACGTCGCAGCCCGCGGGCTTGATGTTGACGACGTCACCCACGTGGTGAACTACGAGTGCCCAGAAGACGACAAGGCCTACCTTCACCGGACCGGCAGGACCGGCCGGGCCGGCCGCATCGGGGTGGCCGTGACCTTCGTGGACTGGGCCGACATGCACCGCTGGAAGATGATCAACGAGGCGCTCGTTCTTGGCCGCCCCGAGCCCGTTGAGACGTATTCGACCTCTGCGCACCTCTACGAGGCGCTGAATATTCCCAGGGACGCGACGGGCACGCTGCCCAGGGCGCGGCGGGCAAGGCTTGGCCTTGAGGCCGAGACCCTTGAGGACATCGGCGAGACCGGCCGGAACCGGTCGCATGCCGCCCGCCCGGCGAGCGGCCCGGGTTCGAGGGATCGGGGCCGAGAGCGCGGCGCAGGCTCGGGCTCCAGGCAGCGCGGCGGCCGTTCCGACAGCGAGCGCACCGAGCCCTCCAGATCTCGTGACACGGCGCAGTCTCGACAGCGCGCCCGGCGCCGGACTAGGGCGGGTGCCCCCGTCGGCGCCGGCCAAGAGCCTGGTCGCGGGGCAGGCCAGGAACCCGGCGGCGGAGGTCCGGACGCCGGCCGCGGAGGCCGGGAGTCCAGCCGCGGAAGCCGGGGGTCCAGCCGCGGAAGCCGGGGGTCCAGCCGCGGAAGCCGGGGCGAGCAGGCGCGGGCAGCCGAGCCGACAGCCGCTGTCGCTGCCGACGCGTCGGCGCTGCGTGGCCAGCCGACCGGCCGAAGGCGCCCTCGGTCGGAGGCGAAGCCAGCCCACGACATTGGCCCGGCTAGTGGCACTGCAGCGGAATCAGCGTAAAACTAGTAGAAATACCCTAAGCATGTCTGGGTAGGCTGCAGCTCCGTGAGTACACCAAGGTCCCTCGACCTGCCCGATTTTGTCCGCTCTGTGATCTTGACGACGCCGCGCGGCGTGTTTGCAGCACTGCAAGCACAGCCGGCCAGCGGCGTGTGCGAGCGTGAGCCGGCAATTCTGGTGCCCGGCTACACCGGCAGCAAGGAAGACTTCATCCCAGTTCTGCGGCCGCTAGCAGCGGCGGGCCGGTGCGTCACCGCGATCGACATGCGCGGTCAGTACCAGAGCGCCGCAGCGGCGCGCAGGGATCACTACACGCCAGACGAACTGGCGGCCGATATCGGCGCGGTGGCCGACGCCATCGCGCCCGACGAGGACGAGGTACACCTGCTCGGTCACTCCCTCGGCGGCCTGATCGCACGGCACGCCGTGCTGACCCGGGCCGCAGGCATCGGGTCGCTGACCCTGCTGGGATCGGGACCGGGGAGCATCACTGGCAGCAAGCGCGACCTGCTGCGCTCCATGCTCGCCCGGGCCCGCAACGCCGGCAGCCCCGGCCACGGCACCGACCACGGCCCGGACCACGGCACCGATTCGGCCCGGCTGCGCGGCTGGGCCGAGCAGCTCTGGGCGGAGCATCTGGAGCCACAGGCCCGGGCCGAGGGCGTGGCCGAGCACATCGTCGCGTTCTTGCGCAACCGGCATCTGGCTAACTGTCCGACCGCGCTGGTCGTCATGGGCAACTACCTTCTCAGCTGCCCGGACCGCACCGCCGAGCTCGCCAGGGTGGCCGGACCGCCCATCCTGGTCATGTACGGCGAGAACGACGACGCCTGGCCACCTGAGGTCCAGGACCGGATGGGCAGGCGGCTTCGCGCGCAGCGGGTCTGCATCCCCGGCGCCGCCCACTCGCCCGCTATCGAGGCGCCGGAGACCACGGCGAGCACCCTGACCTCGTTCTGGAACACCGCGGAAGAAGTCAGCCGACGGCGCCGCCGCGAAACTCACCGGGCCCGCGCTGCGCCGTCCGCCGGGTTAGCCATCCCGCCGGGTTAGCCATCCCGCCGGGTTAGCCATCCCGCCGGGTTAGCCATCCCGCCCGGTTAGCCATCCCGCCCGGTTAGCCATCCCGCCCGGTTAGCCATCCCGCCCGGTTAGCCATCCCGCGGCTTAAGCGTCCGAGTCCGCCAGCCCGTCCCACGGACGGCGTGTCGCGGTGGCGGCGGCACCTTGCGGGCAGTGCGCCCGGTAGTCACACCAGCCACACCCTTGACCTGGCCGCGGCGGGAACACTTCGTCACTATCAGCTGCCTGCCCGCCTCGGTACCGCTCGTCGGCTGCCGCACATTCAGCCGCGATGTCCTCCGCCCGGCCCAGCTGCCGCCGCAGCGACTCGGCGGAGTGCTCCCAGGCAAGCACCCGGCCAGTTGGCAGGTGATGCAGCTCCACCCGCGAGCACGGCCGCCGCATGACCCGCTCCGCCGCGAGCGCGTACAGCGCGAGCGGCAGCGAGGTCCGGGCGTCGTCGGTGGTCAGCAGGTGCCTACCGGTCTTGTAGTCCACGACAACAAGCTCGCCGCTGCCGTCCGGCCCGCGCCGGTCATCCAGCCGGTCGATCCGCCCAGACACAGCGATCAGATCGGTTCGGGTCGCGACGGTCCGTTCTACCCCGGCCGGCTCAGCCGCCGGATCAAGACCGCGGACGTAGCGCTGCACCATGGCCCTGGCCCGCTCGCGATGGCGGGCGGACTGCGCCGCATCGGCGAAGCCCTCGGTGATCCAGCCGCGCTCAAGCAGGTCTCCCGCGGCCTCGACGCTGCGCTCCCGCCGGGGCAGCCGCCACCATCCGGCCAGCGCATTGTGCACGCTCGCGCCGAGGCTGTTGTGCGCCCACGGCGGCCCCTTAGGCAGCGGCGGCCGGTCCAGATAGATCATCCGGTACCGGCGCGGGCAATCAAGCCAGGAGCCCAGCCTGGTCGGCGTGCACCCGTACAGCCGGCGTGGCATGCCTTCGAAACCGAGTTGCTCCACAGTCCCATCCTGGCCCGCTGGTCTGACAGCCGCATTGGCCATATGTACCAGCGGCGCGGCGCGTCAGTCGATGCGTGCCACCCTCTGCACTAGACAGGGCGTAGCGGCCGGCACAGCATCCGGGTGGAGTATCGAGGCGATGGCTTCGACGCCATCGACGAGGCGCGGTCCTGGGCGTACCACTATGCCGTCGGCATCTATCGCCCACACCTGCAGGCCGGGCAGTGCCCGCGCTACCGACTGTGCCTGATCGATAGCGCCCGGCAGATGAAAGCCGCACGGTGCGACCACGACATGATCTGGCGACGCTTCGGCGATGACGGACCAGCCGGTCTGGACTGATGGAGTACCCGGCGTAGCCGCGACTGCCTCACCGCCGGCCGCGCTGACGAGGTCCGGTACCCAATGCCCTGCGGTGAAGGGTGGGTCCACCCATTCGACCACCGCGACCCTGGGACGTCGTCGCCCCGCAACTGCCGTCGCAGTGCGGGCCAGCCGGGCGCGAAGTTCGCCGACCAAGCGCTCGGCACGCTTTGATACGCCGGCGCGCTGGCCAACTGCCACGATCGAGTCAAGCACCTCATCGAGCGAATGCGGGTCAAGCGACAGCACGTCAGCATGGCATCCCAGGTAGTCCAGGGCATCCTCGACGTGACCGGACGGCAGGGCGCAGACCCGGCACAGGTTCTGGGTCAGGATCAGGTCGGGTTCCAGCGCTGCCAGAGCCTCCGCTCGCAGCGTATAGAGGTCCGCGCCGGAAGCAAGCTGCGTCCGGACGTACCTGTCGATCTCGCCGGGCGTCATCCCGCGAGTGTCCCGGCCACCCACGACAACTACCTTCTCGCTGCGGGCGGTCGCCGGCTCGTCACATTCGAATGTGACACCGACTAGTTCGTCGCCCAGACCGAGCGCGTAAACGATCTCGGTCGCAGAAGGGAGCAGAGAGACGAGGCGCACTACGTCAGAGTAATTGCCGAGCACGAGACCGGACGGCCTGGTGGCGGTGGTGGGAACCGCCGCGATGCTTACCGAGGGCTGGATCTGTAGGCCAGAGAGGACGGCGACCTCACGCCCCTGGTCCAGACGGTACGGCACTGGTGGTCTGAGGCAGATGCCTGGCGCGACCCCGGAGCCCGGCGGCAGTTGCGGGCCCGCGTTGACCGCTGCCTGAGCGAGGGACCGCCTCCTCCGGCCCGTCTGCCATGCAGTCCCACGGGCCGGAGCTGCAGGGCCCGGCCGCCTCCGCCGGGCTTGCGTGATCGATGACAGGCAGCTGAGACAGCACGAGGGCTCCTGGAAGGGCTGTGGATTCGGCACCCGAGCCGGCTGGCTACGGGGCGGCGGCAGGAGCAGCGGACAGTGCCGCGATGGTGTGCCGGGCCCACTGGAGGCTGGCGCAGTGGACTGCCAGCCCGTGGTCGAGGGCAAGGCGCGGGTGGTGGTCGCGGAGATCGGCGGCCGCTGTGTAGTGCTCCAGCTCGGCGGTAAACGCCGCGAGCGCGCCGGTGAGGTGCTGCAGGAACCTGAGCACCTCGTCGGGCGGGAGCAGGTGCTCCATCAGCACGAAGCGCATCAGGTGCAGGCCGAGGTCCCGCGAGACCGTGGCCGGGTCTACCGGGGTGCGCAGCCAGCTCTCGTGGGCCGCCCGGCCGGCCTGGGTGGGCTCATACACCCGGCGGTGCCGGGCTGACTGGTCAGCCCGGCCCGCTGCAGCCTGCGCCCGGACCAGGCCTTTTTGCTCCAGGCGGCGCAATGCCGGGTACAGCGCACCGGAGCTGGGCTGGTAGATGCCCATCGGCGTGACCACCAGGGACACTGGTATTCGTTCAATTCGATGAAGGAATATGGACGACAGAGATACATGCTGATATTCCGGGATTCGAGGTCGAGCCCAATGACCCGCTGTCGGTCCTGTCACGCCTGACGGCAGAACTCGGCCATGTGCAGTGGGTCAGCCATATTGATACGCCCCGGTGACCCGGAATCCGCTCGCGACGGGCAGCTGCAGTGGCCCCCGAGTTATTGGTTGATGGTCGGCCGGCCGGAGACGCTTGTGCACCCGTCGGTTCACGCGATGTTGCTCCGGGCGCGCCTAAGACTCCAGCGGTAGATCGTCATGTTCATGGATCTTGGGTGAGTTGCTGCTGGTAGTGGCAGATCCGCACAGCGCTGATCGCTGACTTGGCTTCCTTCAGCGAGGTCTCCGACCCGATCCACCGCCAATGGCAGGCGGCTGCCACTGATCGTGATCAAAGCACCAAGCCGGCACTAGAGGTCGACAGGCCGCCGTTGCGCGGCCGGCATCTCAGGCGGCCGTGCCGGGTGTTCGAGGCTGGCGAGGAAGCTCTCGGCCGCGTCCTGGACCCGGTCTCGGTCACCGGTGGCGAGCAGGTCGAGCAGCAGCCCGCGGATCGTCGCGATCACCAGTGTGGCCGTGCGCGTCGCGGTCGCCGGGTCGGCGTCAGGTCCTTGCGCGTCAACCAGGGCGCTCATCCAGCCGGCGACGACCCGTTCCAGGAAACCAGCGAACTGCTGCGGCGCCTGCAGAGCGCGTCCGTAGACCGCGAAGAACAGCCTGAACTCCGGCCACTGCTGCGGTTCTGAGGTCCGCGTCCAGGCCACACGCGCCGCCGTCGCCAGGTCGGGCTGCTCGCCGGCCCGGTCGCTGGTGGCCGCGAAGATGCGCTCCCGCAGCCGCCCGAGGATGGCCTCGAGCATCTGCTCCTTGGTGCCGAAGCGATGCACCAGCGTCGTGGGCGAGACTCCGAGGGCGGCGGCGACGGGCCGCCACGACACCTCGGAGAACCCGTGCTCGACCGTGTAGTCGACCACCGCGTCGAGTAGCTCGGCCCGCCGCTGATGATCGACGGGCCGCCCCGCCATCGCTGCCTCCAGGTGCCAGTCTCGGCTTGACTTGGCCTGACATTTCAGGTACGACTGTACCAAGAATATTTCTAGTACGGATGTACAAAGAATAAACTGCTGACCTCAAGGGCCGCCCGCCGCGGATCCGCCCGGCGGGCGCCCACGTCCTGGAGGTTCCTCATGCGCGTTTTCGTTACCGGAGCGTCGGGCTGGGTCGGCCGCGGGCTTGTCCCCGAGCTGACCGCCGCCGGCCACGAGGTCACCGGGCTCGCCCGATCCGACGCCTCAGCCAAGGCCCTGCGGGCCGCGGGGGCCGGGGTCCGCCTGGGGTCGCTGGACGACCTCTGCACCCTGCGCGATGCGGCCGCCGCCTCCGACGGCGTCGTCCACCTCGCGTTCAAGCACGACATCGCCTTCGCCGGCGACTTCGCCGGTGCCACCGCCGCCGACCGCGCGGCGATCGAGACCTTCGGCGAGGCCCTGGCCGGCACCGGGAAGCCGTTCGTCATCGCCTCCGGCATCCTCGGCGTGCTCGGGCTCCCGCCCGGGGCCGTCGCCACCGAGCGCGACGGGCTGGCTGCGGACGCCGGGGATTGCGAGGTCCCGATCACCGGCGCCCAGGGGCGGATGGCCAACGCCCATTACACTCTCGCGCTCGCCGGCCGCGGGGTCCGCTCCTCGATCGTGCGGCTGCCGCCGGCCACGCACGGCAACGGCGACAACGGCTTCATCCCGACCGCGATCGGCTTCGCGCGTGACAAAGGCGCCGCGGCCTACGTCGGCGATGGCGCCAACCGCTGGCCGTCGGTCCACCGCGACGACGCCGCGCGCCTGTTCGTCCTCGCGCTCGAGTCCGCGCCGGCCGGGTCGGTGCTGCACGCGGTCGGCGACCAGGGCGTGCCGATCCGCGAGGTCGCCGAGATCATCGCCGCGCTTCTCGGCATTCCCGCGGTCACCGTCACCCCCGGGCAGGCCGGAGAATACGTCGGCTTCCTCGGCGGCTTCTGGGGATTCGACGGCCCCGCCTCGGCGCAGATCACCCGCGACCTGCTCGGATGGGAGCCGACCCGACCGGGGCTGATCGCCGACCTCAAGGAGGGCCACTACTTCCCCTGAGCGCCCCGGATGCCCGCTCTCTGCCTTGCCGCCACCCTCCACTGTCTGGGAACGGGATGAGCAACACGCCGTAGCCGGAAGCAGCAGCCACCGCCAACGTCCGGCTACAGTTCGTAACCCTCGCAGCCCGCCCACCAGCCGCTGGCCAGAGCAAGGCCGGTGAGCTGATCACGCTCTTCTACATGGCATCGGGCTCGCCCTAGCTGGCGCTGTTTCCGCGGAACGCGTCGGGCCCCGCGGAGACCCAGGAGTCGAATCGCTTTTCCGCCGCCGCGACGGTGAGCTCGTCGCCGTGCCCAGGCAGCACCCTGGTCTCACTAGGAAGCGTCAGCACGGCCGCACCGATGGAGCTCAGCTGGCGGCTGAAATCCGGGAAGGCATCCTCGTGCGGAACCGGGCCGCTGGCGGTGAGCACGTCGCCGGTGAAGACTACTCCGAGATCCTCGCAGTAGAGGCAGACCGAGCCCGGGCTGTGGCCGGGGGCATGCATCACCTCAACCGCCACGTCGGCCACCTCGAAGATGCCGCCATCCTCCATCTCGATCTCAGGATCATCGGAATGAACCTCGCGCCAGGACACCCGGTCCGCGGGATGCAGCGCGACCGGCGCCTCGTCATCGGCGGCCACCTCGAACGCTGCCGCCGTGTGGGCAGCATGGCCGTGCGTGCAGATGACGGCGAGCACGGCCCGGTCCCCTACCTTGTCGCGTACCGGCTGAGCGTCACCGCCCGGGTCGATGATGATCACCTCATCATCATCGCCGATTATCCAGGTATTGACGGCCTCGGCCACCTGCTCTATTCGCGCTTCCATGCCGACCTGCCTCCTTGCCTGAGGAGCGCTCTCGCCTGACCAGGGCCTTGCCTGCCCTGCCTGACCAGGCCCTCGCCTGCCCTGCCTAACCAGCACCTTGCCTGACCAGCGTCCGGACCGCGCCAATGATCAGCTGCACCGCGATGGCCGACAAGAGCAGACCGGCGATCCGGGTAAGCAGCTCGACCCCGCTGTCGCGCAGCACCCGGTGAATGGCGCCGGAAAACCGCATCGCCAGCCACAGCAGAACGATGACCGCGCCAATCGCCACCGCGAACGCGACGATATCCCCGCTGCCGCTGGTCCGCTGCACGAACAGCATCGTGGCCACGATCGCGCCAGGGCCCGCAAGCAGTGGGGTGCCGAGCGGCACGAACGCGACGTTGGCCTTGTTCCGCTCAAGCTCGACCGGGTCGGCGGCCTCCCCGGTGAGCAACTGCAGGGCCACGAGCAGCAGCAGCAGGCCGCCGGCCGCCTGGAGCGCGGCCAGCTCGACACCCAGGTACGCCAGGACGGACCTGCCGAACAGGGCGAACGCCACGATCACGCCGAGGGCGACCAGGGCAGCCTGCCAGGCCAGCCGGTGCCGCTCCGCCGCCGGGCGGCCCACCGTCATGCCGACGAAGACCGGCACGATGCCTGGCGGGTCGGTGATCACCAGCAGGGTGACGAAGACCTCCCAGAAATACTTCACGTTGAAGAACGGGTTCATCGCCCGCTCATTGGTGCGGTGCCCGTAGCCTGCGCGATCAGCCGATGGTAGTTCTCGGGCAAGATCGTATCGCAGCCGATCCGGTAACCCGTGAGCTCCCCGTGATCGTCGCTTCCGCCGGACGCGACGAGTGCGAGGTCAGCGGCGAGAGCTCGCAAGTGATCCCGTTTCTCATGGTCATGATCTGGATGATCGACTTCGATCCCGGCCAGCCCGGCACGGGCGAGCCGGGCGATCGCCTCGTCACCGACCACCCAGCCGCGCGCTGCCGCCCTGGGATGAGCCAGCACCGTCACCCCGCCCGCACCCCGGACCAGCGCGATCGCGCGGACCGGATCCAGCGCGTAACGCGGCACGTGGGCGCGGCCGCCTGAGCCTATCCACTCCGGGCTGAAGGCCGCTGCGGCGCTGGCCACTGCCCCGGACTCGGCCAGCGCCCTGGCGATATGCGGCCTGCCGACCACGCCGTCCCCGGCGATCCTGGTGACCTGCTCCCAGCTGACCGGCGCCCCGAGGTCGCTCAGGCGCGCCACCATCGCGCGGGCGCGGTCGATCCGGCTGCTGCGGATCGCCGCGCACTCGGCGGCCAGCTCGGGCTCGGCCGGGTCGAACAGGTAGCCAAGGAGGTGCAGACTGTGGCCGTCCAGGCGGCAGGAGAGCTCCATTCCCGGCACCAGGGTCAGGCCGGGCGGCAGCGCGGCACGCGCCTGGTCATGTCCCGCGACGGTGTCATGGTCCGTCAGGGCGATCACGTCGAGCCCGGCCTCGCGGGCCCGCCTCATCACCTCAGCGGGCGGGCAGGTGCCATCTGAGGCCGTGCTGTGGCTGTGCAAGTCGGCACGCACACCGGCTGACCCTAGCCGGGCAACAGCGGGGACCGCGCGCCGTAGGGCAAGTTAAGGTCCTGGCCCCCGTCGCGCAGATCCCTGAGGGCCAGCGGCTCGGCGAGCAGCAGGCCGGCCGTGTCGGGCCACAGGACGAGCCACAGCCAGTGGCCGTGCACCTCGCCTGCGAAGGCGGCCCGGCGCGGCGCCTCCACGTGCCACAGCGGGAATTCGTGCTTGCTGACCTGCACAAACGCGTGCGGCTTGCTGACCGCGAAGTCGCTGCCTGGATCCGGGCCGGGCAGGCCAGCGAATCCGGCACCCAGGCCGAGCCCGAGTTCCTCCGAGATGATCAGCATCTCGCCGCTGCCGCCGAACGGGTTCGGCCCGGACAGGGCAACCGCGCTGCCCCGCGCCCCGCTGCGCTCATCGCCAGCGCCAGCGAAGCCACTGACCAGCCAGCCCGTCGGCAGCGGCCACGGCAGCCAGACCGGCACCGCCGCGCTGCGCAGCAGCTCAGCTAGCCCTTCACCGGTGAACGCGGCTGTCATGATTACTGACAGTAGTCCGCTGATTGCCTCACGTCTGCTACCGTGCTCCGCCACGGGCGGTACTAAACGAGCAATTTCGCACCATGCGACCGTGCGGGATACTGAAGCGTGACCACTCAGCTGATCCAGTGCGTGGGCGCGGTCATCAGGGACGCGTCCGGGCGGCTGCTCCTGATCAAGCGAGGTCACGAGCCAGGTGCCGGGCTGTGGTCGCTGCCTGGCGGCCGGGTCGAGCCGGGTGAGACCGACCAGCAGGCCGTCATCAGGGAGATCGCGGAGGAGACCGGGCTGACCGTGTCGTGTGGCGGCCTGCTGGGCACCGCGAGGCTGCCGGGCACCGGGGGCGCCACGATCGAGGTAAGGGACTACCGCGCGGTTGTCACCGGCGGTGACCTCGCCGCCGGCGACGATGCCGCCGATGCCCGCTGGGTGGACACGGCGGAAATGGCTGCCCTGCGGCTGACTGCGGGCCTTGCGGAGTTTCTGCGTGCCTGGGAACGGCCGGCTGGATAGTGGCGTTAGTCCGATCGCTACACTTTGTGATTCAGGCTGTCGGCCTGGTGAGCGTTGCTGGGCTCGCCCACCCTGCTGTGCCAACGGGAGTGAACACGACGATGAGCTACTCGATGAGTCGCGGCGTCGGATGATCAGACTGCTCACCGGGCGGCGACTGCTGCTCGGGCTCACGGTCATCCTCGCCGTGGCCCTGGTGGCCGGCACCGACGGTTTTGTGATCAAGCATTTCGGCGCTCATGCCGCCGCCGACAAGGGCACAGACAGTTACCTCAACGCGATCGCCTGCCCGACTGCCGCAGAGTGCTGGGCCGTCGGCCAGACTGCCGTCGCGCGCGGCGGTAACACCTTTTCGGAGATCCGGTCGCAGCTGATCGAGCAGGAAACCGCTGGTGTATGGCGCAAAGTGACGGCGCCGGACGGGCATGTGCCGGACCTGGCACTGACCGGAATTGCCTGCCCGGGCACCCGTGATTGCTGGGCGGTGGGGGGCAGCAGCACGGACGGGCCAGCCGTTATCGAGCACTGGACCGGCGAGGCGTGGCAGCTGGTCCGCTCACCCCGGCTGACCGGCGGCCAGCTGGTCGGCGTGAGCTGCGCGTCAGCGAGCCTATGCTGGGCTTACGGAGGGCAGCAGACCGGCAAGAACAGGACGTCGGACGTCCTCGAGCAATGGGACGGGACCAGCTGGCGAGTCGTTCCCGGGCTGCCCGGCGGCCTGCGGCCGACGCTGTTGGCGTGCCCGGCGGCCGGCCATTGCCTCGCTCTGGGTCTGCACGACAATGCTCCTGCGGCGGCCAGCTACGATCTCGGCCAGTGGGCCCAGGCGGCGCTGCCCGGCGGGCATGGCAGCCGCCTTCCTAGCGCCCTGGCCTGCGCCGCCGCGACTAGCTGCCTGGCCCTTCTTGCTGGCCATGGGGCGGTCACCGAGCAATGGAATGGCCGCTTCTGGGCCGGCGCGGGTGCCAGCCTGCCGTCCTCCTACGCAGCTGGCCTGGCCTGTTCGGGCGGTCACGGCTGCTGGCTGCTCGGGGCGTCCCGCAGCATGCGGCCGCTCGCGCTGCGCTGGCAGGGGGGCAGCTGGGTCCGAGTGCCAGCTGGTGGCGCCGAGCTTGGCTACCTCGGCGCCGTTGCCTGCGGGAGCAGCTGCTGGGCGGTCGGCGGCAGCACAACCACCCTTGGTGACGGCAGCTCCTATTCACGCCCCCTCATCGCGGCGGTGGCTGGAACCTGACCGTCCTTTCCAGGCCAGCGGCCCGGCCCCGGGCCGCCGCCACCACCGCCAGCTTGCGCGAGGCCTCGTCGATCATCTCGCCGTCCAGCATCGCCGCACCGCGGTTCTCCACGGTCGTGTAGTACTCGTAGGCCTCGATGATCAGCTCAGCGTGGTCATAGTCGGCCTGGTCTGGCGCGAAAGCCTCGTTCACGACCTCGATCTGGCCCGGGTGCAGCACCCATTTCCCGTCGTAGCCGAGCGCCGCGGCGGCGCCCGCTGACCGGCGCAGGCCCTCGATGTCGCTGATGGCCGCGTGCGGCCCGTCGATCGCCTGCAGACCGTAACTGCGAGCGGCGACCAGCATCCGCATCTTCGGGTACCCGAACGCGTCGCCCGCGTAGCCGGCCGGCTGGGCGCCGATCCGAAGTGACCGCATGCCGACGCTGGCCATGAAGTCAGCCGGGCCGAAGACCAGCGCCTCAAGCCTCGGCGACGCGCCCGCGATGGCGTTCACCTCGGCCAGGCCGCGCGCGTCCTCGATCTGGGCCTCGATCCCGATCCGGCCGGCCGGCAGGCCTGCCTGCTGCTCGACCTGGCCGAGCAGCAGGTCAAGCCAGCTGACCTGGGCAGCGCTCGACACTTTCGGCAGCACGATGACGTCTAGCTGCCGCCCGGCCTGCTCCACGACGTCGATCACGTCTCGGTAAGCCCACTGGGTCGCGGCCCCGTTCACCCGTACCGCCCGGATCTTGGCACCCCAGTCGCCGGTGACCAGCGCGGCGATCACGCCGCGCCGCGCAGCCGGCCTGGCGTCCGGGGCGACCGCATCCTCCAGGTCAAGGAAGATCTCGTCGGCGGGCAGGCCCTGGGCCTTCGCCAGGAACCGCTGGCTGCTGCCAGGTACGGCGAGAACCGAGCGCCTGGGCCGACTGTCACGCGTCATCGCCCAGAGCATATGCATCCTGGTGCAGCCGGATCCAGGCAGCCCTGGTGCGGGCGCGAGCCAGCGGCGGCGGTCCGGCACCCGGCCACGGGTTCGACGGGGAATCGCCGCCTTCGTAGCATGGAGCCATGACCTCGCCTCCCGCAGTGTCCGCGCCCCCCACCATCGACCAGGTGACCCAGGCGCTGTCCCGCGTCAATGATCCAGAGATCCACCGCCCCATTACCGAGCTGGGGATGGTCAAGAACATCGATGTCGCGGCGGACGGCAGGGTACGCGTCGACGTCTGGCTGACGGTCTCGGGCTGCCCGCTGCGCGACACGATCACCCGCGAGGTCACCGCCGCGGTCAGCGCGCTGGACGGGGTTACCGCGGTGGCCGTCGAGCTCGACGTGATGAGCGAGGAACAACGCCGTGGCCTGCAGAGCAAGCTCCGCGGCGGCAAGCCGGAGCGCGAGATCCCGTTCGCCAACCCGGCCTCGCTGACGAAGGTCTACGCGGTGGCGAGCGGCAAGGGCGGGGTCGGCAAGTCATCGGTCACGGTCAACCTGGCCGTGGCGCTGGCCGCCGCCGGGCAGAAGGTCGGCCTGCTGGACGCCGACATCTACGGGCACTCCATTCCCAGGATGCTTGGCGTCACCGGGCGGCCGACCCAGGTCGAGCAGATGATCATGCCCCCGTCCGCGCACGGCGTGAAGGCCATCTCCAGCGGGATGCTGAAGAAGGGAAACGAGCCGCTGCCGCTACGCGGGCCGATCCTGCACCGGCTGCTGCAGCAGTTCCTCGCCGACGTCTACTGGGGTGACCTGGACGTCCTGCTGCTTGACCTCCCCCCGGGCACCGGTGACGTGGCGATCTCCGCGGCCCATCTGGTGCCAGGCTCCGAGCTCATCGTCGTGACCACCCCGCAGCTGGCCTCCGCTGAGGTGGCCGAGCGGGCCGGGTCACTCGCGGCCCAGTTGCACCAGCGCGTGGTCGGGGTGATCGAGAACATGGCGTACCTCCCCTGCCCGCACTGCGGCGAGCGGGTGGAGGTGTTCGGCTCCGGTGGCGGCGCTGCGGTAGCGGAGGCGCTGACCCGGGTGACCGGCGCGTTGGTGCCGGTGCTCGGCGAGGTGCCTATCGATGTGCGGCTCCGCGAGTCCGGGGACAGCGGCATCCCGCTGGTGCTGGCCCATCCAGACGCTCCGGCGGCGCTGCAGCTTAGGAAGATCGCCGACATGCTGACCAGCCGGTCCCGTAGCCTGGCCGGCCGGCCGCTCGGCCTGACTCCTGCCTGACCTGCTCGTCGGGTGGCCTCAGCGTCTCAGGTGACCTGATCTCAGGCTTCAGGTGACCATCAGAGTTTCACGTGGCCTCAGCGTCTTGGCTGATCTCAGGCTCCAGGTGGCCTGCGGAGTTTCAGGTGGCCTCGGTGTCGTAGGGCGGGCTCTCGCCGGGCGCCAGCGTCCAGCCCGCCGCCGCGCCGCCTGCCGCCGCGCCGCCTGCCGCCATGGCGCCCGCCTCCCCGGTCCCGTCAAGATCGTCCAAGAGATGCTTCCGCACGAAGTTCCGCGGATGCAGGTCGTTAATGTCGAAGTCACGGAACTCAGGGCCGAGTCCGTCCTGCAGGTCAGTCTTGGCATTCTCGGCGATCCTGCGCAAATCGCGCAACGCCCGCCCGGCCTGGGCCGCGATCTTCGGGAGCTGGTCAGGACCGAATATCACCAGCGCGAGGACAGCGAGGACCAGGATCTTCGGGAGTGACAGGTCGAGCACGCGGCGCTCCAGCACTCGGTCGGGACACGGCAGGATCTACTGTTCCAATGTAGACCGTCCGGCCAGCAGCCACGAACGCCCGCAGCGGCTATGATTCGGCGGATCCGAGCGTCAGCGTGACCATGTGCGGTATCCCGTTCCTAGTGAAGCTGACCGTGACCCGCGCACCTGGCTGCACGGAACGGATGGCATCGAGCAGTCCGGTGGCGCTGTCAATCCGCTGCCCGGCGAACCCGATGATCACGTCGCCTGGCCTCAGCCCGGCCCTGGCGGCCGGGCCGCCCGGGCTGACCGGCGCGGAACCACTCGCGCTCCGCTGCATGATCTGCGCGCCGACCCCGCCGTAGCCAGAATTGATCAGCGCGCCGATGACGGCATGCGCGGCTCGCCCGGTCCTGACGAGCTGCGTCGCGATCAGCCGTGCCTGATTGATCGGGATAGCGAATCCGAGGCCGATGCTGCCCCCCTGGCCGCCGGTGATCGGATCGCTGCCCAGCGTGTCGATCGCTGCGTCAACCCCGATGACTTGCGCCTGGCCATTCACCAGTGGGCCGCCCGAGTTGCCGGGGTTGATCGGGGCATCGGTCTGGATGGCGTCGAAGAACACCTGCGGCGCGTTGCTGACGCCTGCGCCGCCGGTTGGCTGTACTGGCCTGCCCACAGCGCTGACGATGCCGCTGGTGACGGTGCCTGCCAGGCCAAGCGGCGAGCCGAAGGCAAGGACCGGATCGCCGACCCGGACGCTGCCCGAGTTGCCCAGCGGGAGCGCGGGCAGCTTGACTACCACCGTCGGCTTGATGACCGCAATGTCGGAATATGGATCCGTCCCGATGACCTTGGCCTGGACCGTCTTGCCACTGTTGAGGACAATTTGCAGGGCGGCGTGGCGCACCTGGCCGTCCAGGGTGATCACATGGTTGTCGGTGACGATGTAGCCGCCGTTGATAACGAATCCAGAGCCGGTGCCCTGCGCGCCGTTGACCTTGATCATCACCACGCTCGGCAGCACCCTGGCCGCGATTCCGGCGATGGAGTCCGGCGGACGATCGGTCAGCGCGGGCGGCACCGCCCCCAGGCTGAAGCCGGGGTCTATTCCAGCTGACGCAGCCCTGGACTCGATATATCCGCCAATCAGGCCGCCGGCCAGCGCCGCGGTGACCGCAGTGGCCACCACGAGCGTGACGAGCCGCCATCCGGCCACCCGACGGACCTGCCTGCGCTGTCCCGCCGGTCCGTCCGCAGGCGGCCGATCCTCCCCCAGCGGCCCATCTTCCCCCAGCGGCCATTCCTGGCTCTGCTGCCGCCCCTGGCTCTGCTGCCACCCCTGGCTCTGCTGCCACCCCTGGCCCTGCTGCCAGTCCTGACCCTGCTGCCAGTCCTGACCCTGCTGCACCTGCTGCACCTGATCAGCCGGATATGGCGGAATGGCATGCCCGGCCGGGTTCGCGGGACATGCGGGCTCGGGCGGGTTTGCGGGCTCGGCCAAGGTCACGGGCTCAGGCGGGTTCACGGGCTTGGCAGGGTTCGCTGGCTTGGCAGGGTTCGCTGGCTCGGCAGGGTTCGCTGGCTCGGCAGGGTTCGCTGGCTCGGCCTGGTGCGCGGGCGCGGGCGGGTTCGCTGGCTCGGCCCGGTACGCGGGCGCGGGCGGATGACGTGGATCCGGCGATTCGCCCGGGTAACGCGGACCGTCCGCGCCCGCAGGCGCGAACCTCTCGGACATCATCTGCCTCCCCGACGCGGCCGCACGCGAGGAACCACCCGTGGCCGCCGTTCGTTGCATACCTCCCCTAGAAAGGGCGGGATAGGCATAATCAGCCGAACGGGTTGGCCCACGAAACAAGTCGGCGGAAACCGCGCCCCAGGCGCAGCCAGAACCCGGGCCTCTCGTCCTGCGGCAGGGCGGTCACGACCTCTGCGACCGTGGCCGACGGAGCCTCGGCGATCACGGTGAACACGAAACCGCGGGCGGACCAGGCCAGGCTCCGGTCGTCGGGGTCGGCTGAGTAGACCGTCCGCCCGTTCAGCATGATCTGCCGCCAGCCAGCCATCGCCCGCGGCAGGATTCCCCGCTGCACGAACAGCGATATGACCGACAATCCATCGGAATATGACAGGTCCACCACCTCGCCCGAGGGGGTGGATGTCTCGTCAGAGGCGAACATCAGCAGGTTGCCCGGCAGCCGGCCGGGTAGTGGCCAGCCGCTGGCCCGCAGCGCCGCAAGCGCTGACTTGTCAAGCCGACCAGTCCAGGGACGTACGGTCGCCGCTGGCATGTCAGCCAGGCTGTGGCTGCCCACCGTCAGGGTTATGAAGGCGTCCTCGCTGATCACGTGCGCGCTGGTGTCGAAAGTCTCCCTCCGCAGCGGCAGCTTGGTGGCGGTATCCAGCCAGAATCGGGCAGCCAGCCCGCCGCCGGGACGGCGTACCTCGACAATCTGGGCCGGGCGGCTGTCGGCCGTCCCCGCGCCCGCATAGACGACCTCATAGTTGGCCTGGATGAGGACGAGCAGCTGCTCGGATATGCCCAGGACCCCGTCCGGATCCTGCTCCCCCGACAGCCCGGCCTGCAGCGCGCCGAACGGTCCCGGCTCGGTGTCGGCAGCCTTCGCCAGCGTCCCGTGGCCCGGCAGGTGCCAGACGTCGACCACGGACGTGCTCGCGCCGCCATCCCCCCACCACGCCACTATCTGCACGCCCTGGTAGGAGATGTCCCGACATGCTGCTGCGGCCAGCCGCAGCAGTCGCTGGCCAGCGCGGACCTGGGGCGTCTGGCCAACATCGGCCGTCTGGCCGACACCGGGCGCCGCCTGGCCCACGCCAGCTTCGCGGGCGGCACCAGCTGCCGGGACTACAGCCGGGACGGCAGCCGGCTTCCCGCCGCCCGGGCTACCGCGCCGGGCGTCAGCCGGGCGGGCGGCCGAGTCGATCAGCGCAAGCGTGACGATCGCCGACCCCAGCAGGCCGAGCACGATGGCCATGCTGGCGATCCGCCACGGGTACGTCAGTCTGGGGGTCACGGCGCGGGCAAGGTGGCGTTCCCCTCAGCGCGCTGCGCGCGATGAGGCTTTATGACCGGGACAAGGCCCGTGGTGACGTCATATTGCGCCATGAACACGCCAACATTCGGTGTCACCTTAGGCCCGGGCTGCGCCGGGCCCCCGGCCATGAAGGCGGCGGTCCCGACACTGGTGAGGAAAATGGCGCTGCAGCCGAGCGCGACATACCAGGCCGGCTTGATCTCGCGGCCGCCGCGTCCCGCCAGCCGTGCTGCGGTGGCCGCGCCTCCGGCAGGCCGGCCAGAACCGGGCGCGAACGGGCTGCCGGAGTGCGCCAGCCCGACGAGCCGACGGGTGAACGCCGAGTCAGCGGCTGCCTCGCCCAGGGCGCTCATCCGCCTCTTCAGCGTCCGAAGCGCAGCGGCCTCATCACGGCACTGCTCGCACCTCGCCAGATGGACAAGCACCCGGTCGCGCTCGGCCCCGTCGAGTTCTCCGTCAATCAGCGCGGAGAGGCGCTGCCCAAGGTGGCTCACGGCTGCCCTCCCGGCACTAGCGGGGCAGCCGGGTGCGCCCGCGGCAGCGGCACGCTCCGCACGCTCGCGTGCCGCGGGCGGCGATGCTCCAGAGCGGTGCGCAGCTGGGCCCGCCCTCGGTGGATCCGGCTGCGGACCGTGCCGAGCTTGATCCCGAGCGCGTCAGCTATCTCCTCATAGGAGAGCCCCTCGATGTCGCAGAGAATGACGGCCGCTCGGTATTCGGGCGCGAGCGCCTTCAGCGCCGCCTGGATGTCGTCGTCAAGGTGCCGGTCGTCGAATGCCTGCGCGGGCGTGGGACCCGCACTGCTCAGTCGCGCGGCGGTCTCGTCGCCCAGGCCTTCGAACCTGATCCGCTGCCGTCGGCGCGCCATGTCGAGGAATAGGTTGGTCGTGATGCGGTGCAGCCATCCCTCGAAAGTGCCTGGCGTATAGCTGGGCAGCGACCTGAAGACGCGGACGAATACCTCCTGGGTGAGGTCCTCCGCGTCGTGGGAGTTACCCGTCAGCCTGTACGCAAGCCGGTAGACACGGGCGGAATGATCGCGTACCACCTCATCCCAGCTGGGCGGCGTCCACTCAGCGGCCTGCTGCAGCGGCGTTGTCTTCTCCACGCCTTCCCCCTTCCGCAGCTCCCGCAGCCTTTAACACCACCATTGTGCGCGTGCTTCCACGAGTTTGCCCGATCCGGGTCACAGCCCCGGCTCCCGGAGACCTGAAGGTCCGCCCGCCACCGCTTGCGACGCCCACGCCTGCGACGTGCATAACTTCAACGGCCGGCACAGCCGCGCTGGTTCCCGTTTGGTCGCGCGGGCCGCTAGGCTGCCGCACAAACAGCCATCAGTGGAGCAGGAGGTAGCCATTACCAGCGCCGCGGCCACCCTGGCCTACGTGGACGGATTCCTTCCCGAGGATGAACCGCTGCTGTCGGCTCGCAGCAACGCCGCCGAGGTGGGCGGCGCCAGCCCGGTCGGGCCGGTCACCGGCGCAGTGCTGCGCTTTGTCGCCTCGGCCATCGGCGCCCGGGCGGTCGTCGAGATCGGCACGGGCTGCGGGACGTCGGGGATCTGGCTGCTCAGGGGGATGCGAACCGGATCCGTACTGACGAGCGTGGACATCGAGCCGGAGCATCAGCGGCTGGCGCGGGCCGCATTCGTGGCGGCGGGCTTTCCGGGCGGCCGATACCGGCTGATCAGCGGCAGGGCGCTCGAGGTGCTCCCCCGGCTTGCAGACGGCGCTTATGACCTGGTCTTCTGCGATGCCGATCAGCAGGAGTACCCGGACTACCTGGCGGCCGCGCTACGGCTGCTGCGGCCCGGCGGCATCGTGACCTTTGACAATGCACTGCAGGCCGACCGGATCGCCGACCCCGACTACAGCGACCCGGACGCGGCAGCCGTCAGGGAACTCTGTGAGCAAGTCAAGGTCGACGAGCGCCTGGTACCACTGCTCCTGCCGGTGGGGGACGGGCTGCTCGCCGCCGTCAAACGCCCCGATTAGCCAGCGCATTCCCCCTTCGCGGAGCTAGTCCTCGCGTGGAGCCCGTGCGGCTCGCGGTGCGGGCCCGCGGACTGGCGCCGCGCCGGGCCGGTGGCGTCAGCCACCGACCGACTTGAGCGCTTCGCCGAGGGCCGCCGCTTCATCCGGCGACAGCTCGACTACCAGCCGCCCACCGCCCTCAAGCGGGACGCGCATGACGATGCCGCGACCCTCCTTGGTGACCTCGAGCGGACCGTCACCTGTCCGCGGCTTCATCGCCGCCATCCTGCATCCCCTTCCTGCCTGAGGGCCGAACGTGACCTCGTTAAGGCCCACGGCACCGGGGCTCGGTGCCTGGCGGGACCAGCCAGCCACAACCATGTCGATCAGTACCTCTATTATCCAGAGTTCCGGCCTGCGGTGCTAACGATCAGCGTTCCCTTACGGCGTTGCCGGGCTCCGGCCAGACTGGAGAGGTGGATGCGAGATCAGCGCTCTTTGACCTTTACGGCGATCATCTGCGGTCCCGCGGGTCCCGCGCACCGGTCGCTGCACTGGTCCGGATGCTGAGCGCGCTTAGCATCTCGGCGCCCGCGGTGCGGACCGCAGTCTCCCGGATGTCCAGACAGGGCTGGCTTGACGCGGTGCGGCTGCCCGAGGGAGCCGGTTACGCGCTGACCTCCCGGGCGGCGCGCAGGCTGGATCAGGCCGCGGAGCGGGTCTACCGGCACGGGAAGCAGCCAGACTGGGACGGTCGCTGGCACCTGCTGGTAGCCGAGCGGATTCGCGAGCGGGCCCGCAGGGAGCGGCTGCGGGCCGGCCTGGAGTACCTGGGGTATGCCCCGATCGGGGAAACCAGCTGGCTGAGCCCGCGTCCGTCCGTCGAGATCGAGGTTCTGCTCGAGACCGAACGAGTCCGCGCCGAGCGCTTCCAAGCCAGCTACGACGGCGACGCCCGCGGCCTTGCAGCCAGAACCTGGGACCTGGATGGCCTGGCCCATGCGTATCAGCGCTGGCTGGCCGTGGCCACCGAGCTGGTCGCGCCAGTAGGCCCAAAGACGCCGGACGAGGTGGTCTTCGCGGCCCGCAGTACCCTGGTGCACGAATGGCGGAAGTTCCTGTTCCGGGATCCCTGGCTGCCGGCCGAGCTGCTGCCAGCCGGATGGCCGGGCCGCGCCGCGGCGGATCTGTTCGACGCGGAATCCTCCAGGCTCTTGCCGGCTGCCGCCCGTTTCGTGGACTCTTGTCTGCAAGCGGGCAGCCTGGGCCCGTCGGCCCCGACACACCGGCCCGCCCCGACAACCTAAGGAGACGTGTGTGGCAGACAGCGTGCTGTGCGACCTCAATGGCGCGGTAGCCACTATTACGCTGAACCGGCCGACGGCCAGGAACGCGCTCACCGCCGAGATGAAGGCCGAACTGCTGGCCGCAGTGCGCCAGTGCTCGTCTGATACCGCCGTCCGCGCTGTGATCCTGACCGGGGCCGGGCATTCCTTCTGCGCCGGGCAGGATCTCCGGGAGCATGCCGGGCTGCTGGAATCGGGCGCCCCCGCTCCGATGGAGACCGTCCGGACCCATTACAACCCGATCATCACGGCGATCGCCACCATGCCCAAGCCGGTCATCGCGGCGATCAGCGGCGTCGCAGCCGGCGCCGGGGCGGGGCTGGCGTTCGCGTGCGACTTCCGCATCGCCGCGCGGGATGCCAGCCTGCTGCTGGCGTTCGCGAAGGTGGGGCTCGGCGCGGACTCCGGCGTCTCCTGGACGCTGCAGCGGCTGACCGGGACGGCCCGTGCCACCGAGCTGCTGATACTGGCCGAGCCGCTGACCGCGGATCGGGCGCTCAGCGTCGGCCTGCTCAACTCGATCGTCGACAATCAAGACCTGGCAACCGCGGCCTCGCAGCTCGCCAGTACGCTCGCAGCCGGGCCGACTGCCGCCTATGCGGCCATCAAGGCCGGCCTGGCCTTCGCGGCCAGCCACGATCTCGCCGAGTCGCTGGAGAAGGAGGCACAGCTACAGGCCGCGTTGGCGGAGACCGACGACCACACGGCCGCGACGCTGGCGTTCGTACGCAAGCAGCCGCCCTCCTACCAGGGCAGGTAGCGGATCGGGCCGAGTATCAGCTGCCGACGGCAGCAGCGGCCGCGGTATCCAGCTCCTCGTGCGCGCACACCACTCGCTCGGCGACGTCGACGAGGTCGGCAAGCGGGTACCGGTCGTAGCCGCCGTCTGGCCGCCGCCACGACGCTGTCCCGCTGTGGCACCACACGGTGAGATCACAGCTGACCGACAGCACGGACATGGCGACGGCAGGCTCGTCGGCTCGGACCAGGCGGCCGCCCAGGCCACGTTCGGCGAGCATGGCCTCAAGTTCGCTGACCGCCTCGGAAGGACCGACGACACGACGGCGGACGCGGGACAGGGCGCACCCGGGCGGCACCCGAACCGCGAACCAGACAGCCTTGCCAGGCACCTTCCAGCAGCCGAGCCTGCCACGGCTCAGATGAGCCCCCCACTGGCCTGCTGACAGGCCGGCGACCACCTGCAGGCCGCGACCACTGACCTTCTCCGAGGTCCGGGCGTTGATATCGGGCAGATTGCCCGTCTCCCATCCCGGATCGGAATCGAAGACCTTGCAGATCAGCTCGCGGCGGGCACCTTCACCGCGCACGTAAAGCCAGAACTCGGGACAGCCGCTGACCGGCCGCTGGCTGCCTCCACTGAACTCGACGGTCCCCTGGGAGTGCAGGGTATTGGCGGCCAGTTCGCTGGCCATCGTGATGCCGTCATGTACCAGGTCAGCGGGGAGGTCAAGACCAGCTACCGCCTCGCGGAAGAACCGCCGTGCCGCGGCAGAGCACGTGCGGTCGAGCGGAAGCGGCCTGGCGAAGCACCCCCCTGCCCGGATACTCGCCTCGACAAGCCGGGGCGGTGCAATGTCAACGACCTCGGCAACGGGTGCGCCCAGCATCCCACCGTCGGCGATCGGCCGGCCGGGCGTCCCAGCGCGCTCCGAACCGCTCTCGGCCGGCGACGGTAGCATGCTCCTCCGCTTCCCGAGTTAGGCATCCGTGAAGCACAGATTATGAGTCGTTTGCCCCTCTTCGCAATGGCAACCCCTGAAATGGCCCCCATAATGGGATCTGGCTGGCCTGTGGGGCGCCCGATCCTGGCGGGACGCTAACCCTTTAGCCAGCATACTGTTGCCCAAGGAGCGACGAATGCACGTGTAGAGTGACAATCGCGACGTGCTACCGCGCGGCTAGTCGTCGCGGCTTGAGACAGGCGGCGCGATGGAGGAACCTGCCGGGGGACAGCCCAGCGGCTTCCTCCATCGCACGCTACCTGGCGGGCCCTAGCGGCGCTCCGCCGCGCCCAGGCTCAGCCGGCCGGGAGCACGGTGCCGAGATCGTAGCGGCCCGCCTTGACATCCGCCAGGAAGGCGGCAAAGGCAGCCCGGCCCACGATGTGAGCACCGCCCTCAGGGCGCTTGCTGTCGCGGACGGCGATGACATCTTCGAAATTGGCTGCGATTTCAACGCAGCCACCATTCGCGGCGTTGCTGCGGCTGGCCTTCCGCCAGGCAGCTTGAGACAGGTCGGTCATTGTTACTCCAGCCGTTCTGCGAATTGCTTGAGGTAGATCGTCGTATCAGCGGGCTCAAGCGCCGCGTCGACCGTTCTGTCGAAGGCTTCGACATAGCTGTTGACCTCTTCGGTATCGCCCACCTCCTGGATCATGTAATCGGTCTCGGTGAAGACCAGGCTGGGCTCACCGTCGGGAAAATCGAAGATGTTGACGGTCGAGAAGACGCCCTGCGGCGGCCCGTCGGCGAAGCGCTGCAAATACAGCTGCACACCAGGCCGCAGGCCGAATTCTGCCAGGTGTGCCACCTGATCGCGGCGCTCGGCCCGGCTGCCCCAGCGGTACATCAGCGACGCTTCGGTGATGACCGCCTTGAGTTCGGGCAGAGTGTCATCTGTCCGGTTCAGGATCTCCTGCCTGCGCAGCCGCGTCTCCACCGCACGCCGCCGCCACGCCGGCGACCGCGCGCCGGTCCGCACGAGCGCGTCGACATAGTCGGGGGTCTGCAACAGCCCTGGGAGCACAAGGGGCATAAATACCCGAATCCGGACAGCGTCCGCCTCAAAACCGGGGAACTCGTTGTTGAATATCTCGGGACAGTCGCGCCACCAGGGCCGGGCCCGCGCCCGCATGGCGAGCTCCTCGAGTTCCTCCTGCTCGACGCTGTCAACGCCGTAAATGCGCAGCAGGTCCCTGATGTCGCTCATCTCCGGGCGCCGCCACTGGTTGGCCTCGAAGCGGCCTACCTTGCCGCGCCCCCAGTTGAGCATGTCGCATACGTGGTTGGCGGTGTAACCGCGGGCCACCCGCAGCTCGGCGAGACGGCGTGACAATCGACGCTTGGCCACGGTGGCCCCGTATGCGTCATCGGTCATGCGCTGTCTCCTCCTGAACGAGATGTCGCCTTTAGCATAGACCTGACTAAGTTGTGATTCACAAACTCGTTCTTAACGATCGTGTATACGTAGCGCAACGATCGAGCTTGCCCAACGGGGCCCCGGCCTGAAACGCTCCGCCCCGCCCGGCTAATCCGTGGTGATGTCGAACTCGCCTTTCCTGGCGCCGTCCAGGAAGCACTCCCACTCGTGCCGGTCGAAGACGAGTACCCGGCTAGCCGGGTCGGCCGTCACCCGCATCAGCACCCATTCGCCGCCGATCAGGGTGGGTTCGCGAACAAAGGCCACCTCAATGGCGTCGGCACCGTCTCCAGAGCGCGCCCACGCCTGCGCGTCCGCATCTATGCCCAGCGCCGACACGGTGGGTTTCGCCGTCATGGCATGCCGCCTGCCGGCCGGGCACGGCCGGGTGGTCCGGCGAAGTCGATCAGCTTGCGCAGCTCCGGACTGCCCAGGACGGCCTCAGGATCGCGCAAGTCAGCCTGGATGAACGCGGCGCTGGCGCCGACGGTGAGCAACGCGGCAGCATGTGCGGAGACCATCGGGTCGAGGTCCACGTAGACGACCCTGGCATCCGGCGCGACCTTGAGGACCACCTCATGCGTGTTGCCCTCGGTAGGCAGGCCGGCGCCAATGTCGACGAACTGCCTGACCCCTCGCTCGGCCATCCACAGCGCCGCCCGCTGGCGGAAACCGCGATTTGCCCACGCCCCCTCGGAGACTTCAGGCACTAGCTCGTACATCCGCTGTGCCATAGCCCGGTCTGCCGCGAAGTTAGCGGACCCGTCCAGGCAGAAGTCGTACGGCCGGGCAGTGGTCGGCGTCGTGGCGTCGACGCCGGCGGGGGCCTCCTCGGCCTCGGACATTATTTCCTCCATCACGTCATTGGCAATAGTCTGGCATGAGTCGCATCCTTCAGAAACGGCGCCGCTATTGGCCGTATGGTGCGCTAATTGCCCGAGATTATTCGCTTAAGGCATCGTGGCTCGGCGCGACCGCCTCCCGCTGGCGGTCACGCCGAGCAGGCGTCACGGCGGAAGCAGCCGACCAGGTGATCGTCCACTACGCCGCACGCCTGCATTGTCGCGTACGCAGTCACCGGGCCGGTGAAGCGGAACCCGCGCCGCCTGAGTTCGGCGGCGAGTGCCTTCGATTCCTGCGTCCAGGCAGGCACATCGGCTAGCGTAACCGGGGCCTTATCCCGGTCGGCTGCGTGCCGCCAGACCAAGGCGGCCAGGCCGCCGGGCAGCTCAAGGGCGGCGCGGGCGTTGCGGATCACGGCTTCGATCTTGGCCCGGTTCCGCACGATGCCCGGGTTCGCGAGCAACCTCGTCACGTCGCCAGGCCCGTACCCGGCAACGGCACCGATGTCGAAGCCCGCGAAGGCAGAACGAAAGTTCTCCCTCTTCCGCAAGATGGTGAGCCAGGACAGCCCGGATTGGAACGCCTCTAGGCTGAGTCTCTCGAACATGCCAGTGTCGTCGCGGATCGGGCATCCCCATTCCTCGTCGTGATAGGCGAGGTACTCCGCGGTGCTGAGAGCCCACGGACAGCGTGGGCGCCCGTCGGGGCCGGCCACAGCGCCCGGCGTGGATGTGGTCACTAGTCGTCACCCGCCTGCAAGGAATCGGACAACGGCTGGGAACTCTGCTCCGCAGCTGGCTCGGTTTCTAGCGGGCGCGGGCCACCGGCTGCCCGCGGCCCGCGAGTCGGGGCGAGGGCATCCCCCGGGCCTTCGCCGCCAGCTACGCCAGGACCAGCCCCCACCGGACCGCCCGCAGCCACCCCCGGACCAGCCCCCACCGGACCGCCCCCAGCCACCCCCGGACCAGCCCCTGAGCGGTCAGACCGGGGGCCGACCGGCCACAGTTCCTCGTTAGGCGCCGCTTCGGCCGGCCATGGCGCAACTTGCGGGGCGGAATTGACCGGCCACAGTCCCGCTCCCGGATACAAACCGGCAGCCGGGCGGAGCTCTTCGGCCCACTCGCTTGGCGGAACTTGCCCCGAAGAGACCTGGGCCGGCGCCTGGAACTGGTCTGGCATCGGGAACTGGCCTGGCATCGGGAACTGGCCTGGCATCGGGAACTGGCCCGGGGCCGGGAGCTGACCAGGGGGCGGCGGGCTTTGCATCGTCGTTACGGCCTGGTCCGCAGCCGACGGCGAAGTCAGCTCTTCGATCTGCCGCCGGAGGGTGGCGATCTCGACGTCACGCTCGGTGACTGCCTGCGCTATCCGGTTAAGGGCCTCGTCGGTAGCCTGCACGCTGTATCCCCACAGCGCCGACGGCGGCCGCAGCATCGCGACATCGGCCGCCGTAGCGAGGTCCGGGTCGAAAGGCGGCTGGTCGGACGCAAATTCCGCTAGCTCGCCACCGCGACCCCGTGCGACGGCGACCACTCCGCCGAGGATGACGGCGGCTACGGCGAGCAGGACTACAGGCACAGTATGAATCGTGCCATGCTCGGGCGCATGGTGATGCGTGCCGCACCTGGGCAACTGCCGCCTGGCACGGCCCTGATCGCGGTGGCCCACCACCTCACGGAGGCATCCGTGGCGGTGGCTGCCGGCGCTGACGTAGTAGATCTCGGGGCCGCACCGGCCGAGATGATCGCCGCGTTCCGCGCCCTGCACCCCGGAATACTGGTCTGCGCAACAGGTGCCCCAGCCGATGTCGTGCGTGACCCAGCGTCCGCAGCGGCCACGGGTGCACTATTGGTATGCGCCGACGCGGATGCCGCCGCAGGCAGCGGGATTCCGGCTGACCGGGTCCTTGTAGACGTCCTGCCCGCCATGGTGCCTGGCGTCAGCCAGACTGGACTTGCCGCACTCGTCGACGTCGATCATGCGGCCAGGTTGGCCGCGGGTGGCGGTCTGGCCAGCATTGACGTGGCAAACCCGGGCTTGACGGCACGGCGCGGCGCGGCCGACCGAGACCCGACGGCACGGCATGACCTGGCTGACCGGGACCTGGCTGACCGGGACGCAGCCGATGACGACTTGACCGCAGTCGCTGGAATCGTGGCAATAGCCGCCGTCAGCTCATGGCTCGGAGCCCGGGCCGTGCGCACCCGCTACCCGTTGCAGGTGCGGCGCGCGCTAGACATGACGGCGTCCGTCCGCGGCAACCGACCGCCAGCCCGAACCATCCGCGGGCTGGCCTAATGAGGGCGTTCGGGCCGAGGTTGCACCGAGCACGAGCAGTGATAGCGCGCTTATACCGGATTTCGTGGGGACAAAACGGTTATTATATACCGCGGAGACCACCAAATCCGGTATAAGCTGCGAAGGTTTGATCTCGCCGACCGCGCGCTGGCCGGACAGCTCCTGCGCCCGGGCTGGACAGCTCCTGCGCTCGGGCTGGACAGCTCCTGCGCCCGGGCTGGACAGCTTCCGCGCCCGGGCTGGACAGCTCCTGCGCCCGGGCCGGACAGCTTCCGCGCTCGGGCTGGACAGAGATGATCTCAGGTGCGGCCGACCAGCCCGGATTGGTGCGCCGCCTGGATGATCTGAACAACCTCGACGGGCTCGTCGGCGACGTGCAATAGCTCCAGATCACCGAAAGTGGCCTTGCCCCCGTCGACCATAGCGTTCCTGATCCAGGACAACAGACCCGACCAGTACTCCCGGCCTACAAGGACGATGGGGAACTTCGTGATCTTGCCAGTCTGCACCAGCGTCAGCGCCTCGAACAGCTCGTCCATGGTGCCAAAACCGCCGGGCAGCACCACGAAGGCCTGCGAGTACTTGACGAACATCATTTTTCGAACGAAGAAGTACCTGAACTCCAGGCCAATCTCGACATAGTCGTTAAGCCCCTGCTCGAGCGGCAACTCGATGCCAAGTCCCACTGATACGCCGTTGGCCCCCGCCGCGCCCTTGTTGGCTGCCTCCATGACACCCGGGCCGCCGCCCGTGATGATCGAGTAGCCAGCCTGGGCCAGCCCGGCGGCGATGCGTTCGGCGCTGTCGTACTGTGGCGTGCCAGGCGGAGTCCGCGACGAACCGAAAATGGAGACTGCCGGGCCCAGCTCGGCGAGCAATCCGAATCCCTCGACGAATTCTGCCTGGATGCGCAGCACCCGCCACGGATCCGTATGTACCCAGTCACTCGGGCCCCGCCGGTCGAGCAGCCGCTGGTCGGTGGTGGTTTTCGGGATGTGCTTGCCGCGCAGCGTGGCCGGGCCCTGACGGCGCAGCCGACGGCGCGGTTCGGTTTGCGCGCTCACGATCACCAAAGTACGCGCTGGCCTGGCGATGTATCGGGCGGCCTGGCGTCAATCGCGGGACCGCCTGGTGTCAAGCCCTGGAAGGTCAGCCGGAGACTCAGGCGGACACTCCGTGGTCACGGAGGATCTCGTTGAGTTCCGCCTTGTCGTGCGCGCTGCCCGCTGGCAGTCGCTTGAGCACCAGCACGCACGGCATCCCGAACTCGCCGCCGGGGAACTTGCGCGGCCGGGTGCCGCCCACGCAGACCGACCAGGAGGGCACCTCGCCGCGCGGCAGTTCCTCGCCGGTCTGCACATCGAGCACGTGCGTGGTCCTGGTCAGGATCGTGCCCGCGCCGAGCACCGCGCCCTGCCGGACCCGGGCTCCTTCCACGACCATGCACCGAGAACTGATGAACGCGTCATCCTCGACGACCACGGGTACCGCGTTGGGCGGCTCGAGCACCCCGCCGATGCCAACCCCGCCGGACAGGTGCACGTTCTTGCCGATCTGGGCGCACGAGCCGACCGTTGCCCAGGTGTCCACCATCGTCCCGGTGTCGACATAGGCGCCGATGTTGACGAACGACGGCATCAGCACGGCACCGGGCGCAACGTAGGCACCCCACCGGACAATGGCGCCAGGCACCACGCGCACGCCGTCCAGGTGCGCCGTGAGCGGCACCCTGTCGTGGTAGCGGAAGTCCCCCACCTGCGAGCGGACCATCGGCAGCAGCCGGAAAGCCAGCAGGATCGCACGCTTAGCCCGCTCATCGACCATGATCTCGCCGCTCGCCTGATCCGGCCAGGCCACCCTCGCCTGCCCGGTGTCGATGGCATCGACTGCGCCAACGACAATCGTGCGGGCCTGCTCGTTGTCCGTGGTTAGCGCGGCTCGCCCCTCCCACAGCTCATCGATGCTGGCGGGCAGCCTGGAGGGCGGCACGTAGCGCCCTGCGGGCGGCGCCGCTGCCGGCTCGCCGGCGGGGGCCTGGTGTGACCGGTTCATGGCGAGCGAGCCTAGCGGCTGCCGTCACCGGGTAGCTTCTGGTGTCGTGAGGAATTCGCCTGGCGTCGCGCGCAGCCCGCGCCGGATCCGCCGCGGGCTCTCCGGGGTCACCGTCCTCCTCATCCTGGTCCTCGGGGTCGGCGTTTACCTGGCCTTCCGGCATGTGCAGCCGCTGCTCGCCGGCAGCGGCTGCGACGCCAGGACAACCGGCCAGGGGGTGGTCTCGCTGGACACCGGCCAGGCTGCCATCGCGGCGACGATCGCCGGGGTGGCGAACCACAAGGCGCTGCCGGCCCGCGCCGTCACCGTCGCCTATGCGGCTGCACTGCAAGAGTCGAAGCTGACCAATCTCGGGTTCGGCGACCGGGACTCGGTCGGGGTTTTCCAGCAGCGGCCATCGGAAGGCTGGGGCCCGCGCCAGTTGCTCATCGACCCCGTCTACGCGACCACCAAATTCTTCGACGCCCTCGTCAAGGTGCCCGGTTACCGCAAGCTGCCTGTCTACATGGCCGCACAGGCGGTCCAGCACAGCGCCGACGGCTACGCCTACGACCAGTACGCTCCGGTGGCCGCGGGCATGGCTACGGCGTTCACCGGGCACAACCCGCACTCGGTCTGGTGCTGGTACGGCCAGGCCATCGGCCCGAAACCCAGCCAGCAGGCCATCGGCCTCGAGCTAGCCAAGACGTTCGGCCCACTGCCGGTCCGGACGGCCAGCGACCCGCGGATGATGGTGCGGGCCCGGGACACCCGCTCCAGCTGGGCAGTGGCCGCCTGGCTGGTATCGCACGCTCAGCAATACGATATAGATATGGTGTGGTATGCCGGTTACCGGTGGACCGCGGCCAGCGGCTCGGCGGGCTGGACCCGCGATCGGTCCCCTGTCCCGCCGGGCGAGCTGGAGCTCAGCTGATAGCCTGCGATCCCGCGGCACCGGGCAAGTCTGGCTTGCCTGCCGCGCATACTGGGGCTATGACCCAGGCGTGGGGGCCAGGGCCGGCGCAGGCCATCCCCAGGCATGGACCGAAGAGGAGTGCCGACGTGACCTACATCATCGCCCAGCCCTGCGTCGATGTGCTCGACCGGGCATGCATCGAGGAATGCCCCGTCGACTGCATCTACGAGGGCGAGCGAATGCTCTATATCCACCCAGACGAGTGCGTCGACTGTGGCGCCTGCGAGCCAGTATGCCCGGTTGAGGCGATCTTCTACGAGGACGACGTGCCCGACCAGTGGAAGGACTACTACAAGGCGAACGTCGAGTTCTTCGAAGACCTGGGCTCGCCAGGCGGCGCGTCCAAGACCGGCAAGATCAACAAGGATCACCCGATCGTGGCCGCGCTGCCGCCGCAAGCAGCTGAAGAGCACTGACGCTGGCTACTGGAGCCGGGAAGGTCCCCGTCCCGGGGCAGCCGAGGGCACCATCCCTGGCCGCCCGGCTGCCGCAGTTCCCCTGGGATCTGCTGACGCCATACCGGGATAAGGCGCTGGCCCATCCCGGCGGGATCGTCGACCTGTCCGTAGGTACGCCGGTCGACCCGGTCCCTCAGGTCGTTCGCGAGGCACTCGCGGCCGCAGCGAACTCGCCTGGCTACCCGGTCACTGCGGGTACCGCCGCGCTCCGCGCGGCTGCGACCGGGTGGCTCGCGCGCAGCCTGGGCGTCACTGTCGCCGACAGCGCGGTGCTCCCGGTGATCGGCACCAAGGAGTTCATCGCTTGGCTGCCGACGCTGCTCGGCTGCGGCGCGGGTGACCTGGTCGTCCATCCGGAGCTTGCTTATCCGACCTACGATGCTGGCGCCCGGCTGGCCGGCGCGACACCGGTGCCGGCCGACGGGCTCGTCTCGCTAGGCCCGGCGGCTGTCCGGCTCGCCTGGCTGAACTCGCCGTCCAACCCGACCGGCCGGGTCCTGCCGGCCGACCACCTCCGCAAGGTCGTGGCGTGGGGCCGGGAGCGGGGCACCGTCATCGCCGCCGACGAGTGCTACATCGAACTCGGCTGGGATGAGCGGCCGGTCTCGGTGCTGCACCCTGACGTCTGCGGGGGGTCGCATCAGGGCCTGCTAGCCGTGCACTCGCTGTCTAAGCGGTCCAACATCGCCGGCTACCGGGCCGGCTTCGTAACCGGCGATCCGGCCCTGCTCGGCGAACTGCTCGAGATCCGCAAGCATGCTGGGATGATGCTGCCCGGGCCGGTTCAGGCAGCGATGACGGCGGCCCTCGGCGACGACGCTCATGCGGCCGAGCAGCGCGCCAGGTACGCGGCGCGGCGCGGCGCGCTCCGCCCGGCGCTTGAGACGGCAGGCTGGGCGGTCGAGCATTCCCAGGCCGGGCTCTACCTGTGGGCCTCGCATCCTGACCACGACTGCTGGGACTCGGTCCGGGTGCTGGCCGGGGCAGGCATCCTGGTGGCGCCCGGTGAGTTCTACGGCGCGGCCGGGCTGCGGCACGTGCGGGTAGCGCTCACCGCGACCGACGAACGGATCGCGGCGGCCGCCGCACGGCTGGCGGAACTCGGCTGACCGCCGGGCCCGGCGCACCTGGAACGCCACCAGGCGCATCGCCCGCGCGGCCCGCCACCGCAGCGGCGGGCCGCTGCAGGACGCGGCCGACCCGAAGAGCGCACCGGGCTCTCTAGGCTGGGGGCATGTTCCGGCTCTACGACACGCGGGCCAGGCAGGTGGAGCCGATCAGGCCCGCCAGCCGCGGGCTGCTGCGGATGTACACCTGCGGGCCGACCGTCTACCGGTACGCCCACCTTGGCAACCTGCGCGCTTACTTGCTCTCCGACCTGATCAGGCGGGTGGCGGAGCAGCGCGGGCTGACGGTCGTGCTCTGCCAGAACATCACCGACGTGGGCCACCTCGCGGACGACAGCCAGATCGATCCGGCCGGCGAGGACAAGATTCTGGCGCAGGCCCGGGCCGAGGGCAGGACCGCGCTGGAGATTGCTCGCTACTACGAGGAGGCATTCGCAGCCGATACCGTCGCGCTGAACATCCGCCCCGCTGACTTCACGCCGCGCGCCTCGGAGTCCATCGGGCTGATGACCGACATGATCGCCAAGCTGATCGAGGCTGGGCACGCGTACGTCGCCGAAGGCGGCAATGTCTATTTCGACGCGCGGTCCTTCCCCGGCTACGGCGAGATCTCCGGCAACAGCCTCGGCCAGCTGCGGCCCGGGCATCGCTCTGGGGGCGCGACCGACCCGAAGAAGCGGTTCCACGCCGACTGGGCGCTGTGGAAGGGTGCGGCCGAGGGCAGGGAGCTGACCTGGCCGGCCCCGTGGGGCACCGGCTTCCCCGGCTGGCACACCGAGTGCTCGGCGATGTCGCTGCATTTCCTCGGCGAGGTGATCGACATCCACACTGGCGGCATCGACCTGAGGTTCCCGCACCACGAGGACGAGCGGGCCCAGTCCAACTCGGTGACGGGGCATGAGGTCGTGCGGCATTGGGCGCATGGTGAGCACCTGCTGTTCGAGGGCCGCAAGATGGCCAAGTCGGCAGGAAACGCGGTACTGGTCGCCGATCTCGCCGCTCGCGGGCTCGACCCGCTAGCGGCCCGGCTGGCCTTCCTCGAGCACCATTACCGGCAGCAGATGAACCTCACCTGGGACACGCTGCTGGCCGCCGACGCGATCCTGCGGCGGTGGCGCGAGCGGGTCGCCGCCTGGGCAGCGTCGCCGAGCAGGCCCATGTGCGCTGAGGTAACCGCGCAGCTCGCCGCGGCACTCGACGATGACCTGGACACCCGCGCGGCCCTGCGCTCGCTGCGCCGGCTCGAGAAGGACGCCGAGATACCGGCAGGTTCAAAATTCGAAACGTTTCTCCACGCCGATCAGGTTCTCGGGCTGGACCTGGCCGCGGACATCGGCCGCCGGGCCGGCCCGCCGCCGTTGCCCGGCGGGGCCGCACAGAAGCTGGCGGAGCGCAACGCGGCCCGGGCGGCGCAGGACTGGGCGACCGCCGACCGGCTCCGCCACGAGCTGGCCGGTATCGGCGTGATCGTCGCCGACACCGCCGACGGCCAGGCCTGGACGGTCGGCTCTGGCGGCTGAGCGGCGCAACGATTCGTCCGCTGAATCCCGAATTACGCAACAGATCGCTACCGTCACGCATGGGTAGCGTGCACTGATCGCCTCCCGGCGCTTCTACGCTTGATGCGGGGGCATCATCTGCGATGCGAGGTCGCACCACAACCACGCACGACTTCACTTCACGACCACCTCACGACCATTCATGATCACCTCACCGACGGGAGCCGGATGACCGAGATGTACTCCGCCCTGCGGGACGGCCCGCGACAGCGGGCCAGGACCTACCTGATGTGCCCGCCAGCGCACTTCTCGGTGGAATACGTGATCAATCCGTGGATGAACCCGAGCGTGCCAGTCGACACTGACCGCGCCATGAGCCAGTGGCAGCGGCTGCACGCGGTTTTTGCCGGGCTCGGTCACCAGGTGCGCTTCATCGACCCCGAGCCCGGGCTGCCTGACATGGTGTTCGCGGCAAACGGCGGTACCGTGATCGGCGGCAAGGTCCTCGGCGCCAGGTTCAGGTACCCGCAGCGAGCAGCCGAGGGCACCGCCTACCTCGACTGGTTCAGGCGCAGTGGCTACCGGACCGTACGGGAGCCGCGCAGCGTCAACGAGGGCGAGGGAGACATCGTGTTCGCCGGGACGGCGATCATCGCGGGTCACGGGTTCCGCAGCGACCCGGAGGTGGCCGGCGAGCTCGAGGAGCTGTTCGGCCTGCCGGTGATCAGCGTGCGCCTGGTGGACCCGCGCTTCTACCACCTCGATACCGCGCTCTGCGTGCTCGGCGGCGGCGCCGCCGCCTACTTTCCTGCCGCGTTCGACGAGGCGGGCCAGGCGGCGCTGGCCGCCCACTTCACCGAGCTCATCGAGGCCAAGGACACCGACGCTGCGGTGCTTGGCCTGAATGCCGTCAGCGATGGCCGCCACGTGGTGCTGCCGGCGCAGGCAACCGGGCTGGCCGCCCAGCTCGCAGCGGCCGGCTTCGAGCCGGTCCCGGTCGATCTTTCCGAGCTTCTCAGGGCTGGCGGCGGGCCGAAATGCTGCACCCTTGAGCTGAGGCATTAGGAGGCAGGCAACATGTCAGCTAGCAAGGCCGCGGCGAGCAACGCCGAGACGGCAGCCCAACTGCGGGCGCAGTCAGCGGCGCATAGCGCGCACAACTACCACCCGCTCCCTGTGGTGATCGCGCACGCCGAGGGCGCGTGGGTGACCGACGTCGAGGGGCGGAGCTACCTGGACATGCTCGCCGCCTACTCGGCGATCAACTTCGGGCACCGGCATCCGCGCCTGGTCGCCGCGGCGCAGCGCCAGCTTGGCCGGGTCACCCTGGTCAGCAGGGCGTTCGAGCACGATCAGTTCGGCCCGTTCTGCGCCGAGCTTTCGGCACTGGCCGGCATGGAGATGGTGCTGCCGATGGTGACCGGCGCCGAGGCGGTCGAGACGGCGATCAAGACCGCGCGCAAGTGGGGATACGAGGTCAAGGGCGTGCCCGCCGACCAGGCCGTGATTGTGGTCTTCGAGGGCAACTTCCATGGCCGGACGACGACGATCATCAGCTTCTCCACCGATGATGACGCGCGGGCATCGTTCGGGCCGTACACCCCCGGCTTCCGCATCGTCCGCTACGGCGACGCCGCGGCGCTGGCCGCCGCGATGGACGAGCGAGTGGTCGCCGTGCTGGTCGAGCCGATACAGGGCGAGGCCGGCGTGCGCGTGCCGCCTGCCGGATTTCTCACCCGGGTGCGCGAGATCTGCTCGCAGTGGGGCGCGCTGATGATCGCCGATGAGATCCAGACCGGGCTCGGCAGGACCGGCACGACGTTCGCCTGCGAGCACGAGGACGTCGTGCCGGACGCGTACCTGCTCGGGAAGGCGCTCGGCGGCGGCATCGTGCCGCTTTCCGCGATGGTCTCCTCCAGCGACATCCTCGGCGTGTTCAAGCCCGGCCAGCACGGTTCGACGTTCGGCGGCAACCCGCTGGCCTGCGCGATCGCGCGGGAGGTCATCGCCATGCTGTCCACAGGAGAGTTCCAGGAGCGCTCCGCCAAGCTCGGCACACACCTGCACGACCGGCTCAGTGCGATGCCCAAGTCCGCCGTGCGCGAGGTACGCGGACGTGGCCTGTGGGCGGGCGTGGAGTTCGTCTCGATGGGCGGCAGGGCGGCAGCGGAGCGGCTGGCCAGGCTGGGCGTACTGACCAAGGACACGCACGGCACCACCATCAGGCTTGCGCCGCCGCTGATGATCAGCGAGGAAGACCTGGACTGGGGCCTCGACCGGCTCGAGGAGATCATCCGCTGAGCTGACCATGAAGCTCTTGTGTCGCCAGTGACAAAAGCGGCCAAAGACACGGCAGTGAGACCCATGATCAGCGCCCGGTGGCAGTGTCGGCGCCCTGGCCTACCGTAGGTAGGCAGAACCTGGAGCCGACGGAGGTAGCCATGACATCCCTGGAGAACCGGCCTCGCACCGCCCTGCTCGTCATCGACGTGCAGCACGGCGCCGTCGGGAACGCCTACGAGCGCGACCGCGTGATCGCCAACATCCAGACCCTCGTGGACAAGGCCCGGGCGCAGGACGTCGCGGTGCTCTGGGTGCAGCACTCCGACGACGAGCTGCCGAAGGGCTCCGAGGGCTGGGAGTACGTCCCCGAGCTCAAGCGCCTGGACACCGAGCCCCTGGTCCACAAGACGTACGGGGACTCGTTCGAGGCCACTGACCTGGAAGAACGGCTCGCCGAGCGCGGGGTCGGACGGCTGGTGATCACCGGCGCGCAGACGGAGGAGTGCATCCGCTCGACATTGCACGGCGCGCTGGTGCGCGGCTACGACGTGACGCTGGTCTCTGACGCGCACACCACCGAGGACATGCGTGAATGGGGCTTCCCGGTCGCCCCGGAGCAATCGATCGCGTACACCAACGCGTACTGGAGCTGGGCGGCGGCGCCCGGCCGCAAGGGCAGCGTGGCACCCACCGCGGAGGTCGACTTCTCGGCGGACTGAGTGCGGCACCGGGCGGGTCCTGAGAACCTGACTCCGGTCCGGCAGCTGTCGAACGCGTCCGAGGTTGGGCGGCCGTGCTGCTCATTCCGGCGCCGGCCCGGCCCGGGGTAACGCTGCCTGGCCAACCGGTGGCTCTGGCCGCCGCCAGGCGAATATCGTTCGGCGTGTGACCGTCCTCACCAGTGCGCTCGACAGCCGCGGCGCGGAGTACGCGGCCAGGCGCGCGGCGATGCTCGCGCGGCTCACCGAGCTTGACGCGGAGCACGCGAAGGCGGTGGCGGGCGGCGGCCCCGCGTACACCGAGCGGCACCGCAGCCGCGGCAAGCTGACCGCGCGGGAGCGTATCGAGCTGCTCATCGACCCGGACTCGCCATTCCTCGAGCTGTCCCCGCTGGCCGCCTGGGGCACCGGGTTCAACGTCGGGGGCAGCGTTGTGACCGGTATCGGCGTCGTCGAGGGCACCGAATGCGTGCTGTCCGCAAGCGACCCGACGGTCCGCGGCGGGTCGTCCAATCCATGGACGCTGCGCAAGTCGCTGCGGGCAGGCGAGATCGCGCTGCGGAACCGGCTGCCGCTGATCAACCTGGTCGAGTCGGGCGGTGCCGACCTGCCGACGCAGAAAGAGATCTTCATCCCGGGCGGCCAGATCTTCCGCGACCTGACCCGGCTGTCGGCGGCCGGTATCCCGACGATCGCGCTCGTCTTCGGCAACTCCACGGCGGGCGGCGCTTACGTGCCGGGGATGAGCGATTACGCGGTCCTGGTCGAGGGCCGGGCCAAGGTCTTCCTTGGCGGGCCGCCGCTGGTGAAGATGGCGACCGGCGAGGAGTCCGACGATGAGTCACTCGGGGGCGGCGGCATGCACGCCCGCAGTTCCGGGCTGGCCGACTACCTTGCCGCCGACGAGCACGACGCGCTGCGGCTCGGCCGGTCCATCGTGGCCCGGCTGAACTGGCGCAAGCTCGGCCGCCCGCCAGCCCGGCCGCCGGCCGCGCCTGCCTACAGCGAGGACGAGCTCCTCGGGATCGTGCCCGAGGACCTGAAGGCGCCGTTCGATCCGCGGGAGGTGATCGCACGGATCACCGACGGCTCGGACTTCGACGAGTTCAAGCCGCTGTACGGCAGCAGCCTGGTGACCGGCTGGGCCACCCTGCACGGCTATCCGATCGGGATCCTCGCCAATGCGCGCGGCGTGCTGTTCAGCGCCGAGTCGCAGAAGGCCGCGCAGTTCATCCAGCTGGCCAACCAGGCCGTGACCCCGCTGCTGTTCCTGCAGAACACCACCGGCTACATGGTCGGCGCCAGCTACGAGCAGGCCGGCATCATCAAGCACGGTGCCCTGATGATCAACGCGGTCTCCAACAGCCGGGTGCCGCACCTGACGGTCGTGCTCGGCGCCTCCTATGGCGCGGGCAACTACGGCATGTGCGGCCGCGCCTACGACCCGCGGTTCCTGTTCAGCTGGCCGAGCGCGAAGTCCGCGGTGATGGGGCCCGCGCAGCTGGCCGGCGTGCTGTCGATCGTCGGCAGGCAGGCCGCAGCGGCCAGGGGCGAGCCCTACGACGAGGCCGCCGACGCGGCGATGCGCACCGCCGTGGAGGACCAGATCGAGGCCGAATCGCAGGCCTTCTTCCTGTCCGGCCGGCTCTACGATGACGGAGTGATCGACCCGCGGGACACCCGTACGGTGCTCGGCATCTGCCTGTCGGCGATCCAGAGCGCGCCGCCGGGCTGGGCGGCACCCAGCTGGGCAACTCCGGCCGGCACCGCGGCGGGGCCAGGCAGCTACGGCGTGTTCCGGCTGTGACCGACGCACGCGTGATAACCAGGCTGCTTGTTGCCAACCGGGGCGAGATCGCGCGCCGGATCTTCCGCAGCTGCCGGCTGGCCGGCATCGGCTGCGTGGCGGTGTTCGCCGATCCCGATGCCGCGGCGCCGCATACCGCCGACGCCGACGCCGCCGTCCGGCTGCCCGGCGCCAGCCCGGGGCAGACCTACCTGAACGGGCCTGCGATCGTGGCTGCCGCCGTGGCCGCGGGCGCCGACGCGGTCCACCCCGGCTATGGCTTCCTTGCCGAGGACGCCGGCTTCGCCCGGGCGGTCGTGGCCGCGGGCCTGACCTGGGTCGGGCCGCCAGCCGACGCGATCGAAGCCATGGGGTCCAAGATCACTTCGAAGAAGCTCGCGGCCGGCGCGGGCGTTCGGGTGCTGCCCATGCTCGACCCGGAATCGGTCACCACCTTCCCTGTGCTGGTCAAGGCTTCCGGTGGCGGTGGGGGCCGCGGCATGCGGGAGGTCAGCTCGGCGGCTGAGCTGCCCGCCGCGCTCGCGGCCGCACGCCGGGAGGCCCAGTCGGCGTTCGGCGATCCGACGATTTTCTGTGAGCCGCTGCTTCCCGGCCCGCGGCACGTTGAGGTGCAGGTGCTTGCCGATACCTTCGGCTCGGTGTGGGCGCTGACGGAGCGGGACTGCTCCGTCCAGCGCAAGTACCAGAAAGTGATCGAGGAGAGCCCGTCCCCCGCTGTCGGCCCGCGGCTGCGCGAGGAACTGCTCGCTGCAGCGGCAGCCATCACCCGGACGGTCGGATACACCGGCGCGGGCACCGCCGAGTTCCTGCTCACCTCCGACGGGCAGTTCTACTTTCTTGAGTTCAACACCAGACTGCAGGTCGAGCACCCGGTTACCGAATGCGTGCATGGCCTCGACCTGGTCGCGATCCAGCTCGATATCGCCCAGGGCATCGCGCTGCCCCCGCGCCGGCCGGCCGCGACCGGCCACGCGATCGAGGCCAGGCTGTATGCGGAGGATCCGCCCGCCGGTTACCGTCCCGCCAGCGGCACCATGCACATGCTGCGCATCCCGGGCGTCGACACCTGGTTCACTCCGCCTGCCGCGCTGGCCGGCCTGCGGCTGGACAGCGGCATCGAGTCCGGCAGCGAGATCAGCCCGCACTATGATCCGATGCTTGCCAAGCTGATCGCGTGGGCGCCCGCCCGGCAGCCCGCAGCCCGGAGGCTGGCCAGCGCCCTGGACCGGGCGTACCTACACGGCCCGGCCACCAACCGCAACCTGCTCGTCAGCGTGCTGCGCCACCCCGCGTTCCTGGCCGGGCATGCCGACACCTCGCTGCTGGCCGACTATGACCTGGCCGGGCTGACACCCAGCGACGCAGCGGTCCGGCTGTCGGCGGTCGCCGCCGCGCTCGCCGACGCGGCCGCGGCGAGGGCTGCCGCCCGCGCCGGGGCCGGTCTGCCCGGCGGCTGGCGGAACGTGCTCTCCCAGCCGCAGCGCAGATCGTACGACGGCCCGGGCGGGCGGATAACGGTCGCTTACTCGTGGACTCGCGACGGGATGAAGGTCGTGGACGTCGGTACCCCGGAGGGGATGGGGGTCAAGGACGCCGCCCGGCCGGACGGGACAGGGGTCAACGACGCCGCCCGCCCGGACGCGGTGCTGGCCGTGGAGCCCGGTGCCCTCGACGTGATCGCCATGGCCGACGATCAGGTGGTGCTCGAGGTTTCCGGTGTACGGCAGAGGTTCGACATCGACCGGGCCGGCGGCGTGGTCTGGGTGGATTCCGGTTTCGGCGCGGTGGCGCTGACGCCAGCTGAACGGCTGCCCCCTCCGGCCGCCACCGGGGAGCCGGGGTCGCTCGTCGCGCCGATGCCGGGCATCCTGGTGCGGGCCGAGGTCGCTAGCGGCGACCGGGTCACGGCCGGGCAGCCGGTGCTCATCCTGGAGGCCATGAAGATGGAGCACCAGATCCTGGCGCCTGCCGACGGGACCATGTCTGAACTGCGGGTCGTGCCGGGCACGCAGGTGGAGGCGGGAGACGTGCTCGCCATCGTTACCAGGGAGGACGCATGAACAGCCTGGTCCGCTGCGACCAGGCCGGCCAGGTCGCCACCATCACCCTCGACTCGCCAGCCAACCGTAATGCGCTCTCGTCCGGCCTGCTCACCGAGCTTCACGAGACGCTGGCCGGGGCGCTGGCTGATCCGGTCGTCCGGGTGATCGTGCTGACCGGGACCGGCCCGGTGTTCTGCTCCGGTGCCGACCTGAAGGAGAGCAGGCAGCGCCCGGCGGCGGCGCCGGCCTTGTTCCCGCACATCCTCCAGCTCATCTGGGACAGCGACAAGCCGGTCGTCTGCCGGGTCAACGGGAGCGCAAGGGCGGGCGGCATCGGCCTGCTCGCGGCGTGCGACATCGCGATCGCGGCACGGTCGGCCACGTTCGCGTTCACCGAGGTCAGGATCGGCGTCGCGGCTGCGGTCATCGCGGTGACCTGCCTGCGCCGGATGCAGCCCAGGGCCGGTTATGAGTACTTCCTCACCGGGGAGGCCTTCGATGCTGACCGGGCCGCCCGGATCGGGCTGCTGACCGCCGTCACGGCCGAGGCCGACCTCGACGCGGAAACGAGCAGGTACGTGAGCATGCTGCTACGCGGTGCGCCAGGCGCGCTCGCAGTCACCAAGGCCATCCTGCGCGACGTGCCCGGGCTGCCGCTGGTCGATGGGCTGGCTCGGATGGCTGAGCTGTCGGCGACCAGGTTCGCATCGCCTGAGGCCCAGGAGGGCATGGCCGCCTTTGCGGAGAAACGCGACCCCAGCTGGACCGCCGGGCGGTGAGGAGACGATGAGGGCCGAAGGCAGCGGGCCGGCAGGCAGCGGGCCGGCCGCTGGCAGGCCCGTCCTGCGGGTCGCTAACTGCAGCGGCTTTTATGGCGACCGGCTCTCAGCGGCCCGGGAGATGGTCGAGGGCGGCCCGATCGACGTGCTCACCGGCGACTGGCTTGCCGAGCTCACCATGCTGCTCCTTGCCAAGAGCCGGGACCGGGGCGGCCCAGGCTACGCGCGGACCTTCCTGAGCCAGCTGGAGCAGGTGCTCGGCACCTGCCTGGAACGCGGGATCAAGATCGTGTCGAACGCCGGCGGGCTCGACCCGGCCGGCTGCGCTGACGCCGTCCGCGAGCTGGCCCGGCGGGCCGGGCTCGCGCCGATGGTCGCGCATGTCGAGGGCGACGACCTGCTGGGACGGCTGAGCGAGCTGACCGCTGCGGGCTGCGATCTGGCCAACACCGACAGCGGGCAGAAGCTCGCCCAGGCACGGGTCACCCCGCTGACCGCCAATGCGTATCTCGGCGGCCTGCCGATCGCCGAGGCACTCCGGTTCGGGGCCGACGTGGTGGTCACCGGGAGGGTCACCGACGCGGCCCTCGCCGTCGGGCCGGGCATGTGGCGGTTCGGCTGGTCAGGCGACGACCTGGACGCGCTGGCGGGCGCCGTGGCCGCCGGTCACATCATCGAGTGCGGATGCCAGGCCACCGGCGGCAACTACGCTTTCTTCGGCGAGGTTCCCGATCTCGCCCAGGCCGGTTTCCCGCTGGCCGAGCTGGCGGCGGATGGGTCAGCGGTGATCACCAAGCATCCTGGTACCGGCGGCCTGGTCAGCGTCGGCACCGTGACCGCGCAGTTGCTGTACGAGATCGGCAGCCCGAGGTACGCCAACCCGGACGTGATCGCCAGGTTCGACTCGATCCGCCTAGCACAGCAGGGCCCGGACCGGGTCCTGGTGACAGGTTGCCGCGGCGAGCCGCCGCCCGCCAACCTGAAGGTCGCGATCAACTACGCGGGCGGCTACCGCAACACGATGATCCTGGTGATCGAGGGGCTGGAGGCGGCGGCCAAAGCCGACGTGGCCCAGCGGGCGATCTGGGCCAGGGTGCCGGGCGGCCGGCAGGCCTTCGATGAAGTCTCCGTCGAACTGGTGGGCTCCGATCCGGCGCTGCTGCGCATCAGCGTTCTGGACGCCGACCGGTCGAGGGCCGGGCGGATGTTCTCCGGGGCCGTCATCGAGACGGCGCTGGCCAGCTATCCGGGCCTGTTCCCGCTGACCCCTCCGGGCGACGCGTCGTCCTACGGCGTGTACTGGCCCGCCCTGGTGCCGGCCTGCCAGGTGCCCGCGCGCGTCGTCATCGACGGCGCGCAGGCCTGGACCGGCCCGGCCGGGGCACCTCCGTCGGACCGGCCCGGGCCGACCGGGACGGCCCCGGCGGCTCCCCCCGACTTGCCGGTACCAGCCACCCACCATCCCGAGCCTGCCAGCCACCAGCCCGCGCCAGCCACCCACCAGCCGGTACCAGCCACCCACCATCCCGAGCCTGCCGGCCACCAGCCCGAGCCAGCCAGCCACCAGCCGGGGGTGGCCGGCGGTGAGCTAGCTCCTCTCGCCGCGGCGCGCACCGTCCGGGCGCCGCTGGGCCTGATCGCCGGGGCACGGTCGGGCGATAAGGGCGGCAACGCCAACGTGGGCGTCTGGGTGCGCACCCCCGAGGCGTACGCCTGGCTGGACCATTATCTGACGGCTGAGCGGCTGGGCGAGCTGGTTCCATCGACCGCCGGGCTGATGATCGAGCGCTATCGGCTGCCTAACCTGCTCGCGCTCAACTTCGTCGTAGTCGGGCTCCTTGGCCGCGGGGTCGCGGCGAGCACCCGGCTAGACGCGCAGGCCAAGGCGCTAGGCGAGGAACTGAGGGCGGCGGAAGCCGACGTACCTGAAGGTCTGCTTCCGAGCTGACCTCGCCGCGCGCCAGAGCCCGCCGGTGCTCGCTGATCCCATGAGCCGCCGGCTGCCCGGTACTGACACCAGAGCGCAGATGGGCGTATTACCGGCATATCGCTACAGCACCCCGGGACAGGTTCCGGTGTCAGCGCCGGAGCCATGACGAGATGATCCGGATAAAAAGGATTAATCGGGCCACGCGGACATCACGGTCCAGGGTGCTCAGTGGGTCCGGTGAAATAGCTGGGCTTTGATAAGCTCGGCTGACAGGTCGAGAGGCGCTGCAACGGGCTGCGGCCCGCCACGCTCGGCCTGGCTAATGTTCGTAAGGGCGCCTCCCTCAAGGGGAGGTGGTCTATTGGGTACGCCCTTGAACCGCAGTGGCAGCGTTGAGGCCCTGCGAGAGCTCCTTGACCAGCGGGTCGTGGTGCTCGACGGGGCCTGGGGAACAATGCTGCAGGGCGCCGGGCTCGCTGCGGCCGACTACCGCGGCGAGCGGTTCGCCGACCATCCGCATGATGTGGCCGGTGATCCGGACCTGCTGAATCTGACGCGTCCGGACATCGTCCTTGACGTGCACAGGCAATATCTGGCGGCCGGGGCCGACATCGCCACGACCAACACGTTCACCGCGACAAGCATCGGCCAGTCCGACTACCGGCTGCAGCCGCTGGTCACGGAGATGAACCTGCGTGGTGCTCAGCTGGCACGCCAGGCCACGGACGAGGTCGGCGGCCGGTTCGTGGCTGGCTCGGTCGGGCCGCTAAACGTCACGCTGTCACTGTCCCCTCGCGTGGAGGACCCCGCGTACCGGGCCGTGTCGTTCGACGAGGTCCGCTTGGCGTACGCCGAGCAGATCCAGGCACTGGCCGACGGCGGGGTTGACCTGCTGCTGATCGAGACGATCTTCGACACCCTGAACGCCAAGGCCGCGATCGCGGCCGCCCGCGATGTCGCTCCGCACCTGCCGCTGTGGATCTCGGTGACGATCGTGGACATGAGCGGGCGGACGCTCTCCGGGCAGACCGTCGAAGCGTTCTGGAACTCGATCCAGCAGGCCGACCCGCTGGTGGCCGGCGTGAACTGCTCACTGGGCGCCGCGGAAATCCGCCCGCACATCGCCGAGCTGTCGAAGCTGGCCGGCACCTACACGGCCTGTCATCCCAACGCCGGGCTGCCGAACGCGTTCGGCGGCTATGACCAGACACCCGAGCAGACCGCACGGCTGCTCCGCGAGTTCGCGGCCTCAGGAATGGTCAACATCGTCGGCGGGTGCTGCGGCACGACGCCCGCGCACATAGCGAAGATCGCGGCCGCCGTGTCAGGCCTGGAGCGGCGCCGGATTCCGGCTGCGCCTGCCCATACCCGGTTCAGCGGCCTGGAGCCTTTCGATCTGGGCCCGGACACCGGGTTCGTCATGATCGGGGAGCGCACCAACGTCACCGGGTCGGCGCGGTTCAGGCGCCTGATCGAGGCCGATGATCACCAGGGCGCCGTCGGCGTCGCGCTCGAGCAGGTACGCGGCGGGGCCAACCTGCTCGACGTCAACATGGACGCCGATCTGCTCGACAGCGAGCACGCCATGACCACATTCCTCAATCTGGTCGCGACGGAGCCCGAGGTCGCGCGTATCCCGATCATGATTGACAGCTCGCGGTGGAGCGTGCTGGAGGCCGGCCTCAAGTGCGTGCAGGGCAAGGGCGTCGTCAACTCGATCAGCCTCAAGGAGGGCGAGGAGCCGTTCCTCGAGCAGGCCAGGCGTATCCGCGATTACGGCGCAGGCGTGGTCGTCATGGCCTTCGACGAGCAAGGGCAGGCCGACACTACCGAGCGCAAGGTGGCGATCTGCGGCCGGGCCTACGACCTTCTGACGCAGCACGCTGGGTTCGCCGCCGAGGACATCGTGTTCGACCCCAACGTGCTCGCGGTCGCCACCGGCATCGCCGAGCACAACGGCTACGCGAAGGCGTTCATCGACGCGCTGCCATTGATCAAGCAGCGGTGTCCGGGCGTGCACACCAGCGGCGGCATCTCCAACCTGTCGTTCTCCTTCCGCGGCAACACTGTCGTGCGCGAGGCCATGCACTCGGCGTTCCTGTTCCACGCCGTGCGCGCCGGGCTGGATATGGGCATCGTCAACGCCGGGCAGCTGGCCGTCTACCAGGACATCCCGGCCGACCTGCTCGAGCTTGTCGAGGACGTGCTCTTTGACCGGCGCGACGACGCCACCGACCGGCTCGTGGCGTTCGCCGAGACGGTGAGCGGGCAGGGCACCCAGCGCGCCGTAGACCTGTCCTGGCGCGACGCAACGGTCGAGCAGCGGCTGGGGCACGCTCTCGTGCACGGCATCGTCGATTTCATCGAGGCCGACACCGAGGAAGCCCGGCAGCGGGCAGCGCGGCCCCTGGACGTGATCGAGGGGCCGCTCATGGACGGCATGAAGATCGTGGGTGACCTATTCGGCGCAGGGAAAATGTTCCTGCCCCAGGTAGTGAAGAGCGCCCGGGTGATGAAGCGCTCGGTCGCCTACCTCGAGCCGTACATGGAAGCCGAGAAGGAGCAGGCGCGCCGTGACGGGCACGCAGCGGAAGACCGCGGCCAGGGAAAAGTGGTGCTCGGCACGGTCAAGGGCGACGTGCACGACATCGGCAAGAACATTGTGGGGGTCGTCCTCGGCTGCAACAACTACCAGGTCATCGACCTCGGCGTGATGGTTCCCGCGGCCACCATCCTGGACACCGCCGTCACCGAAGGCGCCGACGCCGTCGGCCTGTCGGGGCTGATCACCCCGTCGCTGGACCAGATGGTCACCGTCGCCGCCGAGATGCAGCGCCGCGGGCTTAAGCTGCCGTTGCTGATCGGCGGCGCCACCACCTCGCGGCAGCACACGGCGGTGCGCATCGCCCCTGCCTACGATGGCACCACCGTCCACGTGCTCGACGCATCCCGGGTCGCAGGCGTGGTCGCGGACCTGCTCGACGATGACCGGGCCGAGGCGCTGGCCGTGCGCAACCGCGAAGAGCAGGAGCGGCTGCGCGAGCAGCATGCGACCAAGCAGCGCACCCCGCTGCTGCCCCTCGCCGGGGCCCGGGCCAACCGTGAGCAGGTCTCGTTCGACGACCTGCCCGTCCCGGATTTCAGCGGCGTCCGCACGGTCCAGCCGGACCTGACCGCCCTCCGCGCGATGATCGACTGGCAGTTCCTCTTCCTCGCCTGGGAACTGAAGGGCAAGTACCCGGCAATCCTTGATGAGCCGGTCGCCCGGGAGCTCTACGACGACGCGAACGCCCTCCTCGACGAGATCATCTCCGGCAGCCAGTTCCAGGCCCGGGGCGCGTACGGCTTCTGGCCCGCCCGCTCCGACGGCGACGACATCGTGATCGACCCCGGCCCGGCGGCCGCAGCAGGCGCGGGCGGCGGCAGCGTTCGGTTGCCGATGCTGCGCCAGCAAACGGCCAAGCCGGCCGGCCGGCCCAACCGGTGCCTCGCGGACTACCTCGCCCCGGCCGGGGATTACCTCGGCGGGTTCGCCGTGGCCATCCACGGTGCCGAAGACCTTGCCGCCGCCTTCGAGGCCCGGCATGACGACTACCGGGCGATCATGGTGAAGGCACTAGCCGACCGGCTCGCCGAAGCGTTTGCCGAGCACATCCACCTCCAGGCGCGGCGCGCCTGGTACGAGCCCGACGCCGACCCGGCGATCGAGGACCTGCACGCCGAGCGCTTCCGCGGCATCCGTCCCGCGCTCGGCTACCCCGCGAGCCCCGATCACAGCCAGAAGCAGGACCTGTTCGAGCTGCTCGACGCCGGGCAGCTCGGGATGGCCCTGACCGAATCGTTCGCAATGACCCCGGCGGCGAGCGTCAGCGGATTGCTCTTCGCCCATCCGTCCTCGCGGTACTTCACGGTGGGGCGCATCGGCAAAGACCAGGCTGAAGACTACGCTCATCGGCGCGGGCTCGAGCTTGCCGACGTCGAGCGCTGGCTGCGGCCCAACCTCGGCTACGACCCCGGGTAACCGATCCCACGGCAACCGCGCACCGCAGCAGCAGCCTCACAGGTCCGGGGCGAGCCGACGGTAGCGGCCTGCGTGGTGGATCAGCGGCTCGCCCTGCTCCCGCGGCCCGCTGACCCCGACGACCTCCCCGACCACGATGCTGTGATCCCCGCCGTCGTAGACGGCTGTGGTCCGGCACTCGAGCGCCGCGAGCGCGGCGTCCAGGATCGGCATGCCGGTCTCGGCGCCCGGGTGGTGACCGATGGTATCGAGCTGACCGGTCAGCGGCCGGCCGCGGGTAGCCAGCCAGCGCGCCGTCTTCTCCGAGTCATCGTCGAGTATCGAGGCGGACCACTCCCCAGCGGCAAGGACAGCATCGTGAAAACGCGCGATCTTCTCTGCGCAGAACAGCACACGGAACGGCTCCACCGACACCGACGTGAACGCGCTCACGGTCATCGCGTGCAAAATGCCGTCCAGGCTGGTGCATACCACCAAGATGCCGCTGGGGAACCGCCCGGCCGCATGCCGGAACGCCGCGTTGTCTACCGGCATCACGAACCCGGCTTCCGCGGCCGGAGGCTGCCGCGCCTTGGTGCCCTGGCAGTCGGCAACAGGGCAAAGGAGGCGACCACCGCGGCGGCCGCACACAGGGCCCCGCCGAACAGGAACCATTTGCCCGCGACCGTGTTCGTTATCACGATGCTCCCTCCTGGGGTACGCATGGCTAGCACGAACGAGGCGGCAAACCACCCCACAGCGGGCATAAGTCCGGCAGCCGGCCTCCGCATTCCCCAGGCGGCGAGCAGACACGTCACCAGGATCAGCGCGTCGAACCCCAGGGCCGCTCCTGGGATGCGGCCGATCCCGCCGCTGTACTGGAAGGAGCCGATGACGCCCTCGGCGACCCCGAGCAGGAACAGCACCGCGTAGCAGGCGCCGACAACCGCCAGCTGCCGGGTGGCCGGCTGCTGGCCGGATCCGGGCCGGGACTGTGGGGGCCCGGCCCGGCCCGGCCCGCTGCCTCCGGCCTGGCCGAACTGGCTGCTTCCGGGCTGCGGCTGGCCGGGCTGCGGCTGGCCGGGCTGCGGCGGTGCGTTGTCCACCACAGGAAGGCTAGCCAATCCCGCCGAAGAGATCGCTCTCCCGGCCATCAGGACCGGCGTCCGGGCCACGCGGGCCGGCCAGCAGCGTGTAGTACTCGCGGCCGAAGGCCCGCTGACCGATGTTGTTGGAGAGCGCGAAAAACGGGCTGTCCACCGCGATCTGGGTGGCATGAGCGCGCAGCGCGGCTAGCTTGGCGTCCAGGAACGCGCTTGCGTCGATCTCAGTGGTGACCTCGTCATCCGGGGTGCCGAACGGGAGCTCATCCACCGACTCGACCTGCCTGAAGTCCACGCCTCCGCCGGCGGCACCGCTGGCAGTCTCGTCGCCGCGGGCCAGATCGATGGCCTGGGCCAGCACCGACCTGGGTACCGCCGTGGCATAGAACTTGCTCACCTGCCCATCGGCCAGCTCGAAGGCCCGCCGTGCCACCCGGTGCGCCTTGATGTGATCAGGGTGCCCGTAGAGACCGTTCTGGTCGTAGCTGACCAGCACCTGCGGGCCGACCGCACGGATCACCGCCAGCAGTTCGGCCGCGGCGTCGTCCAGGTCGGCCTGCCAGAAGCAGCCGGGCGCGTCGTTGGTGTCCAGGCCCATCATCCCGGAATCACGCCACCGCCCGGGCCCGCCGAGGAACCGGTGGTCGGTCACGCCAAGCGCCGCGCAAGCGGCGGCAAGCTCCCCGATCCGGTACTCGCCAAGGCGGTCCTCGCGGTCCGCGGCCAGGTACGCGAGATCGGCCGGGATCACCTCGCCTAGCTCACCGAGCGTGCAGGTCACCAGCGTCACCCCGGCGCCCTCGGCGGCGTACATAGCCATCGTCGCCCCGGTGCCGATCGTCTCGTCATCGGGATGGGCGTGCACGAGCAGCAGCCGGCGGTCGTCCCGTTGGCTCATGCCGCGAGCCTAGCTGCCTGCGCTGCGGGGCCATGCTGGCAGGATCTACTGGTATGGCCGACACCTTCCCGCGGCAGCAGGCCCGGACGCAGCGGTTCACCCTGGGCGTGCCGCGTTCCTTCCAGATCTCACCGGATGGCGGCAGAATCGCCTTCCTCCGCTCCAAGAGCGGCACCGACCCGGCGAGCTGCCTGTGGCTCTTCGACGTCGAGGCGGCCCAGGAGTACCTGATAGCCGATCCGGCCCTGATCACCCCGGGCGGGGACCAGCTGGACCCGGCCGAGAAAGCGCGCAGGGAGCGGGCCAGGGAACGGGCCGGAGGCATCGTCGGATTCGCCACCGACGCACAGCTGCGGGTCGCCGCCTTCGCCCTGTCCGGCCAGCTGTATGTGGCCGACCTCGCGGGCACCCCGGCGGTCCGCGCAGTCAGGTCACGTGCCCCGGCGGCCGATCCGCGGCCCGACCCCGGCGGCCGACGCGTTGCCTACCTGCACGGCGGCGCACTACGCGTTACCGACCTGGCCACCGGCGATGACCACGCGATCGCTGAACCGGGTGACACGCCCGGTGTCTCGTTTGGCATGGCCGAATTTATCGCCGCGGAAGAAATGGGCCGCATGCGCGGCTACTGGTGGGCACCAGACGGCAGCGCACTGCTGGCCGCCCGGGTCGATGAGCGTCCGGTCCAGCGCTGGTACATCGCTGATCCAGCCAACCCGGACCGCCCGGCAACGCAGGTCGGCTACCCGGCCGCAGGCACGCCCAACGCCGATGTCTTGCTTGTGCTTGCCGCTCTGGACGGCGGCCTTATCCAGGTCGACTGGGACCGGGCGGCGTATCCCTATCTGGTCACGGCCAGCTGGGACCGGGTCCGCCCGGACGCGCCGCTGATCGTGGTGCAAAGCCGCGATCAGCGGGAGATGCGCGTTCTGACGGTCAACCCGGCCACCGGGACGACCAGCCTCGTCCGCGCCGACACCGACGCGCACTGGCTGGAGATCGTGCCGGGGGTCCCGGCCAGGACCGACGACGGCCGGATCGTGTGGACCGCCGACGCCGGAGGGGCGCGACGGCTGCTCGTGGCCACCTCGGATGAACTCGCCGCGGGCACGGCCGCGCCGGTCACCCCTGCCACGCTCGAGGTCAGGGAGATCCTCAGCGTCGACGGCGACACCATCCTGTTCAGCGCGTCGGCCGGCGAACCGACCGAGATCGGCCTGTGGACCTACGGGCCGGACGGCCTGGCCGCCGCGGACGTAACCGCCGCGGACGCGGGCGAGCCGTCCCGCCAGGTCGCCACCGGCCGGCGATCCGGCGGCACCACCGTGATAGCGGCCAGGTCGCTGGACTCCACCCGGCTGAGCGTCCGGGTGCTGTGCGACGGGAAGGAGGCCGGGCGGATCACCGAGCACGCCGATCGCCCGCTGCTGCCCGGCCCGCACCCGGTGATCTTCGGCGCCGGACCGCGCGGCGTCCGCACCGCGCTGCTGCTGCCGTCCTGGCACCGGCCGGGCTCGGGAAAGCTGCCGGTCCTGCTCGACCCCTACGGCGGGCCGCACGCCCAGATGGTGCTGGCTAGCGGGTCGGCCTACCTCACCTCGCAGTGGCTGGCCGAGCAGGGCTTCGCGGTGGTGATCGCGGACGGCCGCGGCACCCCGGGGCGCGGGCCGGAGTGGGAGCGGGCCATCGCCGGGGATGTTACCGGGCCGGTGCTGGAGGATCAGGTCGACGCGCTCACCGCCGCCGTGGCCCGGTGCCCTGACCTGGACACCAGCCGGGTGGCGATCAGAGGCTGGTCGTTCGGCGGGTTCCTGGCCGCGCTGGCCGTGCTGCGGCGGCCTGATGTGTTCCACGCGGCGGTGGCGGGCGCGCCGGTCACCGACTGGCGGCTGTACGACACCCATTACTGCGAGCGGTACCTGGGTCACCCCGATGACCAGCAGGAGGCCTACGAGCGCAGCTCGCTGCTGCCCGACGCGGCCCGGCTGACCAGGCCGCTGCTGCTCATCCATGGCCTGGCCGACGACAACGTGGTGGTCGCCCATACGCTCCGGCTATCCTCGGCGCTGCTCGCCGCGGGCAGGCCGCATTCCGTGCTCCCGCTGTCCGGCGTCACCCACCTGGCCTCGCAGGAGGAGGTGGCCGAGAACCTGCTGCTCCTTCAGGTGGACTTCCTGCGTACCGCGCTCGGCGGCCTGATGTAGCGAGTGTCACACGCCGCAGAACCTCGCCCCGCGGCCTCGCGGTGGTATGCAGTGGAATAGGGTTCTGACGGCAACGTGGCCACGCCGCGCAGCCGGGTGGCACCGCCACGCGGCTGGCGAAGCGGATGCGGCACGCTGCGAACCTCAGCGGTTTCCAGGGCGGAGTGCTCGACAATGACGCAGGCACCGGTGGTACCGGCCAAGACCAGGGCGCAGATCTCCGAGCGGACGCTGCGCAAGGATCCCTGGTGGCGGGAACCGCGGATCACCGCCGCAGCGCTGACCATCTGGGTGGCCTACGCGTGCGTGCACGTCTTCCTCGGCCGGTGGTACTGGGTGCCGCGCTACCACTACCTCACGCCGTTCTACTCCCCCTGCGTCAGCGGCGCGTGCGCACCGGGGGCGAGCAGCCTGGGTACCTGGTTCCCGAAGGTGCCCTCGATCATCCCGTACGCGATCGTGGGCCTGCCGTTCATCCTGGGCTTCCGGCTCAGCTGCTACTACTACCGCAAGGCCTACTACCGGGCGTTCTATCGCGCCCCGGAGGCCTGCGCAGTCCGCGAGCCGCACGCCCGCTACAGCGGTGAGACCAGGTTCCCGCTGATCATGCAGAACCTGCACCGGTTCTTCTTCTACGTGGTCATCCTGGTCTCGATCCTGAACACCTACGACCTGACCCAGGCGTTCCGCGGCCCGAACGGCAGTTTCGGGATCGGCCTCGGCACGCTGATCATGGCCGTCAACGTGGTGCTGCTGTGGGCATACACGCTGTCCTGCCACTCCTGCCGGCACATCACCGGCGGCCGGCTGAAGAATTTCTCCAAGCATCCGGCCCGATACTGGATATGGACCCAGGTCTCCAAGATGAACGCGAAACACATGCAGCTCGCCTGGACCACGCTGGGCACGCTGATGCTGACCGACCTCTACATCTGGCTGGTCGCGGCCGGGGTCTTCAGTGACCCGCGGATATTCAACTGAGGCAAACTGAAGCAGATTATGCAGGCAGAGGCAGGCACGTCGGATGACTGACATCGAGCGGCACTCCTACGACGTCGTGGTGATCGGCGCCGGGGGGTCCGGGCTGCGCGCGGCCATCGAGGCGCGGCTGGCCGGCAAGAAGACGGCGATCATCTCCAAGTCGCTGTTCGGCAAGGCGCACACCGTCATGGCCGAGGGCGGCGCCGCCGCGGCGATGGGCAACGTCAACGCCAAGGACAGCTGGCAGGTGCATTTCCGCGACACGATGCGCGGCGGCAAGTTCCTCAACAGCTGGCGGATGGCCGAACTGCACGCCAAGGAGGCCCCGGAACGGATCTGGGAACTTGAGGCGTGGGGCGCGGTCTTCGACCGGACCAAAGATGGCAAGATCAGCCAGCGCAACTTCGGCGGCCACGAGTACCCGCGGCTGGCGCACGTCGGCGACCGGACCGGCCTAGAGCTGATCAGGACCCTGCAGCAGAAGGTGGTGGCGCTGCAGCAGGAGGACGCGATCGCCGGTGGCGACCCGGAAGGCATGATCAAGGTCTTCGCCGAGACTACGATCACCGAGCTGATGACCGAGGGCGGCCGGATCGCCGGCGCGTTCGGCTACGTCAGGGAGACCGGCGGCTTCGTGCTGTTCGAGGCGCCCGCGGTGATCCTCGCGACCGGCGGGATCGGCAAGTCGTTCAAAGTCACCTCGAACTCGTGGGAGTACACCGGCGACGGGCACGCGCTCGCCCTGCTAGCCGGGGCGACCACGCTGAACATGGAGTTCGTGCAGTTCCACCCGACCGGGATGGTCTGGCCACTGTCGGTGAAGGGAATCCTGGTCACCGAGTCGGTCCGCGGCGACGGCGGGGTGCTGCGGAACTCCGACGGCAACCGGTTCATGTTCGACTACGTCCCTGACGTGTTCCGCGCGCAGTACGCGGAGACCGAGGACGAGGCCGACCGCTGGTACGACGACCAGGGGAATAACCGCCGCCCGCCCGAGCTGCTGCCCCGCGATGAGGTCTCCAGGTCGATCAACTCCGAGATCAAGGCCGGCCGGGGGTCGCCGCACGGCGGGGTCTTCCTGGACATCGCCTCGCGCCGCCCGGCCGAGGAGATCCTGCGCAAGCTGCCGTCGATGTGCCATCAGTTCAAGGAACTGGCCGACGTCGACATCACCAAGGAGCAGATGGAGGTCGGGCCGACCTGTCACTACATGATGGGCGGGGTCGAGGTCGACCCGGACACGCAGCAGGCCAGCGTGGCCGGCTTGTTCGCGGTCGGCGAGGTCTCCGGCGGCATGCACGGCTCTAACCGGCTCGGCGGCAACTCCCTGTCTGACCTGCTGGTGTTCGGCCGCCGCGCCGGGATGCACGCCGCGCAGTACGTTGACGGCCTGGCGGCAGGCTCTCGCCCGACACCGAGCGAGGCAACGGTCGCGGACGCCACCGCCGAGGCGCTGGCCCCGCTGGAGCGCGCTCATGGCGAGAACGCCTATCAGGTCCACGCCGAGCTGCAGCAGACCATGAACGACCTGGTCGGCATCATCAGGCGGGAGCATGAGCTGAAGGCGGCACTCGGCGAGCTGGACAAGCTGCGGGTGCGGGCCGCTCACGTCAGCGTGCCGGGCGGCCGGGCCTACAACCCTGGCTGGCACCTGGCCCTTGACCTGCGCAACATGCTGCTGGTCTCGGACTGCATCGCGCAGGCGGCGCTGGAGCGCCAGGAGTCCCGCGGCGGCCACACCAGGGACGACTTCCCTGAGATGTCGCCAGACTGGCGCAAGGTCAACCTGGTCTGCTCGCTGGACGGCGATAAGGCGCAGGTGTCGCACCAGCCGATCATCCCGATGCGCCCGGACCTGCTCGCGCTGTTCGACCGGGCCGAGCTGAAGAAGTACCTGACCGACGAGGAACTGCCCGCCGAAGGCGTCACTTCCCCGGTCCCGCCTAAGGAGACGCACTGATGGGCTACCAGGCAGCGTTGCGGGTCTGGCGCGGTGACCTCGGCCAGGGCGCTCTTGCCGACTACGAGGTCGAGGTCAACGAGGGCGAGGTCGTCCTCGACGTGCTGCACCGGCTGCAGGCGACCCAGGCTGGCGACCTCGCGATCAGGTGGAATTGCAAGGCAGGCAAGTGCGGTTCCTGTTCGATGGAGATCAACGGCAGCCCCCGGCTGGCCTGCATGACGCGGATGGCGATCTACTCGCCGGACGAGACCCTCACCATCACCCCGATGCGCACCTTCCCGGTGATCAGGGACCTGGTGACCGATGTCTCGCTCAACTACGCCAAGGCCCGGCAGATCCCGTCGTTCACCCCGGACCCCTCGGTCGGGCTCGGCGAGTTCCGGATGCAGCAGGTGGATGTGGAGCGGTCACAGGAGTTCCGCAAGTGCATCGAGTGCTACCTGTGCCAGAACACCTGCCACGTGATCCGTGACCACGCGGACAATGAGCAGGCATTCGCCGGCCCGAGATACCTGATGCGGATCGCCGAGCTCGAGATGCACCCGGCCGACACCGCCGACCGGCGCGAGATCGCCCAGGACGACTTCGGCCTCGGCTACTGCAACATCACCAAGTGCTGTACCGAGGTCTGCCCCGAGCACATCAAGATCACCGACAATGCGCTGATCCCGATGAAGGAGCGCGTTGCCGACCGCAAATACGATCCGCTGGTCTGGCTGGGCAGGAAGATCGGCCGGCGCACCCCCAAGGACACCCCGGAAGTCCCGGGCAAGACCTAGGCGCTGGAGGCCCTGCTGCCCGCCGCCCAGCCAGGTGCTACGTGGCGCCGCGCTCCCCGGCCGCCGGGCCGGTGCTCGGCTGGGCGGCACCGAGCCTGTTCACCACGTCCACCACGCCGTCAATGTCCCAGGTCAGCCGTGCCGCCACCCGGATCAGGTCATGCCGCTCGGCGGACCAGGGCTGGCCTGCCAAGGTCACGACGCCAGTCCGCACTCGTACTGTGACGGTTGCCGAGTCCGCGAGCAGGATCTGCGTGAGCATCTCGCGGACCTCCCGGGCGATGTCCTCGTCCGGGCGCAGGAAGACGCTCAGCAGGTCGCAGCGGCTCACGATTCCGATCAGCTTGCCGCCGACGCCGCCGCCGATCACCGTGTCGGCGTCGACCACCGGCAGCCGCTTGACGTGGCGGCTGTTCATCAGCCTCGCCGCGGCCGGCAGCGTTGCGTCCGGGTGGACCGTGATGGCCGGCGACGTCATCAGCTCACCCGCCGACAGGCCCAGGTGCCTCTTATCGCCGGCGTGCCAGTGCAGGTGGCCGCCCGATTCGAGCTGTGCTTCCCGCGCGTGCTTGTCCTGCACGCTGAGCAGGTCGGCCTCGGACACCACCCCGGCGACATGGCGGCCCAAGGCCAGTACCGGCAGGGCACTGATCTTGTGCCCGGCCATCAAGACGACGATCTCCTTGAAGGGGGTGTGCCGGTCAGCGGTCACCACAGAGGTCGTCATGACGTCCCCTACCCGATGGTGCCATCGCCCGTGCTGCTGCTTCCCCGCACCGCGGGCATGCGGGCCGGCGGTCCCGGCCGCAGCCGTCGCAGCCGGCTCCCTTGAGTGCTCCAGCGTGGTGTCCATGACCGAATCGACTGCCCGGGAAACATCGGCCGCGGTGGCCTTGCCGTGCAGGGATTCGTAATAGGTAACGCCAAGATGACGGAGCACGGCGTCGCGGTGGATATCGCTGCGTGTCATGTCCGCTCCCCCTCCCGTAATCCGCTACCAGGGGTACTGCAGACTCCCGTATGACCAGTGTTTCTCACCAGCCGCCGAGTTCATCACGGCCGAACGGCACGACCAGCAGGGACCTCGGTCACCGGCTGGGGCCGGCCGCCGGTGATCGGCAGACCCGGCGCTTGTCTCGGCGCAGCGGCCTAGCTGCCCGGCGTTCCGTAGCCGGCGATCACGCCCTGGCCCGCTGAACCGGCCAGCCGCTCGCCTACTGCCCACAGGGATGTTGTCCCGGGCACGAGGGCCAGGCCCCCGAGGAACGCGCGACTGCCGCCCGTCGTGAGGCTGACCGGCGGCGTCCATTGGCCGCCGGTGTAGTGCCACAGCTGGAAGTGGCCCCGGCCGAACCCGGCGGCGGCCGCCCACACGCCGCCCTGGCCATCGTGGGCCAACGTGAACTCCAGGTTCACCGCTGCCGTCGTCATCCGGCGGAGCCGCCAGGCCTGCCAGTCGCTGCCGTTCCACAGCGCCGTCACGCCAGGCACCCCGGTCGTCCCGGCCGGGGTGCCGCCGCCGGTCCATGCGCTGTCCCGGCCGACGGCTAGCACGCTGTACAGGCGGGCGGCATCGGCCAGCGATGCCGTCAGGCTGACCTGGCTCCATGCATGGCCGTTCCAGTGCAGCAGCGCACTCGCCGTTCCGGTCTGCGGGCCGCCCCCGATCAGCGCCCATACGTTCGCGCGCGAGGAGCCGCTCGCGTCCGTGACGGCGCTGGTACCCGGCATGGCGACGACCCGCCATATCCCGCCTCGCCGGTGCGCGGCGTATGGCAAGGCCTGCCCGCCCGCGGTGACCGCGAGCCCGAACGCCCAGACGTCGGACCTGCTCAGCACGACCGCCGACGTGATCACTGGCCGCGAGTCACCAGCGCCAGGCTCCGGGAGCTGCCCGGCCGTCCATCCCAGCCTGTCCCGGCGCAGCCAGGAGCCGGCCAGCCCGTCGAACGCCCAGAAGCCAGACGCAGACCAGGCGCCGATCACGCTGAGGCCCTGACCCGTTCCCAGGGCCGTGCGGACCCGAGCAGGCAGCGTGACGGTGCGCCAGGCGGAACCGTCCCAGTGCACCAGCAGCGGCTGGTAGCTCAGTGAGCCGCTTGGCGCTATCCCCCCGGCCGCCCACGCGCTGGTCGGCGACCGGGCGGCGACACCGTTCAGCTGCACGGATTCGCCCGGAACCGAGATGACGGCCTGGACCTGCCAGCCGCCCGTAGGCGCGCCAGTGCCCGCGCCAGCGTTCGTTCCCGCGCCAGCGCCCGCGCCCGCGCCCGCGTTCGTGCCCGTGCCCGCGCGCGCGCCAGCGCCCGCGCTAGCGTTCGTTCCCGCGCCCGCGCCCGCGCCCGTGCCCGTGCCTGCGCTCGTGCTCGCGCTCGCGCCTGATGCGCGGACCGGGACGGTCCACGCCGATAGCGCAGGCAAGCTCGCGGCAGCGATGAGCAGCGCAATGCGCAGGGGACCAGCGGGCATGGCATTACCTCATGTCAGATGGAAAACCATTAGCCGCGTATCTACGGAGAGTAGTCACTTATTAACAGAGAGTATCCAGCACGAGAGTCCCGGCCACAAGAGGCCCATCATGATCACGCCGGCGCTCATGCGCGGCTCCAGAACTACCGCAATGGACGTACCCGAACACCCGTCACGCCAGCTGCCAAACTGATTAGCTTAGGTAACCAGTATCAGGTTGATCATCAAGCCCAGGCTGACCGACAGCGCGCGCCGCGCCCGGAGCCCGGCGGTCGCCCGGGGCACTCAGGACCATGATCGCTGGGGAGTGTGCCGCCCGGCCTCATCCCCGCCGGTGATGAGCCCGGCTCACGGGTGTCGCCCGCAACCAGCCGTTAAGCATGGCTAATCTGGCTGGCGGGGCCGGGATGTGTCTCTGCGGAGCGAAAGGCTGTCATGTCGCATCTGACCTATGCCGAGGCGATAGTTGTCGGGCTGATCCAGGGGGTGTCCGAGCTCTTCCCCGTCTCCAGCCTCGGCCATAACGTGCTGATACCGGCACTGATCGGCGGCAGCTGGGCCACCGACCTGAACGTCGCCGCCCCCGAGTCCCCCTACCTCGCCTTCATCGTCGGGATGCACGTCGCGACGGCCATCGCGCTCATGATCTACTTCTGGCGGGACTGGATCCGGATCATCGGCGGCTTCTTCAGTTCCATCCGCAACCTTCGGATCGAAACCGTTGACCAGAAGCTGGCCTGGATGATCATCATCGCCACGATCCCGGTCGGCCTGGTAGGCGTGGTCTTCGAGCACGAATTCAGGGTCCTATTCGGCAAGCCGATCAGAGCCGCGATCTTCCTTGTCGTCAACGGCCTGATCCTCTACGCGGGGGAAAGGTTCCGTACCAGGAAGTCGCTGGCGGCTGATGCGCAAGTCGCGCAGGAACGACAGGAGCGCGAGCAAGGCGTTGAGCAGTCAGAGCGGGTCGCCGCCGGGCATGCCTCGGGCCAGCGGGCGGTCCGGCAGGCAGAGATATCCCAGGCGGTGCAGTCGGACCGCCGCCTGACCGCCGTCGGCTTCCTCGAGGCGCTCCTGATCGGCAGCTCGCAGATCCTGGCGCTGCTGGCCGGCATCAGCCGGGACGGTGTCGCGATGGTGATGGGCATGTTCCGCGGGCTGTCCCGCGAGGACGCGGCCAGGTTCGCCTTCCTGCTGGCCACGCCGGTCATCCTGGCCGCTGGCGTCCTCAAGGTTCCCGACCTTACCGGCCCGCTGGGCAACGGCATCCGCGGCCAGATCCTGGTCGGCAGCCTGCTGTCCGGGGTCGGCGCCTACCTGTCGGTGCGGTTCCTGGTCCGGTACTTCCAGACTCGTACGCTGACCCCCTTCGCCATCTACTGCGTCGTATTCGGGCTGGGCAGCATCATCTACCTGTCGGTCAAATAGCCGGCCGCCCGCAAATCGGACGGGTCGATCGAGGTGTTCACCGACGTCCATCTCGCTTGTACCGGATTTAGTGACCTCGCCAACCCACTATGCCCCGATATGTACCCACCAAATCCGGTACAAGTCCGAAGCCAGTGCCGATGTGCGGACCAGCTCGGATGCGGCCAGCTCGGACGGTCGCTGCCCGCGGGCTAGTCGCCCTGGCGTGACCTGCGGGCGCGCTGCCGACCCCGTTCCTTTGCATCAAGGACCGTCTTGCGGAGCCGGACCGTGCCCGGTGTCACCTCTGCGCACTCGTCATCGGCGCAGAACTCAAGCGCCTGCTCCAGGCTCAGCAGCCGGGGCGGCACCAGCCGCTCAAGCTCCTCGCCGGTGGACTGGCGCACGTTGGTCAGCTTCCGTTCCTTGGCGATGTTGACGTCCATGTCGTCGGACCTGCTGTTCTCCCCGACGATCATGCCCTCGTACACCTCGGTGCCCGGCTGCACGAACATCGTGCCGCGCTCCTGCAGCGAGAACATCGCGTACGGGGTGGCCGTTCCGGACCGGTCGGCCACCAGGGACCCGGTCGGCCGCATCCGCATCGGGCCCGACCACGGCTCGTAGCCCTCGAATACGTGGTGAGCGATGCCGGTCCCGCGGGTCTCGGTCAGGAAGTGGGTGCGGAACCCGATCAGCCCCCTGGCGGGCACCGTGAAGTCCATCCGCACCCAGCCGGTTCCGTGATTGGTCATGTTCTCCAGCCGGCCCTTGCGCTGGGCCAGCAGCGAGGACACCGTGCCCAGGTAATCCTCCGGCACGTCGACGGTGAGCCGTTCCACCGGCTCGTGCAGCGCGCCGTCCACTTCCCTGGTGACGACCGTCGGCCGGCCCACCGTCAGCTCGTAACCTTCCCTGCGCATCGTCTCCACCAGCACCGCCAGGGCCAGCTCGCCGCGGCCCTGGACCTCCCAGGTGTCCGGCCGGTCGGTGGGCAGCACCTGCACGGAGACGTTGCCGACCAGTTCGCGGTCCAGCCGGTCCCTGACCATCCGCGCGGTGACCTTGGACCCCTTCTCGCGGCCGACCAGCGGCGAGGTGTTCACCCCGATGGTCATCGAGATGGCGGGCTCGTCGACGGTGATCAGCGGCAGTGGCTGCGGGTCGTCGGGGTCGGCCAGCGTCTCGCCGATCATGATCTCGCTGATGCCGGCGACCGCGATGATGTCCCCGGCCGATGCGCTGGCCGCCGGGACCCGCTCCAGGGCTTCCGTCCGGAATAGCTCGGTGATCTTCACTCGCTCGATGGAGCCATCCCGGCGGCACCAGGCCGCCTGCTGGCCCCTGGTGATCTCCCCGCTGAACACCCGGCACAGCGCGATCCGCCCCAGGTAGGACGAGGCATCCAGGTTGGTGACATGAGCCCGCAGCGGCGCCGCGGGATCGTAGGACGGCGCCGGAACGGTGTCCCTGAGCGTGGCGAACAGCGGCTCCAGATCCGGCGAGTCGGGCATGGTTCCGTCGGCGGGCGGCGTCAGGGCGGCGCGGCCAGCCCGCGCGCTTGCGTACACGATCGGGAACTCGATCTGATCCTCGGACGCGTCCAGGTCCATGAACAGCTCGTAGCAGGCGTCGACGACCTCGGAAATCCGCGCGTCCGGCCGGTCCACCTTGTTGATGACCAGGATCACCGGCAGCCGCGCCTCCAGCGTCTTGCGCAGCACGAACCTGGTCTGCGGCAGCGGGCCTTCGCTAGCGTCGACAAGCAGCAGCACGCCGTCGACCATCGATAGCCCGCGCTCCACCTCACCGCCGAAATCCGCGTGCCCTGGCGTGTCCACGATGTTGATGGTCAGCCCGCCGTGCTGCACCGCCGTGTTCTTGGCCAGGATCGTGATGCCCTTTTCCCGCTCCAGGTCGCCGGAGTCCATCACCCGGTCGGCGATATGCGCGCCCGCCCGGAACGCCCCCGACTGCCAGAGCATGGCGTCGACAAGCGTGGTCTTGCCATGGTCAACGTGCGCCACGATCGCGACATTGCGCAGGTCGTCGCGGGTGGCGAGCTGGACGGTACGGGCAGGCATGCAGCAAAGCTCCGAGATAGGCAGGGTGGGTGCCGGCAGTTACGGCCCGTTCAGCTTATGGCTTTAAGCCGGGTAACGAGAATCGGGCGGTCACCCGCCCGAACAGGCTACTGCGCCCGGCGCCGGTAACGGCCCCTTTGAGTGGCTCCTGGTCAGCTTCCAACGCGTTTTCCGGCGGGATTAATCCCATGAGCGTGGGCGGCCATCTCAGGGCGACAGCCTGACCGCCGCTGAGTCGCTGCTGAGCTGCGGGCAGCTGGCTAATGCCGCGCTGTGCCGCCTCCGGATGAGCAGCTCAGGGAGCACGGCGGCGCAGGCGCCTTAGCTGGCTACCCTGCCGTGGTTCAGGGTCTTAGGCGGCTGCCGCCGCAGAGATAGGGCATCCGCCCGATGCGGCTCTGGGGGCCTTACGGCGAATCTGAGTGGAGTCGGGCCGGAGCCCGGCGGCTACGAGGAGGCAGCCATGTATCCGACGATTATGAACGCCATCGCCGCGGACCAGATTAAGGACATGCGAGCGAACGCAGCCCGCGACCGGCGCGCCAGTCTAGTGCGGCACGCGCGGCTCGCAGGCCGGCACGCTGCTGCCGCACGGCGGGCCGGCCACCGGACGACGGGTGCCCGCGAGCTGTCCGAGCGGCACGCGTGAGGTTCGCGCGGCCGGTCCAGCCGAGCACTGCGGCGCCGGCCGCGGGCCCGCAACCTCGGCGTGGCGCTCGTCGTCATCGCCGCGGCGCAGGTGATGGTCGTGCTGGACTCCACCATCGTGAATGTCGCGCTAGCACGGGATGAGCTGCCGCCCGTCCCACGTTCGTCCCTGGCACGGAGCCGGGCCCGGTGCAACGCCCGGGCCGGGCTGGTGAATCTGTCATAAGATCTTGACGCAGGAAGCCTGGACTTCTGGAACATTTGTTCGAAGGCGGATATCCTGAAGAGGTGGCAGTCTATCTTCCGCCCGGCTGGCCCGCTGGCGTCCATCCGCCGGGCAGCGAGCAGTTCGAGCAGACCGCCGTGGCCTGGCTGCTCGATGTGGCACCGCCCGACTACCGGCTGCACGGCGTGCTGCGTCGCCACCCGCTCGCGCTCGCTGCGCTCGCCCGGCACCATGTGGCAGCGTGCGTGATCGGCGCACGTGATGGTTACCGTTGCGCACGCGCCGAACTCGGCGGCGATCTGCCACCTGCTGGCCTTGATGCGGTCCTGGCCGCCTACCGGAGTGAGGGTCGCAGGCTGGTAGAGACCGCGCGTTCTATCGAGCTCATCGAGGGGGCGCTGCGCGGCGAGGTGTTCAAGCCACAGCTTGGCGGCACGCAGGAGCGCAGCCAGCACGCTAACGGTCAGCGGCGGCCTGGCCAGCCGACGGCGGGCCGGGCGATTCCTGGCGCGGCGGATCCTGGCGGGCCTCCACCTCGTGCACCCGTTCCTGGCGCGGCGGATCCTGGCGGGCCTCCACCTCGTGCACGCGCTGGCGCGGGAATTCCTGGCCGACTGCGCTAACCCGGCGGGCAGCACTACGCCCGGCATTGTCGAGCGCAACACCGATCCTGCGGGCCAGGCCGGAGGCGAGTTCTCTGGCTTCCCTGGGCGGCCAGTTTTCCCCTGGGCCGCCGATGGCCAGCAGCCCGAGGGTCTGGTCAGCCACATCGAGCGGGAAGCACCACACGGGGTCGGCCGCCAGTTCGGCCGCGCTAAGCGGTGGCCGGTCCTGTCCATCCGGCCGGCTGCGCCGCCCGGCTCGGCCGCGGTGCACCCTGAGCGCATGGGCACGGGATCCTGCCTCCCGGGTCCGGCCGGACCCGGAAGGCAGCTCCAGATGCCACCGCCAGCCCGCCGGCCGGCCCCGGACTGGCCCATCTGACGCCGCATCCGTCGGCGGGTCGACGCACTCGAGCAGCCACTCAAGCTCCTTGATACGCGAGGCGTCAGCGTGCGCGGCATGCACAAGCCGCATCGGCCGGTCTTCGTCTGCGATCAGCACCGCGCACCATTTCGCCAGGTGACCAACGGCGAGCCGGGCACCGACAGCTGCGATCTTCGCCTCGTCCAGGCTCACCGACAATTCCTCGCTTGCCTCGGCCAGGAAGTCCGCCCGATCCTGCCGGCCATGCTCCAGCTCACCCAGCCTGGCACGCTCAAGAGCCGGAGCGGACCAGTCAGCTAGGTCCTGAAGTCGTACAGCGTCCTGCTCACCGAATCTGTCAGGCTCGGCGGCAGCGACGGCCAGCACGCCAGTTACCCGGCCGTCGACGACTAGCGGAACGGTCACCAGCGACAGCGCGGCGCCGGCCAGCGCCCTGGCGGCACTTCCCTGGGCTGAGCCTGCCGCCTGCCGGGCTGGGCCCGCACCGGCAACAGCACGTACCCGTAGCTCGCCGTCCTCGCCCGCGTCGAGAAGGTAGGCGACATCGGCCGCGACGGCGGCGCGGCCGGCTTCCGCAGTGCTGCTGAGCAGCTCCTCATACCCGAGCTTGGTGAGGTTCCTGCGAGCCCAGGCTGGCACGCTGTCCGCCGTGACACACGTCGTGGCCAACATGCCAGGACGAGTCGCCACGTCGTCGGCCAGGGCAGCAGCCGCGCCGCCCGTGTCGGTGCCCGCCCCGGCAGCGAAACCAGGCAGGCCGATCCGGAACCAGACAGCCTTGACCGCCCGCGCGTACGTCACCCCCCAGGCCGACGCGAGCTCGGACGGAAGCTGGAGTCCGCGGCCGCTGGTGCGCTCGGCCGGATCTGCGGGCGCGTGCGGCAGATCCGGGATCAGCTGGGCGGGCCGTCCGTCCAGGACCACGATCTCCACGGCCCCGCCGAAAAGCCTGCATGTGACGTGCACGGACGTGCCGGCATGCACAACGGCGTTGGTGACAAGCTCGCTGGTCAGCAAGACCGCGTCGTCGATGAGCGTGTCCTGCCGGGCAGCGCGGCCAGGCAGCGGCCAGGACAGTAGCGTCTCGCGCACGAACCTGCGCGCGGCCGCGGCGGCCGCCGGTTCAGGCTGGTACGCCGCAGTAGCTACGAAGTCATCTCGCGCCTGCACCTGCACTCTTGACTACCCATCGCTCAGCTCCGCCCGGCGGTGACCGGATTTCGCGGCGGCCCAGCCGTCCGCCCGCACCCGCCGCGCGCCGCCGCGGCCCGCCGTCAGCGGCCGCTGACCCATCGTGACAGACTCGTGACAGCATCGTCGGTAAAGCGCTTAGTCCGGGCGTTGCGCACGCCGGGACCAGCCCTCCCCCGGCACATATTCCCGGACGATCCTGGCAGGAACACCGGCGATAACGCAGTGATCAGGCACCTGACCACGGACCACGGATCCCGCCCCCACGACGACGTTCGCGCCGACCTGCGCGCCCGGCAGGATGATGGCGCCCGCACCGAGCCAGCTGCCAGCGCCAATCGATACGGCCGCGTTCGCGGGCCACTGGCGCCCAACCGGGGTATCCAGGTCGGTGTAACTGTGATTCTGATCGGTGATGTAGACGTAAGGCCCGGTGAACACGTCATCCCCGATCACCAGCGAGTGATGCGCGATGATGTGGCTGCCCCGCCCGATCACGCACCGGTCGCCGACCCGCAGGACCGGGCTGGGTCCCAGGTCATGCCCGGGCATCAGGCCGGCCGAGAGCGTCACGTTGGCGCCGATCATGGTCTGATCGCCGATCTCGATCCAGGTCTCCCCGAACACGTCACCCGTGGGGAAGGCGATCAGCGAGCGCGGCCCGAACGCCGCGAACCTGCGGCCGGCCGCGGAGTCCGCAGTAATCGTCCCCGCGCGCTGAATTACTCGCCAGGCGCCGTGGGCCAGGCCGGCGGCAGCATACCGATACTGCCTGGCCAGTGCGCGCTTCCATGACATGGCGGACAACGTACCTGCCGCGCGGGGCGGCTGTGCGGCCTATCAGCCCAAGCCGGCATCGGCTTGCGGCACCCTGCCGCTCCCGGAGGCCGCGAGCTGGCCGCACGCGCCGTCAATCTGCCTGCCCCGGGTGTCCCGGACCGTCACCGGGACTCCGTGGCCGGCGAGCACCGCCTCGAACTCCGCCATCACGCCCGGATCTGAAGCTGTCCACTTCGACCCCGGCGTCGGGTTGAGCGGGATGAGATTCACGTGCGCCTGCCGCCCCGACAGCAGGCGGGCCAGCGCCTCGGCTCGCCAGGGCTGGTCGTTGACCTCCCTGATCAGCGCATACTCGATTGATACCCGCCGACCGGTGGCGGCCGCGTATCCCCACGCCGCGGTCAGCACCTCATCGACCTTCCAGCGCTTGTTCACCGGGACAAGCACGTCTCGCAGCTCGTCATCCGGCGCGTGCAGGGAGACCGCGAGCCGGACCGGCAGGCCTTCACCGGCGAGCCTGCCGATCGCCGGGACCAGGCCCACTGTCGAGACAGTGATCGCGCGCCTGGAGATCCCGAGGCCGTCGGGCACCCGGTTGGTCAGCCGGCGCACGGCACCGACCACCTGGGCGTAATTGGCCAGCGGCTCGCCCATGCCCATGAACACCACGTTGGATACCCGGCCTGGTCCCCCCGGCACCTCGCCCCTGGCCAGTGCCCTGGCCCCGGCGACTACCTGGGTTACGATCTCGGCAGCAGACAGGTTGCGGGTCAGGCCGGCCTGCCCTGTCGCGCAGAACGGGCAGGCCATCCCGCACCCCGCCTGTGAAGACACGCACATGGTGACGCGCCCTGGGTAGCGCATCAGCACCGACTCGAGGTAGGCGCCGTCGAATGCCCGCCACAGAGTCTTGACAGTCCGCCCCTCATCGCAGCTGAGCTCCCGCTCCGCGGTGAGCAGCCGGGGCAGCATGGCGCCCGACAGCGCCGTGCGGGAGCTGGCCGGAAGGTCGGTCATCTCGGCTGGATCGTCGGTCAGGCGCCCGAAGTAGTGCCGGGACAGCTGATCGGCACGGAACGGCTGCTCGCCAAGTTCAGCGGCCGCCGAGCGCCGCTGCGTTGTGTCCAGGTCAGCCAGGTGCACCGGCGGACGTGGCCGCCCCCCGGCCCGGCCACGGTCCGGGCCGGCCTGTATGGTCACCACCGGGCCGTCCGGCGCGGGTGGTCGCGGGCTTAGCACCAGTACTCCGTTCTGCCTGGTTAGGCGCGGCGCGGCGGGCTCGCTGGCTGCAAAGCAGCAACGATGGCGTAGATAAACACCGTTGACCTGCGGTAAGTCAGTAGATTTCCGTACTATGCCGACGTTGCGCAGAGGGACCGGTCAGCCCAGGATATCCGCCGGGCCCGGCCGACCGATGATCCTGCTGGACAGCGAGAGTCCCTACGCCGGCCGCCGCGTCGTAGTTGAGCACGACGGCACTACCACGGCCGCCTACCTTCATGACAAGACCGGCCCGATCGCAGCCACCTGGGTCGCCAACCATCAGCACGCCCCTGAGGGCACCGACCTGGCCAGGCTCGCCTCCGGGCAGGCTCCCGAGATGCCTGCCGCGCATACCAAGCACCCGGACGGCACGCCGCCGCTGGAGCCGCGTACCCTGCGGGCACTCTGGTTTGAGGAAGGCGACGGCGCCGCGGTGCTTGAGCGTGGTGAGCTGCTGGCTGTGCTTCCTGGCTGGTCCAACATGTCCAAGGGGATGCCCGGCTACAGCAGGGACGTGATCGGCCAGACCCCGTTCGGCTGGTCGCTCGACGACGCGATGGAGGGCCTCGGGCCGAGGACGGCAGAGGCGGCGGAGTTCTGGCGGTGGCGGGCAGACGATGACGCCTGGGCCGGCTTCCAGCAGGCAATCCTCGGGCACCTTCTTACCAGGCTCGGTCCCGGGGCCAGGTACTGGGATGTCGGCGGCGGCCGGCAGCCGCTCGTCGGCGTCTCCGAGCGACCGCCGACAGCCCGGCGGCCCTACACCGTCCTGTCCACCGTCGGGATGAGCTGCCAGCGCATGCCGGTGGTCGAGCAGCAGGGTGCGGAGCCGAACGCGGCGGCCCGGATCGAGCTCGCCCTAGCCACGACTCAGGCGAGCAACGATGCCGCCCGGATCTTCCTGTGGCTCGCCCAGTATCCGTGGCGCGAGGTCAGCTGGCTCGGTTCCGGCCACACCATCCCGTGGTATCACGAGCCAGCGACCTTCCCGCTGGGTGGCGGCCGCCAGGCCATCCTGCTGCTCGACAAGCCCGGCGGCCTGATCGGGCCTGAAGTTCCCGGCCTGGGTGGCTTCTCGCTCAATTCGGCAGCCGTCCGGTGGCTGTGGATCATCCCGGTCAGCGAGCGGGAGCGCATGCTGGCGAACGAACGTGGGCCCGCCAGCCTGGTTACCCAGCTCGCCGCGCAGCGCCGCAGCTGGGTCGCTGGTTAACGGGCCAGGTCACCGCACAGCGCTGGAGCAGATACCGGCTGGCTAATGGCCAGGCACGAAAACTGTCAGCAGCAGCCAGACCACCGGGGCCGCTATGAGCATCGAGTCGATCCTGTCCAGGATGCCGCCGTGCCCAGGCAGCACGCTGCCCATGTCCTTGATCTGGAGGTCCCGCTTGATCATCGACTCGGCCAGGTCACCAAGGGTCGCGGCGGCCACCGCCGCCGCGCCGAGGACAAGGCCCTGCCAGACGTGCGCGGACAGCAGCCACGGCAGCAGGATTGCCCCAGCCGCAAGGCAAGCGGCGACCGAGCCTGCCAGGCCCTCCCAGGTCTTTTTCGGGCTGATGGCTTTGGCCAGCGGGTGCCTGCCGATCAGCACACCTGCGGCGTAGCCTCCGATGTCGCTGCAGATGGCGAGGACGATGAAGATGAGCGCCTGGCGCGCGCCGCTGTTCCTGGCGAGGATCAGCGCCAGGAAGGAAGCCATCAGCGGCAGGTACGCCAGGGCGAAGATGCCTGCGGTCAGGTCACGGAGGTAGCCGACGGCACCGCCGCGCAGCCGCCACGCCATCAGCACGACTACCGACAGGGCCAGCGCGACCAGCGCCGCCTGCGCGCCGGACCAGTACGCCAGCGTGTACATGGCCGCCCCGCCGATGGTGACCGGCACCAGCGGCAGCAGGATGCCGCGGGTACCCAGGGCACGGCTCAGCTCCCACAGCGCGACGATGACGACGATGCCCACATAGGCAAGGAACGTGACCTTGATGGTGAAGAGGGTGACCAAGACCAGGGCGCCCAGAAAGCAGCCGACCGCGACAGCGGCCGGGAGATTGCGGCCCGCGGAGATCGGCTTTCGCTCGCTCACCCGGACCGCCCTGATGCGAGCGCGTCGCTGCCCGGCCTCCGGCCCGCTGGCCGCTGGCTGCCCGGCCTCGCCGGCCCCTGGCTGCCCGGCCCCTGGCTGCCCGGCCCCTGGCTGCCCGGCCCCTGGCTGCCCGGCCCCTGGCTGCCCGGCCCCTGGCTGCCCGGCCCCTGGCTGCCCGGCCTCCGGCCCGCCGGCCGCCGCCGGGCGCTCCGCCCCGTTACCCGGGGCGGCGCCTGCGGGGTCCTCGTGAACGTGCACACCCCTCCGCTCCGGCGCGGCCAACTGGCCGGGGTCCGGCTAAACCTCAAGCAGCTCGGTTTCCTTGTGCCTGAGCAGCTCGTCAACCTGCCCGACGTATGAGTGCGTGAGGTCGTCGAGTTCCCGCTCGGCCCGCCGGCCGTCGTCTTCGCCTGCGTCGCCGTTCTTGACCAGCTTGTCGAGCGAGTCCTTGGCGTGCCGGCGGATGTTGCGGATGGAGACCCGGCTGTCTTCCGCCTTATGCCGCGCGATCTTGATGAATTCCCGCCTGCGCTCCTCGGAGAGCTCAGGGAGGATAACCCGGATGAGCGCACCGTCGTTGGACGGGTTCACCCCGAGGTCTGAGTTCCTTATCGCCTTCTCAATCGCTTGCAGCGACGACTTGTCGAATGGCTGGATGACCACCATCCGCGGCTCCGGCATGTGGAAGGAGGCAAGCTGGTTCACCGGCGTCTGCGTCCCGTAGTACTCCGCCGTGATCTTGTTGAACATCGCAGGATGCGCACGGCCAGTGCGGATGCCGCCGAACTCCTCCTTGGCGACCACTACGGCCTTCTCCATCTTCTCCTCGGCCTCGAGGAGGGTATCGTCAATCACTGCGGCTCCTGTGGTCCGATATGCGTCCCTGGGGCGCGCTCTCGGGCCCGCCCGCATGCTTCCATGGTGCTCCCAATCCGCGCAGTCATGCCAAACCGCGTCTCATTTAGCGGCCGAACCGGCTCACCAGGGTACCGATCCGCTCACCACGCACCACGCGGGCGACGTTACCCTCGCCCATCAGGTCAAAGACCACAATCGGCAGGTTATTGTCCATGCACAGGCTCACCGCGGTGGCGTCCATCACCCCCAGCTCGCGCTGGAGGACCTCACTGTAATCCAGCCGGTGGAAGCGCCGCGCGCCCGGGATCTGGTGCGGATCGGCATCGTAGACCCCGTCAACCTTGGTTCCCTTGAGCACCGCCTGGGCTCCGATCTCCAGGGCACGCTGCGCGGCGCAGGTGTCCGTGGAGAAGAAAGGTGCGCCCAGGCCGGCGCCGAAGATCACCACGCGGCCCTTCTCCAGGTGCCTGATCGCCTTCCGCGGTATGTAGGGCTCGGCGACCTGGCCCATGGTGATAGCTGTCTGCACCCGGGTCTCGACGCCCAGCTTCTCCAGCACATCCTGGAGCGCCAGGCAGTTGATGACAGTGCCCAGCATGCCCATGTAGTCGGCCCGGGCCCGGTCGATGCCGCGCTCGGCCATCACCTTGCCGCGGAACATGTTGCCGCCGCCGACTACGGCCGCGACCTCGACCCCCTCGGCAACTGCCGACACGATCTCCTTGGCGATGTGATACACCACGTCGGGCGAGATGCCGAGGGGCTCATCCCCGGAGAACGCCTCACCGGATAGCTTGACCACCACGCGGTGCCAGGGGGGATGGGCATCATCAGCTCCGTCGAGCCGATCCGCCGTGCTGAGGCCGTTGGCGGTACCAGAGCCGTTTGCAGGGCCGCGGTCCTGGCCCGTGGTGCGGTCCTGCACAGGGCGCTTCCTCTCCTTTGATCCGCTCCTTGATTTCCGCTCCGGCTCAGCCGGCCTGGCCGATCTGGAACCGGGCAAACCCGCGCACGCTGGCACCATGGTCGGCAAGCAGCTGCCTCACGGCCTTCTTCTGATCCCTGACGGAGGCCTGGTCGACCAGCACGATGTCCTTAAGGAACGCGTTCACGCGGCCTTCGACGATCTTGCCGATGGCCTGCTCAGGCTTGCCCTCGTCGCGGGTGATCTGCTCGGCGATCCTGCGCTCGTTGGCTAGCACATCCTCAGGGACCTCGTCCCTGGTGACGTAGCGCGGCCGCATGGCAGCGACCTGGTGCGCGATGTCCTGCGCGACGTCCGGGGCGTCCTTGTCGAGCTGGACGAGCACGCCGAGAGTCGGCGGCAGGGCGGGGTCTGACTTGTGCAGGTAGCTCGTCACATAGCCGCCTTCGAACCTGGCGAACCGGCCGAGTTCCAGCTTCTCCTTTAGCGACGAGCTGGCCTCCTCGATCAGCGCCGTCGCGGTCTGGCCGGGCCGCACCTCCAGGCCGAGCACGGTGAGCCGGTCCGCCGCGCCCGCAGCCAGTGCCGAACTTGCGATGTCGGCGGCTACCTGCTGGAAAAGGTCCGTCTTGGCGACAAAGTCAGTCTCGCAGTTGAGCTCGACGAGCACGCCGGAGCTATTGCCGTGCACCTCGGCGGTGACCAGGCCGTTCGCAGCGGTCCGGCCGGCCCGCTTGCCGACGTCCTTGGCGCCCTTGCGGCGCAGTAGCTCCATGGCGGCCTCGAAATCATCGGCCTCCACCAGGGCGTTCTTACAGTCAAGCATGCCGGCGCCGGACACCTCACGAAGCCGCTTCACGTCCGCAGCGCTGTAGTCCATGTCCTCATCTCTCGTTATCTCGTCACGGGCAGCGGCCGGCTTCACCTGGCCGAGCCGCCTGCCGGCCGGGCCGGTCAGGCCGGCTCCGGCGCCGCCTCGCCGTCAGCCTGAGCGGGCGCAGCGTCGGGCGGAGTCGCCGTATCGCCTGCCTGCGCGGTGCCAGTCGCAGCTGCGGGGTCCACCGGCGCCGCAATCTCCGCCGGCGCCGCCACGTCCGCCGGCGCCGCCACGTCCGCCGGTGCCGCCACGTCCGCCTGATCCGCCTGCGTGACATCATCCGCCGGCGCCGCGCTCGGCGTAGGTGCGGAATCCGCAGGTGCGGCCGAAGCGCCGCCGGCCGCAGGCTCAGGAGCCGCGCCGTTTGCAGCTGCTGCCGGGCCGACCCCTGCATCCGCGGCACCGTCGGTAGCCGTCCGCTCGAGCAGCGCCCGCTCCCACTCGGCGAGCGGCTCCTCGGTACCCAGCATTCCGTCAGCTGCCGCGGCGGGCTTCTCCTCGCCGGCGGCTGCGCCCGCGCGGGCGATCAGGCCGTCCGCGACTGCGTCAGCGACCACCCGGGTGAGCAGTGCGACGCTGCGGATCGCGTCGTCGTTGCCCGGCACCGGATAGGTCACCTCGTCCGGATCACAGTTGGTGTCCAGGATCGCAATCACCGGAATGCCCAGCTTGCGGGCCTCGGAGACCGCGATGTGTTCCTTTTTGGTGTCGACCACCCAGAGCGCGCTCGGCACCCGGGCCATGTCCCTGATCCCGCCCAGCGACCGCTCCAGCTTGTCCCGCTCACGCCTCAGGTGCAGGAGCTCCTTCTTGGTGAGGCCGGAGTTGGCCACGTCATCGAAATCGATCTCTTCCAGTTCCTTGAGCCGCTGCAGCCGCTTGTAGACCGTCGCGAAGTTGGTCAGCATCCCGCCCAGCCAGCGCTGGTTCACGAACGGCATCCCGACCCTGCGAGCCTGCTCGGCGATGGCCTCCTGGGCCTGCTTCTTGGTACCGACGTACAGGACAGAGCCGCCGTGCGCGACCGTCTCCTTGATGAACTCATACGCCCGGTCGATGAAGTCCAGCGACTGCTGGAGATCGATGATGTAGATCCCGTTGCGCTCAGTCAGGATGAACCGCTTCATCTTCGGGTTCCAGCGCCGGGTCTGATGGCCGAAATGAACGCCGCTCTCCAGCAGCTGCCGCATGGTGACGACCGGTGCCATACCGGTGTCCCCTTCCTCTCATGCGCCCCCGTGATCGGGGGGCGCTTCCGGTTATTCCCTGGCGCCCGAACGCGCTCACCGCGGGATGAGATCCCGCGGACCGGTGAGCTGCGTTCCGCTGAGAGCCATGACGGCCTCCCGTGTGGCACGCGGACGCGCGAATTTTGCCGCCGTCGGGTCCGGGCTTCCCCGAACGCCGTGGCGGCCTTGCGTAGTCTACATGCCCGTGCCTGTTTGATGCCGGCTCCGCTACGGGCAGCTGCCGCTCCCGGGGCTACGCCGCATGACCCGCTCGCATTGTCACGCCCGCGGGTGCGCTTGGCGGTAGGCGGACAGCAGTCGCTCCACCGATACGTGGGTGTAGATCTGGGTTGTCGCAAGCGAGGCGTGACCGAGGATCTCCTGCACGCTCCTGAGATCGGCGCCGCCCTCCAGCAGATGGGTGGCGGCGGTATGGCGCAGCCCGTGCGGGCCAGTATCGGGGACCGACCCGGCGGCGGCGATGCTGGCGTGCACGACCCGGCGCGCGGTGCGCGGATCAAGGCGGCCGCCGCGCGCGCCGACGAATAGCGCGGCACCGGACCGCGCGGTAACGAGCATCGGGCGCCCGGCCTGGTACCACCGCCGGAGGGCCCGGACAGCAGGAATGCCCATTGGCACGACCCGTTCCCTGCCGCCCTTGCCGAGCACCCGGACGCTGCGCCGCTCGCCATCGACATCACCAATGTCGAGCCCGCACAGCTCGCTGACCCTGATGCCGGATGCGTACAGCAGCTCCATGATCGCCGCGTCCCGCCAGGCGATCACCTCCGCGAGCTCGTCCTCGCCAAAGCCCCGGCGCACGTGCGAGCTCGCGCCGTCGGCGCTCACGGCTGGGGCGGGCGCGGCACTGTCAGCGGCGGCGCCGTCACCCGCAGCGCCGTCGCCCGCAGCGCCGTCGCCCGCAGCGCCGTCGCCCGCAGCGCCGTCGCCCGCAGCGCCGTCGCCCGCTGCGCTGTGATCCGTGGCGCTATCGTGCGCGCTGCCATGCGCGGCACCCTCGCTGGCGGCGCTCAAGGCGGCCGTCCTCATGTCAGCTGCGGACGCTGCTGCTGCGGACGCGGTAGCCGCAACGGCCAGCACGGCGTTCATCTGCTCGGGGGCCAGCACCTGCGGAAGGTGACGGCCGGCCTTGGGGCTTTTCAGAAGCGAGCCGGGATCGGCGGCGAGCCAGCCCCGGGAGCAGCCGAATGCGGTAAACGCCCGGGCCGCCGCCGCCCGGCGGGCCAGGGTGGCACGGGCCCGCCCGCCAGCGTGCTGAGCTGCGAGCCAGGACCTGATCACGGCGATGTCCAGCGCCGCGAGCTCGCTGAGGCCATTCCGGCATGCGTGCTCAAGCAAGGATCCAACGTCGCCGACATAGGCGCGCACGGTGTGCGGGGACATGCCGCGCCCGGCCGCCAGGTGCCGCTGGAACTCCGCTAGCCGCTGCTCGAGCCATCCAGGCAGCACGCCGGCAGGCTCCGGGGCCGTTCCCGGCTCGATGGCCGAGGCATCCATGCACTCAGTTTCTGCCATCTGCGCGGCCTGCGGCGGCGCGACACGCGTCGCACCCGGCGGCGGCGCGGCAAGGCGCCGCTCCCGATTGCGGCGTGGCACGGCGCCGCCGGGCCGCAGGATGGGGCGGCGGACTTCCGAGCGGGCGGCCAGGGCCACGGCAGAGCGGAGCCGAACAGCTACCTCCGCAGCCGGTCGAGCGCCTGGCGGGCATGGTGCTGCGCGGTTCTTGCCTGGCGGGCGCTGAGCCTGGCATCGGCTAGGCGGTGCCTGGCATCGGCAAGCCGCTCTTCCAGGGACTGGACGGCATCCTCCTGCTCCTGCTCGGCCTTGGCCGCGGCGCCGAGGGCGCAGTCTGCCTCGGCAACTGTCCGTTCAGCCTCAGTGATGGCCTGACGGCGGCGTTGCCGTTCCGCCTTCGCTCGCGCGGCTGCCAGTTCGGCCGCCTTCGTCGGCCGGGCCGGGGTCGTCGTCGCACCCTCAACGGCCGGCGAAGCCGCCGCGCTGTTGCTGGCCCGGGCAGGCAGCGCGCCCGTCACGGCCCGGGCGCGGCGCCCGGCCGAAGACGGCGGCACGAGGGCGAGGATCGGGGCCCCGGCGTTGCCGAAGCCGTCGCTGCGGGCCGGCCGGTCCAGGGTTCCTGCCTGCACCCGCTCCGCGACCTGCGGATCGGCCAGTGCCGCGCCGAGGGTAGCGGCCACCTCTTCCCTGAGCGCGGCAGGCGGTGAGTGCTGATCGGAAACTTTGAACGCCTGACGGGTCAGGGCGTCGATCAGCTGGCGCCGCCGCAGCGACAGGTCCCTGATGGCCGCGCCGTCCAGGGACTTTTGCGCTGCCCGAAGCTGCTCGCCCAGCTCAGCCAGCTGGGCGGTAACCCCGGGCACCGCACGCACCAGCTGGTTGACGGTCCAGGCCGACCGGGTCGGCTTCCGCAGGCCGGAGATCTGCTTCGCCGCCGTGGGCACCCCGGCCTCGCGGGCGTGGGCAGCGAGAAGGCCACGTCGCCTGATGAACTCGTCAGGGTCGGACGAATACAGCTCAGCGACCGCTTCTGGCAGCAGGTCGTCATCGCTCACCCGACCCATCCTGCCCCAGGATCATCACTTAGTTCAGAATGCCACTCAGGCCGGTCCGCCCCAGTTATCCGGACCTGGCTGGTTTACTGACCTGGCTGACCCGGGCCAGAGCTGGCGGCCATCGGGCCCGCGACGACGTGAGCCGCCGCCGCCGTCGCGCTTCAGCCGCCGGACGTGCCCGGATCGAGACGGCGAGGCGGACTGCGAGGTTCGCGCGGCTGAGACGTTAGCGGCTGGCGCCGAGTTCACGTGAGCGCACAGGCCGCCTCTATACGGTTAACGTATAAATACTGCATAGATCATCTGCCGAACGACGCATCTCTGCTAAACGTGATTTACGCGAAGCAGCTTGACACTCCAAATCGCGTGGCGGATAAACTGTGCGCAGGGTATCTTCCGGCAGGGAATCCGGGAACAACCACGATATAAAAAAGGGCCGGCCTCCTTGTCCCGCCTCATTACTCCGCACCTGAAGGAGTCACTCAAATTATACGCGCATTTATCTCAAGAACCAGCTTGCGCCGCCGGACCCTGGTCCTGGCGTCAGCCGGCGTCGCGGCTGCGGCCGGCATCCTGGCGGTTGTGGGAACCGCCAGCGCAGCCGCCCACCCGGCGGCCCGCACGAGTTCCTCGTGCAGCAAGGCGACCCTGAAGGGCGCGTACATCTTCTACAACGATGGCTGGTTGGTCGCCGGCGGCAAGAGCAAGCCGTTTTCCATCGCGGGCATAGATCACTTCAACGGCGCGGGCACCGGCCACGGCGTGAGTACCTTCGACGTCAACGGCAAGGTCGTTAACGCCAACTCCCCCAATGCCTCGACCTATACCATCAAGGCAGACTGCATCGGGAAGATCGTGTACGACACAGCCGGGAGCATTGGGCACTTTAACATGTACGTGAGCCCGTCCGGACATTTCTTCAGCCTGGTCGAGACCGACCCGGGCAGCGTCGGCGGCGGCCTCGAATACCGCGCGGCCAGATAACGTGCAGGAGTTCGCCGTCGGCCAGCCTGCGCCACCCGCTCGGGAGCGCCCACGACGGCGGGAGATCTCACGCATGCCGCATCTCTGCACTAGGCGGGATGTCGCGCAAGGAGCGCTCCTCGGGCGTCGCTTTCGGAGCAGTCAGCGGCGGGTGGATCAGGCGTGGTCGGCGATGACAAAGTCGATGATCTGGCGTGGGCTGTGCCGCCATCCGAACCGGCGGGCCGCGGCGTGCGCGTCGCCACCTCCTTCCTTTTCTATGCCGATAGTGATGAGCGCCTTCCAGAGCGCCCAGCCGCGGCCGCGAGCCCAGGTCGCATCGTCGAAGTGCAGGCCGCGGCGGAATGCCGTGACGCTGTCACCGGCGAAGAACGTCCATGCCATGACCAGGTCGCAGGCTGGATCGCCAACGGCAGCGCACCCGAAGTCGATGACCGCGTGCAGTGCCCCGGCTGAGACGAGCAAGTTCGATGCGGTCACGTCCCCGTGCACCCACACGGGCGCCTGCTCCCACGTGCCGGCCAGGGCCGTATCCCACACCTTGGTGGCGGCCTTGGCGTCGATGTCATCTGCCAGCAGGCGGATCGACTGCCGGGTCTGCTCATCCCACGTGGCAAGCGGACCGCCGCGAGAGGCGCTGTGCACCCCGGGTGGCGGCCCGCCGCTGGTGTCGATGGCGTAGAGCGCCGCCAGGAAACCTGCGAGATCAGAAGCGAACCCTGCGGGGTCGGCGATCCGGCCCGCGCACGCGGGCTCGCCCTCGATCCAGCGGTAGATCGACCACGGCCTGGGAAACTCTTCGTCGGGTCGCCCCACGGCCACCGGCTCCGGGATCGGCAAGGGCAGGTGGCGAGCAAGGACCGGCAGCCACCGATGCTCCTTGCCGACCTGCGCCACGTAGCCGTGAGCGCTCGGAAGGCGTATGGACAACTCGTCACCGAGCCGGAACGTGGTGTTGTCCCACCCATTGAGCCCGACCGGCACGACAGGCAGGTCCGCCCACTGCGGAAACTGCCCGGCTACCAGCCGTGCGGCAACGTCCGCGGTGATCTCGCCCCTGCACATGACGACGATCATTCCTCGATGGTCGCCGGGGAGCATCTCGATTTTGGCCGGCGTAGCCCAAGCAGGCATGCGCAAGCTATCCGATCGCCCCACGGCGGCCTGCCGCGGCGACGTGACCCGCCCGATCGGCTGACCGGGCGGCGGTCACTGTTTCCGCTGTATCCGCCAGCCGGTGTCCGACCGCTCAATGAAGCCGGCCGCGGCGAGCAGCCCGAGGCAGCGCATCACGGCGTCCAGGCCGACCCCGGCCGCCACGGCGATCTCCGCGGGCCCGCGGCCGCCCCGCGCCGGAACCGCCTCCAGGACTGCCGCCGATTCCAGGTCCAGCGCATCGCGCGGGACCGCCGGGCCACTTCTTGGCTCTGCCAGTCCGTCGCCCGCGGGCGAGATGAGCTCGACGACATCCTGCGCGTCGGTGACGAGGACCGCTCCCCGGTTCCTGATGATCTCGTGACAGCCCGCTGACAACATTGAGGTCACCGGCCCGGGCACCGCCATCAGCGGCCGGCAGAGGTCGAAGGCGTGCTTCGCCGTACTCAGCGCCCCGCTGCGCAGTGCGGCCTCGACCACCACGGTGCCGCGGCTGGCCGCCGCGATCAGGCGGTTGCGGATCAGGAACCCCGGCCTGGTCGGGGCCCGGTCGGGCGGCCATTCACTGATCAGCGCGCCGCTGCCTGCGATGGCGGTAAACAGCTCACTGTGCCCTCGCGGGTACCCGTAGCTGAGCCCGCTGGCCAGCACCGCGATGGTGGTGCCGCGGGCGGCAAGCGCGGCTCGGTGCGCGCTGCTGTCAATGCCGTAGGCGCCGCCGGAGATGATCGTCCAGCCGCGCTCGGCCAGCGCCGCCGCCATCTCTGCGCACACATGTGAGCCGTAACTGGTGGCCGCCCGCGCCCCGACCACCGACACCGAGCGCAGGCACGCGTAGCGCAGGTCGGTGCTGCCCTTGACCCAGAGCAGGACGGGACGGACGTCGCCGAGCTCGTCGAGCTGGGTCGGCCATTCGGGATCTCCGGGACAGACGATCCGGATGCCGTTGCGGTGCCATGCGGTGATTCTGGATTCGGTTGGGACGTAGCCCAGCCGGGCCGCCCACCGTTCCAGCGCGCGGGAAAGGCTGCGCATTGCATGCTCCTGCTCCCGCCAGGGGGCCGTAAGGGACTGCGGCGCCTGCCCGGCGCAGATGGCGGCGAGCACGTCAGCGGGACTGCAGGCGCGCAGCAGCGCGCCGAGCACCGGATCGCCTGGATCCGTCACGCAGCTCAGCGCGGTCCGCGCGAATCGCTCGTCGTCGCGAGGGACTGTCACCTGGCCACCCCCAGCCACAGCCCGAGCGCATAGCTCACCTCGGCGGTCGCCGGCCGGCTGACGCCAGCGAGATCGGCGACAGTCCAGGCCAGCCGGATCACCCGGTCAACCCCCCGCGCGCTGATCTCTCCGATGTCCATGGCGCGTTCAAGCGGAGCAAGCGCGCCCGGAGCGGGGCGGTAGCTGCGCCGCAGCTCGCTGCCGGGAATCTGGGCGTTCAGCCGCCAGCAGGTGCCTTTCAGCCGGACCGCGGCCCGCTGCCTGGCCAGGGCGACCCGCTCGGCCACTACGGAGCTCGGCTCGGTGAAGTGGCGGTCACTGAGCAGCTCGGCCCGCCCGACCGGCAGGAATTCCACCTTGACGTCCACCCGGTCAAGCAGCGGCCCGGACAGCCTGGCCAGGTACCTGCGGCGCACCCAGGGCGTGCACTCGCAGGACGACCGGACTGACGAGGCCCGGCCGCACGGGCACGGGTTGGCTGCCAGCACCAGGGTGAACCTGGCCGGGAACCGCGCCGTCAGCCCGGATCTGGCCACCACCACTTCACCGGACTCCAGCGGCTGGCGGAGCGCATCAAGGACGTCCCCTGAGAACTCGGGCGCCTCATCGAGGAACAGGCAGCCGTGGTGCGCGAGCGAGGCGGCGCCAGGCCTGATGGTCCCGCTGCCTCCGCCCACCATCGCCGCCTTGGTCGCGGTGTGATGCGGGGCGCAGAACGGCGGCTCGGTCACCAGCGGCCGGCCATCAGGCAGCGTTCCCGCGACCGAGTGGATCGCGGTGACCTCCAGCGCAGCGGCGGGCTCCAGCCGGGGCAGCACCGTGGGCAGGCGCTCGGCGAGCATCGTCTTGCCAGCCCCCGGCGGCCCGACCAGCAGCAGGTGGTGACCGCCTGCCGCGCAGATCTCCGCGGCCCGCCTGGCCGTCGGCTGCCCGACGACCTCGGCCAGGTCTCGGTGGTGGCCCTGGTCAGCCCCGGACGTCGCGCCCGGCCGGGCGGGCTGCGCGGTCCCGCCCGTTTCGACCTCCACCTGCGCAGTCCCGTCCGGCGGGGGCTGGCCGCGCAGCCAGGCCAGCAGCGAACGCAGGCTGGGCACCGCAAGGACCCGCAGGCCGGGGACGAGCAGCGCCTCCGGCGCGTTCTGGGCCGGCACAGCGACCGTCAGGAAGCCGGCTGCGGCGGCGGCTGCCGCCGCAGGCAGCACACCAGGCACCGGCCGCGCACGGCCATCGAGCCCGAGCTCGCCGACGAATACCACGTCCTGCAGGCCCGCCGCCGGAGCGGCGCCCGCGGCGCACAGGATGGCCACCGCGATACCCAGGTCGAATCCGCTGCCGCGCTTGGGCAGGCTGGCGGGCGACAGGCCCACGGTGATCCGGCGCTGCGGCCAGCGCTCCTGGCTGTTGACGATCGCCGATCGGATCCTGTCGCGTGCCTCGCGCAGCGCCGTGTCAGGCAGCCCCACCAGCATGAGCCCGACCAGCCCGTTCTCGATGTCCGCCTCGATCTCGACCGGATGGCCCTGCACGCCGACCAGCGCGATGGCGTGGGTGCGGGCCAGCGACATCTAGCCCACCCCCCGGACATGCTCGATCGTGAAGCCGCCCGACGGGCTCGCCAGCACGCCGATGACGTCGATGCGCACCTCGTCGAAGAGCACGCCGTGCGCAATCACCCAGCGGACGGCCAGCCGCCGGAGCCGGCTCCTCTTCTGCCTGGTGATCGCCTCGAGCGGGCTCCCGAATCTGGTTCCCGAGCGGGTCTTCACCTCGCAGATCACCAAGACCCTGCGCTGCGCGGCCACGATGTCTAACTCGCCGTCGGCGCACCGCCAGTTGCGGTCCAGGATCCGGAAGCCGACTCGCTGCAGGTGCTCCGCGGCAGCCTGCTCGCCCTGCCTGCCCAGGACATCCTTGGCATTCAACCTCACCACCTCCGCCTCTGAGGCTGGCCGAGGAGGCGGCTGGCCCGCCGACCCGTTTCGGCGGCTGTGCGGCGAGTTGCGCGGGGCAGCCGTGAATGTGAACGACGTGCCCGAATTGTCAGTACCGTGTGATTTCATGGCCCGGCGGCGAGCGCCGCCCCGCCGGACTGGCGAGCGCCGCCGGGCAGCGCCGCGGGCGACAAGCCCCGCAGGGTGACCGCAAGCCCGCCGGCGGTCCGGACGGGGAGCCGGCCCGGGCGACAGAGCTCGCCCGGGCGAGCTAGCCGGCCCGCGCGACAGAGGCGACCCGCGCGGCCTAGGGCTCCTAGGCCTCCCGCTAGCCGGAGAAGCCCTGCTGCTTGTCGTCAGGAACCTGCAGGTCGCTCTTGGCTAGTTCCTCGACGTTGACGTCCTTGAATGTGACCACCCTGACGTTCTTAACAAACCGGGCGGGCCGGTACATGTCCCACACCCAGGCATCTTGCATGATCACCTCGAAGAACACCTCGCCGTTGTCGGCCGTGCGAACGTTCAGCTCGACTGCGTTGGTGAGGTAGAACCTGCGCTCGGTCTCGACCACATGGCTGAACAGCCCGACCACATCGCGGTACTCGCGATAGAGCTGCAGCTCCATCTCAGTCTCGTACTTCTCGAGATCCTCAGCGCTCATGTGCTCCCCTCCGCTCCGGCGTCGCCTTCTAGCGGCGGCGGCCAGCGGCCGCCACCGCCTCCGGCGCTCGCCAGGCGCCGACGGGGCCGGCTCATGCCCCGCCAGACGGTCCGAATGAGGTCAACGATAGGACCATTCTGCGGCTCAGCTGCCCGGCCCGGCACTGACCAGCGCCTCAGCCCGCTCATCTGGAGGTACCTCGGCATCGGACGGCGGTATCTGCAGCTCTACGCCAGGCGGGAGTTCCAGGTCCCCGCGCGCTATCCCGATCACGTTGGCAAACGACATCCGGTGCTCAGGGCACGGACCGTGTTCGGTCAGCGCCCGCATGTGGCCGCGGGTGGAATATCCCTTATGCCGGGCGAAACCATACTGAGGGTAACCGGCGTGCAGGCCTTTCATGATCCGGTCCCTGGTCACCTTGGCGACGACGGAGGCGGCGGCGACGCAGGCGGCCACCTGATCCCCCTTCCACATGGCCAGCGCCGGAACGGCAAGGCCGCGCACCGGGAACCCGTCGGTCAGCACGTAACCCGGCGTGGCGCCGAGCCCGGCCAGCGCGCGGCGCATCCCAGTCACATTGCAGACGTGCAAGCCGATCCGGTCGATGTCGCCTGGCGGGATCACGACGACATTCCAGGCCAGAGCGGACTCCAGGACCTGCTGATACGCCGTCTCGCGGACCGGCGCGGTCAGCATCTTCGAATCGGCCAGCTCGGTGCAGCGCGATACCCGGCGCGGATCGAGCGCAACGGCCGCCACGACCAGCGGTCCCGCGCACGCGCCGCGGCCTGCCTCGTCGATCCCGGCTACCGGCGCCAGCCCGGCCCTGGCCAGGACGCGCTCGTAACCGGACAGGCCTGCGGTCCGCCGGGGGGTGTAACCCGGATGCCGCCATGCGGGCATCTGCACAGCGTCACCGGTGCCTCAGCCGCCGGCGCAGCCTGCGCTGCAGCCAGGTCAGCGGCACAGCTCCGACGAATCCGGCCCCGAGCGGGAGATAGGGCGCGGCGGGCCCGGCGGGGCTCAGCGCGGCGCCCCGGGGCTGGTCAACACCGGGCTGGGAGAAGGTAGCAGGGATCGGCAGGATCCGCCATCGGCTGGGCGGCCAGACAATCATGAAGGCACGCCCGATCACCTGGCTCTCCGGGACGGTCCCGCCGCCCGGATCGCCCAGATGACACCTGGAGTCACACGATACGCCGCGGTGGTCACCCATGACCCACAGCCGGCCAGGCGGTACGGTAACGCTGAAAGTAGAGCTTGACGGGACGTTGCCTGGAAAGAGGTAGCCGCTTTCCCGCAGCGCGACGCCGTTGACGGTCACCTGGCCGTGAGCGTTGCAGCAGGCGACGTGGTCGCCTGGGACCCCGATCACGCGCTTGATGTAGTCATGCTGGCCCGGGGCGGTGCCGAACAGCTCGACAATCGAATGGAACAGCGGGACGAGAGTCGCGTCGTAGAGGCGGGCTATCGGGTTGGAGCTTGCAGCCGCAGGGGCAGCGGCTTGATCCCACGAGCCAGACCCGTTGAACACGACGATGTCCCCGGGCTCGATGCTGCGGAAATGATAGACGAGCTTGTTCACGAGGACCTTGTCGCCGATGTCGAGCGTGTTCTCCATCGATGACGACGGTATGTAGAACGCCTGGACGACGAATGACTTGATCACCAGCGCGATCACCAGCGCGACCACGATCAGGACCGGCAGCTCGCGCCAGAACGACCTGGACTTCTCCGGCCGCTTCTGAGCGATATCCTCTTCCGCCGAGCCCGCTGCCTCGTCCTGCGCGGCCGTGCCTGCCATCGGCGAGCCTTCCCGTTCCTGGCCCGGCTCCGTGGCACCGGGTTCGCCTGGCCGGCCTGGCTCGCGCGCGTCAGCCAGAGCGCGCTCGTGGGCAAGGCGGTCGTCAGTCATCAGATTCGAGCCTAGCGCCGGACGCTGCCCGGTTACTGATTGGCGCGGTCACGCCAAGGTAACTCGGGGCATCCCCCGGCACGGCCCTCTTGCCAGCCAGCGCGGATCCGGCCATCGCAGCGCCGTCCCGGCTAGCGGGTCGACTGCTCGCGGCGCTCCTTGATCCGGGCTGCGCGGCCGCGAAGCGCGCGGAGATAGTAGAGCTTGGCCCGGCGGACCTGGCCCCTGGTCACTACCTCGATCCGGTCCAGCGAGGGGCTGTGCACGGGGAACGTCCGCTCCACGCCGACGCCGTAGCTGACCTTGCGGACCGTGAAGGTCTCGCGTGCGCCGCCGCCCTGGCGCCGGATGGCCACGCCCTGGAAGACCTGGATCCTGGACCGGCTGCCTTCCACGACGCGCACGTGCACCTTCAGCGTGTCACCCGGCCGGAAATCCGGGATGTCGGATCGGATCTGCGCCTGCTCCAGCTCGGCAATCGCGGTGTGCATCGCTGTGGTTTCCTCGATGGTCTTTACGCGCACGCCTGCGGACGCGCTGATTCGGTCACTTTGGCGCCGGGAGGGGCCCGGCTACGCCCCTGCAGACTGGGTCTCGCGGGTGGGGCAACGGCTTTTAGTGTGCCACATCTTCGGCACTGACCGGAAAGCCAGTCTCGGACAGCACCTGCCGGTCACGCTCGTCGAGCTGCGCCGCAGCCGCCTGCCCGGCCGCCGGCAGCGCCCCGCCGCCGCCGGCGGCCAGCCTGGCCGCCAGGTCCGGGCGGTTCGCCGCGGTTGTGCGGAGCGCGGCATCACGGCGCCACCTCGCGATCGCCGCGTGGTCGCCGGACAGCAGAACGGGTGGCACCTCCCGGCCGCGCCAGACCCGGGGCCTGGTGTATGAAGGTCCCTCGAGGAGGCCGGGTCCGGTGCCGTCGCCGAAAGAGTCGTCGGCCGACGAGTCAGCATTTCCGATGACGCCAGGCAGCAGCCTGCAGACCGCCTCGATTATCACGAGCACGGCGGCCTCGGCACCGGCGAGCACGTAGTCACCAATGCTCACCTCGTCGACAGCGATCCTGGAACGCGCGTCCTGCGCCACCCGCGCATCGATCCCCTCATACCGGCCGCAGGCGAAGATCAGCTGGTCCTGCGCCGCATACCGGACCGCCGTCGCCTGAGTAAACGGGACCCCGGCCGGGCTCGGGATCACCAGCCGCCCTGATTCTCGCGCCGGGAGCACCGCGTCAAGCGCCTCGCCCCACGGCTCGGGCTTCATGATCATGCCAGGGCCGCCGCCGAACGGCGCGTCATCAACCGAGTGGTGCACATCGTGAGTCCATGTCCGCAGGTCGTGCACTCCGAACGAGATCGCGCCGCGCTGCGCCGCCTTGCCGATCAGGGACACGGCCAGCGGGGCAAAGTACTCAGGAAAAATGGTGATGATGTCGATGCGCAAGGCGCGGCCTCCTGCCTAGCCGGACGGATCGAGCAGGCCGCCCGGCGGGTCGATCACCAGGCGCCCGGCCGCCACGTCGATCTCAGGCACGATGGCCGCCACGAAAGGGACGAGTATCTCGCCGGTGTCCGCCCTGTCCTCCGGCGGCCGGATCACCAGCAGGTCCTGGCCATGGTGGAGCACGTCGGCGACGACGCCGACCCGCTCGCCGGCGACGGTCCAGGCGCCTAGCCCGATCAGCTGGCAGTCGTGGAACTCGTCCGGGTCCTCAGGCGCGTCGAGCTCGGCCGAGTCCATCACGAGCAGAGTGCCGCGCAGCGCTTCCGCTGCCGTCCGGTCGTGGTACCCGGCGAAGGAAATGAGCAGCCGTCCCGAATGCCAGCGCGATGAGGCAACCGTCAGCGGGCCTTGCGCTGCGGGCTCCGTCGCGAGTACGGAGCCCGCAGCGAACCTGACGTCCGGGTCGTCGGTGCGCACGTCCACGGTCAGCTCACCGCGGATCCCGTGCGGCCTGCCGACGCGGCCGACCACCAGCTGCATGCCTAGCGGATCTCGTCGGTGTCCAGCAGGTCGACCCTGACGTAGGCGCTTCCCGCCAGGGAGCCGATGACGGTCCGCAGCGCCTTGGCGGTCCGGCCGCCCCGGCCGATGACCTTGCCGAGATCCTCGGGGTGTACGCGCACTTCGAGGACTCGTCCTCTGCGCAGGCCCCGGCTGTCCACCCGGACATCGTCCGGATACTCCACGATGCCCCGGACTAGATGCTCAAGGGCCTCTTCCAGCACGTCAGGCTCCGCTCTCCGGAGCCGCGGCAGCAGCGGCGACGTCAGGCTCAGCAGCCGTCGCGTCGGCCTCCCGGCCGGCGGACTCAGCATCGGCAGGCCCGGCGTTCGCCTGCGCGTCGGGCGCCGCAGCACCCGGCTCGGCCTTCGCCTGCGCCTCGGGCCCGGCAGCACCCGGCTCGGCCTTGGCGTCGCCCGCCTCAGCGTCGACCGCCTTGCCGTCGGCGTCGGCGTCGGCGTCGGCCACATCCTTGGCTTTCCCGCGCGCGGGCTTCGCCTGGCCTGCGGCTGCCCTGCCCGCTTTGCCGCCCGCGCCGTCGGAGTCCTTGGCCGCGTCGGCGGACCTGGCCCTGGCCCGTCCCTTCGGGGCAGCGCCGCCATCCGCCAGCGTCTCTGAGACCGCCGCGGCGAAGATCTCCTTCCTGTCCTGCTTCGGGGCCGCCGTCTGCAGCGTGCCCTCCGTGCCGGCCAGGCCCTTGAACTTCTGCCAGTCGCCAGTGATCTCCAGGATCTTCCTGACCGGATCGGTGGGCTGCGCTCCAACGGACAGCCAGTGCTGTGCGCGCTCCGAGTTGACCTCAATGAACGAGGGCTCGGCTTTCGGGTGGTACTTCCCGATCTCCTCGATCGCGCGCCCATCCCGCTTGGTGCGGGCGTCGGCGACGACGATCCGGTAGTAGGGCGCCCGGATCTTGCCCAGGCGCTTCAGCTTGATCTTTACAGCCACGGCTGTGGTCTTCTCCCAGCGGATTCGGGTGCGGGCCAGCGCCGCGCCGGGTGGGGACCGGCGGCGCTGCCCGGATGGATCCGGCTCAGCGAGTGGTAGAGGGCCACGCGGAGCCGACGGTAGCGGTCACATTCTGCCAGACGTCCGCCGCAGGGGCGTAATCGCTGGCACCCGCGCGCCGGATCGGCGCCCGCGGAGCGCACGGACCCGCCCCGCGCAGCGCACCGGACCTGCGCGCGCAGCGCACCGGACCTGAGCGCGGAGCGCACCGGACTTGCGCCGCGCAGCGCACCGGACTTGCGGCGCGGAGCGCACCGGACTTGCGCCGCGGAGCGCACCGGACTTGCGCCGCGCAGCGCACCGGACTTGCGGCGCGCGCGGACCCCGCCGTGTCACCGGCCCTTCTTGCCTGGCCTGCCGCGCCGGTTCGGCGGCGCCCCGCGTAGCCCGGGCGGCAGGTTCGGCGGCGGAGTTGGCCACCCTGGGCCCCGGCCGGCCGGAATCGGCAGCGAACCGTCCATGCCGCCCGGCAGCCCGGGCGGCATGGATCCTGGCACCGGGCCCTGGCCGAATCCGGCCGGCAGCCCGGCCGGGCCGCGGCCGCCGCCCTGGGCGCCGTCGGGCTGGCCGCCCGCGCCAGCCGAACCGCCAGGTGCCCGGCCGCTCGCGGAGCCGCCGGGCCGGCCGCCCTTCGCCTTCTTCTTCGCTTTGCCCCGCGCGCCCTTCTGCCCGGTGCGCCGCATTCCCGGCATGCCGCCCATCATCTGGCGCATCATCTTCTGGCCCTCGAGGAACCGGACGATGAGGGAACCGACTTCGCCGACCGTCACGCCCGAGCCAGCCGCGATCCGCGCTCGCCGCGAGCCGTTGATCATCTTCGGGTTACGGCGCTCCTCGGGGGTCATGGAGTTCACGATCGCCGCGGCACGGTCGAGGTCACGATCGCTGACCTGGCTGAGCAGCTCCCGGTTCTGCGCGGCGCCGGGCAGCATCCCGAGCAGGTTGCCGATCGGCCCCAGCTTGCGGACCATGGCCAGCTGCTCGACGAAATCCTCGAGGGTGAAGCCCTCGCCAGAGGCGAGCTTCCCGGCCATCTCGGCCGCCTGATCGGCGTCGAAGGTCCGCTCGGCCTGCTCGATGAGAGTCAGGACGTCACCCAGGTCGAGGATGCGGGAGGCCATCCGGTCCGGGTGGAAGAGGTCGAAGTCTTCGAGTTTCTCGCCGGATGAGGCGAACATCACCGGCCTGCCGGTGATCTGGGCGACCGACAGCGCCGCGCCGCCCCTGGCGTCGCCGTCCAGCTTGGCCAGCACCACGCCGTCGAATCCGACGCCGTCAAGGAACGCCTGTGCGGTCGTCACCGCATCCTGGCCGATCATCGCGTCGACCACGAAAAGGATCTCGTCCGGGTCGACAGCGTCCCTGATGGCGGCGGCCTGCGCCATCATCTCCTCATCGATGCCCAGCCGGCCGGCGGTGTCGATGATGACGGTGTTGTGCAGGCGGTGGCGTGCCTCGTCGATGGACTGCCTGGCGACCGCCACCGGATCGCCGACGCCGCCGCCGGGCGAGGGCGCGAACACCGGAACCCCGGCCTTCTCGCCGAGCACCTGCAACTGCTGCACGGCGTTCGGGCGCTGCAGGTCCGCCGCGACAAGCAGCGGGGTGTTGCCCTGCTCGCGCAGCCACAGGCCGAGCTTGGCCGCCAGCGTCGTCTTACCCGAGCCCTGGAGGCCGGCCAGCATGATCACGGTCGGGGCGACCTTAGCGAAACGCAGCCGCCGCGCCTCGCCGCCCAGGATCGCGATCAGTTCCTCATTAACGATCTTGATGACCTGCTGCGCCGGGTTGAGCGCGGCGGATACCTCTTCGCCGGACGCCCGCTCCTTGACGCGCGCAATGAACTGCCTGACCACGGGGAGCGCGACATCCGCTTCCAGCAGCGCGATCCTGATCTCGCGGCAGGTAGCGTCGATGTCCGCGGCGGACAGCCGTCCGTGGCCGCGCAGCGCGGAGAAAACCTGGGTCAGTCGGTCGGAAAGTGTCTCGAACACGTGTGGCTGCCGTCCTCGCAGATGGGCTAGGGCCGCTATGGGCAAGCGCGGATGCCGCGCCCCGCCCAAGGTTATCCGGTCTGGACCGCGCCGGGCCTGCCGCTCACGGAGCGTGATCGCGACGGCCACGCGGCCAGGTCGCCCGAAGCGCAAATCATGCCGATGCGCCATCGTCGCGGCAAAAGTCAATTAATCAGCACAGATCGCGGCGAGCTGGTGCGTAAGGCGGGTTTTTGTTTGATCTAGAGCTGATCCGCGGCGAAGTCAGGGCTTGTATCGTCCAGCCCGACCCGCTATACACCAAACCATGACGACGCAAACAAGCCTGTATGAACGCCTCGGCGGCTCGGCGGCCATTGATGCGGCTACCGAGCTCTTTTACCGGAAGGTACTCGCCGACCCGCTCTTAGCGGCGTACTTCGATGATGTCGATATGGACCGCCAAATCGCTAAGCAGGCCGCGTTCCTGACCATGGCACTCGGCGGCCCGAACGCGTACACCGGGCGGGACCTGCGCGCCGCTCACGCCGCCCTGGAAGGGATCCGCGACGAGCACGTGGACCGCGTGCTCGTGCACCTGGCGCAGGCCCTGCGCGACCTCGGCGTCGCCGGAGCGGACATTGCCGCGGCGGGCGCTGTCGCCGACAGCGTCCGGGACGACGTGCTGAACCGCTGACCTTCCGCGTGCGCCTGAGGTTCAGCGGCGGGGCCTTCGAGCTCGATCCGGGTGAATCCGTCCTTGACGGCCTGGCCCGGCACGGAGTCCGGCTGCCCGCCGCCTGTCGGGCCGGAGCCTGCCACGGGTGCCTGGTAAGGGCCGTGCACGGACTGCCGGGGCCGCCAAGCCAGGCGGGGCTGAAAAACAGCTGGCGGGCCGATGGGTACTTTCTCGCCTGCCTGGCCCGCCCGGTTACCGATCTGACCATCGCGCTGGCCGGTGACGAGCTGCCGGCCGGTGACGAGATGCTGGCCGAGGCGGCGGTCGCTTCGGTGCGGCCGCTCGGCACCGGGGTGCTCAAGGTGGCGATCAGGCCGCAGCAGCCGGTGGCCTTCCGGGCTGGCCAGCATCTGGCGTTACGCAGGGATGGCGGCGTCGTCAGGGTGTACTCCATCGCCAACACGCCAGCCGAGGCGGCGCGCGACGGGATCGAGTTTCACGTCCGCGTCTATCAGGGCGGGGCCATGAGCAGCTGGCTGGCGGCCGCCGCGCCCGGGGCCCAGATCAGCATCGGCCAGCCCAACGGTGACTGCTGCTACCTGCCCGGCCAGCCGGATGGCCCGCTCCTGCTGGCCGGCACGGGTACTGGCATCGCGCCGCTTGCGGCAGTGCTGCGGGATGCGATCCGGCACGGGCATGCCGGTCCCGCGGTGCTCATTCACGGTGCGGCGGATCCGTCCGGCCTCTACCTCGGAGCCGGCCCGCCGGCCTGCTGCGGGCCGACCACGCCGGGATCGGTGCGCTGGCGCACCTGCGTGCGGTCAGGCGGCGAGGACATCGCGGAGGTGGTCTGCCGGGAGCTGACGCCGCTTGGCGATCCCGCGGCCGTCCACGCCTACCTGTGCGGCGGGCGCCGCGCGGTGTCCCGGATGCGGCGGTCTCTTTTCCTGGCCGGGATGACCCTCAGGAACATCTGCGCCGACGAGTTCAGGCAGGCCAGCAGCTGACTTACGGTAGCTGCCGGTGAATCGGCAGCTTGGCTCTGGCGGTGGCGATGGACGACTTCTCCGCGCGCTCCCACTCCTCGACGTTGCGCAGCAGCGCGTCCAGGTAGGCACGCAGGTGCGTCCGGTAGACGTCGCAGAACGTCCGCAAGTACGCCAGCTCGCCTTCCAGTTCCGTGCGGTCGGCCGGGGGCTGGGCCGGGGGCTCGGACATCGCCGCCGCGGCGGCCTGGCTGGCCTCCGAGTGCGCCTCCTCGAGCATGACGGCGGCATGGGAGCGCGCCTCGGCCAGTATCTCGTCCCTGTGCCGCCTGGCGTCCTGGGCCAGCTGCCTGCTGTAGTCCTGGGCGTCGGCGACGTAATTGTCGGCCGTCTGCTGCGCCTTGGACAGGATGCGGACCGCCTGGATGTGCGCGTCCTCCCTGCGGTACCCGGCCCCGTCCTCCTCGCTGGCGATCCCGAGTACCCGCCGGCGTAGCCGCTGGACCTCCTCGTCAAGGGCGGTCTTCTCGTTCAGCAACCGCACGAGTTCTGCCTCGACCTGATCGCAGAACGCGCGGACGTGCTCTTCGTCAAACCCCCGCCGGCCCAGCCGGACGGAGGGAAAGGTGACCGCCTGGACCGCATCAGGGGTCAGCCGGCGGCTCGTGCTTGAGGTCACGGTCATGGCTCACTCCAACCGAAATCTTCGACGTGGATCCGGTCCCGCGGGACGCCCAGCCGCTCCAGCAGCGCTGTGGTAGCCACCGCCAGCTGCGAGGGCCCCGCGATGTAGACGTCGTGGCCGGCCCAGACGCCGAGGCGCGCCACGACGTCAGGCAGCGTCCCGCGCTCACCGGCGTAGTCGGCGTCGTCGGAAACGCAGGGAACAACGGTCAGCCATGGCGCCGCAGCGCTCATCTTCTCCAGGTCCTGCAGGTCGTAAAGGCCTCCGGCATCGCGCGCCCCGAAGAACAGCGTTGTCCTCGGCGGCGCGGGCAGCCCGCTGATCTGCTCGGCAATTGCCTTGACCGGGGCCAGTCCGGTGCTGCCTGCCACCAGCAGGACGTCACGGCCGGACCAGCTGTCGTAGACGAGCGTGCCGACCGGGGGGCCGAGCCGCAGCCTGGCACCAGGCACGAGCGAGCGCGCCAGGGCCATGCTGAGCGTTCCGCCGTCGATCACGCGCACGTGAAACTCCAGCGTTCCGTTGTCGCGCGGCGCGTTGGCCATCGAGTAGAACCGCCACACCCTGGGCCGCAGTTCCGATGAGATCGCGACGGACTGGCCCGGCAGGTAGTCCAGCCGTTGCAGCGTGGCGACCTTGAACACCGCGACGTCAAACGACCGCATCTGGACCGACAGCACGGTCGCATCCCAGCAGGCCGGATTCAGCTTCTCGTCCGCCTCGGCCGCCTCGATCATGACCTGCGCGACGAGCCCGTAGGCGGCGGTCCAGTCCGCGGCTAACTCATCTGACCAGTCAGCCCCGCTGAAATGGGCGAGTGTGGCCAGCAGGCTCGCACCGACCGGCTCATAGTGGTCGGCGACGGTCCCGAACTTCCGGTGGTCGCGGCCCAGCTCCTGGAGGAAGTCGGTGAGCTCTGGCAGGTTCTCCACATCGGCGACAATCCGGGCCAGCGCGCCCAGCAGGTGATCACGCTGCGCGGCCATCGAGACCGGGAACATATCCCGTGTCTCTGGATGCCTGAGAAAGAGATCGGAGTAGAAGAACAGCGCCACGTCATCACCATGCATGGCGACTCGCGCGAAATTCTCCTTGAGGCGCGCAACGTCCAACGAGTTCCCTCCCCGGGCGGGGTAGGCAGAGGGAAATGGCGGGTGGTGACAGCAGGATATAGGAGCAGCCACGGATATTCATACCGGTTCCGCATAAAGTAAAAGCCGAACAGCGGCTTACCGGGAAATAGTAGCTCAGAGCGGCACAAGTGCGTCCCGCACAGGGAAATCCCGTTAACCGCCGATGACCCGAAGGCCCGTTAACCGCCGATGACCAAAGGCGAGTTAGCCGCCGATGACCGGGAACCCGTCAGCCGCCGATGATCGCGTCGACAAACGCTTCGGGCTCAAACGGCGCCAGGTCGTCCGCCCCCTCACCGAGCCCGACCAGCTTCACCGGCACGCCGAGTTCGCGCTGCACCGCGATCACGATCCCGCCCTTGGCCGTTCCGTCGAGCTTGGTAAGGATAATCCCGGTAACGTCCACGACCTCAGCGAAAACTCTGGCCTGCCGCAGGCCGTTCTGGCCGGTGGTGGCGTCGAGCACGAGCAGCACCTCGTCGACGGCCCCGTACCTGGAGATCACCCGCTTGATCTTGCCAAGCTCGTCCATCAGGCCGGCCTTGGTATGCAGCCGCCCCGCGGTGTCCACGATGACCGTGTCCACACCGCGCTCGATGCCCTCGGCGACCGCCTCGAACGCGACGCTCGCCGGGTCTGCTCCGTCCCGGTCGGACCTGACGGTCTCGGCACCCACTCGCTGTCCCCAGGTCTGAAGCTGATCGGCAGCGGCCGCCCTGAATGTGTCAGCCGCGCCGAGCAGCACGGTCTGCCCGTCACCGACGAGCACCCGGGCGAGCTTGCCGACCGATGTTGTCTTCCCGGTCCCGTTCACCCCGACCACCAGCACCAGGGCCGGCCGGTCACCATGCCGCCCGGTGTGCAGCGACCTGTCCATGTCCGGGCCGACCTGCTTCAGCAGCTCCTCCTTCAGCAGCAACGTGACCGCCTGCGGATCGGCGGCGCCCGCCACCCTGACCCGGGTGCGCAGGTCGGCGACCAGGTCTCTGGCCGGGCTGACCCCCATGTCCGCCATGATCAGGGTGTCCTCGATCTCCTCCCACGTCGCCTCGTCCAGGCGGTCCCGCGAGAGCAGGCCGAGCAGCACGCCGCCGAACGCCGACTGGGACCTGGCCAGCCTGGAACGCAGCCGGACCAGCCGGCCAGCCGAGGGCGGCGGCAGCTCGATCGCGGGCGGGGCTGCCGCCTCGGCCGCCAGGCCAGCGTCGGTCACCCCGGCCGGTGCAGCGCGGCCGGCCTCCGGCTCGGCCACCGCGGTCCCTGCGGCGCTGCCGGTACCGGCGTCGGTACCGGGTGCGCGGGTGCCGGTGCCCGCTTCGGGTCCGCCCGGATGGGCCTGGCCGCGGCGCCGGAGCAGCACCGCTGCGCTGCCGCCTCCGCCTACGACCACGACAACTGCGGCAATGATTATCAGCTCTTCCATGACCGCCCTAGTCTGACAGACCGGGCCAGCCGCCAGCGTCCGAGGCGGATCTCAGGCGCTTTCCCGCTCCCTGAGCCGCTGGCTGATCACTGCTGAAACCCCGTCGCCCCGCATGCTGACCCCGTAGAGCGAGTCAGCTACCTCCATGGTCCTCTTCTGGTGCGTAACAATGATCAGCTGCGAGCTCTCCCTGAGCTCCTCGAAGATCTCCAGCAGCCGCTGCAAGTTGACGTCGTCCAGCGCCGCCTCGACCTCGTCGAGGACGTAGAACGGCGATGGCCGGGCCTTGAAGATCGCCACCAGGAACGCGATCGCGGTAAGCGCACGCTCGCCGCCGGACAGCAGCGACAGCCGCTTGACCTTCTTGCCTGGCGGCCGCGCCTCGAAGTCGATCCCGGTCGCCAGCATGTCGTCGGGCTCGGTCAGCAGCAGCCTCCCTTCGCCGCCGGGGAAGAGCCGGCCGAAGATCCGCTCGAACTCCCGCGCGGTGTCCTCGAACGCCGCGGCGAACACCTGCTGGACCCGGTCGTCGACCTCCTTGATCACGGTCAGCAGGTCTCGCCTGGTCTTCTTCAGGTCCTCGAGCTGAGTGACCAGGAACGCGTGCCGCTCTTCGAGCGCCGCGAACTCTTCGAGCGCCAGCGGGTTGACCTTGCCGAGCTGATCAAGCAGGCGCTGCGCCTGCTGCGCGCGCCGCTCCTGGACAGCCCGGTCGTAGGGAGCCGGCGCGGCGTCGTCGTCAGGGCCGGGAACCAGCAGCTGAGGACCGTACTCGGCGATCAGCGCGGCCGGGTCCACGCCGAACTCTTCGGCCGCCCGCCCGGCGATCTGGTCGAGCCGCATCTGCTGGCCGGCCCGGGCAATCTCGGCACCGTGCGCGCTGTCCACCACGTTGTCGAGCTCGTCGGAGAATTCCCTGATCCGCACCCGGATCGCCGCGAGCTCGCCGCCGCGCTCCCGGCTGGCGAGCTCGGCCGCCTGGCGCTGCTCATCAGCGGCCGACCTGGAGTCCTCGATCTTCGTCAGCGCGAACGCGGCCGCCGTCGCGACAGCGCTGGCCACCGCCGCTTCCCGCGCGGCCCGCTGGCGGCGGGCGGCGGCGCGCGCGATGGCCTGCCGCTCCGCTACGGCCGCTGCCGCCAATGCCTCACCGCGGCCCGCGATAGCGCGCAGCCGCTCCTCGACAGTCCGCACCTCAAGCCGGGCGTCCATCTCGGCGTTGCGCGCGGCCACGGCATTCTCGGCGAGGACGCTCTTGTCGTCACCTGGCTCGCGGCCTGCCGCCGTCTCCGGCTCAGCCTCCTGCTTGGCCAGCCTGGCCTGGGCGTCAGCCAGCTTCGCCAGGTCCCGCTCGCGCGCCTGCTCGGCTGCCGCTATCGCCGCTGCCATCCGGCCCGCCTCGTCCCTGGCCGCCCGCGCCGCGCCGGCCAGCGAGCCGAGCCTGCCCGATGTCTCCGCCGCGGCGGCATCGGCCTCATGCAGGCCAGCCAGCGCCTCGGCCAGTCCGCGGCGGGCCGCCTGCTCTTCCTCGATCGCGTCCGTCAGGTCACGCTCGGCCCGCTGGCACCGGCTCTCGGCCTCGCCGAGGCGGCCTTCGGCTTCCTGCGCGGCCGCCCGGAGCCCGAGCAGGCTCGGCGCGCCCGCCGACCCGCCGCGCGCCCAGTGCGCGCCGATCAGGTCACCGTCCCTGGTCACGATCCGCAGCTCAGGATCGGCCCGGACCGCCTCAAGGCCCTCGGCCAAGTCGCCAGCGACGAATATCCCGTCCAGCAGCTGCTCGACCGCATGCGCGAGCTCGGCAGGGGCTTTCACAAGATCAAGGGCGCGGATAACGGCTCGTCCGCCCCGGTCGCCCGCATCGCCGCCGGCCGCTCCCGAGCCGGCCGCAGGAGCCCCGGATCCGCCCCGGCCGCCCGCATCGCCGCCGGCCGTTCCCGAGCCGGCCGCAGAAGCCCTGCATCCGGACTGGCCGCCGGGGTCGCCATCGCCGGAGTTGGCGCCGGCCGCCGGGCGCCCGGTTCGCGGCGGCTCGCACGCGATCACCAGGTCGGCCCGCCCGGCACTGTCGCGCTTCAGCGCGGCCAGGATGTCCGCGGCCGCGTCGAGCCCGTCAACGGCTACCGCGCCTGCCGCCGCACCGAGCGCGGCCGCGATCGGGTCGGCTGCCCCGTCCTCCACGGTGAGCAGGGCGGCCAGCGAGCCAAGTACCCCGGTGAACCTGCCCGGCTCGGCGAGCAGCGCGCCGGAAGCATCGACCCCGCGCCTGACCGCCTCGTGCAGTGCCTCGCTGCGCGCCCGCAATGCCGCATGGGTGCCGCTGGCCTGTCGCTCGGCCGCCCGTAGGTCGGCGACGCGCGCGGACGCCTGGGTGAGCGCGGCGGCGGCGCGCTCATGCGCGGTGGCGAGGTCGGCGCGGCCCTCTTCCCGGCCAGAGACGAGATCCTGCAATTCGCCATAGTCGTGCTGGGCACGCTCGGCCCGCGCTCGTGCCTGGGCGAACGCCCTGGCCAGCCGCCCGGCCTCCTCCTGGGCGGCAGTCAGCCTGCTCTGCGCGGCGCCGACCTGGCTGCGCAGTTGGGCCAGCCGCTCGGCACGCTGCGCGGCGGCGCGGGCATCGGCCGCCAGCCGCCGCTCGGTCTCGGCCAGCGCAGCCTCGGCGGCGGTCCGGCCGGCCACTGCGGCAGCCAGCTGTTCGCGCGCGGCGGCCAGCCGCACGCTGAGCGCGGCCTCCTCGCCGCGCAGCCGCGCGGCTTCCTGGTCGAGCTCGTCAGGGTCCCGGCCGGGCCGCTGCGGCTCCGGCGGGGCCGTCAGGTGCTTGTGGCGCTCCCTGGCCAGGCTGGCCACGCCGCGAAGCCGCTCGGCAAGCCCGGAGAGCGCGAAGTATGCCTCCTGCGCAGCGGCCAGTCGCGGCGCATGCAGATGCTCGGCGGCGTCCAGCTCGGCCTCGATCACGCGGGCGGCGGCGAGCTCGGTCTCCACCGCCGTGCGCCTGGCGGCGCTGGCCGCCTCGTCGGTCTGGCTGCGCTCGAGCTCGGCAGCGAGCGTGGTGTAGTCATCGGCGTGCAAGCGCAGCCTGGCATCGCGCAGGTCGGCCTGGATGACCGCGGCCTTGCGGGCAATCTGTGCCTGCCTGCCGAGCGGCTTGAGGCGGCGGCCGAGCTCGGTGGTCAGGTCAACCAGCCTGGTCAGGTTGGCCTGCATCGCCTCCAGCTTGCGGAGGGCTTTCTCCTTGCGCTTGCGGTGCTTGAGGACCCCGGCGGCCTCCTCGATCAGCGCCCGCCGCGCCTCGGGGCCGGCGTTCAGCACCTCGTCCAGGTGGCCCTGGCTCACGATCACGTGCATCTCGCGGCCGAGGCCGGTGTCGGAGAGCAGTTCCTGGACATCCAGCAGCCTGCACTGGTCACCGTTGATCGCGTACTCGCTCTGGCCTGACCGGAACAGCAGCCGGCTGATCGTGACCTCGGCGTAGTCGATCGGCAGCGTACCGTCGCTGTTGTCGATGGTCAGCGAGACCTCGGCGCGGCCAAGCGGCGGCCGGCCCGCCGTGCCGGCGAAGACGACGTCCTCCATCTTGCCGCCGCGCAGCGGCTTGACGCCCTGCTCGCCCATCACCCAGGAGAACGCGTCCACCACGTTGGACTTGCCTGACCCGTTGGGCCCGACAACGCAGGTGATGCCCGGCTCGAAACGAAGCGAGGTCGCTGACGCGAAGGACTTGAACCCGCGCAGGGTGAGGGTTTTCAGGTACACCCGCCGGATCTCCTCCTCAGCCACTGGCATGGTGGCACTGTCCGCCCAGCACTGCTTCGCGGGACCGGCTGCGGCTGCCCGCCGCTCCGGGGCCTCCCCTTGCTGCGCTTCGCTGCGCCGCTTCGCTGCGCCGTACCCGCCAGGACCGACGCGCGTTTCATGATCACGGTCGGATAGCGGGGGTCCTGGCCCCCCTAACCATCATGATCATGAAGTACAGCTGCTCCACCCGACGGGGCGCCGGAGCCGGGCTGACCGCCCCCTCCGCCCGCCTCCTCCGCACCTTACCGCGCGCTACAGTCACCGCTGTGGATCCGCGCGGACCGGCAACGCCTCTCCCGTGTCATTCTGTCATGATCTGTACTGATGCGTAGTATTTCGCGCCGACGCTTGCTCGTCGCCGGGCTCGGCTTGCCTGCGGCGCGGCGGCTGCGGCCGCAGCCGCTTACGGGCTCGTGGAAGAGGGCGTTCTGCCGGGAAAGTACCGGATCGCGGGGCGTGCTGCGCCCACGCTGCAGCGGCCGGCCGGGCTGTAGCACCCGCCGATGCCGCAGCTACCGGACGAACTGCCGGTTGCTGGGCAGGGTTAAACCGCCGAGCGAGCAGACGCCGGGCAAGCCGGACCGCGACAGACGAAGAGGGACGCCCGGTGTGAGACGCCCCTCCGCTTCGTCGTGGCCAGCCCTTGCTCGCTAGGCGAGCGCAGGCACGCGTACCGGGATCAGCAGGTCCTGGCCGACTTCGGCAGCGAGCACGTCGTTCTCCTCCTGAAGCCTGACAAGCTCGGCTTCCAGGTCACGCACACGTTGCTGAAGACGACGCATCTCAGAGACCATGCGGGGATCCGGCCCGCCGACGTGGCCGTACAGAGCCTTCGCCATTGTTTAAGGTCCTCCACACTGAGTGACCAGAGTGGGCGCGCATGCATATGCGAAAAGAAAGCGCAGCCCTGCGCGCAAGTAACTCCTACATGGTCCCACCGCGCGGGGTATCCGGTCAAGTTGACCGATCGTGCAGGTCACGCGGGTGTCTGGAGACCCGCGCCAGCAAGCAGTAACCCAATACGCGGCCACCGCTAGCCGAACAAAAATGCCGGTCAACGCTCGGTAAAACCGCTGATGCCGCCGCCGGGTTCGTCCCATCGATGCGTTACCCGGCGCACCCAGCCCGGGGTCCGCCCGCTTGACAGCAGGGCCAGCAGCTCGCTGCAGCCATCTGCCGGGCCTTCCGCCATCACCTTGACCCGGCCGTCGACAAGATTTTCCGCAAAGCCGGCCAGCCCGCGCTCAACTGCCCTGGCACGGACCCACCATCGGAAGCCGACACCCTGGACACGGCCGTCCACCCAGGCGGTGAGCCGGGCCGGCTGGCTGCTCACCAGCGTCCTCTGCGGGGGCGGGGCTGGCACTTCGGACAGCTGAACGAGGACCTGTTCATGAACGGATCGCGCCGCACCGCAGTACCGCACCTGCGGCATGGCTGGCCGGCCCGTCCGTATACGGCCAGCGACCGGTCGAAGTAACCGCTCTCCCCGTTGACATTCACATACAGGCTGTCGAAGGAGGTGCCGCCGACCGCCAGCGCGGAGGCGAAGATCTCCTGGGCCGATTTGATCACCAGCGCGACCTCGCTGCGCCTAAGCGTGTCAGCCGGGCGCGCCCAGTGCAGCCGCGCCCGCCAGAGTGCCTCGTCGGCGTAGATGTTGCCGATCCCGCTGACCAGCGACTGATCGAGCAGCGCTCGCTTGATGCCGCTGCGGCGGCCCCGCAGCCTGGCAGTGAGAGCTGCCAGGTCGAAGCCAGGCTCGAGCGGATCGGGAGCGATATGCGCGATGACCCCGGGCAGCACGGCGCCGCCAGGGCAGAAGCAGAGGTGGCCAAAGGTTCGCTGGTCAGTGAAGCGCAGGTCGGGACCGGCGTCGGCAAAGGTGAACCGGGCGCGGTCGTGCGGCGAAAGCGGTCGCGCCGGATCGCCGACAGTCAGCTGTCCGCTCATGCCCAGATGGGCAAGCAGCGCGTCCTCGCCCATCGGCAGCCACAGGTACTTACCCCGCCGCCGCGCGCCGGTGATGGTGCGGCCCGCCACCACGGCGGCGAAGTCATGCTGGCCAGCCGCGTAGCGCCGGGCAACTCGCGGGTGCAGGAGCTCGACCTGATCAATCGTCCGGCCGGCTACCTGGCTCTGCAGGCCGCGGCGGACAACCTCGACCTCCGGCAGCTCTGGCACGAGCTAGTCCCGGTCCTCGCTGGCGGTACGGCCCTCCCCGCTGGCGGCACGGCCCTCGCCGTTGCCATTCGGCGCGGCCTGAGCGCGGTTCCCGCCATTGTCGGCCTGCGGCGCGCCTCCCCCGCCGTCGGCAGGCTTGGCACCGCCGCTGCCGTTCCCGGCCCGCGCGGCGCCGCCGCCGTTAGCAGGCTGGGCACCGCCCTCGCTGATCGAGGTCCACGCGGCCTCGGCGGCCTGCTGCTCGGCCTCCTTCTTGGAATGTCCCTCGCCCTCACCGTACGTGCGGCCGCCGATCCGGACCCACGCCCGGAACGATTTCTGGTGGTCGGGGCCGCTCTCGTCGACGTGGTACTCCGGCACGCCGAGTATCTCGGCGGCGGTCAGCTCCTGCAGCGACGTCTTCCAGTCCAGGCCCGCGCCCAGCCTGGCCGAGCGCGCGATGACGGGATCGAAGAGCCGGTGCACGAGGGCGTCGGCCGCTGCGAGGCCGCGGTCGAGGTAGACGGCGCCGAGCACGGCTTCGAGCGTGTCGGCCAGGATCGATGACTTGTCCCTGCCCCCGGTGCCTTCCTCGCCTTTGCCGAGCCGGACATAGCTGCCGAGGCGCAAGCCGCGGGCCACTCCGGCCAGCGCGCGCATGTTAACCACGGCCGCGCGCAGCTTTGCGAGCTGCCCCTCAGGCAGGTCGGGGTACTCGCGGAACAGCGTGTCGGTCACGATGAGGCCGAGCACTGAATCGCCGAGGAACTCGAGCCGCTCGTTGGTCGGCAAGCCGCCGTTCTCGTACGCGAAAGACCGGTGCGTCAGGGCGCGCTCAAGCAATTCGGCGCCGAGCGGCACCTCAAGGGCACGCAGCAGGTCGGCGGCGTCAGCCTCGGGGGCTCCGCCGCGACTCGATGCGCTCGGCACGGCCTCCTCCTCTCCGCAGCGCACGCCGCACCGGCCGCGCACCAAGAGCGCGGTCAGGAAGGAGTGACCACCTGGCGGCGGTTGTAGGTACCGCAGGTTGGGCACGCCCGATGAGGCAGCTTCGGGTCACGGCACTGCGGGCAGGTCACGAGCTGGGGTGCCGCGGCCTTCCACTGGGACCGGCGCGACCTGGTGTTGCTGCGCGACATTCTCCGCTTGGGGACCGCCACCTCAGCGCTCCTTCCTTCTCCCCGGCCCGGGTGACCCGGCCGGGGTATCATCCAGCAGCAATTCGCTGCCGGTACCGAATTCCCCGCCAGTATCGGCATCGATATCTGGCTGGGCATGTCCATGACCAGGGCCCGCCTCGGCCAGCCGCACGCCGCATTCGACGCAGAGCCCAGCGCAGTCATCGGCGCACAGCGGCGCGAGCGGCAGCTCCAGCACCAGCGCGTCGCGCAGGGCAGGCTCCAGATCGAGCAGGTCTCCGTTCAGAAGATACCCGCCTTCCTCGCTCGCCTCGTAGCCGAACAACTCACGGAACCCGACCTCAGTCGTCGACGAGACCGGCTCCAGGCACCGCGCGCACTCTCCGGCCAGCGGTGCCCGGACGGTTACGGTGGCGAGTACGCCCTCGGAGACGCCCTCGAGCTGGACGTCAAGCGCCAGCTCCGAACCCTCGGGAATGCTGGCAAGCTCGACCGCCAGATCGCCCGGGGCGGGCGCGGTACGGGCATACCGGACCGCAGAACCAGGGCCGAGCGCGCGCGTATCAAAGACGAGCGGGTGACCCAGGCGCTTCGAATGCTTGGAGTTCACAGGTGGCATGGCAGGCTGACGTGGTGGCGGGTACTGGGCGGCCCAGCTTACCTGGCAGCCTGGCCGAACCCCAAGTTAGTCCCGCCGGGCAGCCAGCCGGTCGCGTCAGGAGCCCCCTATGCCCTCGAGAAGGCGGTGGAGCACCGGCTTGGGCACCAGGGTCGCGACATTGCCGCCGAACTTTGCGAATTCCTTGACCAGGCTCGATGACAGGAACGCATACAGCGGGTTGGTGGTCATGAACAGGGTCTCGACGCCGGCCTGGCTGTAGTTCATCTGGGCCATCTGCAGCTCGTAATCAAAATCGCTGACCGCGCGCAGGCCTTTCACGATCGCCGAGACGTCGTTGGCCTTGCAGAAGTCGACGATCAGGCCGTCGAAGCTGGCCACCCGTACGTTGCTGAAGTCAGCGGTGACCTCGCGAAGCATGTCCAGCCGGTCTTCGACCGTGAACAGCGAGGTCTTGGAGAGGTTGAGCAGCACCGCGACGATCACCTCGTCGTAGAGGCGTGACGCGCGGGCGACTATGTCAAGGTGCCCGTTGGTCACCGGATCGAACGAGCCTGGATAGACGACACTACGCACGCGCGCTCACACTCCTGTCAGCGATCCGGCGCCAAACTGGGCGCTTTCGGCGAGACCGTACCAGAGCGTGGCCTCACCGTATCTCCGGGACCTGTCCTGTTGGTATCCGCGCGGCCAGGATGGCGGGCCTGACCTGGTGGCGCGCTCCACGACCACCAGGGCCCCTGGTGCCAGCCAGCCACGGCCGAGCAGCAGCTCAAGGACATGCGTCACCTCGTCGGCGGTGGTCGCGTATGGCGGGTCGGCAAAGACGAAGTCGCGTCGCCCTCCGTCGGCTGGCCCGCGGGCGAGCACCCACTCGACGCGTCCGGCCTGCAGCCGGGCGCCTGGCAGCCGCACCGTTTCGATGTTGCTGCGGATCACCCTGGCGGCTGCCCGGTCCGCCTCGACGAGGAGCACGTCCGCGGCGCCCCGTGACAGCGCCTCAAGCCCCACCGCGCCTGATCCCGCGTACAGGTCAGCCACCCGCACACCGTTCAGCGTGCCGAGGCTGGCGGCAGCACTGGCCAGCAGCCCCTCGCGGGCGCGCTCGCTGGTCGGGCGGGCTCCTGCCGGTACCGCGAGCCGCCTGCCCTTGGCCACCCCCGCGACGATGCGCGTCATCGTCAGATCAGGCCTTCTCCAGGAATTCGGCCCGCTCCTGGTCGAGCAGCAATCCGACGGCAGCAGCCAGGGCCAGGTGACCGGCCAGCGCGGGATCTGCGGCAACCAGCCCGGTTGCCTCCTGCCTGGCCTTCCCGATCAGGTCCTCGTCGGAGAGCAGGGTCAGCAGCTTCAGGCTCGACTTACGTCCGGCCTGCGCCGCGCCGAGTACGTCGCCCTCTCTGCGCTGCTCCAGGTCGAGCCTGGACAGGGTGAATCCGTCCAGCGTCGCAGCAACCGCGTTAAGGCGATCGCGCGACTTGGCCTCCTGCGGCGCCTCGGTCACCAGGAGGCACAGCCCTTCGTGACTGCCGCGGCCGACCCGTCCCCTGAGCTGGTGCAGCTGCGACACGCCGAACCTGTCCGCATCCATGATCACCATGGCGGTCGCGTTAGGCACATCGACGCCCACCTCGACGACAGTGGTCGTGACCAGCACGTCGACCGACCCGTCCGCGAACGACCGCATCACGCGATCCTTCTCCTCGGCGGCCAGCCGGCCGTGCAGGATGGCCACCCGCAGTCCGGCCAGCGGGCCCTGCTCCAGCGCGGGTGCCAGGTCGAGCACGGCGACTGGCGGCCGGGCATCCGGCTCCTCCGGCCCGCCGTCTGGCCCGGACCTGCTGCCGTCCGCTTCGAACAGCGCACCGTCCTCGGCGAGGCCGTCCGCCTCGAATGATGCGTCACCCTGAGCCAGCCCGCCGCCCCCGGCGAGCCCGCCGTCGTCAGCCAGCCCGCCGTCCCCGGCGAGCCCGCCGTCGTCAGCCAGCCCGCCGCCCCCGGCGAGCCCGCCGTCCCCGGCGAGCCCGCCGTCCTCAGCCAGCCCGCCGCCCCCGAAAAGCGCGCCGTCGTCCGCGAGGCCGCCGTCCCCGAAGAGCGCGCCATCTCCGGCCAGGCCCCCGCGCCCGGCCGATTCGTCGCCGGGTCGCCGGCCACCGTTTCCGGCCCCGGGCCCCGCCCGGGTGCCCTGATCGGCGGCGATCTCGTCGCCGATCCTCGGGCAGACCACGTATGCCTGGCGGCCGCTGGCCACCTCCTCGGCGACCCGCTCCCACACCCGGGCGAGGAACCTGGGCTTCTCCGCCGCCGGGACCACGTGCGTGGCGATCGGCGCACGGCCGGCCGGCAGCTCGGTGAGCGTGGAGATGTCCAGGTCACCGAAGACGGTCATGGCCACCGTGCGCGGAATCGGCGTCGCGGTCATCACCAGCACGTGCGGCCGGCCGTCATCAGCCTTCTCCCGCAGCGCGTCGCGCTGCTCCACGCCGAACCTGTGCTGCTCGTCGATCACTACCAGGCCGAGATCGGCGAACCGCACCTGCTCCTGGAGCAGCGCATGAGTGCCGATCAGGATCCCGGCGGTACCTGACGCCGCTTCAAGCAGCGCCCGGCGCCGCGCGGCCGTGGGCTGCGACCCGGTGAGCAGCGCGACCCTGGTGCCACGGGAATCCCCGTCCAGCTGGCCAGCCCGGGCGAGCGGGCCGAGCAGTTCGGTGATGCCCCGGTAGTGCTGCTGGGCGAGCACCTCTGTCGGGGCGAGCAGGGCGGCCTGGCCTCCTGCGTCGACGACCTGCAGCATCGCCCGGATCGCGATGACCGTCTTGCCCGAGCCGACCTCGCCCTGCAGCAGGCGGTGCATGGGATGATCGAGCGCGAGCTCATCGGAGATGGTCACGCCGGCCAGCTGCTGGCCGAGTGTGAGCTCGAACGGCAGCAAGCCGTCGAACGCCGTTAGCAGCCCGCCGTCCCTGCGCTGCCTCGGCGTGGCCGAGAACGCGGTGGCGGCTCGCCGCCGCTGCGCCAGGATCACCTGCAGCACGAACGCCTCGTCCCATTTCAGCCGCATCGTGGCGCGGTGCAGGTCGGCGCGGTCGACCGGCCGGTGGATGCCGCGCAGGGCGTCGGCCAGGCCGCACAGGCCATATCGGTGGCGTACCTCGCGCGGCAGCGGGTCATCGTCGATGTCGAGGGTGTCCAGCGCGATCTGCACCGAGTCCGCGATCTGCCAGGAGGTGATCTGGCTGCTGGCCCGGTAGACGGGGATCAGCTCGGCCGCGAAGTCGGCCGCCCGGACCCTGGGCTCGCCAGCGCCGAGCAGCTCGCATTCGGGGTGGGCCAGCTGGCGCTTGCCCCGGAACGTCGAGACCTGGCCGGCGAACAGCCCGCGCAGACCTGGCGTGAGCACCTTCTCCCGCCAGTCCTGTCTGCCCTTGCTGAAGAAGGTCAGCGTGAGCCGCCCCCGGCCGTCGGTCACGACTGCCTCGAGTATCGTGCCCGGGCGGTTGCGCATCTTGCGAACCCGCACCGCGGCGATCTCCGCCTGCACTGTCACGTGCTCGCCATCGCGCAGCGACGCCAGGTCGGTCAGCTCGCCCCTGGTGTCATACCGCCGCGGGTAGTAGCCAAGCAGCTCGCCCACGGTCTGCAGGTCGAGCGCCGACTTCAGCCGTCTGGCCGCCTTCTCGCCCACGACAGGGCGCAGCGGATCCGCGAGAGTCGCCATCGTTCCGTTACTCCACGTTTATCAAAAGCGGTACCTGCCCGCCGCCGTAACGCACGACCTCAGCGGCCGGCCATGCCTCGTCGGGATCGGCTCCGCCGACCGCCACCTCATCGGCGACCGCCACCGCCTCATCGGCGGCCGCCCTGGACACAGCGAGCGCCCCGGCGAGCGCCCCGGCGAGCGCCCCGGCGAGCGCCCCGGCGGCCAGGTAGTACCAGCGCCGCCTTGCTTCGCCGGCGATGACCTCCAGCGTCGTCATACCCGCAGCGTAAGTCCCGGCGCCGACTGATCGGCGGCGAACGGTGCCCGGGCTGCCGTTGGCGGCCGCCAGCCGCTGGAATCGGGCGGGCGCTGGCGGGCGGCGCTGGCGGGCGCTGGCGGGCGGCGCTGGCGGCATCGCGGGCCCGGCTCGCGCGAGAGGCCGCCGTCGGATATCGTTTGACGACTGTCCGGCTGCGCCGGACTGACCTATCTGGCTAGCACCCCAATGGAGTATCCCGTGGCTTCCGTCTGCGACGTCTGCGGCAAGAGGCCGGGTTTCGGCAACAACGTGTCGCACTCGCACCGCCGCACCCCGCGCCGCTGGAACCCCAACATCCAGCGCGTGCGCGCGACCGTCAACGGCTCGCCCCGTCGGCTTAACGTGTGCACGTCCTGCATCAAGGCGGGAAAAGTCACTCGCTGAGGCGGATCCGCCAGCCGTGATCAACCGGCCCGATCCCCGCGCCGAGCGGGAACCCGGCCGCGATCGCGCCTGCGACGTACGCCTTGGCTGATTCGACCGCGCCGGGCATGTCAGCGCCCCGGGCGAGGAACGAGGCGATAGCCGACGCCAGCGTGCATCCGGTCCCGTGGGTATGGCGGCTGGCAATCCGCTGGCCGGGATAGCGGATAGCCTGGCGCCCGTCATAGAGCAGGTCAACCGGGCTGCCCGGCAGGTGGCCGCCCTTGACCAGGACCCACTGCGGGCCAAGGCCGAAGATCACCTCAGCCGCCTTGAGCATGCCGGCCTCGTCGCTGATCTGGATGCCCGTGAGCAGCTGGGCCTCCAGCAGATTCGGGGTGACCACGGCGGCCAGCGGGAGCAGGCGCTCCTTGACGGCATCCAGGGTGCCAGCCGCGAGCAGGCTGTCACCGTGTTTGGACACCGCCACCGGATCGACCACGATCGGCGCGGTGACACCGGAAAGCACCCTGGCGACGGTGTCGACGATCGTGGCCGACGCCAGCATCCCGGTCTTGACCGCCTGCACGCCGATATCGCCGAGCACCGAGCTGAGCTGCGCAGCGACGGCGTCGGCGGGCATCTCCCAGTACCCCTGGACGCCTACCGAGTTCTGCGCCGTCACCGCGCAGATAACGGTCATGCCGTGCACGCCGAGGGCGAGCATCGTCTTCAGGTCGGCCTGGATCCCGGCGCCGCCTGCCGAGTCTGACCCTGCCACCGCGAGCACGCAAGGGGGAGTCGCTGCCATGGCCCTAAGCGTAGGAGGCCCGCCGGACGGTACGGCCCGTGCCGCCCGGCCGTCAGCCGAAACTGCAGCTTGCCCCGTCGAAGCTGCAGGAACCCGGTGTCGACGAATGCCCGCCGGCGAAGATCACGATCCTCGAGGTGCCCGGCTTCTGTCCCGGCCACGGCCATGGCTGCCCGGTCGCCACCCCGCCGTTCCCGGTGCTGTCTGGCTGCCACTGCGCGCCCAGGACATGCTGGACCTGGGCACCGGCGAAGCTGAACGTCAGGGTCCAGGCGCCGGGCTTGTCGTGGCCCTGAATGGTGATCATCGCGATGAATCCCGATGGGAACGCGCGGATCGTCCGGTACTGGATCATGACCTGGCGGCGGCGCTGGTGGACGGCGGGCGGAGGGTTCACGGCGCTGCCGGCCGCCTCACGCTGCGCTGGCCTGAGTTTGACGCTCGGCTTAGAGGTGGCCAGCCCGCCAGGGGCAGGCTTGGGAGCTGCACAGGCTTGCCCAGCGCACTCGCGGACTGGCGGATTCGGGCCGTAGGTCAGCGCTGCATGCGGCACGTCCACCGCGAGCATGGCCGAGATGACGATTCCTGCGCCCGCCGCGAACTGGGGGGTCACCATCAGCATGCGCAAGTACCGCGCACGGCTCGGCCGCGCCGCTGGCGGGCCGGCAGGTAGGCGCCGGCCAGGGCGCTGGCCCACGCCTGGCGCGCGGTGCCTGGGCCCCGGCCCGCGCTCCTTGCGGTGACTTGGCATCAGGGGGTTTATACCAAGCAATGTCGCTGTGCGGCTAGTCACTAGTCGCTTTCCAAAGATCACCCATCGTGAGATGGACCGGTCAGGCGAAGTGATTCCAGCCCGCGGCCCCCGGGTACCGCTGTCCGTCCACTCGCACGCCTTCGCCCGCGCTGACGCTGCCGATCACTCGCCAGTGCCTGCCAAGCTCCGTTTCCGGGGGAAACGTGGCGGCCAGCGCGTGATCCTCACCGCCGGTCAGCGCCCAGCGAAGCCAGTCCGCCCCGCCCAGCGCGGCGGCCGCCGCGGTCAGCCTGGAATCTCCCAGCCGCGCAGTCTCGACATCGATGCGGACGCCGCTGGCCGCGGCCACATGACCGAGATCACCCAGCAGCCCGTCGCTTATATCGATCATCGAGGTAGCGCCGAGCGCGGCCGCCTCCGGCCCGGCTGCGTAGGGCGGCCTCGGCCGCCGGTGGCTGGATACCAGGGCTCCGGGCTCGGTCAGCCCGGCTTCAAGCAGGGCTAGCCCGGCGGCCGCGTGGCCGAGCCGGCCGGCCAGCGCTAGCTGATCACCAGACCGCGCTCCCGCCCTGGTGACCGGTTCACGGCCGCCCAGGTGCCCGAGAGCAGTGATCGCCAGGGTGATCTTCGCTGCGCTGCTGACGTCGCCGCCCGCCAGGAATGCGCCGGCCCGCGAGCATTCTGCCACCAGGCCGCGGACCAGATCCTGCGCCCAGGCCACCGGCAGGTCGCCGGGGGTGGCGAAACCGACCAGCAGCGCCGTCGGGCTGCCGCCCATGGCCGCGACGTCGGCAAGGTTCTGTGCCGCTGCCTTGCAGCCGACGTCGAAGGCGGTCGACCAGTCGCGGCGGAAATGCCGGTCCTCGACAAGCATGTCCATGGTGGCGACCACCGGGCCGTCAGGCGGCCTGAGCACGGCGGCGTCATCGCCGATGCCGACCAGCTGCGCCGCGCCCGGCGGCGCCAGCGCCTTCATCGCCGCGATGAGGCCGAATTCTCCCAGGTCACCAACAGTAATGGGAGCCTCCAGCTAATCCCTTGCGCCTGTCGGCCCGGGTTCAGGGCCGGATGCCGGGTACCTCATATCGGGTACCTACGGTAGCGTGGGCCCCCCCACTCGCGCCCGGGAGGACGGCATGGTTCAGGCTTACATCCTCGTCCAGACAGAGGTCGGCAAGGCAGCCGATGTCGCCGTCCAGATCGGGCAGATCGCCGGCGTCACCCAGGCTGATGACGTCACCGGGCCCTACGATGTGATCGTCCGCGCCGAGGCGGACAACGTCGATGACCTCGGCAAGCTGGTGGTCGCGCAGATCCAGGGCGTCCAGGGCATCACCAGGACTCTGACCTGCCCGATCGTCCACATCTAGCCGGCCGGATCTGGCAGCCGGCCGGATCTGGCAGCCGGCCGGATCTGGCAGCCGGCCGGATCTGGCAGCCGGCCGGATCTGGCAGCCGGCCGGATCTGGCGGCCGGCCGGATCTAGCGGCCGGCCAGCTGGGCGGCCAGGGCCGCTGTCCGCGGGCCGAGCCCGATCTGCGCGGCTAGCCGCAGGTCGGCGGGCGTGTCCACATCCCGCCGCAGCCCGCTGCCGGCGTCCAGGTCAAGCTGCACGGCGCCGCCCAGGCGATGCCGGTCCCGCGAACCCGGGCCGAACTTCGGCCGGAACGCTGCGTCCGGCCCGGCCATGTACAGCGTCGTGCCGGTTCCCGCCGCGTCCGCCACGAACGCCTCAGCCATGCTGGCGGCGGCGGCCAGCGCCCCGCCCAGCTCGGCCGGCTTGAGGGCCGGCAGGTCAGCCGCCAGCGCCGCCCTGCCCCGGCTCGGCCAGCGGTCCGCGGCGTGCGCGGCGCCGAACACGAGCGCCTGGTTCAGCCCGGTGTCCGGCTCGTCGGGCAGCACGAGGGCCCCCAGGCCGGACAGCTCGGCCGCGGCCGCCGCGTCGCCGGTGACCACGATCACGATTCCCGCGCCGCAGGCCACCGCCGCCGCCACGGTGTCGGCGGCCATTGCGAGCGCCAGCTCGGGCCGGCGCGGGCCGGCCAGCGGGGCGAGCCGGGACTTCGCGCGAGCAAGTACCTTGACGGGGATCACTATCGACCAGGGCAGCGGGTCATCCATGCATCCGATCCTGCCTCGACAGCGCAGCACGCGAACCGGGAGACTGGCTACATGACAAGCGGGAGACTGCCAAGATGAGCAAACGGGAGCACGGCAGCTACTCGCCGGCCTGGCGATGGTTCTCGAAGATCCTTATGATCCCGCTGACCCACCTGATGATGAAGCGGGACTGGCACGGCTACGAGAACGTCCCCCGCAAGGGCGGCATGATCCTGGCAGCCAACCACCTGTCTTACGCGGACATCTTCGCGATGGCCGTGTTCACCCACAAGGCCAAGCGGTACCCGGTGTTCCTGGCCAAGTCGGCGCTCTTCGACGTCCCGGTTATGGGCAAGATGATCCGCGACCTCGGCCAGCTGCCGGTGCACCGCGACGCGGCCGACGCCGCGCTCGTCCTGAGAGACGCCGACGCCGGGCTCAGGAACGGCGCCTGCCTGGTCTTCTACCCGGAGGCCACCGTCACCCGCGACCCGGATCAGTGGCCCATGGTCGCCAAGACCGGGGCAGCCAGGCTCGCCCTCGCTACCGGCGTGCCGGTGATCCCGGTAGGGACCTGGGGCGCCCAGGAGATCCTCCCCTACCACAGCCACCGGCCGAACCTGGTGCCCCGCAAGACGGTGCACATGCTGGCCGGGCCGGCGGTTGACCTGTCCGCGTTCGAGGGCCTGCCGCTGACCAGCAAGGTGCTGCACGCGGCGACCGAGGCCATCATGAAGGACATCACTAACCTCGTCGGCCAGCTGCGCGGCCAGACTCCGCCAGCGGTGCCCTATCACCCCGCCGTCGCCCGCAGAAATGCCCGCGAGGAACTACGTGAGCTGCAAGACCAGGATAAAACGGATGGTTCACCCAACTCCGGCACCACGCCTGAGATCGGCACCACCCCCGACTCCAGCGCCACTCCTGAATCCAGCACCGTCCCAGGATCCGGCGCCACCAGGGACCCCGGCCCCGCCGACCCAGGCACCACGCAGGCGACGTGAGGGCAGCGGTAATGGGCGCCGGATCGTGGGGCACCACCTTCGCCCAGGTGCTCTGCGACGCCGGCACCCCCGCGGCGCTGTATTGCCGCAGGCCCGAGCTTGCCAAGGCGATCAACTCCAGCAGGGAGAATCCCGACTATCTGCCGGGCATCAAGCTCACCGACGCGATCCGCGCCACCACCGAACCCCCTGACGCGCTGGACGGCGCCGACCTGGTGATCCTGGCCGTGCCCGCCCAGACGCTCAGGCAGAACCTGGCCGACTGGGCTGGCCTGCTCCCGCCGGGCGCTCTGCTTGTCAGCCTGATGAAGGGCATCGAGCGGGGCAGTTGCAAGCGGATGAGTGAGGTGATCGCCGAGGCAGCGGAGGTGCCGCCGGAACGGACCGCCGTAATCTCCGGTCCCAACCTGGCCCGCGAGATCGCCCAGCGGCAGTATGCCGCCACGGTGGCGGCCTGCACCGATGCCGCGGCGGCCGGACAGCTGCAGAAGGCCTGCCACACCGGCTATTTCCGGCCGTACACGAACCCGGATGTCATCGGCTGCGAACTGGGCGGCGCGGTCAAGAACGTGATCGCGCTCGCGGTCGGCATCGCCGTCGGCATGGGGCTCGGTGCCAACACCAGGGCGATGCTGATCACCCGCGGCCTCGCCGAGATCACCAGGCTTGGCGCGGCGCTCGGTGCTGACCAGCACACGTTCGCCGGCCTGGCCGGCATGGGCGACCTGGTTGCCACCTGCAGCTCACCGCTGTCCCGCAACCGCACGTTCGGCGAGAACCTGGGCAGCGGGATGGCGCTCGATGAGGTCATCGCGGCCACCAGGCAGACAGCCGAGGGCGTGGCGTCCTCGGAATCAGTTCTGCAGCTGGCCGGGCGCAGCGGAGTGGAGATGCCGATCACCGAGGTCATAACCGCTGTGCTGCATGAGGGCCTGGAGATAGGCAAGGCGGCCATGCTGCTCGCCAGCAGGTCAGCCAAACCGGAACGCTACGGCGTCTGACCAGCAGAAGGGCAGCTGACCGGGCAAGATCTGAGCCAGGTCCCTGACGGTGATCCCAGATCGGTCTCAGCAGGGCCCGGACCAGGCTCAGCTGGGCCCGGACCGGGTTCAGGCGGGTCCCGGACGGGCTCAGGCGGTGCCCGCCCAGGCGGCCCGCAGATGACTCCAAACGGCAGAGGAGGAACGGGTGAGCGAGCAGCGCAAGATCAGGGTCGCGGTCGTGTTCGGCGGCCGGGGCCCCGAGCACGCAGTGTCCTGCATGGGGGGCGGCAATCTGCTCGCTTCGATCGACCGGGACAAATACGACGTGATCCCGGTGGGCATCACGCGGGAGGGCAACTGGGTGCTGGCTGCCGATGACCCTGGCAGGCTCGCGGTCACCGGCGGTGAGCTCCCGTCGGTAGAGGCGGTCGCGCAGCCGGGTAGCCAGGTTGTCCCGTGGTCCAGCCACGCTTCCCTCGAGGCCACCGAGCCGGGCCAGATTCCGCGCCTGCTCAGCGAGGTCGACGTGGTAATGCCGGTGCTGCACGGCCCGTTTGGCGAGGACGGCACCATCCAGGGGCTGCTGGAGATGGCCGGAATCAGGTACGTGGGATCCGGGGTCCTCGCGAGTGCGGTCAGCATGGACAAGGCCTACATGAAGATAATCTTCAAGGCGAACGGGCTTCCCGTCGGGCCGTACGTGGTTGTGCACGAGCGGGACTGGCCGTCGGCCGACCCCGAAGGCAAGCGGGTGCAGGACGCGATCGCCGATCTTGGCTGGCCGCTGTTCGTCAAGCCCGCTCGCGGCGGCTCGAGCATCGGCACCTCCAAGGCAACCAATGCTGAGCAGCTGGCCAGCGCCATCGGCAACGCCCGGAAATACGACCCTAAAATCCTCGTCGAGGCCGCCATCGAGGGACGCGAGATCGAATGCTCGGTTCTTGAGGGCGTGGACGGCGGCATGCCGGATACCAGTGCCCCCGGCCAGCTGCGCATAGACGGGGGCGAGGAGTTCTGGGACTTCCAGGCCAAGTACCTGGACACGGCCAGCCGGATGGCCATCCCTGCGCCGATCCCGCAGGCGCACAGCCAGGAGATCCGCAGGCTTGCCGCTGAGGCGTTCATGGCGGTATCCGCTGAGGGTTTCGCCCGGGTGGATTTCTTCTACACCCCGGACGGCCAGATTCTGCTCAACGAGATCAATACGATTCCCGGCCTTTCTCCCGCGTCCTATTTCCAGAAGATGTGGGAGGCGAGCGGCGTCACATTTGGCCAGCTCCTCGACCGGATGCTGAGCACTGCCCTGAAGAAGCGCCCCGGCCTGCGCTGACCGCAATCAGGTCGGCGGTGACGCCACCGGCCCCGATCGCCGAGCCCCCATCCCCGATCCCCGATCCCCGATCGATCCCCGGTCCCGGCAGACTCCCGTGGGCTGCGCCGCGGCAAACGGCCAGCGCGGTGGCGAGCGGCGCCTGAGGCGCCGCTCGCCAGGCGCGCTATCGCTTGACCGCGGCGAGCTTCTTCTCGCCGTTCACGACCGCCTTGAAGTCCGAGCCGGCCCGGAACTTGGGCACTGAGGACTTGGGCACCTTGATGGACGCCCCGGTGGCCGGGTTCCGCGCCGTGCGAGCCGGCCGGACAGCCTTCTCGAATACGCCGAACCCGGTGATAGAGACCTTGTCGCCCTTGGCGACAGCTGCCTGGATGGTGTCGAGTACCGCGTTTACGGCTTCGGTCGCGGTTTTCTTGTCCCCCAACCGGCCTGAAATCGCATCGATCAGGTCACGCTTGTTCATTTCCTCACTCCTGCGGTTCCCCCAACGGGAGGTCGCGCGGACAGGGCACCAGCTATTCGCGACCTCTGACCTGCTTGAAATTAGGCGATCCGGCGCTGGTGCACAATCACCTCCGCGCGAAAGCACGGCGTGTCGAGGCGTGAACCGAGCATAATGCAACGGGAATACCCGATCCGCGCCTCAGGATCGCCCCCGGTCGCACCGTCCCGGGCCGCGCCCGCCGTCCGCACTGGCCCGGTTCGCGCCCGCCCGCCGCTCTGGCCGGGCCGCGCCCGCCGTCCGCACTGGCCCGGTTCGCGCCCGCCGCATTGGCCCGGGCCGGGCGCCCGACGTCACTGGCGCGGCTCGCGCCCGCCTTCCTTGCCGATCTGACGGCGCAGGTCGGCAAGGAACAGATCAAGCCGGCGGGCGCAGCGCGTTGTATCAGCACCGGGCGCCTTCAGCGCATCGCAGATCGCGGTTAACCGCCGCTGGAACCGCGCTCGGACGACATCGTCCACCGCGGTGGACTCCAGCACACGTTGCGCCGCTGATAGCCGTTCGGCAAGGCTGCCAGGACCCCTGGTCGGCGAGGTATCGCCCGGGCCCTGGCCTGATGGGCCGAACTCGCAATCCGTCATCACTTATGTTGGTGCCCGCTCCGCTCGACAGCTACGATCTTGCCGATTATCCTGTGCCATTTCTCGCGATATCATCACGATGCCCACAAGGTGGCGATCGTTAAGCATGCTGCGTAGAAATAGTCAGCCTATTTGGCTGTCCCGCTGGCCGTATGAGCCATCCCAACCTTTCCCGCCGCTGCGACCGTAACGCCGCCAGACGGCCTGTCCCGGCGACACACGGCCCACTGCGGCATGACCCGACGGTGGGCAGCAGCACGCTGGCATGAACGATGCCCGGTCAGGTCCTTGAGCCGCCGGCGGCCCAGCCAGCGGCCCGGCTCGGCCCAGCCAGTAGGATCGATGCTTGTCAGACAGGCTCGCCTACGGCAGGATCAGCGGCCCAGGGGCCCGGCGGATTAGGGACGTTATGCCCTGGCTGCCTAGCCCAGGTAGCAGGAAGCCTTGGCAGCAACAGGCTGCGGGCAATTCGTAGACTGCCCCGAATGACTCGTGAGGTCACGCCCATGAAGGTTGCCGTCGTTAGGGAGACCGCGCCCGGTGAGCGCCGGGTCGCGCTGGTGCCCGAGGCTGTGGCGAAATTGCGCACAGCCGGGCTCGATGTCCTGGTGGAATCTGGTGCCGGGGACGGAGCGTGGCTGGCGGACGGCAGCTATGCCGAGGCCGGGGCGGCCATCGTCTCTCGTGAGGAGGCTTGGGCCGCAGACGCCATCCTCATGGTGGGCAAGCCGGACGCCGAAGCCATCACCGGGCTGCGGGCCGGCCAGGTGCTGTTCGGGCTGCTGACACCACTGACCGATCCAGCATTGGCAGCGCAGCTCGCCGGCGCGGGTGTCACCGCAGCCAGTATGGACATGATTCCGCGGACCCTGCCGCGAGCACAGTCGATGGACGCGCTGACCTCCCAGGCCAACATCGCGGGCTACAAAGCCGTGCTGCTGGCCGCGAGTTCCTATGGCCGGTTCTTTCCGCTCCTCATCACCGCTGCGGGTACCGCGAGGCCGGCCAAGGTGCTGATCCTTGGCACCGGAGTGGCCGGCCTGCAGGCTATCGGCACCGCTCGCAGGCTTGGCGCCGTAGTCTCCGCCTACGACGTGCGGCCGGAAACCAAGGCCGAGGTGGCCTCGCTAGGCGCGACCTTCATCGAGCTGAAATCGGTGGGGTCGGCCAGCGGCGAGGGCGGATACGCCCGCGCCCTGACCGAGGACGAGCGCCAGGCACAGCAAGACGAACTGGCCGGTCATATCGCGCGCCAGGACGTCATAGTCACCACCGCGCAAGTCCCAGGAAGACGGCCACCATTGCTCGTCACCTCCGACGCGCTGAAGTCCATGACGGCCGGGTCGGTTGTCGTCGACATGGGTGCCAGTGAGCTAGGCGGCAACGTCGCTGGCTCGGCTCCGGGCGAGACCATCGTGACAGAGAACGGCGTCACCGTGATCGGCGCGAACACGCTGCCGTCCACGATGGCCGCGGCCGCATCGGCCGCCTACGCCCGCAATGTGACCGCGCTCCTGCTCTACATGGTCAAAGACGGCGCAGTTGCCGTCGATCTCTCCGACGACCTCCTGGCAGGCGTCGTTATCACCCATGAGGGCCATATCGTTCATCCCGCACTTGCCGAGCCTGCTGGAGGTAACGCCAATGTCGACGGCGCTTCTCACTGACCTGGTCATCTTCGTCCTCAGCCTCTGGGTGGGCTTCGAGGTGATCAGCAAGGTCCCGGCCACCCTCCACACGCCCCTGATGTCAGCAGCCAACTCGATCCACGGGATCGTGCTGGTCGGCGCCATGCTGATCGCGGTCACCGCCAACAACGCGATCGGCTACGTAATCGCGTTTGTCGCCGCCGCATTCGCCGCCATGAACGTCGTCGGCGGGTACGTGGTCACCGGCCGCATGCTGAAAATGTTCCACCGCAGGCCCGTAGCGCCAGCCACCCCGGCCATCACTCCAAGCCAGGACGGGCAAGCCTCATGAGTACCTTCAACACCATCATCCAGCTGATCTACGTTGCGGCCGCGTCCTGTTTCGTGTTCGGACTGCACCTGATGAACAGCCCCGCCACCGCCCGCCGCGGCAACCAGTGGTCGACAGGGGGCATGGTGGCGGCGGTGGCCGCAACCTTGGCGCTGATCATCCACACGGGCGGCATCAGCGCGACCGGCTGGATCGTGATGGCCACCGGTGCGCTTGTCGGCGCCAGTGCCGGGCTATATCTCGCCAGGACCGTGCAGATGACCGCGATGCCCCAGCTGGTAAGCATCTTCAACGCAGTCGGCGGCGGCGCAGCCGCCCTGGTCGGGATCCATGACTACATGCGGCTTGCGAACGCGGCGGTCGGGGTGCCTGAGTCCACGACCATTACGACGCTGCTCGACGTCATCATCGGCGCGGTCACCTTCTCCGGATCGATCATCGCCGCGGGCAAGCTGCAGGGGCTGATCACTTCGGCACCGGTCACCTTCCGCGGCCAGCGCGTCGTCAACCTGCTACTGGCCGCGGTCGCGCTGGGCGTGGGCGGCTATCTCATCGCGACCGCGAGCGTGATCGGCCTGGTCGTGGTGATCATCGTCGCGCTCGCGTTCGGCGTGTCAATGGTTATGCCCATCGGCGGCGCCGACATGCCGGTGGTGATCTCGCTGCTGAACGCCTTCACCGGCACTGCGGTGGCGATGGCAGGGTTCGTTATCGGCAACTGGGCGCTGATCATCGCCGGCGCGCTGGTCGGCGCCTCTGGCGGGATCCTGACCAAGCTGATGGCCGACGCGATGAACCGGTCGATCGGCAACATTATCGTGGGCGGGTTCGGCACCGGTGACAGCGCCGTGGCGGCGCTGCCCGGCGCGGGCGCGGGGGTGCGGGCAATTGCCGCCGACGACGCGGCGATCCAGCTCGCCTATGCGTCGAAGGTGATCATCGTGCCCGGCTACGGCCTGGCCGCCGCGCAGGCCCAGCACGAGGTGGCTGAGCTTGCCGACCTGCTTGAATCACGCGGCATTGACGTGAGCTATGCGATTCACCCGGTCGCTGGCCGGATGCCTGGGCACATGAACGTGTTGCTGGCCGAGGCCAACGTGCCCTATCCGCAGCTGAAAGAGATGGACGACATCAACCCTGAGTTCGCCAGGACCGACGTGGCGCTGGTGATCGGCGCCAACGACGTCACCAACCCCGCCGCGCGGCGTGCGGGCTCGGCGATCTCCGGGATGCCGATCCTCGACGTGGACCAGTCTAAGAGCATCATCGTGATCAAGCGCTCGATGGGCCACGGCTACGCAGGCATCGACAACGAGCTCTACGTCGACCCGAAGACCAGCATGTACTTCGGCGACGCCAAGGCGGCACTGGCGGGACTGACCGGTGCCGTCAAGACCCTGGTCGGCTGACCCCGGCCGGCTGACCCCGGCCGGCTGACCCCGGCCGGCTGACCCCGGCCCGCTGACCCCGGCCCGCTGACCCCGGCCCGCTGACCCCGGCCCGCTGACCCCGGCCCGCTGACCCCGGCCCGCTGACCCCGGCCCGCTGACCCCGGCCCGCTGACCCCGCCCAGGCACGCCGGCCGGGGTACCTGGTCCGCTGACCCTGGTTCGCTGAGCAGGCCCAGGAACGAGGATGTCGGGAGCATGGCTTTACTTGTACCGGATTTGGTGGGGACATAACGGGCATTATATCCCGTCCAAGTCCACAAATCCGGTACAAGCAGCGGTAGAACCTCGCCAAGAGTCGGCCCCGACGCCGGTTTGCCAATTTTGCCCCATCGCAGGCCGTTGATACTCGGCCCTTGCGTGCCGTTTGGCAGGTCTTCTACCCTGGCGCGGACGGTTGCGATCAAGGGAGCAAGCGCTGCGTACCGATCAGCCCAAGACTCCGGGCGCCATAGCCGAGTTAGATGACCCGAAGCCTGGCTCAGATGACCCGAAATCGAGCCCGGCAGCGGACCTGCGGCACCGCAGCTACCGACTGCCCCCCGGCCATCCGTCCTCCCCGATCGAGGCCGATGGGCGCCGCAAGCCGCCCGGGCCTCGCCTGCAGGACATCGCCCTGCCCGAGCCGGTCACCGACACCGAGCACGCCGAGCACGTCAAAGACATCCGCGACCG
>JBEKIF010000005.1:0-165282 GCA_050011895.1 Streptosporangiaceae bacterium | reverse complement strand
ATCACTCAAACGCCGGCGAACAAGAGTGTCAGACGCAGATGTAAACATGGACGCTGGTGAAATTAATACTTCTGTGGAGCCGCCTATCGGAATCGAACCGATGACCTGTTCATTACGAGTGAACCGCTCTGCCGACTGAGCTAAGGCGGCATGCCGCTACGAGAGCGGCAGCGCAAGGAGTCTACCGGTCCGCGGCCGGTTCCTGCCCTGGGTGGTACTTAGCCTCATACGCCTGCCTGGATCCGCACACGCTGGCCCGCGGGCATGCGCAACGTCGTCCGTCCTCGGCCAGCTTGACCACGACCTGATCGGCAGGCACGTTGTGCCCGACTACCGTGCCCGGCCCGTCCGGCGACTCCACCGAGGAACCCAGCGCCGGGGCCTTCTGCCGGAAATCCTGATACAGCGGATGCTCGTACTTCAGGCAGCACATCAGCCGCCCGCACGCTCCGGCGATGCGCAGCGGGTTCACCGGCAGGTCCTGATCCTTGGCCATCCGCACCGACACCGGCTCGAAGTCCTTCAGGAACGTCGCGCAGCACAGATCCCGTCCGCATGGGCCGATCCCGCCTTGCAGCCGGGCCTCGTCGCGCGGCCCGATCTGCCGGAGCTCGACGCGCGCGCGCAGCCGCTCGGCCAGCTCGCGGACCAGCGAACGGAAGTCGACCCGGTGCGGCGCGCTGAAGTAGATCGTGAGGACGTTCGGCGCGTCCAGGTAGTCCACCGCGATGATCTTCATCGGCAGCTCGAGCTCGCGCACCAGCCGCCGGGCCGCAACCCGCGCCTCAGCCCGCCGGGCCCGGTTGGCCTCATTCCTGCTCAGATGGTCCCCGGTGGCCAGCCCCGCGCAGACCGGCAGCCCGCCGATGTCATCGTCCACCCATTGCGGCGCCCAGATGCACTCAGCCACCTCCGGACCCGCGTCGGTGGGCACCAGCACCTTCGCCCCGACGGCCGGCGAATGCGGCCCAGGGTCCAGGTAGTACAGCCGGCCATGCCGCTCGAAGCTGACCGCCATCATCATGCCCACCCGGTCAGGTTACGGTGCGATCACTACGGCCGTCTCCCTGGGCTAGCCGTCATAGCACTTTTAACGGAGACCGCTGCCCGATCGGCACGCTACGCCCGGTCTGCGAGACGCCGGTCTGCGACGAGCAGCCCACGCCGGCCGCGCGTCAGGTCCGGACCGGCGCTGAGGCGGGCCCGGCGTCGGGAATTTCCGCCTCGCGGCGGGCGAGCTTGGACGGCCACCAGTTATAGCGGCGGCACAGCACGACGATCGCCGGGACCATGAGCGTCCGCACCAGGAAGGTGTCAAGCAGCACGCCAAGGGCGATCGCGGTGCCGAGCTGCTTGATCTGGCTGGTGGCGCCGGTCACGCCCGCCGCGCCGAATGTGGCGGCGAGGATCAGGCCGGCCGACGTGACGGTGGTGCCGGTGTGGTGCGCCGCAGTCGCGACGGCCTCACGCAGCGGAGCCTGCTGCGCCTCCTCACGGATCCGGGTCATGATCAGGATGTTGTAATCCTCGCCGAGCGCCATCAGGAAGATGAAGAGCAGGAACGGCAGCACGAAGTTCAGCCCGGCGTCGCCTACTCCGTCCTGGAAGATGAGCACCGCGATGCCTAGGGCGGCGAAGTAGCTGAGCAGGACGGTCGCGACCAGGTACAGCGGCGCGACCAGGCTGCGCAGCAGCAGCCCGAGCAGCAGCGCGAGCAGGATGATCACCACCGGCACGATCTCCTCGAGGTCGCTCTGGGACACGGTGCTCACGTCGTAGGAGGACGGCGCGAGGCCGCTGACCCCGTTGTCGGTGGCTTTGACCGCCTGCTGCACGCTGGTCACGGCGCTGCGGACGGCCGGAACCGCGTTCAGGGCGGCCGTGCTGGACGGTGAGCCCGCCGTGAGCGAGGTGTAGAACTGCACAGTCTTGCCGTTGGGGCTGACGAACTGCGAAGTGGCGCGGTAGGAGGCGTACTCCTGCGCGGACACCGGAGTGCCAGCGGGCTCCGTGGCCGGGAGCTTGCCTGGCGGCCCGAGCTGCTTGTAGAGGCTGCTCAGCTGCTGAGTGCTTGTCGATGTGCCGTTTGCATTGAACAGGCCGGTGACGGACGCGAAGACCGATTTCTTGCCGAGGTCATTCTCGGCGTCCTGAACCGGCGTGAGGTTGTTCCACACCGACGACGGGTAGACGAGCAGCACGCTGGTCGGGTTGGCGACCGCAGGCGGGTAGTGAGCGTTGATCACGTTGGTGCCCTCAGCCGACTGGCTGCCCGCGGGCCCGGTGGTCGTTCCGCCGAAGCCACTGGAGGTATACCCGGCCGCGCCGACGCCCAGCGCCCCAAGGAAGACCACCCCGAGTATCAGGGTGACCAGCGGGTGCGCGATCACGACGTCGGCGACCCTGGCCCAGACGCCCTCGCGCTTGGCAAGCCGGACCGGGCGCGGCCAGAAGGTTGCCCGCCCGAACACCGCGATCAGGGCAGGGACCAGCGTGAGCGCGGCGATGAGCATGATGGCCACGCCCAGTGCCAGAGCCGGGCCGAGTCCTGAGTACAGGCCGAACGACGCTAGCAGCAGGCACAGCAGAGCGACGATGACGGTGCCGCCCGAGAACGTGATCGACTCGCCGACGTAACGCCCGGCCCGCTCGATAGCCGCGTGCGGAGTTGCGCCGCGGGCCATCTCCTCCCGTACCCGCATGATGAGGAACAGGCCGTAGTCGGTTCCAGCGCCGAGCAGCAGCACGGTCAGCATTGTCTGCGTGATGGTGGACACCTGGAGGCCCGCCGTGGACATCTCGGCAATGATGCGCCCGGACATCTCCAGGACGAGAATCGCCGGCAGCAGCGTCACCAGCGGCGCGAGCAGTGCGCGGAACACGATCACGAGCATGACCAGGATGATGACGATCGAAAGGTTCTCGGTGAGCTTCTGCGCGCTGGCCTGGGAGTTCTGGTTGTCCACCGCGGTGGGCAGCTGCCCCGTGAGGTAACCGGTCAGCCCGGCCGGCAGCCCGCCGTGCGCGATCGTCGAACGAATGGCCGCGACGGTCGGTGCTGCCTTGGTGCTAGATGTCAGGACGTTGATGACCACCTGCGCCTTGTCGGCCAGGCCGTCCTGGGACAGGCCCTGATCGGACACCGACACGACGTGATCGTCCTTCGCGATCTTGTTCTCCAAGCTGGTGATGGCGCTCTGGTCGCTGCTGGTGAGCTTGGACGTGCCGAGGACGACGAGCGTGCCGGTCGTGTCGTTGGCGGGCTGGAACGGCGCCGCCAGGGCCAGCGCATGCTCGCTCGGCGAGCTGGCCGGCAGGAACGAGCTGTTGTCGGTGTTGATCGCACCGGACAGGGCCGGAAACAGCGCGATGCACAGGGCGCCGGCGATCACCCAGCCAGCGATGATCGCATAACGGAACCGGATCGCGAATCGGGCGAGTCCGGCCATGAAGTTCCCCATCGGCCGCCCCCCGGTGGCATGGCTCCCTGCTCGCTGACGATTACACCAAGTCTCCCCTGAGCTGCGGAATGTAATCAGAAGGCTCACGGCCGACAGGCTGACCCAGCTTGATCCGGCCCGATTGGGGAAGATTTGTAAGTTGAGACAGATCCGGCTGGCCGGCCCGGCGGCGCCCGGCTAGCGGGCAGCAAGGGCAAGGGTCATCTCCTCGACGGCAAGCAGCGGCGCGACGCTGGCGGCCAGCCGCTCCCGGCATGCCATGATCGCCTCGATCCTGCGCACGGTCGCCTCTGGCGGGCCCGCGGCGGCGAGCTTGCCAAGGTCCTCCTGCTGCGCCGCGTTGGCGAGCTCCACATCAGCGCCGAACTGGACCGCGAGCACGTCGCGGTAGAAACCGGCCAGGTCAAGCAGCGCCCGGTCAAGGGAGTCGCGTTTCAGCCGCGTGGCGCGCGACTTCTGCCTGTCCTCCAGGTCCTTCATGGCGCTGGCCGACCCGCGGACAGCGGTGGCCACGCCCTTGCCGGTCGAGCCCTCGCCGAACGCCTGGCGCATCGCCTCCCGTTCCGGCACGTCAAGCTCCTCTGTCACCGCGGCGGCCTCCGCCTCAGCCGCCTTGACGAGCACGGCAGCCGCCGCGAGCGCCTGGCCGAGGCCGCCCCCCGGCCGGGCCATGCCGACCTGGAGCGGGACCCGCAGCACCTCGGCCCGGCGCCTGGCTGCCTCCGGGTCGGTGGCCAGCCGCCTGGCCCGGCCGATGTGTCCCTGCGCCGCCCGTGCGGCCGCGAGCGCCTGCTTCTCGCCGACGCCCTCGCGGGTCAGCACCTCGGCCACGGCCGAGGTGGGCGGGGTGCGGAGCGTGATCAGGCGGCATCGCGACCTGATCGTCGTGGGGAGGTCAGCCGCCGATGGCGCACAGAGCAGCCACACCGTCCGGGGCGACGGCTCCTCTATCGCCTTAAGCAGGGCATTCGCGGCCTGTTCGGTGGCGCGGTCGGCGTCCTCGAACAGGACCACCCGCCAGCGTCCGTAGACCGGCGCGGCAGCAGCGCGCAATACCAGGTCCCTGGTCTGCCGCACGCCGTAGGACAGGCCATCCGGGCGGACCAGCAGCAGGTCCGCGTGGGTGCCTCCGGCGGCCTGGTGACACGACGAGCATTCGCCGCAGCCCTGCCGATCGCAGAGCAGCGCGGCAGCGAAGCCGCGGGCCGCGACCGAGCGGCCGGACCCGGGCGGCCCGGTGAAGAGCCACGCGTGCGTCATCGCCAGCGGGGCCCCAGCCCCAGGTCGCTGCGCTGCGGCGACCGACCCAGGGGACGCGGCGGAGTCCGGCCCGCCTCCTCGCGTCGCAGAACCTGAGGCGCGTCCTGGCATCGCAGAACCCGGCGCGCCGCCGACTGGGCGGGCGCCACCCCGGGCCGCCACCGCCGCGGCGGCAGCGGAAGCGGCAGCCCTGAGCTGGCCGACCACCGCATCCTGGCCGGCCAGCTCGTCGAAGACCGGGCCGCCGCTCATTGCCGCACCGCCGGGAAGCTCCCTGTGCCCGCCCCGCCGGTCATTCAAGGACCGCCGGGATGCTGCCGGTGATCTCCTCAGCGGTCAGCGGCACCGGGTCGGGCAGCAGATCCCTGACCCGGCTCTGGATCTCCCGGCTGAGCTCGGCCGACGGCCTGGTTGCGTCCAGCACGAGGTAACGACCGGGCTCCGCCTCGGCCAGCGCGAGGAACCCGCGCCTGACCCGCTCGTGGAACGCCGTTGGCTCGGCCTCAAGCCGGTCGCCCGACCGCTCCCGCCGCTGCAGCCCCACAGCAGGGGCCAGGTCGAGGAGGATGGTCAGGTCGGGCATCAGGCCGCCGGTCGCCCACTGGTTCAGCGTGGCCACCTCGCTGACCGGCAGCAGCCGCCCGGCTCCCTGATAGGCCAGCGAGGAATCCACGTACCTGTCGGTGACGACGACCGCGCCGCACTCCAGCGCCGGGCTGATCACCGAGGCAACGTGCTCGGCCCGGTCGGCCGCGTACATCAGCGTCTCGGACCGGGGTGACAGTCCGGTATGCGTGGTATCGAGCAGCAGGGCACGCAACCGCATCCCGACCTTGGTCGCGCCAGGCTCCTGCGTGGCCACCACGTCATAGCCCTGGTCGCGCAGCCAGATGGCCAGCAGCCTGGCCTGGGTCGACTTGCCTGCCCCCTCGCCACCCTCCAGGGCGAGGAGCAGCCCGCGGCCGGCGCGCGGCCGGCCGCCGTTACTGTGCGCAGGCGCCGGCGCCGGCAGGAAAGGCTCGCTACGGAAGACCGAGGTCAGGTCCGCGAGCAACGGCACCCCCCGGCGGTCATCCATCTGCCGGTAGGAGACGATGCCGAGGACCAGCGCCACGGCGGCGCCGAGCAGCAGCACGATATTGATGCCGACGTCGGCGTAATCGACGTTGCCGATCCGCACGGTGGCCGAGCCTGACATGGCGCGGATCGCCGCGCTGAGCCCCGCCGCGACGACCGCCGCGACCGGAATCACGGCGAAGAGGATCACCTTGATAGCCGACTGCAGGAACGCGAACGTCCGGCCGCGGGTGTCGTCGTCCACTTCAAGCCCGACGATCGTGTAGCCGGTCACGTAGGCGATGCCCGCGCACGATCCCAGCGCGACAACCAGGATGGTCACCACGACAAGGTTCGGGATCAGGGCGATCAGCACCAGCATGATCGCCGCGAACACGATGGTCACCCCGAAGAGCCTGCGCCTGGAGAACCCGCGCAGTACCCGCAGACCGACGACCATGCCGAAGGCTATCCCGACGAAGATCGCCGAGAAGACCACGCCCCAGCCCGCGTCGCCGCCGTGCAGCGTGTACGAGACGTAGGACCGGCCCAGGCCCACGATCACGCCCGCTGCGGCGAACGCGCCTGCCAGGCCGATGACGATGCCGCGCACCACCTGGTTACGGCCGATGAACCGCCAGCCGTCCCAGATCGCTCTGGCCACCGACGGCTCGGAGACCTCGGCGCTCCGCCTGCGCTGCCCGATCTCCCGGAGAGTGAAAACCGTGAGAGCAGACACAACGAAAGTCGCCGCGTTGAAGTAAAGCGCCAGGTTGACCTGATTAGTAGTGAAATAGTGTGATATCGAGCCGAGCGCCCTGCTGACCACCGCGAGCAGGCTGAAAACCAGCCCGGCGATCGGGGCGGTGCCGTATGTGGTGAGCAGGCTCAGCTGATTTGCCTGCTCGAGCCGGTCCGGCGGGACCAGATTCGGGATCACTGCGTCCTTGGCCGGTGTCCAGAACAGCGAGGCGCAGGAGGCCAGGAACTGCACGACATACATCCAGGTCAGCTTGTTGACCAAGCCGAGCGACAGGTTTACCGGGATGGACAGGTACAGCGCCGCGCGCAGCACATCGCCGACGATCATGTTCAGGCGCCGGTCGAACCGGTCAGCGACCGCCCCGGCCAGCGGGCCGAGCAGGAGTGCCGGAAGCAGCGAGACCAGCCAGACGCCGCTGACCGCTGTCACCTGTGCCGTTGATCCGTGCCGTCCGGTCAGGTCGAACGCCAGCGCCGTCAGCGCGAGCAGGCTCAGCCAGTCCCCCAGGCTGGACAGCGAGCCAGCGACCCAAAGCCGCCGGAACGGCTTAATGGACAGCGCGCCGCCCCGGCCGCCACCCAAAGGGGATCTAAAGTTCACGGCGCCAGGGTATCGGCAGAACGGTCCGGTTACCCATCAGCCGACCGGAAGGCTCACCGATGGCCGCCACGCCGATGCCGCCAGGAAATCGGTCACGCCCGCCGGCATCAGGCCCTCCTGCCGCGCGCACTCGCCGGGCTTCGTGGCCGCCGGCATCAGGCCTTCTCGCCGCGCGCACACGCCGGGCTTCGTGCCCGCCGGCATCAGGCCTTCTCGCCCCGCGCACTCGCGGCCTTCGTGGCCGCCGGCTTTGCTGCCGCCGACTTGGCGGCTGCCGACTTGGCGGCCGGCCGCGCGGTCCTGGCCGATCCGGCGGCTTTCCGGCGCGGCGCAGGCGCAGCCAGCCTTCGCTCGGCGAGCAGTTCGACGGCGCGCTGCGGGCTGATCGATTCCGGCGCATCGCCCTTGCGCAGCGAGGCATTCGTCTCGCCGTCGGTGACGTAGGGCCCCCAGCGGCCCTCCCTGAGCACGATCGGCTTGCCGCTGGCCGGATCGCTGCCCAGCTCGCGCAGCGGCGGCGCTGCCGCCGCGCGGGCCGCGCGGCCGCGCGGTTTGGGCTGGGCAAACATCTCCTTCGCCTCGTCCAGGGTGACGGTGAACATCTGTTCCTCTGTCTCCAGCGAGCGGCTGTCTGTGCCCTTCTTCACGTAAGGGCCATAACGCCCGTTCTGCGCGGTCACCGGCTCGCCATCAAGCTCGCCCAGGGTGCGCGGCAAAGTGAGCAGCCGCAGCGCGTCATCCAGTGTCACGCTGTCCAGATCCATTGATTTCAGCAGCGAGGCCGATCGCGGCTTGGCCGAGGCGGCCGCGCCTTCGTTGAGCTGCTCGGTGACGTAAGGCCCGAACCGCCCGCCCTTCGCGATGATCGTGGTGCCGGCCTGCGGGTCGGTGCCGAGCACCTTGTCCCCGCTCGGCCGGTTCAGCAGCTCGGTGGCGAACTCAGGCGTCAGCTCGTCAGGCGCGGTGCCGTCCGGCACGTTGACCCGCTGGCCGTCACGCTCGAGGTACGGACCATACCTGCCGACCCTGACCACGATGTCCGTGCCCGAAAGCGGGAATGAGCTGACGTCCCTGGCGTCGATGTCACCCAGATCGCTGACCAGCTCCTTAAGGCCCTCCTCGCTGTCAGTGCCGAAGTAGAACCTGCGCAGCCACGGCACCCGGGCCGCCTCGCCCCTGGCGATCTCGTCGAGCCCCTCTTCCATCCGAGCAGTGAAGTCGTAGTCGACCAGCTGGGTGAAATGCCGCTCCAACAGGGTGACCACGGCAAACGCCACGAATGACGGGACGAGCGCAGTGCCCTTCTTGAAAACATAGCCGCGGTCCAGGATGGTGCCGATGATCGAGGCGTACGTGGACGGCCGGCCGATCTCGCGGTCTTCAAGCTCCTTGATCAGCGATGCCTCGGTGTAACGGGCAGGCGGCCTGGTGGCGTGCTCGGCAGCGGCGAGGCTGAGCGCGGTGAGCGGATCATCCTCGGCGAGCGCCGGCAGTCGGCGCTGGTTGTCATCAAGCTCGGCGTCCGGGTCGTCGGCCCCCTCCACATAGGCCTTCAGGAACCCGTAGAAGCCGATCACCTTGCCGGACGCGGCGAACTCCGCCTGCTCCTGCGCAGCCGACAGGCCGGCCACCCGGACCGAGACCGACTCTCCGGTGGCGTCCTTCATCTGCGAGGCCACCGTGCGCTTCCAGACCAGCTCGTACAGGCGCAGCTCGTCACCGTGCAAGCCGGTCTGGACCGGAGTGCGGAAGGCATCGCCGGCCGGCCGGATCGCCTCGTGAGCCTCCTGGGCGCTCTTCACCTTGCTGGCGTAAACGCGCGGGGCGTCTGGCACGTACTCGGCGCCGTACAGGTCACGGGCCTGCGTCCTGGCGGCCGTTATAGCAGTCTGGGACAGCGTGGTGGAGTCGGTCCGCATATACGTGATGTGGCCGTTCTCGTACAGCCGCTGGGCGACCTGCATCGCGTACTTGGCCGAGAAGCCGAGCTTGCGGGATGCCTCCTGCTGCAGCGTCGTCGTCCGGAACGGGGCGTACGGCGATCTGCGGTACGGCTTGCGCTCCACTGACGAGACAGCGAAGCTCGCCTCGGCGAGCCGGTCGGCCAGCGCGGCGGCCGCCTCGCCATCGAGGTGCAGGATCTCGGCCCGGGATCCCCGCTCGGTCCCGCCTGAATCGGCGGACCGCAGTTCGCCGGTCGGGCTGAAGTCGCGACCCTGGGCCACCCGGCGGCCGTTGACCGACACCAGTGCCGCGGGGAAGGACGCCACGTCGTCGGCGTCCGAGGAGCTGTCCTCGCCAGCTGCCGCGTTCCTGGCGGTAGCGAACACGGCCTCGAGATCCCAGTACCGGGCCCCGCGGAACGCGATCCGCTCCCGCTCCCTGTCCACCACGAGCCGGATCGCCACCGACTGCACCCGCCCCGCGGACAGCTGCGGCATGACCTTCTTCCACAGCACCGGGGAGACTTCGTAGCCGTACAGCCGGTCCAGCACCCGCCGGGTCTGGTACGCCTCGACCAGCCCGTTATCCATATCCCGCGGATGCGCCACGGCCTGGGCGATCGCCTCAGGGGTGATCTCGTGGAAGACCATCCGCCGGGCCGGGACCTTGGGCTTGAGCTCTTCGAGCAGGTGCCAGGCGATGGCCTCGCCCTCGCGGTCCTCATCAGTGGCGAGCAGCAGTTCGTCGGCGTCCTTCAGCAGGTGCTTGAGCTTGGAGACCTGCTGCCGCTTGTCGGAGTTGACGACGTAGAGCGGCTCGAAGTCGGCGTCGACGTTGACGCCAAGCCGGGCCCAGGCCTCTTTGCGGTATTTAGCAGGTATTTCAGCGGCTTTATCTGGCATGTCACGAATGTGGCCAATACTCGATTCGACCACGTAGCCTTTGCCGAGATACCCGGCGATCGTGCGTGCCTTGGCAGGCGACTCGACAATCACGAGCCGCCTGCGGCCGTTCCCGGCCGGGGCACCGTCAGCCTGCTGATCTTTGGCGGCTGAACCTGTCCTTGCTGCCACGCTCTTCACCCTCACATCCGCGGTCGCCCTGGAGGCTACCGCAGGCGGCCCGCGCTAGCGCCGACACTACGGCTACTGCGCAACCGCTAGGCCCCTGCCGCGTCGTCCGCCCGGGTGGCGACCGTCCGTTGCCTCGTCCTTCTCCATCAAACCCGCCGTGGCAAGCCCGGTGTTCCCGGCGCCGCCCGACGCGTTTTTCTCAACGCTGATTGAACCACCGCGTGCGTCAAGCACAATGAAGGTGATGGCTGATTACTCCTACCTTGTGCTCTACCTGCCACGTGGCACAACCAGGGACGTGGCCAGGCGCATCCTGACCGACCACGCCGAGTACGGGCACTGGGAACTTGCCCGCGTCGCATTGAACGCCGACGGCAGCAGGAAGGCGACACTCCGGCGCCGGATCATCCGTCCTGCCCGGACCCCGCCGCAGCGATTCTGGACGCCATAGCCGCAGCTCAGTCCAGCCGCGCTAGCAGCGTCCAGCGCACCCTGGCCTGCCATGCCTTGCGCGTCGCCCGTGCCCCGAGCCTGCCCGGCCCCGGGTACTCATCGGATGAGCACCTGGGCAACGGGCAGACCCCCCGCGCCGCGGGCGACGCGCAAGGAGCTTGTCGTCAGTCGCGTGCCGTGCTGACCAACGGCGGCTGACCGCGAACCATCCGGTCAGCCCGCTCGCGAAGCTGACCCGGCACCGATCAGCGCGCGGCCGGCGAACAAGCCATTCATCCGGCTCACGAAGCCAGCCGGGGGCGCCGCGTGCCGCGGTGCGCTGCGCCTTGGCTCCAGTCGCGGCTGCCGGATGGCGTTGCCGTCCCCGAGCCGGTGCCGGCTCTGGTAGCCGCCCGCGCCCTGGCCGTCCTGGGCCCAGTCGGGCGCCTGGCCGTCCTGGCACGAGTCGCCCTGCGCCTGATCTGGCCCGCGATCGGCGGGGGGTACCTGGCGGCCGCGCTCGGGCTCGAACTTCTCCGCCGCCAGAAAGTATCTGCCCGGGTCCGCAGACGGCCCGACGGCACCATCGAAATACCTGCTCAGGTCCGCAGACGGCCGGATGGCATCATCGGCCACCCGGGCGGCTCGCCGCCTGGCCCGGCCAGGTGCGGTGATCATGGTGACGCAGGCGCCGGACATCAGGGCGCCGACAACGAAGCCATCCAGCGAACCCGTCCCGATCGCCGGAACCAGGCTGGCTCCGAAGCCCGTTGCGAGGGCGGCGGGCTTTGCCGCCAGCGCGGCCAGTGCGCTCATCACTTGCTCCTCACCTTTATTGCGTTCTGTTCCTGGCGATTTACGGATAGCTACTGACCGGCCGCGTCGTGTGCAATGACTCGGTCTCCATGGCTTGTCAGCGAACCAATGAGGAACGGAAACGGGCGGTCACGGCCGGCCCAGGCGCCGCTGGGGCGCGGCCGGCCGTGACCGCGGGAGCGGGCCGCGGCCCGCTGCCGGCTCCGAGGATCAAGCAACCCAGGTACCAGGCCCTCGCGCCGGGCCAGGCACCGTGCCGCCACGGCTCAGCGCGGCCGCCCGGTGACGGCAACGGGACCCGTACCTGTTCCGGCGACACAGGCGACCCTCCTCGTCAATGCCGGCGAAGTGCTCGGCCGCCAACCGGGGAGCTATTGGCAGGGGCACCCCCCGGAAAGGCAGCCTCACACAATGCGTAACCATATCACTACTGATTGTGCGCGGGCGTCAACTGCTGAAAGAAAGGCCCGGGTCCGGACACCTCCCAGGTCGTCCGTCGCTGGTCCTATCCGTCCTGACCTGGGATGACGAGCTAGCAGCCAGCCAGGAAACCGTCCAGGACCCGGACTCCGAACTGGAGCGCGTCTACCGGGACACGCTCGTCCACGCCGTGGAACATGCCGGCAAAATCGAGCCCGGCGGGCAGCCGGAGCGGGGCGAAACCGAAGCACCTGATGCCAAGCCTGGAGAACGACTTCGCGTCGGTGCCGCCGGACAGGCAGTACGGCACGATGCGCGCCTGCGGGTCCTCGGCAAGCAGCGCGGCGCTCATCGCGGTGCACAGGTCACCGTCGAATGTGGTCTCAAGCGCGATGTCGTGATGGACCCACTCCCTGCGGACGCCAGCTCCGAGCAGGCCGTCAAGCTCGGCCAGGAAGTCCTCCTCGTACCCGGGCAGGAACCGGCCGTCCACGTGCGCGGTGGCCACCTGCGGCACGACGTTGACCTTGTAGCCCGCCGTCAGCATGGTCGGGTTGGCGGTATTGGTCAGCGTCGCTCCCACCAGGCGGGAGATCGGCCCGAGCTTGGCGACCGCGTCCCGGCACCCGTTATCACTGAACTCGATGCCCAGTGCCGCACAGGCCTCGGTCAGGAAGGCCCGCACCGAAGGAGTAAGCCGGACCGGCCAGGAGTGCCGGCCGATCCTGGCCACAGTCTCGGCAAGCTCGGTGACCGCATTGTCCGGGTTCAGCATGGAGCCGTGCCCGGCCATGCCGCGCGCCGTCAGCCGCATCCAGGCCATGCCCTTTTCGGCCACCTGGATCAGGTACAGGCGCTGCCCCTCGATCGTCGCGCTGAAGCCGCCGACTTCGCCGATCGCCTCGGTTACTCCGTCGAAAAGGTCCGGGTGGTTGTCGACCAGCCAGCGCGCGCCGTAGCTGCCGCCCGCCTCCTCGTCGGCGAGGAACGCCAGCACCACGTCGCGCGGCGGCCTGCGGCCTTCCCTCATCCGCTGCCTGACCACGGCCAGGATCATCGCGTCCATGTCCTTCATGTCCACCGCGCCGCGGCCCCAGACGCAGCCGTCATCGATCTCGCCGGAGAACGGGGGCACCTGCCAGTCCGCAGCTTCAGCGGGCACCACGTCCAGGTGACCGTGGACCAGCAGGGCCGGCCTCGACGAATCCTCCCCGGCGAGCCTCGCCACAACGCTGGCGCGGCCCGGATGGGATTCCAGCACCGTCGGCTCCAGGCCGACCTCCGCGAGCAGCGCGGCGACGTGCTCCGCCGCCTTGCGCTCACCCGGGCCAGAGTGGTCGCCGGGATTAGTGGTGTCGATCCTGATGAGGTCACTGGCCAGGGCCGCGACCTCGTCGCAGGCGGCGATGCCGCTGGCGGCTTGATTCTGCGTCATCCGGCCATCGTCGCACCAGCCGCCGGGCTGCTCCAGCGCCAGGGCCAGGTAGCCTGCGACGCCCGGAGCCTGCCGTTTCGCGGCTTACCCTCTCGCTGCGAGCCGCCGGATTTGCTATCGTGAGGCGGCCGGCCCGGCGCTCCTGGTGCCGTGCTCGTCCGGGTGGCGGAATAGGCAGACGCGCTAGCTTGAGGTGCTAGTGCCCGTAAAGGGCATGGGGGTTCAAGTCCCCCCTCGGACACAAGTCAATGCGCCCTGACCAGCATCTTCGTCGTGTGGGGCTCACATGTTGGGTGCGAAACCGCAGGTCGCGGGCATGGGGGTTCAACTCGCTCTCGGACTTGCCCGTAAGCCCCATACTTGCGCGGGGAGCGAGGCGCGTGATCATATTCGCCCTGCACCATCCGGGTCGACATCGAAGCCAGACCGCTCAGAATAGGCGCGTCTTGTGGACTCCGCTCCCGCTACGGCCCAGCTCCGGCCGCAGGGCCGACAGCTAAGGACGTCCCACGAGCTCGCCGGTTTCGCTGGCCATTCTTGGCATCGGTGCGCCGGACGCCGACCGCAAGGTCTGCCGCGGCGCGGCCTGCCGGCCGCGCCGCAGTCCAGGTCCGCGCCGGCGACTGTGTGCGGGCTCGCTCGAACTGCGCGGCGCGCTGCTCGCGTGCGGGTAGTCCGTGAACGTCAGGGCGATGTCGGCGTCCGGCAATCCGCGACTCGGGCCTTCTTCTTGGGGCGCCGGGCTCAGTGAGCATTGAGGTGTAGTAAAGATCTTGGACAGTGACTCTCGACTGAGCGGATCTGTTCCATGCCGGAGCATCGCCGGAGGTTCAGCCCGCAGTTCAAGGCTGGGGCCGTGCAGCTGGTGATCGAGACCGGCAAGCCGATCGCAGCAGTGACCCGCAACGGCTGGAGCCGGCTTGTCGCCAACCCGGGCATCAGTTCACCCGGTGATGCCTAGAAGTTGCGTGAACGGCAAGTCGGTCGGGCCCGCCTGCGTGGCCGGATGGGATCGGCGCACTGCGGCCCGACGGGCTTCTGCGGCACAGTTCCTAGTTGCTGCACGGACATGCCCCTACCCGCGTAGTTGGTTGCGCTGCGTAGAGGCATGTCCGTTGGCGTTGATCCGCCGCTCGGCCGCGAGTCTTGCCGCGCTGGCGGATAGGGCCAGCGTGGCTGAGGTGATGTTCGAGCAGATCCTGCATCACCAGCTTCAGCCGCGGCCATCGCCTGGCGAGCGCCGCGCATGGGAGCGCAGCATCCCGGTCCTGGCTCACGATCTGGTTCAAGCCGGCCTCGGGGACGTCGAGGTCCTGCTGGAGCACCGGCTCCCGCTCGCCAGCCGCCGGGCAGACGCGATCCTGGCTGGCTGCCACCCGGTCACACGCAGGCCGTCATACGTGGTGGTCGAACTCAAACAGTGGAGCACCGCCGACGTCTACGAGGACGACCCAGGGCTCGTGACGATCGAAGGCTACGGCCACCACCCGATCCTTCATCCGGTCGAGCAGGTCCGCGGCTACTGCGAGTACCTCCTCGACTTCCTGCCCGCGCTGCAGGATGACGACTCTGTCGCGGGAGCGGCGTACCTGCACAACGCCGCCGAGCGCGCCGTGGCGCCCCTTCGGCGGCTGCCGGAGTCCGACCATGGCCGTTTGTTCACCGGCGACCGGAAGGGCGACTTCCTGCATTTCCTGGGCTCCCGGCTGGCCGCCGACGTGCCGGGCGCGCCCTATGCCGACACGCTCCTCGCTTCCGCTGCCAGGCCGAGCCGACAGCTTCTGGCCGTGGCTGCCGACGAGATCCGCCGGCGCGAGCAGTTTGTCCTGCTCGACCAGCAGCGGCTGGCGTACAACATGGTCCTGCATGCGACCGAGGCTGCCAGAGCTAGCGACGCCAAGACGGTGGTGATCGTGTCCGGCGGGCCGGGCAGCGGCAAGAGCGTGATCGCGCTGTCGCTCCTCGGCGAACTGGCCCGGCAGGGCCGGGCGGTGCGGCATGCCACCGGATCGCGTTCGTTCACCCAGACGCTCCGGCAGGTTACCGGCCGGGGCTCGCCGCGCACCAAGCAGCTATTCAAGTACTTCAACCAGTTCACCGACGCCGGCCGCAACGGCCTGGAGGTGCTCATCCTGGACGAGGCGCACCGGATCAGGGAAACCTCCGCCAGCCAGTTCACTGCGGCCAGGCTTCGCACCGGTCAGCCTCAAGTCGACGAGCTCATCGCAGCTGCACGCGTGCCTGTGTTCCTGCTCGACCACTGGTCTGGCGCGGCAGCGACTAGGCCGCAGACCGGTCGGCTAACAAGGACCCGGACCTGCGTAGCCGAGCCCGCGTCTCCGACCTGGAGTTCGGGCGCCTCATCCGCAACGTCTACAAAGTCCTGCTCACCCGCGGGATGGTCGGCACCATCCTGTACTCACCTGATCGGCAGACCCGCGAGCTGCTGCATTCCCTCGTGACCTAGGCCAGATCGGTGTACTTCCGCGAGTTGCCGCGCGCGGCCTCAACCGGATACTTCCGAGCGTTCTTGATCATCTTCGTGGTGAGAGCCGCCTCCAGATCCACGCCTAGAACGTCCGAGAGCTCCTCGCGCCGGGACAGCCGCAGCCACGAGGCCACCCGCGTGGTCAGGAAGAACATGAACTGCAAGCACATGACCGGTGATCATCACGGTCGAGCGGCTGGGAGAGCAACTGTGCTGGTCAGAGCCGCGGACGGGATTCTCGGCACGCACAGTCCAGAACCGGCCACGCACGTCACGGCGGGGACAGGTCAAACACAACCTGTAGCTATGTCTCCAGCATCAGCCGGACCTCCTCAACTAGCTCACTCACCACGCGCGACCTCGTGTCGCAAGACCCACCACAATCAGCACCGCCCGCACCGCTCCCTGCACGGCGCAGCTCCGCTGAAACCGCTACCCGAGCCGATCGATCTCGACCTGTACCGCATCCGAAGACAAGCTCAGGTCGGTGGCATGATCAACGAATACCGGCTGGTCGCATGACGTGGACGAGGTTATCGGCATGCACAGGCTGCGTGAGCGCAGGAAGGCGCAGACCCGGCAGAGGATCGCCGACACGGCCCTGCGTTTGTTCACTGAGCGCGGCTTCGACCAGGTGACCGTGGCCGAGGTGGCGCGAGAGGCCGAGGTATCTCCAGCGACTCTCTTCAACTACTTCCCCACCAAGGAAGATCTCGTCTACAGCCGGATGGGCGACTACGAAGCCCGGCTACTCGAGGCGATCCGAACCCGTGACCCCGGAACGTCAGCCCTGGCGGCGCTCACGGAACTGCTGCTCCGACCGGAGCCTGACCGCCTCGGGACACAAGACAGCGAGCGTCTCGCCACGATCGCCCGTATGGTCACCGCCAGTCCAGCCCTGCTCGCCAGGGAACGGCAGGTCCTCGCCGAGTACACCGCAGAACTCGCCGCTGTCCTCACCGAGCAGACGCAGGCTGACGCTGAAGACATCACGCCTTGGGTCGTCGCCAACGCCCTGATCGGCGTGCACCGCGCCATGCTTGACAGCGTCCGGCGCAAGGCAATGAGTGGCCAGCCCAATCCAAGCCTCGCCCATGACGTGCGCTCCCAGGCCGAACGCGCCCTGGCGCTGCTCGAACTAGGACTCGGCAGCTTTGGCGTGAACGATCATCCGCCGGGCCCAGGCGATACAACGCCTCCCCCGGACCTCGATGCTCACTCCTCGCCGCGCCTCACCCGGTTAGCCTCGGGCTTTCGCCAGTGACCGGCCGACCTTGATCGTTTGCATGTAAAAAGTGCCTTTGGCCTGCAACCTCGCCCTGCTGAACGTCCTCGTCGACCGCTACCGCGCCGCCGGGCTCACCGACGTCACCGTGCGCACCTACCCCGGCGCCCGGCACGAGATCCTCAACGAGACCAACCGCGACAAGGTGGTGGCCAGCATTCTCGACTGGATCGACCAGGTACTCAGCAAGCCATGACTTTGCGCACTCGCGCCCAAAGCTGGGCGGCGGTCCGCGACCCAACCGCGTAGCGCAGCGCGAGAAGCTGCTGTCGTACGCCAGCCCGCTGCAGCTCTACGCCGAGGAGATCGACCCGCACACCGGCCGCCAGCTCGGCAACTTCCCGCAGGCGTTCACCCACCTAGCGCTCATCACCGCGGTCATCAGAGCCGAACGCGCGCAGCCTCGATAAGCTGTCTCATGTCTCGGGGCTGGCCGGTGGCGGCGAGGATGCCCTGCCACAACCGACCGTTGGTGTTCACCTTTTTCCTAGAGGAGCCGGCCAGCGGGATCGGTACGTGAGTGAATCGACGATGCCAGAGGCCGACCACCATGTCCGTCTTGCCGGCCATTCCGGCATCTACTGCGGCATACCCAAGGAGCTGGCAGAAGGCCGCGTCGCGGGCGTTCGCGGGCAGGCTGCGGATGATGTAGCTGGGGTCGATGTACTTCAGGCTGACCTCGAGGCCGTCGGCCCGGCACCGTTGCGGGATCTGTTCCTTCAGGAACAGGCCGATGTCGCCGTGGCGCACGTTGCCGGATGCGTCCCGTTCGCCGGTCGCGGCGAGCAGGTCCTGCCCGGCGCCCTCTGCCACAATGATCACCGCGTGCCCGTCGCGTGCGATTCGCTCGCGCAGCGCGCGCACCAGGCCGGCGAGGGTGAACGGGCTCTCCGGAATCAGACACATGCTGACATGCGTGTCCGCCAGCGCGGCGAAGCCCGCGATGAACCCGGAGTCGGCACCCATCAGCTTGACCAGTCCGATGCCGTTGCGGTGCCCGGAGGCCTCGACGTAGGCGGCGCGGGTGGCGTGCCGTGCGGCGGCAACGGCGGTCTCGAAGCCGAAGGACGTCTCGACGAAGGAGATGTCGTTGTCGATGGTCTTCGGCACCCCGATCACGCCGATAACCAGGCCCCGCCTGCGCACCTCTTCAGCGATCTCGTGCGCGCCTTTCAAGGTGCCGTCGCCGCCGATGGCGAACAGCAGCCCGATACCCAGCCGCTGCAACGTATCCACCATCTCGGCGGCTGGCTGCCCGCCGCGGGACGTGCCGAGCACCGTGCCGCCGAGCTCGTGGATCCGGCCGACTCGCAGGCTGGTGAGTTGCACCAGCTTGTGGCCGAACTTCTCGACCAGGCCCTCGTAGCCGAACTGGAACCCGTAGACGTCCTGGACGCAGTACTTTTCCCGCAGCCCGATGACGATCGCCCGGATGGCGTCGTTCAGGCCGGGGCACAACCCGCCGCAGGTGACGATCCCGCACTTCAGCGTGCCCGGATCGAAGAAGATCCGCTCTCTCGGGCCGGCCAGCTCGAACGACGGCGGCTCGACACCGGCTTGCAGATACACGCGCAACTCATCGAGGTCGTCGCGGTACAGCACCCGCTCCTCGGCATCGATGAACCGGGTGTCGCGCAGGGGCGAAGGCACAGTGCATTCCCCCAGGTCGGCGACGATGAAGTCCGAGAGCGGCGGGTGTGTCATCGTCACACGTCCAGCTCAACGAGGTCTTTATCCGGCCCGGCCCCTGACCGGAGTTCAAACGTGGCCAGCCCGCCGACATGCAGCGGCTGTTGCCGCGACTCAGCCAGCAGCCACGGCGAATGGGCAGGTGAGATCAGAGCCATCAGATAGCTCCCCGCGAAGGATTGTCAATGGGAGCGGACGTGCTTTGTACCGGTCGGGGATGGTCTTGATCGGTGCATTCATGGGGCGCCTTCATACGTCCGACTTCACCGTTAGTTTAGATGGTAAGACCATTTTCACAACAGGTCCGCGTGAGCTCTCGGGCATCTTGGGAAGCGAACCGGGTCGATCCTAACAACGCGTGCAGGATGTCCTCGACCCGCTCCTTGGCGTCACCGAACAGCATGGCCGCGTTCTCGCGGTAGAACAGCGGATTGGGCACGCCGGCGTACCCCGAGGCCATCGACCGCTTGGACACGACAACATCGTCGGCTTCCCACACCTTCAGGACGGGCATGCCCGCGATGGGGCTGCCGGGATCCTCGGTCGCGGCGGGGTTGACTGTGTCGTTGGCGCCGATGACCAGGACCACCGCGGTGTCGTCGAAGTCGTCGTTGATCTCGTCCATCTCCAGCACGATGTCGTAGGGCACTTTGGCTTCGGCCAGCAGGACGTTCATGTGGCCGGGCAGGCGGCCCGCGACCGGGTGGATGCCGAAGCGGACGCTGACGCCGTGCTCGCGTAGCTTGCGGGTGAGCTCGGCGACGCCGTACTGGGCCTGGGCGACGGCTATGCCGTAGCCGGGGGTGATGATGACCGAGTCGGCCGCGGCGAGCAGTTCGGCGACCCCGTTCGGGGTGGTCTGGCGGTAGTCGCCGTAGTCGGTGTCCGGGGCCGGGGAGGCCTCGATGCCGAAGCCGCCGGCGCGGAAGAGATCGCTGATCCTCCCGGCGGTCCGCGGGGGCGTCTACTTCCCGGCTGAGCGAGGGTGATAGCTAATCCTGGACGCCGGTGTACAAACAATTCCCACCGACATGGGAACACGCCCGAGGACGTGGACGGACGATCGCGCCTGCTAGTAACTCCTTGGGCCGAAGGCACAGCACACTCGCATTTTGGTTTGCAAGCAGGTGGTCTCTAGGCCGTGGGCCAGACCAGGGCGACGCGCAAAGCGTTTTGGCTGGTCAGTGGCGTGGTGGAGTGAGGCGGCCTGATTCTTGCGGGCTGAGTGACTGGGGCGGCCGGGCTGCGGCGTGATGCGGTCTGCGGCCGGTTCCGGTCACGATCAGTAGCGGGGGGGAGTCCGCTAGCGGCTGGGGGGAGACGACTGCCAGCCGCGTCCGGTAACGGCGGGTAATCACGCCTGCGGCCCTGGATGTCTCGGGATGATCACGTTGCGGGGGAGCGCGTGGCGTGCGCGGAGATGCGGCGGAGCCCCGGCTAGGACAAAGGGATTGCTGAAGATCTCTAGTCCGAGGGGGCTCCGCTGCCTGCCCGGTCTCGCATGTCCGAAGAACTCGCGTCAGCCGCCGGCGCTGCGCTGGAGGTGCTGGCCGGGCACGCCGTCAGGCTGCTCGGCGCCAGCGGCGGTGACCTGGCCGGGTGCTTCGCGCTGGTCCCCGATCCGCGTGACCCGCGTGGGGTGCGGCATTCCCTGGCGAGCATCCTGGCGATGTGCACGGCGGCGGTGCTGTGCGGCTCTGCTCCCTGGATGACGTCACCGCGTGGGTGAGTGGCGCCGGCCAGGACGTGCTGGCCGCGCTCGGGTGCCGCCGCGACGCCCTCGGAGTCATCACGCCCCCGCACCCGGACACGATCACCCGGGTCTTCGCCGGCCTCGGCGCGCAGCGGCTCGCCGGCCATACGGGCACTTACCTGGCCCGCCGCGCCCTGGCCGGGCCGGTGACCTTCGCCGTCACCGGGCCGCGGTGGCTGCCCGCGATCGCCGTCGACGGCAAGGCGGTCCGGGGCGCGATCGGCGCGGACGGCCTCATCCCGTACCTGCTCGCCGCGGCCACCCATCGCAAGTCCGCCGTGATCGCCGAGCGCCGAGGTGTTCAGCGTGCGGACCGCAGCTTCCTGGGGGCACATCCCGTCCTTGAGGTTGCTGCGGTGCCGCGTGACGACGAACAGCGCGTAGTCGATCCCCACGCCCAGCCCGATCAGGATGCCCAGCGTCGGGCCGACCGAGGGAATGCTCACCCCGTGGGAGAGCAGCCCGACAGTCATCAGGCCGGAGGCCAGCGCGGCGATCGGCGCTGACCGTCCAGTCCCTGCCCTCAGCCTCATCACACCCGGCCCGCAGCCCGTCCAGGATCTGCTCCCAGGTCCCGTCCAGCGACCAGCGGCGATGCCGGTTATAGACGGTTTTCCAGTTCCCGAAGCCCTCCGGCAGATCCCGCCACGGGCAGCCCGCCCGGGCCCGGAAGGAAATCCCGTTGATCACCGTCCGGTGATCGGCCACCGGACACCGCGCTGCTGCGGGCCGGACGGCAGGAACACCCGCAGGCGCTCCACTCCTCATCGGACAGGTCATGGCGATTCAGTCGATCAAGCACTGTACTGATCTACACGACCCAGCCTGAAAGATCCACGGGACACGCCCTACGCCCGACACTCGGTGACGCCGTGTGGTTATCACATCTGATATCATCGGTTTCATGGCGGGTGGGCTTCCGGAGCAACAGCCAACGCGGGGTGACTCCCTTTCCGGGGCCAGTCCTGAACTGCTCGCCGTGCTGGAGTCCGCGTCGCGTTTGCAGCAGATGGTTCCCGATGCGGTGCTCGTGGGTGGGTCGGCTGCGGCCCTGTACGCGGGTCATCGGGACTCCTACGATCACGATCACGTTCTCGCTGACCTGAGGGAACGGTTCGACGTCGTGCTCGAGGCCCTTGAATCCGCAGGCGAGTGGGTGACCAACCGGGTGGTCCCCGGAAAGATCATCCTCGGACAACTGGGGGACATCGAGGCCGGCGTGCGCCAGATGATCCGTACCCGGCCGCTGGAGACCACGCATGTCAGGCTGCCGTCGGGACGCGAGCTGACGGTTCCCACGGCGGAGGAGGCTCTTCGGATCAAGGGGTTCTTGATCGTGCGGCGGAACCAGACCCGTGACTACCTGGATGTCGCCGCCCTAGCCGATCGTTATGGCCTTCATGGGGCGGCAGGAATCTTGGCCAGGATCGATCACTACTACACGGATCAGCACGGCGACGGCCGGGGCGTCGCGGCGCAACTGGTCCGCCAGCTCGCCGACCCTCGCCCGAAAGACTCATCCGTGACGGGGCAACTTGGCGCGTACCGGAACCTGGCGCCCCGCTGGACCGACTGGGATGAGGTGCGCTCGGTGTGTCAGCAGCTGGCCGCCGAGATGCTCGAGGCAGAGGTGTAGCCCATGCCCCTGGCCTTCCGGAACCTGACCATCACCCCCGACGCTCCCGTTTCACTGTGGCCCACGGAGGCCGTGCAAACGGCGCTCGAACGGGGTGACCTCGCCGACTGGCACCGGATCACTGCCGAGGTCCGGGCCGATCCCTGGGGTAAGACCGCGCGCCAGGTGGAAGAGGTGCTCAGCCACTCACGCCCCTATGGCGTCGCCGAAGCCATGGAGACGGTGCTGTCACGCGCCCGTGAAAGAGCTGAGGCCAGCGAACGCGCAGCTGTCGCCGGCGAAATCCGGGAGGCTGTTAAGCGCTCAGGGCTGAGCCGGGCGGCGTTCGCCTCCCGGATCGGGACCTCCGCCTCACGGCTGTCCACCTACACCTCCGGCAAGGTAACCCCCTCCGCCTCGCTCTTGCTTCGGATTCGCCGCCTAGCCGACCGGGAATCCGGGCGATGAACGGCTGTTCATCAGCGCCTGAACCTGCGACTACTCCCATCTGAACGACCTCAAGGAACTACGGTCCGGACCGGCCGGGCGCAACGAGATCCGTATCCTGTACATCCATATGAAGGTAGGAGGCCGTCCCCGCGATCAACGGCAGGCGCGTCACGCACCCGGTCGTTGTCCACCGGATCCACAGGTCTGGCCCCGCGCTCATGACTGGCCCTCAACTGCGAAAACACCAGCCAGCACACATTGGGATTTGGGTGCAGTCCCCCCTCGGACACGACCCTTTCGTACTTGATTGTTCGGTTTCAAGCCGGACAACTACTGTTTTCGGGTGCAGCTTGGCCAAATCGTCAGCGCCTACTTCTCCCGCGGCGCGCACGGCGACGAACGCCGCTTCCGTGGTGACCGCGATCGGGATGAGGTGTCCGGCGGACTCCGCCCGGATCTGCGCCAGCGGGGACGGACATCCGCTGGCTTCGCCTCGAGGACGTGTCGCGCACGGACATCCGCTGGCTTCGCCCCGGCGACGTCTCGCGCACTATCACGACGAGGACGTACAGCAGCAGGAGCGTCACTCCATTGAAGAACAGGCCAGCGACGATCGTCGGGATCGCCGAGCCGTCGCCACTGGCGAGATTCCGCCCGGTGCCCCAGGCCCACACCGGGTCGCGGACCCTGAACGGCTGACCGAGTGGCACCTGGCTGCCCCATGTGACCCCCGCGCCGCTTTTGGAAAGGTAGCCCTCGGTCACCGTGTGGCAGCCGCCCCCTGCGCGCTGGGGCAGGCCGCTGCAGGCCTGACCATACGACACCGGGTTGAAGGTGTCCTGATTCTCCGCGCCGACCACATATGCCCACGAGTTCACTTCGAAGGGCAGGATATACACGGTGATACCAGTCATCGCGACGAGCATGAAGATGGCGGCCACCCAGCTGCCAGGGTGGCGCGGTGGATAGCGATGCGCGTGAGCGTACAGCGGGTAATGCGAAACGCTGCCCTTCGCGCTCACCCGGACGCCAGCGTCGGCGCGGTGAATGCGTGCTGTATCGACGATCACGACAACCAGCCCGACCAGAACCAGAGCCAGCAGCACGAAGACCGAGATAGCGCTGAGGGCTTCCGCCGCCCCGGTGAGGTTCTCGAACAGGTTTACGTCGATCCCCGCGTACACCACGAGGCCAATCACGCTGCCTACCGCCACCCAGGCCCACCCGCGCCGCCGGTGATGCAGCCTGACGAGCTTGGCAACATCCGATGACTCGCCGGTAGCCCGCCGTGCTGGCGCTTGCGGCATCGGCTTCTCCTCGCTTGAATTGTGCCGTCTCGTGGCCGCTCGCCCGGTCGTACGCTCTTGCCGCGGACAGGGCGAGCGTCCGGCAAGGCTGGTGCTGCTGTGACCGGCCAGCAGCGGTCAGCGAAGCCAGGATATTAGTCGAGAGTCAAGCAGGCTCCTGACAGCGCTGACACGCGAGCAAGTCACCGCTGCCATGTCCAGGCGGAGACTGGGTCGCTTCGGCCAGTCAGCTGACGGTCTAGCCAGAGATTGGCAGATAAGAGGCAAGACGATTGGATAAGAGACAAGATGATTACTGCCTGGTCATTCCGTAGGGCTTTGCCGCCAAAGCGCCCGGGCGCCCGGCGCGGGCACAGCGGTGCGTCTGGTCATGCCTGGGCCTGACCTGGGCGGAGGGGCTGCGCCCGAAGACGCGCCCCAGGCTGCTGAACCCGCCCCGCAGGTCACCAGCACACAGACTGCCCCGGCCAGCACGCAGGATTCGCTCCCGGAACGGCAAGAACACCGAAGCTGGCGCGGTATGCCGACCTGGCGCCGCATGTCTGAGCAGGTTTGGCTACGCCGTCTTGCCCTGACGGCGATCGCCGCCCTGGCGGGCCTGTTGTACGCCTGGGCCATGGGCCAGGACACGCTGGAGTACTACTACGCCGCGGCTGACCGCAGCATGGCCATGAGCTGGCATAACTTCGTCTTCGGCGCCTTCGACCCAGCGGGAACCATCACCGTGGACAAGCTGCCGGGGGCGTTGTGGATGCAAGCGCTTTCGGTGCGGGCGTTCGGCCTGCACACCTGGGCGATCATCCTTCCGCAGGTCATCGAGGGCATCCTGACAGTACTGGTGCTCTACCGGGCGGTGAGGCGGCTGGCCGGGCCGGCCGCCGGCCTGATCGCCGCACTGGTCCTGGCGGTCAGCCCGGCCACGGTGGCTCTGGATCGCGAGAACATCTCCGACTCGCTGCTGATCTTGCTGCTGGTCCTGGCCGCCGACGCCATCTCGGGGGCTATCGCCGGGCCGGCCGCTGGCGGCGCGGGCCGTGACGCCACGCTAGGTGCCAGCGACCCGGATGGGCCGTCGCCCGGCGCCGCCGGCGGTGATCATCTGGTTGCCGGCGAGCGAGCTGCTCCCGCCCGGCGGGGTGCCGGCGCTGGCGACTCCGGCCGCCAGGGCGACCGCGCCGCCCGCGTCCGCCGGCCCGGCGGAATCCTGGGCCGGCTCATCCTGGCCGGCTTGTGGGTGGGTCTGGCCTTCCAGGCTAAGGAGATCGAGGCATGGATGGTGCTGCCCGCGCTGGGCCTGGCCTACCTGCTGTCCGGGCCCGGCCCGGTGTTGCGGCGTGCCGGTCAGCTCGCGGGCGCCGCTGTGATCCTCGCGCTGGTCTCGGTGTCCTGGATGACTGCTGTTTCGCTGGTGCCCGCCGCACACCGGCCTTATGTCGACGGCAGCCACGACAACTCCGTCTTCGAGCAGGTCTTCGCCTATAACGGGTTCGGAAGGTTCGGCGACCAGACTCCAGTGCAGGTGCGGGCCGCACAGCTGGATCCCGGTGCCGCGGTCCCGGTTCCGGCGCGTGCCGCCGACCGCCTGCTGCGCGGCGGCCTGGGCCGGGATACCGGCTGGCTGATCCCGGCCGCCGCCGCCGTGGCTGCGTGGGGTATCGCCAGCCGGCGCCGGCAGCCACGCGGTGACCCGCTCCGGGCCTGTTTCATATTGTGGGGCGGTTGGCTGCTGAGCTTCTTCGCGGTTTTCTCGGTGGTCTCCGTACTCCAGCCCTATTACACCGCGGCGCTGTCCCCGGCGGCCGCCGCCATCATCGGGGCCGGCGCCGCCGCGGCCCGGTCACGGCACCGAGCCCCGGTCAGCTGGACGATAGGCCTGGCAGTCATCGTCGCGGGCACAGCCGTCTATGCGGCCTGGCTGGTGTCCTCAGCTGCCCGCGCGCCAGGCTGGCTGGTCCCGGCCATCATCGCCACCGGCACCGCCGCGACCGGCTTGATCGTCTGGTCGCTGGCGGGCCGCCGCTCCGTCCCGTTCGCCGCGGCCCTCCTCGCGGGCCTGGCCGCCGTATCGCTCGCGCCGGCCGTCGCCTCGGTCAGCCTGGCGGCTCACAGCCAAGGCGCCTTTGATACTCCCTTCGAGTCGGCGCGGACGCAGGAGGCTATCGCTATCGGCACGGGGAAGCAGGCCATCGTCAGCGTGCGGGCCGTGATCCCCTTGTGGCAGCACCTCGAGAACAGAGCCCCCTACCTGATGGCGGCGCAGAGCATAGGGCTGCCGTCGGTGATCATCTATGACACCGGCCTCGAGGCGCTCCCCATCGGGGGGTACGACGGTACGACTCCGTCGCCGACCCTGGCCCAGCTGCAGGCCGACATCCGGCATGGCCTGTTCCACCTTGTCTGGATAGCCTCCGCCACCGACCCCCGGCTGCGGTGGATCACCACCCACTGCACCCAGCTAACGAAGCGGATGTATGACTGCGGAACGGCTCGGGACCGACTCCCGGTGCCCCAGCCGGCCCCGGTGCCCCACTCGGTCCCGGTGCCCCAGCCGGTCCCGGTGCCCCAGCCGGTCCCGGTGTCTCACTGAATCTGGCCAGGTTCGGGCTCCAAGACGCCATGGGGCACGGAACCACGACGGCTGCCCGCTGCTCCCGCCCGGGGTCAGCCACTACCCCACCAGGACCCTGGTACAGCTTGTGGACGCGGGTCGCGACGAACCGGAAGCTGTCTTGATGGGCAGGCTCGTAATCGAACTCCACCTCATCGCCCGGCTCGAGGGACCGGAAGCCGCTCATCTCGATTGCGCTGAAGTGCACCCACGCATCGAGACCCTCCGGCAATTCAGGCGAGGTGATAGCGCCGTAGCCCTTGTCTGCCTTGAAGAATTTGACCGTCCCACGTGCCATCATATTAGCATCCCAGCTGGCCGTCACTGGGTCAATCGATTTTCGTAGCGAGGGTCATGGCAAGATAAGTAGTTTCGCGGGTGCCGCACCGACGGCGCGGCCAGTACGATTGGCTGTACTAGCGGCCATTAGGATCGCGAGGGGATGAACGGGCAACATGCCAAACACCGGCCGGTGCCCAAGTAAGCCATTCTTTTGAGCGAGAACGGTTGGGTCATGCAGGAAATACTTAGCCGGGCGGCATGGTCCGCGCGGGGAGCCAGGGGAAGTCTGCCACGCCAGGGGCGTCCGATCCCTCCTGTCACAGCGTCACCTACCGCGGTAATGCCGGGTACATCTCCGTGCAGGAAAAGAAAAATAGGCTGCAGTGGGGAATCACCATGACACCACTTGGGTATTCGGTCGGCAAGTGGAATGTGAGCACCTATCTTAGCGGCAAGAAGACCTCTTCCGGTTTCAACCGGACCATGGATAGCCCGTACATACCGCATGGCAGCCTCGATGTCCGATCGGGCAAGGTATTCCACGTGCAGGCCAAGGTAGTTGGCAAGTACGGCACATTCGTCAACGTCCCGAACGCCTGCCGCACCTGAGCGTCCCGGGCAGCGTAGGAGCCCGGGAGGCAGCTTCGTGGGCCGCCAGGCGCGGCGGCGCAGGGCATCGGAAGCAGGGCCGTTGACGGTGCACCCGCCGACTTGTCCGCGGCCGTCAGCCAGGCAGCGTCGGGGCCGTGGGGCAGGCCAGGACCGCGGAGACCGCAGTGCTACTCGAGGTGTTCGCGCCCTTGTCGATCAGCACCGGCCCGGTCCGTCCAGCGGTCCGAGCGAAGTGGCGGGTGAGAAGCTCGTCGAACGCCTCGGCGTGCAGCGGCGACGAGAAGTAGAACCCCTGCCCCACCGGGCAGCCAAGCATCTTGAGCCTGGCGACCTGGTCCTCGGTCTCCACGCCTTCGGCCACCGCCGATATGCCCATGGCATTGGCCAGGTCGATGACGGCCCGGACGATCGCCGAGTCCACCGGGCTCTCGGCGATGCCCTGTACGAATGTGCGGTCCACCTTTACTTCGTGCACCGGGAACTGCTTCAGGTACGCGAGTGAGGAGTGGCCGGTGCCGAAATCGTCGATAGCCAGGCGCACGCCCAGCCGGTTGAGCTTCTTCATGACCTCGCGAGCACCGGAAAGGTCCTCCATGACCGCGGTCTCGGTGATCTCGAATATGAGCAGCTCCGCCGGTAGGCCCGATGCATCGAGGGCCTCCGCCACCTGCGACAACAGGCCGCTCTCCTGGAACTGGCGGGGTGAGAGGTTGACGCTGATGGGCAGGTCCACGTCCAGCCGGTCCCGGATCGAGCGCACCTGGCGGCATGCTTTGTCCAGAACGTAACGACCCAGCGGCAGTATCAGCCCTGTCTCCTCTGCCATCGGGATGAACCTCATGGGGCTTATCAGGCCGTTCGTGGGGTGACGCCACCGCACCAGCGCCTCTGCGCCGACGATGAGCTGCTCCGCAAGGGAGTAGAACGGCTGGTAATGCACCTCGAGTTCATCTCGCTCGAGCCCTTTGCGCAGATCGGCCTCGATTTGCAGCCGCTCGGAGGAGCGGGTTCCCATGGAAGCTTGGTCGAACACCTTGTAGATGCCGCCCCCGGCCTTGGCCTTGGCATCGTACATCGCCACGTCGGCGTTGCGAAGCACGTCGTCGGCTGTCTTACCTGGCTCTGTCAGAGCGATGCCGACCGACACGCTGGCAACCAGCTCGTAGCCGTTGGGCAGCACCATGGGCTGTTCGACGGCGGCGCAGATGCGCCGCGCCGCGGCGACCGCCACCTCCACGCCCGCCACGTCCTGCAGTAGCACCACGAACTCGTCGCCGCCGAAGCGCGCGAGCAGGTCGTCACTCCGCACCACCTCCTTCATCCTGGCCCCGATCGCCACCAGGAACTCGTCGCCGGTCAGGTGACCAAGGCTGTCATTGATGCCCTTGAAGCGGTCCACATCGACAAAGATCAAAGCGTGCGTCTTGCGGTCCAGGGCTGCCTCCAGCAGCGCCTGATCGAGGCGCTCCACCAGCAGCCGGCGGTTCGCCAGGCCGGTGAGGCCGTCGTAGAAGGCGTGATGGTGGAGTTCGTCTTCGAAGGCTTGGCGTTCGGTGATGTCGCGAAAGGCGATCACCGCGCCTGACGGTGTGCCGTCACTCATGACCGCAGAGGCCGTATACACAACCGGGACGGCACCGCCGTTCTTGCCGCAGAACCGGGCGTCGTCCTCCCGGATGGTGCGGCCCGTGCGCATGGCTTCGCGGGCCGGTACGAGCAGAAAGTCCGGCGCCGTGAGGGCACCATTGCTCAGCGGCTCGTCGATCGTGATGTTCAGCGACGGCAGCTCGATCATGTCGGCCGCAGCCTGGTTGACGAAGGTCAGCTTCCCGTCTGCGTCTATGGCGCAGACGCCTTCTCCGATGTTGAGGGTGATCGAGGAGAGCCGCTCGCGCTCGACATGGACCTGCTGGTATAGCTCGGCGTTGCTGAGCGCCCCGCTGCCGACGGCGGCCAGGGCCCTCAGCAGGCCCCGGTCCGCGTCGTCGAAGGGCTCATCCCGTCGTCGCCCCGACGCCACCAGCCACTGCCGCTGACCGGCCACGGACATGGGCGCCGCCAGGTGACCAGGGCCCGGGTGGTCAGATGTCAGCGTAGCCTCCGGGCTACGAAGCAGCCGGCGTACCGACCCCAAGATCGTTTCGAGCACCGCCTGCTGCCGCAGCCCCCGGTTTGCCTCCAACGTGACCTCGTACAGCCCTTCCATCCGGCCGCGGTCATACAGCGCCGCGAACCGGGCACTGATGAGCCGGCGCTCCACGACCAGGCCCGGGATGGCCAACGCCACTGCCCAAAGATGAGCCTGTACCGCCAATGCCAAAACCACGCCAACTAGTGCCCCCGCGCCAGCAAGTGTCACCTGAATCGGCAGATCGTCGGTGAACTCTCGCCAGGCCGTGCCCATCGAGACCAAAACACCGGCCACGAGAAACGTATTGATGACGAAGTACACACCCACGCCAAGCGTCATGGCGGCAAGCTGGCCTGCAGTGAGGGAATTCGAGGGGACAGCGATACTGCGGCTGACAGCCAGTCCCAGGCCAGCCGCGATAAGAACTTGCCCGGCGTTGAAGGCCGACTTGACAAGAGGGCGCCGGCGGGCGGTCTGGGCCAAGACGGTCGCCAGCGCAAGGGTCCCCAGGGTGACCAGTGGTGGCAGGAGGAGGGCGAGTATCACGAAGAAACCCTCATCCATATTGAAGGCCGCGGATTCGCCTCCCCGGTACACCACCACTGGCCATACCCAGCTCCCCAGGGCAAGGACTCCCATCGCAGCTGCCACAATCCACTGGCTCTCGTCGACGTGCCCTAAGGCCGGTTGCCCCCGGACAGTGACGAACAAGGCAAACGCGCCCCCCGCGACCGAGACCGCGACGACGGCCCAGGTGGCACGCGGTACCTTCATGGCTCAACCACCGCATCGGGCATGTGTCAGCTCCATGCCGAGCTGTCCCAGGCGGAACCGCTCCAGGCGGAGCCGTCCCACGCGGAGCCGTCCCACGCGGAGTCGTTCCAGGCCCAACCACTCCAGTTTCCGCCGTTCCACGCTGCGCCGTTCCAGGCCCAACCGCTCCACGCCTGGTCGTTCCAGGCCCAGCCGTTCCAGTCTCCGCCGTTCCACGCTGTGCCGTTCCATGCCCAGCCAGTGGATGGCGGCTGATCCCAGGAGGTCCCCGACCACAGGTTCGTGTTCCACGTGTCGACGGGGCGGGTGGGCGACAGGGAGACCGTGGTGCCAGGCACGGTCGGGGCCAGGCTGGCGGCCGACTGGTTGAAGTTCATTGGGCCGGAGGTAGCCGCGGCGTAGGCATTCAGGGCCCCGTGACCGTCGACGAAAGGGTTACCGACCGGACCAGGGTTGGTATTGCCGAGCAGGCGGGCCTTTATCTGGTCCGGGGTTAGGCCCGGGTTGTCGGCCACGACCAGCGCTGCCGCCCCGCTGGTGATGGCCGCGCTGAACGAGGTACCCGAGCCGACGAAGTTCGCCGAGCCGACCAGGGCCGAGGGGTAGTTGTTGTAGATCGTCGAGCCCGGCGCGGCCAGGCTCACAACAGACCGGCCCGAGGTGACCAGGTCAGGCTTGACCCAGCCGTCGGGCGAGGTGGGCCCGACGCTGCTGAAGTCGTTCATCTCGTCGTCGGTGATCGACGCCGTGGCCATGTCGTCCAATGCGCCCGCCGTGATCACCAGCGGGTCGTCGCCGGGGGAAAGGATGGTGCCGTTGAACGGCCCGGCGTTGCCCGCTGAGGCCACCACCGCGATACCCGAGTTCCACACCGCCTCTACCGCCTGGTCCAGGGGGTTGATGACCGTGGACTCGCTGGGCTTGAACCCCAACGAGATGTTGAGGATCTTGATGCCGTACTCGCTCTGGTGATCGACAGCCCACTGCAGGCCCGAGATCAAAGTGCCCAGGTGGGTCGTGCCGTCCGCCCCCGCCACCTTGATCGACACCAGCTTTGCGCTAGGCGCTTCGCCCGAGTACTGCCCGTTCGACGAGGCCCCATTGCCGGCGATCAGGCCGGCCACGAAGGTGCCATGCCCGTAGCTGTCCTGGAACGGGTTATTCCCGCCGGTCAGGTCCACCCCGCCGACCAGCCGCCCGGAGAAGTCGGGCAGGTTGTCGATACCCGTGTCCAGCACGGCCACGGTGACCCCCTGGCCGGTATCCCCATCCGACGCCAGCCGCGTAGACCCGGTCTCCTGCAAAAACACATCGGAAGGCGTGTGGGGCCCGGTCGACTCCGTCGTGGACGCGATACTCACCGAAGCATCAGGTGTCACAGTGATGCCCGGTATCGCGGCCAGCAGCGGCTCCGCAGCCGTGGGGATTAAAGCGTCCACCCCGTCGATGAGGTGGTACTGCGTCAAAATCGTGCCGCCAACCCCTAGCACCGCCAGCGCCGGGCTCAAAAGGCCTGCCGCGGTGACAATGACCGTCTCACTCGGGCTCGCCGACGCCGCCGGGGATGCAGCCATCGACGTGCCCGCTAACGCGACGACTGCCGCTGCACCCGCAACGGCAGTCCGGCCCTTCTTCTTCCACCAGACGAGCCGGGTCCGATATCCACCGCCTGCGCCGGATGAGCAGGTGTGCCGCATCTGATAACCGCCTTCCCTTGGGCGCCTTTAAGGTATCTACCGTACGCTTGGGGGCCAGCTTTAGCGGGAAATTCCACAACACCAGCTTATTCCTTTGTGGAATAAAACAGTCGATTCCATCGGTGCTAGTTCTAGCGGAGGTAATCCGAGGTGTCGGGGCAAATTCCCTGAAAGGGCTGACGGTGTTGTAATCAGGTGAAAGTGGCGAAAAGGCTGTAACCAGGTACGCCTAACCTCGGCTTAGCAACTCCGCTGGAGGAACAGTGCCTTGACGGTCGCTGCCCACTCGTAGGCGACCGTCTCGGGCCACTCAGCTGCTGGCAGCGGCGTGTTGATCACGTAGATCCTCCCCTTGAAGCAGCCCTGCGGGCGTGATGGCTCCCGCGTCATGGAGACCGGCATTCCCCGGCGGCGCGGGTCGGACGAGGGATCTGAGCCCGCTGCCATGGCCCTTGGCGGGCCGGCATCCTGCCGATCTTGCCCACGCTAACGGCGGTTAGGCTCTGACAATCGGCCTGGTGTCTCTAGCCGGGGGGGTGCACGATGCCAGACAAGCCGAAAGCAACCGCCGGGACGGCAGCTGAGTCGCCGATGTTTTACGGCAGCCGCCTGGCACTGCGCACCACTGCCCGCCAGGTCCAGGCGCTCAGTGCCGCCCACACGCGAGACGGTATCCGATCCGCGGCCCGCATCCGCGCCATGATCGCGCTCTGGATAGATGACCCGCGGCTGCGTGCCCGCGTCGATCGCGTGGCCCGCGACTGGCAGTGAGGGAATGCGCAAGCCGTGCGCCCGGAGTCGGGTGCCTTGCCGAGCCCTAGCAATGCCGATCTGACTCGGTTTGATAGGGGACTGATCGTGATTGACCAGTCCCAGCTCGCAGTGGCGGTGGAGCGGGATGAACCCCATCCCGCCGGTCGGCGCCGGAGGCTGGCCGCGTAGCACGTCCCGCGATCCCATGGCCAGGCTGTATCTCTTCCGTTGCCGGGCCAGCGGCGGCATGCTGGAAGCTACGCCGCCCGCCGACTGAACCTGCCGGCGCGAATGATGCAAGGGACGATCTTGAAGTACACGGTGCGAACGTCCGACGGCAGGCGACTTTCCACACAGGCGTACGGTGACTGCGACGGCAGGCCCGTGTTCCTCCTGCATGGAACTCCAGGAAGCAGGTTAGGGCCCCGTCCCCGATCCGCTGTGCTGCACCGGCTGGGCGTCCGGCTGATCTCCTTCGACCGCCCCGGTTATGGGGAATCGGACCGCTTCGCCAGTCGGACAGTCGCGGACGCGGCAGCCGACGTCCTGACTATCGCTGATGCCTATGGCCTGGAGAAGTTTTCAGTCGTCGGCCGATCGGGCGGCGGCCCCCATGCTCTGGCCTGCGCTGCATTACTTCCCGATCGTACGACGAAGGCGGCTGTTCTGGTGGGACTCGCCCCGCACGGCGCTGACGGGCTTGACTGGTTCGACGGGATGGCGCAGTCGAATGTCACCGAGTACACGGCGGCAGCGAACGGCTACGAGGACATCGTCGCCCATACCAAGGCGGTCGCCAGTGCCGTCCGGGCCAACCCCGCCAGCCTGATCGCCAGACTCCAGGCCGAACTCCCCGACCCGGACCGGCGGGTGGTGGCGGACCGGGGTATCCGGTCGATGTTGATCGAGACCTACGCGGAGGCGTTGCGGACGTCAGACTACGGCTGGATCGACGACGTGCTGGCGTTCTGCTCCCCATGGGGATTTGACCCGGCCACCGTCAGGGTGCCGGTGCTGCTCTGGCACGGCGCGAGCGATGTGCTCTCCCCCGTCAGCCACGCCAGGTGGCTCGCCGACCGGATCCCCAGCGCTGCCGTGGTGGTTCAGGCAGGGGCTGCCCATTTCGGTGCGCTTGACGTGCTTCCTGATATCCTCCGGTGGTTGTCCGCCGACCGGCCGCGCGATCGCTGCCTGGCAAAGAGCAGGAGCTCGGTCCCGGCTAGGCCCTAGATCTGCTGCGGCTCCAGATCGCGGTTGATCCGCTGCCACTTGTGCAGTTGCGTGACGTCCGGGTGGCCCGCGCCAAGGACGCGGCTGAAGTCAGCGAAGATCCGTGCCCTTAGTTCCTCGGCGTCGGCGCGCCGCCCTGCCTGCCGCAAGGTGATGGCGAGATTGGCCTCGCAAACCAGGGTATCCGGGTGATCCGGGCCGAGCGTTTCCCGCAGCAGCGCAATCGTCCGGCGCTCAACCGCCTCGGCCGCTTCGAGATCTCCTGAATCGCCGCGGCAGTTGGCCAGGTTGACCGCGCAGGAGAGGGTCAGCGGGTGGCTGGCCCCGAGCTTTCGCTGCATCCGGCCCAGCGTGTCATCGGTCAGCTCAAGTGCCTCCAGGAGCCGACCAATGCACCGCAGGTAGCACGCCAGGTTGTTGGCAGCGACCATGGTGTTCGGATGATCACCGCCCAGGCTGGCCTGAAGAACGGCCTTGACGCCGGTCACCAGTTCCAGTGCCCTGGGCATGTCATCGACCGCAGCGTAGTCGCAAGCCAGGTTGAGCGCGCACGATTGCGCATCGGGCGCATCGCTGCCGTACCGGCGCTTGTAGCGCTCATAAGTGTCCTGGGCCAGCTTCATCGCCTCGGACTGCTCCCCGGCCTTGCGCAGCGAGACGGCCAGGCTGGTGGCAGTGCGCAAGGTGTCGGTCATGTCGTCGCCAAGCACCTCCCGGTATTTCTCCAGGGTCTCGCGCAGCAGATTGACCGAATCCCGGAACGCGCCCGCCGCGCGCATGTCATGGGCCAGATCGGCCGCGGAGTAGAGAGTGTAGGGATGGTCGCGGCCCAGCACTTGCCGCCGGCGGTCCAGCGTCTGCTCATCGAGGGCCCGCGCCGCGAAGCAGTCACCGACCAGCCTCAGCGAACTCGCCAGGTTGTGGGCTGCCATCAGGGTCCGCGGATAGTCCTCGCCGAACTGCTCCTTGAAACTCTCGTAGGTTTCCCGGTCGGAGGCGAGCGCCTCCTGGAACTCACCGATCGCGCGCAGGTCGGCGCCCAGTCCGTTCGCCGTCATGAGGGCATAGGGATGGTCTGCTCCGAGCACAGCACGCTGCCGTTCCAGGACATAGGTGTCCAGGTCGCGCGCGTCCGTGAAGCGGCCCTGGGACCGCAGCACGTTGGCGATCTGGAACTGCAGATGCAGCGTCTGCTGGTGGTCGGGCCCCAGCTGGTGAGTCCACAGATTCTCCAGGCGACTCGCCAGGCTCAGGCCAGACTCGAACTCGCCGTGCTTCCACTGGTAGCGCACCCAGTCGATGAGCAGCTGGCGGGTCCGCGGATCGTCGCACTCCTCCGCCTGGGAGGGCCCCAGATGCGGCCAGATGATGTCGTAGGTGGACCAGTTCGCCGGGTCGTCCGTCTCGCCCTGGCGCGGCCGGGCACCAGCCAGGATCTTGTGCACCTCATGCCGGGCCTCTTCCTGCTCCTCATCGCTCATCTGGGAGCGGATAACCGCCTGGACAAGCCGGTGGATCTGCAGCGAGTTACTGCCCTGGTCCACCTTGACCAGGGCGAACCGGCTGATATCCCGGATCACGCGGCCGAGCATCAGCTTCTCGGTCAGTGTCTCGTCGAACGGCAGCAGCGCCTCGTTCATCTCGTCGCTGTAGAGCAGGTCCATGGAGATGGGCCCTGGTGAGAAGAATGCGCACAACTGCAGCAGGCGCACGGCGGCCGGCGATCGCCCTTTGAGCCGGTCGAAGGACAGGTTCCAGGTAGCTACGACCGGCATCGGGTAGTCCGGCGGCTGGTTCAGCGCCAGGATCCGGGTGGACTGGGTCGCCAGTTGCTCGATGTAGGCCCGGGCGGGCATCCCGGTCTGCTCCAGCCACGCACTGGCCTGCTCCACGGCAAGCGGCAGCTGCCCCAGGGCGTCGGCCACTCCCATCGCGTCAGCCAGATCAAGCTCGGGCACGTGCCGCAGCAGATGCGCCACGCTTTCGTCCATGGTGAAGACGTCGACCTCAAGAGGCTCGGCGGAGTGCGACCACGCCTGGTTCCTTGAGGTGATGAGGACATGGCCCGAGCCGGTCGGCAGGTACGGCTCCAGCTGCTTCGGGTCGTCGGCATTGTCGAAGATGAGCAGCCAGTGCGGGCTGGAGTCGCGGCGCAGTTCCTCCAGGGCAGCCTCCGCTGCCTCAGCCACGTTGTCACCGACCTGGAGTCCCATCTTGCGAGCCAGCTCAGCTAGCGCCCCGCTGGTCTCCTCGGCCCGCTCGGACGGCACCCACCAGACCAGGTCGTAGTCGGCCATGAAGCGGTGCGCGTACTCCAGCGCGAGCTGGGTCTTGCCGACGCCGCCCAGCCCGTACAGCGCCTGCGCGACCACCACCGCCACCCCCCAGCCGGCCAGCTTGTCGCGCAGATGTTCCAGCATCGCGCCGCGCCCGGTGAAGTCGGCGTTCCTGGCGGGCGCATTCCAGATCGACGGGATCGTGCCAGGGAACCGGGGTTCCTCGGCCTGCGTCCCCAGGCTTCCCGACAGCTGTACGGGCCGGTCCAGGGCCCACAGCAGCTTCGCGGTAGCCTGGGCCGCGTCCATCCGCGCCAGATCGACGATGGGATGGTCGGTGAACGGCTCGGTGATCCTGACGTCGCTGACCCTGACCGGGACCAGCTGACGATGCGTGCCGGCCGCGTCGGCGGCCGACAACGTCTTCCAGATCGATCTGGCATCAGGCGATTGCAGATAGGCCGACGAGAGCACCGCTATGGCGCGGGGAGCGGCCTGAAGCTCGCGTTCTGCCTGGATGCTGCCATGAATCTCGCCGTTGCCTGTCGCAGCCGTCAGCACTGTGCTGCGCGGCAGCACTCGGAAGCCAGCGCGGGTCAGCACCGCCTCAATCCAGTCGGCCCACATGCGGTCCTCCGGCACGTAGCTCAGGTAGACCTGCGTGGACGATGCGGGCTGCCTGCGGGCGAAGGCTTCCTTGTACTGCAGCCGGAGGTTCTCGGCTATGGGCTGCATCACGGTGACCCGCCCCCCGGTGAGCGAGTCGGTGATCCGCTCGAACGAGGACAGCAGCGAGGCCGGCGATCCGGGATCGTCGCCGAAGGTCGCCAGGGTCTCCTCGAAAGCGTAGAACGGCTTGTACGGAACTTCGACGGAGGCCCAGTACAGGGCCGAGTCCTCCGGTGTCATCCCCGCCGGGAAGCCCTCGAATTTCGTCCGGGCCAGGGCCCGGCCGACGTCGAGCTTCTCCTTCTCGCCGTCCTCGATGCGCATCGGCACGGGCAGCACCCGGATATTGCGATCCCGGTACCGCCCGCTGATCTGGCGGGCGACGTTAGCAGCGCCCTCGATACTCTGATCACTGAGCGTGAAGCAGATCGCTAAGACGTCGGGAAGCTCGATCGTGCAGATGTCCGCTACGTCGCTCAGCCCGGTACGGCTGTCTATCAGGACATAGTCGTATCTCTGCTTCATGTCATCCCGCATGGCGCGGAAAAAACGGCCGCCGCCGAGCCGGTCATAGAAGTTGTCCCAGTCAAGGGAACAGACGGCGGCAGAATAGTCCCGGTTCTGGCGGCCAGCCGATAGGAAGTCCAGTTTGCCTCCATTGGGGAAGATCCACTCCAGAGAAACCGCATGACGTTCAACGCGCGCGAATTCCAAATGCCAGTCATCGCTGCGGGGTGCCGGATCTACCGCGGCCGACGCATAGTCATTGATTACCTCTATGACGCCAGGGGTGGCGCTCACCGTTGATTCGTCCAGGAAGGGATGGAAGAACTTGTGCAGTCCCGGTGATTCCAGATCCCAGTCAACGGATAGCACTCGCTTGCCATTGCTCGCGAGAATCCAGGCGACATTGGCGAGCGCCATCGTGCGGCCGGTACCGCCCTTGTAAGAGTAGAACGTAATGATCTGGCCTTGGCTGGGCTCGCTCATCTGGCATCTCCGGAATCCTGGGGTTCGGATCTCCTCAGCCGCGGGCGCTCAATGACGGGACCTGCGGGCGGATGGGCAGTAGCCTCCTTGCGGAATCTCTTCAGCATGATCATTGTCATCTCGGGCAGGATCTGCCCGAAATCATGGAGAGTCGGGATTCCGCTCGCGGCCATCTGGCAGCGTCTCGGGACGCCGGCGAGTTTACGGCCCAGGTGCTGATGGAGGTTCGCGCGAAGATCGTCCTTGGCCTCGTGCATACCGGGGTCCTGGCTGTTCCAGGGAACTAGCACGCTGACCCAGGATTCCTCGACCCGCTCCAGCCGCCTCAGCTGTTCCTTATGCGCGGCCGATACGCTCACCCAGGCATCCACGAGACACAAACTCGGCGGCGGCTGATGCCCGTTGCTGACCCAGTTTGCCATGTCATCGTCGAAAGCTCCCACCAGAGGCGTGCAGTCAAGGCACTTCTTGGCTAGTTCGAGGGCATAGTCGGCCACCGGCTGCGTGTAATCCGGCCGGTAGGGACTCCAGGTGCTCGGCGTAGCGCCGTAGTAGTCGCGGGCCCTGCCCGGCGGCAGCGTCGAGGTGTCATGCGCGAGCACGGCGATCTGAAGCTGGCTGTCCGCCGTCCGGCGCGCGCTGGCCGGCCCGAAGGCGCTCGGAAGTGATTCAAAATCCGCCTGCGTGATCGCCGGGATGACGTTCTCATCAGTAAATGGGACGCTCTCGTCACCAATAGCGATGATCCGCTCGGCGAGCCTGTGAACTGCCCGCTGGTAGTCCGCGCGATAATTCTGCAGCTTCATGATCCCATAGAATCCCTCAGTGCAGTAGCGCTCACCGAGGAAGCCGTGTTCGAACTGCACGGACTGCGCAACATAGGGAAGCTTCTGCCGGTCGAGCCTCGTCCAGAGCGCTGGCACGATGGCGTCAACTAGCTGGCGGCCTCGAGCTTTATGCGTGATTTCGCGGCGCGCGAACGCAAACCATTCCCTGCCGCAATTGTTGCTTTCGAAGTACCGCCTGGAGTAAAGCGGCACGAAGACCCGGCACCTCGCAAGTGCGGCCGTCAGCTCAGGTGACCATTCGGCGCCGAGCTTGTTGTCCCGGTCCATGAATCCCGCTTCTTCGGGCCGGGCGTCGGTCATTTGTAAGATGGCGCCGCACAGGTCTTTGTAGAGCTTGTAAACCCAGCGATCTGGATCGTCACGGTCGGATGGATCTCGTTTAGGGGTCCGTGCGTAGCTCAGAAAGAAGTACGGCCTGCCGTCGTGCCCCAACGCCATCGGCGCTTTCCCCCCTTGTGACGCCAATCCAGTCCCAGCAGCCACCACAGTCCGGCCAGCGGCCATTTATCACCCAAAGCGCCAGGTAAAAGATGATATAGGAGATCGGAGTACGTGGCCAGCGGGAACCCTCCCGCCCCGTGGCGTCGTGTGCAGCAAGTGATCTTCCTATGCGTGCACAACCCGGAAGCGTGCAGCCGTCGGCTTCGGGACTTCAGCCGTAGGGGCCGACGCTGCCAGCTGACGTCGTGGCTAATGCTGGCGAACCTTGCTAGGGGCCCACCGAATGGCGCATTTCATCGACGAACCACGTCCCGAGCGCTGTCAGCGAGCCAGAAGTCGCGAGCGTCTCGATCGCGTCGCGGGTCTGAGCGCGCCAGAGCACGAATCGCTCGCGCAGTGCCGGGTCGGTCCCGGCGTGCTGGCGTGCGCGCCAGAAGTCAGTAAACGCCAGGTGCGCGTAGGTGCCTTGCAAGAGGTCCCCGAGCCGCTGCTTGCCCTCTCGCCATGGAGCGCGGAAGAGGCGGTCATCAGCCGGGTCATAGAGGTCGTAGAGATCGACCACGGCGGCTAGCTTCACATGCTGGAACTCGTGGATGAGCAGCAAGGCGAGGGCGACCGGATCGGCCGGCAGCGCCACGGCGACGGAGCCGTATGCGTCCCTGGCGGTGGCGCTGAGATCGCCGCCGTCCTGGGCGGCAGCCAGGGGCATCAGCGTCGTCAGTCCGGCGGCGAGCGCCGGGGCGTAGGCTTCATGCTCGCGCTCGATTTCCCGCCAGGCATCCCGGAATTGCCGCTGCCACTGGGCAAACTGAGCATCGGTCAGCCGTGCCGCCGGCCGCCATTGGCGACAGTCGCGGTAGGGATCGGTGTCCTCCACCGCGACGCAGATGCCAGGTGCGCTGAGTCTGCGCACGGGCTGCCAGCTGGCGAGCCTGCCGCTCTCGGCCAGGGCGGCCGGGCCCGCCGCGCCGCTGAGCAGGTCGGTGCAGGCCAGCGTCCAGCAACTGTCACCGAGCCTGATGGAGACCACCTCGCCGGCCACGTCGGCGGTCGCGGTTTCGGGCACTTCTCCGGGCGGCCGGGCAGCGCTCTCCGGGCCGGCGGCTTCCTCCGGGCCGGCGGCTTCCTGCCGGCCGACTTCCAGACGGCCCAGCGTGGGCAGGTGCACGGCGCCATCCAGCACGGGGATCCTGACGGTGCCCCTAGTCCCGGCGCGGATAGCGGCGGCGGCGGCGATGGCACTGAGATGCCCGAGGTCGGCGGCCAGTCCGGGCGCCTTTGCCGGATGGTCCTGGTCACCGGGCCAGGCGGCGATGGGTCTCAGCTGCCTTAGGCAGCGGGTGGCCCAGGCGCGAATGTAGGGATGGCCAAGCACCGCTTGCAAGGCTTTCGGTCGGTCACGGTCGAGTGTGGTCAGCAACAGCCAGGCGCGCCGCAGCTCCTCTTTGACCGCCGCTGGTACGGCAGGCCCGGCAATTCCCTGCTGGTACACCGCGCCGAGCAAGCCGCGAAGCAGGCTGCGCTGGGCCTCGGTGAGCTGCGCCACGGCCGCGGCATCGCCGAGCCCCGCCGCCAGTGCCCGGAGTTCCTGCCCGGCTATCGCGTGGGTCGGGAGTCCCGGCCCGCCCACCGGCTCCGCACGCAGCCGACTGCTGATATGGGAGATCAGCTTCAGCAGGTCAGAGCAGTAGACCGACGGGTTGGCGAAGCCGTTACCCGTCCGGTACCTGTGGGTGTAAAGGCCGCCGCCGCAGCTGGTGACCACCGGGCAATCCCGGCACGTCTGGCACAGCCCGGCAAGTCCCCGCTGGCGAGCCAGGATGCCGGGATGCCGGGCGACGATGTCGAGAGAATGGTCGAATACATTCGTCCCGGTGTCAGGCGCGCCATCGAACGCGGCCTTCAGCGAGTCAACCTGTTCATAGCTGCCGTCAGTTTCGATGACCACCAGGCCGGCCGGCCCCAGGCCCAGCGCCTCGGTGAAGCTGGTCCCGCCCCGCAGCGTCGAGAGGATCGAATCGAAGGTGCGGATCCGAACCGGGCGTCCCGCTGCCAGCCAGCGGTCGAAAATCGCGATCAGCCAGTCTGCGTACTCACTACCCGCGGCCAGCCTGCGGGCGGGCGGATGGTCCCAGGTCGCGTGCGGCAGGAGAAAATCGATCCGGGGCGGATGCAGGTCCATTAAGGACTCATAGACCACGAGCGGATCGTTGGCGACGTCGATCGTGCAGAGCAGCCCGGCATACAGATCCCGGAAACGGTTTCTGCGCAGCAGCCCGATAGCCCGGATCACCTGAAGATAACTGCTGCGCCCGTCCGCGTATCTGCGGTGTCGGTCATTAGCGGCCCGGTCACCATCGATGGAGATGCCGACCTTGATGCCCCGCTCGGCGAACAGTTCGCAGAAATCCTCGTTGAGCAGGACGCCGTTGGTATGGATCCTCAGGTCCAGGCGGCAGATACCGCGCAGCGCTTCATGAAGCTCCGTGACGACCCGCTCCAGCCGGGCGCGGCCGGCGAGCAGGGGCTCCCCGCCGTGCAGCACCACCTGCACGCTGCCCAATGCGTGCGAGTCCGCGTGCTCAGCGATGCGCTGCGCCGTCCGTGAGATCACCTCATCGGAGAGGGCCATGGGCCGACCGCGCCAGCTCTGGTCGGCTGCCTCGTAGACATAGCAGTGATCACACGCGAGATCACAGCGGCTATGTACCTTTAGAACGAACTGGCTGAGCGGAGCCAGCACGCGGCTAGGCGGAACGGACGGCCTGCTCATGTCAGGCCTTCAGGCTCAGATCGCAGAGTTGAATGCCGCGCCAGGTGCCGGCGACGCCTTAGGGTCCGGAATAATGCGGCCAAACACCTCATCGAGGGTCACCATGCTCAGGGTCGGCATCTCCGCCAGCGGCACATCCCGGAGATCTGCCAGCTTAGACGGAACCGTAATGCTGATGTCCTCAGTGCTCTGCATAGAGTGCCAGCCAATCTAGCCCAAGGCTCCGGCACCACCCAGGTGGTGGTGCGCCTGTACGTATAGCTCTGCAACTTTTGTCCCGGGTCCTCGAACACGATGAGTAACCGAACTCGGCCAGGTTATCACTTCGAGTAACCGGAGCCTGCGGCGGTGGCTGGGCGTCGCCGCGGCTCGCCAACCCGAGCCATGGGTCAGCGTCTATCCCATGGCCTGGATGCCACCGGATTAGGTTACGGCATGCGCGGCAGGTCCGCACTAAATCCGCCTGCCGCGCGGCAGAATTTGCGGCGCTGCCGGCGGCGTTCGCGGATCCAGGGACGAGCCGAGCTAATCGGTGCTCCCGTGTGATGTCGGCAGTGGCGGATAGCCCTGGAACAGGACTAGGCGGTTGCGCCGTTCTGTGTCACCGTCGAGGTAAGGGCGGGCGGGCTTGGCTGCTTCCGCTAGAAAGCACGTTACTGATTGGTATCACCGGCCGTGGATGGGGAGGCCGTGATAAGGACCCGGCTCGCCAGGCATCGCGTTACCCGGCGGGCCGCGTGGGTGCCGCCCGCGGTCTTCGGCGCTGCTGTTACCGGATACCTTGCCTGGGGGGCGTGGGTCTCCGCTGCAGACAGCCGGTGGCTGTATCTGACGCGGGCCTGGTGGCGGGTCGGGCTGCGGCCCGGAAACGTCCTGGCGCCACTGGCCCTGGCGGGGCTATGGCTGGTAGCGCTGCTGTGTTACTGGTGGCCGCGCCGGCTGCAGCCGCAGGCGGTCGTAGGACTGACCACGGTCGTGGCGATGGTCGTGATCGGAGGCGTGCTCACCGGCTCCGCGCTGACCCCCTGCCGAGGGGGCCAGACGGAGGGCGCGGTGGCTGGCTGGATGCTCGACCTGTACGTCGGAAACCCGCCTCCGTACCCGGCTGGCGCGTGCCAGGGAGCACCGCCGCTGGCCTTGCAGTTCGGGGGCGTCATCAGCCTGGCGGCGACGCTGGTGGGAGCGCTGGCGGTGGCGGCGGTGCTGTGGCAGGGGCCACTGGGACGGCTGCGGGCCCGGCTGGTAGCAGACGCGACCGTCCTCACCGGCCTGGACACCTTGACGATGCCCCTGCTGCAGCGGCTGGCGGGGACTCGCCGCCCGAGCAGCATCGTGGTCATCGAACCGGACAGCAGCCACCCCATGCTTGACGAGGCCCGCGCCACCGGCGCACGGGTCATGATCGGCGACCCGGCCTCTCCCAGGATCCTGCTCCCGGTGCTGGCCGGCCGCCGCGGATGCGCCTTAATGCAGCTGTACGCACTGCGGCAGGATGCCTCCGAGAACGACGCGATCCTGGCCGCAGCCAACGGCGTACTGGACCGCTACCGGCCCGATCCGGAGCGGCAGCCGCACCTGGTCGCGCGCATCGATGATCCCCGGCATGCTGATCACTGGCGCGGCAGGCACAGCCGCACCTCCGGCTTGTCGCTGGAGGACGCGCTGAGCCCGCTGGAGTCGACCGCCTGCGCTCTGGTCAATCAGATCTTCTGCTGCCGGGCGCGGCACTTGCTGCTGTGCGGCGACAGTACCCTGGCCCTTGCCATTCTCCTGGAGCTTGCCCGTCGCGCCTGGGAGTGGCGGGAGCTTGCCGCGGCCGCGGCCGCCGGCCGGGCTGCGTACCCGGATGCGGCCTGCCTGAACGAGACCGACGGTCAGGTGCTCGCCCCGCCTCCCGTGCAGCACGTGGTGCTCCTGGGCCGGCGGGCGGAAGACCTGCGTCGCGAGTACCAGGCCACGTCCCCGCATTCCGCGGTCGCGGCGGCGCCGCAGCTGCGCACGGAGCCGAACCCCTGGCGGGAGTGCCTGCTCGCGATGCTGGACGAGATGCCAGCGGCTGAGGCGGATGAGACAGCCGTTGTCGTCGCCGACGCTCGTACCGATGCCAGCATGCACCCGGCCGGGCGCGTGGCGCGACTGCACCCGGGTATTCCCTTGTTCGTGCTCACCTCCGACGGCGCGGCCAGCAACGGCGCGATCTTCGACCGGTTGCAGCCCTTTCACCGGACCTTCCTGGTAGACGGCGAGGAGCCCGAGGACACCTGGACAAGGGTGGCGCGGCACTGGCACGAGTGTTTCCGGTTGAGGCAGCCCGCTGTACCCGGTGAGCCGAGGACCTTCACCGGACGTCCGTGGGCAGAGCTGGATGACTTCATCCGGCAGGACAACATCCTCCAGGTCCGCTCGGTGATGACGGCGGTGGTTGCCCGCGGGCGGGAATGGGTCCCGGCCCGCGCCGTCCCGCCCGGCAGCTTCATCGAGTTGACTGACCGAGATGTAGCAGCAGTCGCCAGGGCCGAGCACACGCGCTGGTACCAGCGGCGGCTGGCGGCCGGGCGGGCCCGCGGCAGCCGGGCGGGCGCCAGCGCGGGCCTGACAAGGAAGGCCCTCGTGAACAGCAGGGCGGTGCCCTGGGCTGACCTGCCAGCCGGCGAGCGGAGCAGGAGCGTCACCAACCTGCGGTCGCAGCTCGCGCAGCTAGAAGACGCCGGCTTCGTGCCCATCGTGCCGCCAGGCGGGCCAGCCGGGGCTGCTGAGTTCCGCCGCGTCGGCACGGTCCGGGCGAGGCGGCTGCAGGCCCGGCGGCCGTGGACCCGGCTGTCCGGTGACGAACTACACGGCGACGCCGGAGACTGGCGGGTCGTCGATGACTCTGGCGATGAGCGCACGGTCCGTGACCTGGAGTTCCGCCAAAGTCACGAGCCGCTCGGCGGTGAATTCTGGCGCCGCACGGGCATCTTCCGCGCGTGGCAGGCCAGCGAAGTTCTAGTCCTGCGGACGATGGAGGGCCGCGCGATCGCTCAGCCCGGTGACTGGGTCGTGGAAGGGCGCCGCGGAGAACGCTGGCCCGTCACCGACGGCCAGTTCCGGCGCAGCTACACCGTGAGCGCGGATCCGGCGGGCGACATATGACGTGCTCACATCGTCTCGCCTGGCGCACCGCTACGAGCCGGCGGTCTGACGCAGCTTGCCGAAGCAGGACGTCCAGCCGCGATGCTGCGATTCGGATCGTGGCTGTCAGGATCTCTGGCCGGCTCACGGCGCGCTCGCCAAGGCTCTGCGGCCTCGACTCCTGGCCGGGCGGGCGGGCGCGGGAAACTTCATCTGCGCCAGAATGACTTTTATGAGCCAGCCGCTGAGCCCGGCTACGCGGCCCCTGAGCGAGCCCGACTTCGCCGCTTCGATTCACGACCGATACTTCGAGGACTACTCACCGGGAGCGGTGTACGAGTACGGGTACATCGAGGTGACCGAGGCGGAGATCCTTCAGTTCGCCCGGGCGTTCGACCCGCAGCCGATCCATGTTGACCCAGCGTTCGCCGCGCAGGGTCCCTTCCATGGCCTGATCGCCAGTGGCTGGCACACGGCCGGGATCTTGATGCGCCTGTTCGCTGATCACTACCTTTCCCGGGTGGCAAGCCTGGCGTCGCCGGGCATCGATGAGCTGCGCTGGCCGGTGCCGCTGCGCCCCGGCGACTCGGTGCGCCTGCGGGCTACCATCCTGGAGGCGCGCCTGTCGCGATCCAAGCCGGGCCGGGGCCTGGTCCGAACCCGGGCGCACCTGATCAACCAGGACGACCAGGACACGCTCCGGCTGGAGGCCATGAACATCCTTCGCTGCCGGGAAAATGCGGACGATTAGTGCCCGGCCGGCGCGCACCGGCTGCCAGGTGTAACACCGGCCGAGGGGGACGCTGTGGGCGATGACTAGGTGATCGAGTCGGTGGCCCGGGCCGCCCGCTCGAACCGGCGCAGCCGCGGACTGTCGCTGGGCCAGCTTGCCTCGCGCCGGGGTGAGTTCGCGGGCGAGACACCGGTATCGCAGTCATGAGAATGCCGCCCTCAGCCCGTGGCGTGACAGTCAGCGGGGCCGTCGCTGGTAGCCTCTCGGCCCTGTGACTACCCCCGCTTTCGCCCCCGATGATGAGCCAGACCGCCCCGCCGCACCCGTCCGGCCCGACCTGCTCCCGCCCCTGCGCAGCTGGCAGCGGGACGCGTATCAGGCGTACTTCCGTCTGCCGCGGCGTGACTTCCTGCTGGTCGCGACGCCAGGGGCCGGGAAGACCGCATTCGCTTTGACGATCGCGGCCGAGCTTCTCGCCCGCCGCGAAATCGCAGCGGTCACGGTGGTTACGCCGACTGAGCACCTGAAGCACCAGTGGTCTCAGGCAGCCCACAGTCTGAGGATCCCGCTTGACTCGTCCTACCGCAACGCGCAAGGACGTGCCTCGGCTGACTTCACCGGAGTCGTCGTGACCTACGCGCAGGTGGCCGCCCACCCGGCGCTGCACAGGCAGCGCACCCTGAACCGGCGCACGCTCGTGGTCTTCGACGAGATCCATCACGCGGGCGACGCGCTGTCCTGGGGCGAGGCGGTCAGGGAGGCCTTCGAGCCGGCCAAGCGGCGACTCGGGCTGACCGGCACCCCGTTCCGCAGCGATGCCAACCCGATCCCGTTCGTCAGCTACGCCGAGGACCTGGATGGGAGCAGGCGCAGCTCATCCGACTACGTCTACGGGTACGGCCCGGCTCTCGAGGACGGTGTCGTCCGGCCGGTGATCTTCCTTGCCTACTCCGGCGAGATGCGGTGGCGGGCGCGGGCGGGCGACGAGGTCACCGGCACGCTGGGCGCCCCGATGACTCCTGATCAGCTCGCGCAGGCCTGGCGGACCGCGCTAGATCCCGAGGGTGCGTGGATCGCGCGGGTGCTCGAAGCCGCGGACCGGAGGCTCATTGAGGTGCGCAGGGACATGCCGGACGCGGCGGGCCTGGTGATCGCGGGTGACCACGCGGACGCACGCGCCTACGCGGCGCTGCTGCGCCGGATTACCGGCGTCCGGCCGGTGGTCGTGCTCTCCGACGATCCGTCGGCCAGCCGCAAGATCGCCAGTTTCGCAATGTCCGGGGATCGGTGGATGGTAGCGGTGCGCATGGTGTCCGAGGGCGTGGACATCCCGCGGCTTGCGGTGGGCGTTTATGCGACGAGCGTGGGTACCGCGCTCTTCTTCGCTCAGGCGGTGGGCCGGTTCGTCCGGGCACGGCGGCGCGGTGAAACGGCCTCCGTGTTCCTGCCATCTATCCCCGTGCTTCTTGGCTACGCCGCGGAGCTGGAGGCCGAACGTGATCATGTGCTCCGCCGCTGCGGCGATGCCGCGGCTGAGGAGCGTGAGCTCGCTGAGGCGCGGCGCCGGCGGGACACCCCCGACCAGCTTGGCGAGCTGCCGTTCAAGGCACTGGAGGCATCGGCGCACTTCGACCGGGTGCTGTACGACGGCGCGGAGTTTGGCGCGTCGGCTGAGGAGGAGGAGTTCCTTGGCCTGCCGGGGCTGCTGGAGCCGGAGCAAGTTGCGCTGCTGCTGCGCACCCGGCAGGCCGGCCAGGTCGCGAACAAGCGCGCCGGTCGTCCAGGCTGGGGCTCCGGCAGACCTGCTGCCGCGGCCGGGGCGGCCGGCCCTGGCGCGACCGGCCCTGGCGCGACCGGCCCTGGCGCGGCCGGCCCTGGCGCGGCCGGCCCTGGCGCGGGCGGCACGACCGGCACCGGCGAGGCACCCGCGCCCGCCAGCACCCGCGAGACGCTCGCCGCCGCACGCAAGGAACTCAACCAGCTCATCGCCGCGTGGCATCACAGGACCGGCCAGCCGCACGGGGTGATCCATGCGGACCTGCGCCGGGCCTGCGGGGGACCGCCGCTACCGCAGGCCACCGGGGACCAGATCCGGGCACGCATCGCGATGATCCGCCGCTGGGCGGCACCCGGCCGTTGACCTTCATCAGGATGCCGGACGGCCGGCTCATCGATAGGTCCTGACACCGAGGGCGACCGCGAGAGCCAGGCCGCAGGCGCCGATGACAACACGCAAGGCTCGCGCAGGTAGCCGGCGGACCAGCGCCGGGCCGATCCAGCCGCCGAGCAGGAAGCCCGCGGCGAGCGCTGCCGCGACGGCCCACTGAACCGGGCCGAACACGGCGAACGCCACGCTTGCGGCGGCGTTCGCGAGCCCGGAGACCACGTTCTTCACCGCGTTGATCCTGGCTAGCGGCATGTCAAGCATCGCGGTGAGCACCGTGAGGGCAAGAATGCCGCCGGCCGCCCCGAAATAGCCGACATAGACCGCAACGGCGAACAGCGCTGCCCGCAGCAGCGGGCTGCGCTCGCCATCCGGCCGCGCCGCCAGGCCGGTGATCATCGGCTGGACGATCAGCAGCAGCGAGGCGGCCCCGATGAGGCAAGGCGCGACGAACTGGAATGCCCTCGCCGGGGACAAGAGCAGCAGCGCCGCTCCGGCCGCCCCGCCCGCCGCCGTCAGCATGCCGAGTCGCCGCACCCGTGCGCCCTGGCCTGCCAGTTCTTCTCGCGACCCGGCAGCGGCACCGACCCCGGTGAATACCAGCGCCACCGTGTTCGTCACGTTCGCGCTGACTGGCGACAAGCCGAACGCCAGCAGCACCGGATAAGAGACGACTGACGCGAGGCTCGCGACCGTGCTGGCTACGCCGGCCAGGACGCCAGTCGCGATAAGCGCCAAGACCTCGGCCAGGTTCACCAGAAGACTCAAGCACAGTTCGCCGATGCCGGCGCACTGCTGGCTACCCGCCGCTCGCCCGGGTTCCGGGCGGCGGCGGACTGCACGGCCGCGGTGCGCGGAAGGCGCTGGAACGCCCGCAACGCCCGCCTCATAACCGGAGTCTGTCACGACCGGGCCTTAGACTCGGCTGATGGCCTCCCCCGGCACCGGCCCCGAAGTGACCGGCGCGCTGCAGGTGCTGCGCAGGGTGTTCGGCTACGAGTCGTTCCGGGACGGGCAATGCGAAATCATCGACCACGTCACCGCTGGCGGCGACGCGCTCGTGCTGATGCCGACCGGTGGCGGCAAGTCGCTCTGCTACCAGATCCCCGCGCTGGTACGGCCAGGTACCGGCGTGGTCATCTCACCGCTGATCGCGCTTATGCAGGACCAGGTCGATGCCCTGTCGGCGCTCGGCGTGCGGGCCGGATTCCTCAACTCCACCCAGGACCCGCTCCAGCGGCGCCAGGTCGAGGCCGCCTTCCGCGCCGGTGAGCTTGACCTGCTCTACCTGGCGCCGGAACGGCTGCGCGCCGAGTCGACGGGCAGCCTCCTTGACTGCGGCGTCATCTCGCTGTTCGCCATCGATGAAGCGCATTGCGTGGCCCAGTGGGGGCACGACTTCCGGCCTGACTATCTTGGCCTGACCGTGTTGCACGAACGCTGGCCTGCCGTGCCCCGCATCGCGCTGACCGCAACGGCGACCAAGGCAACGCGCACCGAGATCGCTGCCAGGCTGCGGCTGGCGGACGCCCGTCAGTTCGTCGCGAGCTTCGACCGCCCGAACATCACCTACCGCATCGAGCCGAAGGCCGAGCCGAAGCAGCAGCTGCTGCGGCTGCTGCGCACCGAGCACGCCGGTGACGCGGCGATCGTCTACTGCCTGTCCCGCGCGTCGGTGGAAGCGACCGCAGAGTTCCTGGTGGGTAACGGGATTGCGGCGCTGCCCTACCATGCCGGGCTTGACGCCGGGACCCGGTCCGCCAACCAGGGCCGGTTCCTGCGCGAGGACGGCCTGGTCATGGTGGCCACGATCGCGTTCGGCATGGGCATCGACAAGCCCGATGTGCGGCTCGTCGCCCACCTCGACCTGCCCAAGTCCGTCGAGGGTTATTACCAGGAGACCGGCCGGGCCGGGCGTGACGGACTACCGGCCACGGCCTGGCTGGCCTACGGGCTTCAGGACGTCGTGCAGCAGCGCAAGATGATCGAGACCTCTGACGGTGATCAGGCGCACCGCCGCCGGCTGGCCAGCCACCTCGACGCCATGCTGGCGCTGTGCGAGACGATCGAGTGCCGCCGTGGGCAGCTGCTCGGTTATTTCGGCCAGGCCGCCCGCCCGTGCGGCAACTGCGACACCTGCATCTCGCCGCCGCAGGCCTGGGATGGTACGGTCGCGGCGCAAAAACTGCTGTCCGCAGTGTTCCGGCTGCAGCGGGAGCGGCACCAGAAGTTCGGTGCTGGCCAGCTGATTGACATCCTGCGCGGAAAGTCCACGCCCAAGGTCGCCCAGCACGGCCACGATTCCCTGACGGTCTTCGGGGTCGGGACCGAACTCGACGACGGTGCGTGGCGCGGCGTGGTACGACAGCTACTGGCCCAGGGCCTGCTGGCCGTCGAGGGCGATTACGGCACGCTGGTGCTCACGGACGCGAGCAACGAGGTGCTGAGCCGCAAGCGCCAGGTGATGCTCCGGCGGGAGCCCGACCGGCCAGCGCGAGCCGCCAAGTCGCGCCGCGCCGATCGCGCCGCGCCGGCCGGCCTGCCCGACGCGGCGGCGCCCGTGTTCGAGCAGCTCCGCGCGTGGCGCGCGGCGGCTGCCAAGGAGCAGGGCGTGCCCGCGTACGTGATCTTTCATGACGCCGCCTTGCGCCAGATCGCCGCCGAGGTCCCGTCGACGCTAGCCGGGCTCGCCATGGTGAACGGGGTAGGCGAGGCCAAGCTCGCCAAGTACGGCCAGCAGATCCTGGACACTCTCGCGGCCTCGATACCCGCATCCGCCTAGTCGCCCGGCCTGAGGCGGCGCGCCGCAGGAAACCGGCCGCCGGAGGGTTTCCCCCGATGCCGGTTCAGGGCTGTCCCCGATCCGCCCGGGCAGTCATCCGTGGTCCGGTAGCAGCAGTGCACCGAGCACCAGGGAGGTCAGAATGCACAGGCCAAAGAGATGGGCGATCGTCACGGCGATGACAGTGGCAGCTGCCGGGGCAGCCGGCGTTGCCCTAGCAGCCGGACCGGCCGACGCCAGCCCCGCAGGCAGCCGGGCCCTCACCTACTACGCCTTCGACATCAATAACGGTACCAACGACCCCGGCCTCGTCCCGGTGCCCGGATCCAACCCGAACGCCTTCGCCCAGGGCGATGAGCTGATCATCAATGACCAGCTCACGACGACGCACCGGCAAGCCGGCGGATACCCGATCGTGGGATATGACTCCGGCGTGTGCACGCTGACCAGGCTGCCGGAGAAGGACGCCCGGCAGACATTCGCGAACTGCGTGGTCACCGCCGTCTGGACGAACGGCAGCCTGACCGTTCAGGGCGCCGTCCCGTTCAGGTCACAGCAGCCCGAATCGGCGGTGCTCGCCATCACCGGCGGTACCGGACGCTTCGGCACCGCGCGCGGGACGATGCGGGTCGGGTTCACCAAGGAGTTCAAGGTCCTCTCGATCGCGGTGAAGTGAGCGACCGCGCGAATGGCCGGCCGGGGACCGCGGGTCCCCGGCCGCTGTGACGCTGGGCGAGGCTCCGCCGCCCGGCCGGGCCCAGTTCCTCCCCGGCCCCGCCGATGCTCAGTGACGGAGGAAGGCCAGCACCGCCAGCACCCTCCGGTGATCTTCAGGGGCAGGTGCGAGGCCGAGCTTGGCGAAGATGTTCCCGATATCGCAGCCAGGATCAGCAGCGAGCCCGGTGCCCGCCGACCATTCCGCTGCGAGCGTGCCGACTTTCCGCGGCTAGGTTAGCGCGGGAAGCCGTCATCACGATCCCGGTTGCGGCCGCATGCCGCCTATGCTTCCGGCGCGGGCCCTGCCATGAGCGCCGCGCCGAGGCTCGGGTAGACCCGCAGCACGCGATCAGCTCCCAGCACCGCCAGGATTCGCCGTACGCAGCCGGACTGGACTACTAGCCGCAGCTCGGCGCCGGTCGCGGCCGCCGTGTCGTGAGCCAGTAAAAGGTGCCGGACACCAGCGCAGTCGCAGAAGACCGTCAAGCCCAGATCCGCGATAACGACGGCGACACGGGGGGCGAAGGCCGCACGCAGCCGCACGCCGACATCGTCCCCATTGGCAATATCGATCTCGGCCGGCAGCGGAACGATCACCGGCCGCGGCAGGCGCTCCAGATCACGCATTCTGAGCTCATCCTCGGGTCCGGGAGGGTGGCGAACGGTCAAGCAGGCGGTCGTGCTGCACAAACAGCTGGCTGCACGACCGCCGGCGTAAGTATCGTCGCTCACCAGGCGTAAGTCCAGCAACACTGTCAGTGTCCGGGCCCAGCCAGTCCCGGCGGCCTGCGACCTCGGCGAGGCAGCGGCTGTCCCGCCTCACAGACGACTACGATTCGTGACTTGATGACTACCAGTTTTGCTAAACGGCATCTGCGCTTGGCCCTGGCACCGAGAAGGATGGCGCATGCAGCAGCGGGAATACCTACCTGTCCGTCACTTTGTCCGCCGTCAGGTCCCCGGCCCGCTGGCCCGGCGGCTCTGCTCGGTCGCGGTCAGCTTAGGGATCACGCTCACCGCGGTCCCCGCCATCACCGCGCTCCTCCCCGCCACGACGGCCGCCGCCGCCCGCGCCGGCGACGTGACCGCCTCGCAGAACAACCTGCGCACCGGCTGGGACCTCGACGAACCCGGCCTGAGCCCAGCGGTGCTGCGCCGCGGTGACTTCGGCCGCGTGTTCTCCAGGAAGGTAAGAGGCCAGGTGTACGCGCAGCCGCTGATCGTCGGCTCCACCCTGATCGTGGCGACCGAGCGGGACTGGGTGTACGGGCTGAGCGCGGCGACCGGCCGGGTGCAGTGGTCGGATCACCTTGGCACGCCATGGTCGGCGGCAACGACCAGCTGCACCGACCTGGTCCCGACGGTCGGGATCACCAGCACCCCGGTCTACGACCCGCGGACCGGCGCGGTATACCTGGTCGCCGAGATCGTCGGGCGGGCCGCCACCCGGCCGGTCTTCAGCATGTTCGGCATCAATGCGAAAACCGGGCGCATCACCGAGCGGGTCCCGATCGGCGGCAGCCCGTTCAACGACCGGCAGCTGCGGTTCGATGCTTTCGATCAGTGGCAGCGGACCGGCCTGCTGCTGCTCGGCGGCCGGGTCTACGCCGGTTTCGCCTCGCACTGCGACATCCAGCCCTACGCGGGTTTCGTTGCGGGCGTGGACGTCGCGACGCGGGCGGTCCGGCTGTGGACCGATGAGGCCGGGCTGACCGACCAGCAGGCCGGCGTCTGGCAGTCCGGGGGCGGCCTGATGTCGGACGGTCCTGGCCGGATCTTCTTCACTTCGGGCAACGGCGTTTCTCCGGCGCCCGGACGGGGTTCCGCGCCGCCCGGCCAGCTGGCCGAATCGGTGGTGCGGCTGGCGGTGCGGCCCGGCGGATGGCTGGCGGCCAGGGACTTCTTCAGCCCGGGTGACGCACCGGCGCTCGACGCCTCGGACACCGACTTCGGGTCCGGCGGGCCGGTGGGGCTCCCCTACGGCAGCAAGGCGTTCCCGCGCCTGCTGGTGCAGGCCGGCAAGGACGGCCGGGTATTCCTGCTCGACCGGGACCACCTGGGCGGGCGGATGCAGGGCCCGGGCGGCAGCGACGCCTACGTGAGCAAGACCGGGCCGTTCGGGGGGCAGTGGGGCCATCCCGCGGTGTTCGGTGACACCCCCACCGTGACCGCCCGCGACTCCAGCCGCTCCAGCGACTACGTGTACTACGTCGGCAGGAACGACTACCTGCGCACACTGAAGTTCCGGGTCAGCCGGGGCGGCAGGCCCAGGCTGGCCGACGTGGCCAACAGCACCATGCGGTTCGGGTTCACATCGGGCTCGCCGGCCGTCACCTCGGACGGCACCAGCCCCGGGTCGGCCGTCGTCTGGGTGGTCAGGGCCGCGAACGGCGGCGGCGCACACGGCACGCTGGACGCATTCGCCGCGGTGCCGCCCGCTCGCTGCGCGCGGCCGTGCGTGCTGCGGCCGCTGTGGTCCGCGCCGATCGGCACGGCCAGCAAGTTCTCGATCCCGGCCACCGGCAGCGGCCACGTGTACGTGGGCACCAGGGACGGCCAGGTGCTCGGCTTCGCCAGGCGGACCAGGGCGCCGCTCCGCCGGGCCGCGCCTGTCACGTTCGCCGACACCGATCTCGGCTCGGCGACCAGCCGTGACATCACGGTCACGGCGCCGGCCCGGGTGACGGTGTCCGGCGTCACGGCGAGCGCCGACAGCTCGCCGGACCCGTTCAGGGTGGGCCGGGTGGAAAGGACGGTCAAGGGCGGCCATCGGGCGGTGCCGGTGACCTTTCCGGTCACGCTCAAGCCGGGCGAGTCGCTGCACGCCCTGGTGACCTTCCGGCCGGCCGCCCGCGGCGGCACGACCGGCCAGCTCTCGTTCACCGCCCCGTCGGCGCGGTACGGCGGGACGCAGGTGCCGCTGTCCGGCGACGGGACCAAGCCGGGGCTCTACGCACAGCCCGGCGCCCTGTCGTTCAGCTATTCCAACGAGCACGCGACCGGCAAGGTACCGGTCGGCACCGCCGTGCCCATGACCGCCGACATCACCAACGGCGGCACCGCCACCGAGACCGTCACGTCGGTCACCGGGCCCGCCGGCCCGTTCACGGCCGTCGGCCTGCCCGGGCCCGGTACCCCGATCCGGCCCGGGCAATCGATCGTCGTGCAGGTCACCTATGCGCCGCGGCGCGCCGGACCCGCCGCGAGCTCGGTCACCATCGCGGAAAGCAGCGGGACCAGGGTAACGGTGCGGCTGGCGGGCGCCGCGCTGCCGCCGGTCAGCAAGGTCGCGGCGGCCCGGCCCCGGGTGACGCTCGGCAAGGTGCGGCTCGGCCGCCGCGCGACGGCCACCATCGAGATCACCAACTCCGGCAACCTGCCGGCCACGTTGACCATAGCGGCGCCACCCAGATCGCCGTTCGCGGCGAGCTACCGGATCCCGCGCGGGCTGCCCCTCAGCCCGGGTAACGAGCTGCGGATCCCGGTCACCTTCACCCCGGCCAGGGCCGGTGCCACCACTGGCAGCTACCAGCTGAGCTGGACCGACCTGCTCGGCACCCACACGCTGCGCGTCCGGCTGTCCGGAACGGGAGTCAGCTGAGGCATGCGTTAATAATGCGCCGCCGGTACCATCACCAAACGGGCTGCCAGGCAGTCTCGCCAGCCCGCTGCGGCCGCGCGATCCGAGGACCTGAGAGGAACGGGAATGACTGAGCCCACTGACTTTAATGGCAAGATCATCGCGGAGTTCCGGGCCAACGGCGGCCAAGTCGGCGGCCCGTTCGCCGGTGCCCCGCTGCTGCTCCTGCACACTGTGGGGGCGAAGAGCGGCCAGGAGCGGGTGAACCCGGTGATGTATCGGGCGGTCGGGGACGACCTCGCGGTGTTCGCCTCGAAGGCGGGCGCCCCGAGCAATCCGGACTGGTACTACAACCTGCTCGCCAATCCGCAGGTCCGCGCCGAGATTGGTACCGAGACCGTAGCGGCCACGGCCAGGGTGGCCGGCCCGCAGGAGCGGGACCGGATCTGGACGGCGCAGAAGGAGGCCTATCCGGGTTTTGCCGACTACGAGAAGAAGACGACGCGGCAGATCCCGGTCATCATCCTCCAGCCAGACCGGTAGCTACGAGCGGCTCACGGCCTGCTTGACGAGGGTGCGGCCGAAGTCCCACATCAGTCCCCCGCCCTGGTGCGCCTCCTCCATCACCTCGGCGAAGGCGTCCAGGAACACTGCCACTTCGGCGTCACCGATCGTCAGCGGCGGCAGCAGCTTGACCACCTCCAGGTAGTCGCCTGCCACCTGGGTGAGAATGCGGTGCCTGCGGAACAGCGTGCCGACGACCATCTGCGCGAACAGGCCACGCCTGGCGGTTTGCAGCATGTTCCAGCCGGCCCGCAGCTTCAGGGAGCGCGGTTTGCTGAACTCCAGGCCGATCATCAGCCCGCGGCCGCGTACCTCGGCGAGCAGCTCGTACTGATCGACGAGGTCGGTGAGCGCAGCCTGCAGTGCGTTGCCGGCCCGCTCGGCGTTGCTGACCAGCTGCTCGTCCTCGATGACGGCCAGCGACGCCAGGCCGGCCGCCATGGCCGCGGCATTGGCGCCGAACGTCGAGTCGTGCACGAGCACCCGGTCCATCGACGAGTAGACCTTGCCGAAGATCCAGTCCTTGGCCAGCGTGGCGCCCACCGGGACGAACCCTCCGGACAGTGCCTTGGCGACGGTGACGATGTCCGGCTCGACATCGTCGTGCTGGTAGCTGAAGAACCGCCCGGTCCGCCCCAGCCCGGTCTGGACCTCGTCGCAGATGAGCAGCGCACCGTGATCGTGCAGCAGCTTGCGGGCGCCAGCCAGGAACCCGGGAGGCGCCACGTGCACGCCCTTACCCTGGATCGGCTCGACGATGAGCGCCGCGACATCGCCCTTGCGGAGCTCTGCCTCCAGCGCGTCAAGGTCGCCGAGGGCAATCCTGGCGTCCGGCAGCAGCGGGTCGAAGCCGCGCCGGAACTCCGCGCTGCCATTGATCGACAGCGAGCCTGCGGTGAGTCCGTGGAAGGCGTGGTCGCAGTAGATGATCCGCTTCCGGCCCGTCGCATACCTGGCGAACTTGAGCGCCGCCTCGACTGCCTCGGTGCCGCTGTTGCAGAAATACACCCGGTCAAGCCCGGGTGCCTTGGCGAGCAGCCGCTCGGCGAGCAGGCCAGGCAGCAGCGCGCAGTCGAATTGCACCAGGTCGGCCAGTTCGCCATCGAGGACGTCCTGCAGCGCCCGGCGCACGACCGGGTGATTGCGTCCCACCCCGAAGACGCCGAAGCCCGTCAGGAAGTCGGCGTATCTGTTGCCGTCGCGATCGAACAGGTAGGCACCCTCGCCCCGCTCATACACCTTGTCAAAGCCGATCGCATGGAGCATGCGGGGCAACTGGGGGTTGAGAAGCCGAGCATGCAGCTCATATCCGTCGCCACGCCGGGCGGCGAGAAGGCCGGGCAAGTCGAATCCCATGAGAGCAGTCTGGAGGTCAGGGCAACTGTTTCGCCGGCCGGCCCCGAGATTGGCGCCGGGTTTTCGCCGGGCGGCGGGGGCGCGCCGTGGCCGGCTGGCGGGCAGGGCGTGGTCGCCGGGCGGGGGCGCGCCGTCGCGGGGGGCGCGCCGTCGCGGGGGGCGCGCCGTCGCGGGGGGCGCGCCGTCGCGGGCCGGCGCGCCGTCGCGGGGCGGCGGGGGGCGCGCCGTCGCGGGCCGGCGGGAAGGCCGCCGTCGCGGGCCGGCGGGAAGGCCGCCGTCGCGGGCCGGCGGGAAGGCCGCCGTCGCGGGGCGGCGGGGGGCGCGTCGCAGCCGGCCGGCCGGGCAGGCAGCCCCTACCGTAGGAACGTGACCAGCTGCCAGGTCCCAGGCGACAGCTGCCCGCAGTGCGCCCAGGCCGACCTTCGCCCTTACGGGAACGGCTCGAAGTGGATCTGCCCCCGCTGCTTCTTCATGCTGCCCTGCTGCGAGGGCGGCGAAATACCTCCTGCCGCCAGGGGGCCCGCGCCCGCCAGGCACCGGCGCGGCCATGCCAGCTGAGAACCTGCGAGCCGCGGCGGCCGCCCGCGTTTCGTGGATGCGGGAGTGCCTGGCCGAGCTGGTGAACTGCGAGTCACCGTCGGCGGAGGCCGGCGCGCTCTCACGGTGCGCTGCGCTCCTCGACGATATGGGCACCGAGGCATTCGGCCGGCCGGCCCGGCGGCTGACCGTCGACGGGCGTCCGCACCTGCTCTGGCCTGCGGCCGCGCCGCGGCCGGTGCTGATACTCGGTCATTTCGATACCGTGTGGCCGCTCGGCACGCTGGCGGACTGGCCGTACACGGTGACCGATGGCATCGCATCCGGGCCCGGCGTCTTCGACATGAAGACAGGCATCGTCCAGGCGCTCGCTGCGGTCGCCTTGGGTGACCACAAGGACTTCGTGTCGCTCCTGCTCACGAGCGACGAGGAGGTAGGTTCCCCGTCATCGCGGGCCCTGATCGTGGATCAGGGCCGCCGCGCCGCGGCCGTCCTGGTCTGCGAGCCGAGCGCAGACGGCGGCGCGCTGAAGATCGCCCGCAAGGGGGTCGGCGGCTACCAGGTCAGCATCGGCGGCCGCGCGGCGCACGCCGGGCTCGAGCCGGAGCGCGGTGTCAACGCGGCCATTGAACTTGCCCACCAGGTGCTCGCACTGGGCGGGCTCGCCGACTCCGATGGCCAGACGACGGTCACGCCGACCGTGCTGGCCGCGGGGACAACCATGAACACCGTGCCGGAATTCGCCCTCGCGACGGTGGACGTACGGGCCTGGACGGCCGCCGAACTGGAGCGCGTCGACCGGCAGATCCGGCTGCTCGCGCCGAACGTGGCCGACGCTACCGTCACTGTCACCGGCGGCATCAACCGCTACCCGCTGGAGGCCAGCGCGGCGCTCGGGCTGTACGGGCTGGCCCGCGCCGCCGCGGCCGACATCGGGATCGCGCCCCCTGAGGCAGTAAGGTCAGGCGGCGGATCGGACGGCAACCTGACCGCCGCGCTCGGGCTCCCCACTCTTGACGGACTCGGCGCGGTCGGCGGCCGGCCGCATGCCCGCAGCGAGCACGCCGACGTCCGGCAGATGCCGGACCGGGCGGCCCTCCTCGCGGCGCTGATCAGCCGGATCCACCAGGCATCCGCCGACCTGCCGGACCAGCCCGGATGAGCCGGCTGAGCCGGCTGGGCCCCGGCTGAGCCGGCTGGGCTCGCTGAGCCGACGGCCATCCGCATGTCCCTGGCCAGCGACCTTGACGTGCCCACCGCGCTCGCCATCGCCGAAGACAGCGGCGGCCAGGCCGCCCGCGTGCCCGGCGCCCTGCTGGGCCTGTAACTGGCCGCACCTTTGGTGCGATAATGCCGCAGGTGGCCGCACCGATGGTGACCCGTTCGACAGGAACGAGCCTGCAACGGCTCGCCGAACAATCATGGGACCGCCACGCAGCCCAGACGGAGCTGTACTACGAGGGCGAGCGGTGGAGTGGCGCTCAGCTCGCCGAGCGCATCCGCCGGGTGGCCGGGGGGCTGCGCGAGGCGGGGCTGCGGCCCGGTGATCGGGTCGTCGTCTGCATGGCCAACTGCCCCGAGGTCGGCATCACCTACCACGCCGTGTGGCGGCTTGGCGCGGTCACGACGCCGGTGCTTTTCCTGCTCAGCGAGGACGAGCTGCGGCATGTGCTCAGCGACAGCGCGGCGGTGCTTGTCGTCACTACGCCGGAAATCCTGCCGAAGGTGACGGCCGCAGCGGCCGGTATCGGCAGCCTGCGCGGCATCATCGTGGTCGGCGATCCACCGCCGGGCCACGGCGGCGGCCTGCTGGCGTTTGCCGCCCTGGAGGCCGCCGAGGAAGCCGGCCTCGTGGATACCGAGCCATCGGAGCTTGCCGCGCTGCTCTACACCGGCGGCACGACGGGCCGGTCGAAGGGGGTGATGATCAGCCACGACGCCCTGTCGGCGTCGGCCTGGTCAGCGACCGCCACCTCATATCAGGAGGCGCTGCGCTCGGCGCTGCTGCCACTGCCGCTGTCGCACGTCTACGGGCTGATGGTCAGCGTGATGAGCTTGCACGCGCCGGATCCCGGGACGTCGGTGCTGATGCGCTGGTTCGATCCGGCCGGCTGGCTGCGGCTGGCGGCCGAGTACCGGGTCAACATCAGCCCGCTCGTTCCCTCGATGCTGCAAATGCTCCTGCAGCAGCCGCTTGAGGCCTACGATCTGTCCGCGCTGATGCGCCTGACCAGCGGCGCGGCACCACTGCCGGCGCAGGTAACCGCGGACTTCGCCCGGCGGCTGCCGCACGTGGAGATCGCCGAGGGTTACGGCTGCACCGAGACGGCGGCGATCATCTCCACGTCTCCGGTAGGCGCGGCCCGTACCGGCAGCGTGGGCAGGCCGGCGCCCGGCGTGGAGCTGCGGATCGAGCGGCTTGACTCATCGGCAGCCGGTCCCGGCGAGGACGGTGAGATCTGCGTGCGGGGCCCGATGGTGATGACCGGTTACTGGCACGCCGAGCAGGAAACGGCTCAGGTGATGCGCGGCGGCTGGCTGCACACCGGTGACGTCGGCAGGCTGGACGCCGACGGCTACCTCTACATCGTCGACCGGATCAAGGATCTGATCATCCGAGGCGGGTACAACGTCTACCCGCGTGACGTCGAGGATGTCCTGGTGAGCCACCCTGACGTGGCGGCCGCCGCGGTGGTCGGCAGGCCCGACGCTGCGCTCGGCGAGGAAGTCGTCGCGTTCGTGCAGGTGCGCGCGGGTGCCGCTATCGAGCCTGACGAGCTGATCGAGTACGCGCGGCAGCACCTCTCGGCAGTGAAATACCCGCGCGAGGTCCGGATCATCGACGAGATCCCGCTGACCAGCGTCATGAAGACCGACCGTAAACGGCTTCGCGCGCTGCTCGCCGGCGGCTGACGCGGGCCGCGCGCCACGGCTGCCGGCCCTTGCTGGTGCGGCGCGGCGGGCAGTGGACGGCGCGCCAGGCCTGGGCCGGCACCAGTCGCGGGGACGCCGGCGGTCAGGCCGCGGCGCCGCCCCGCCCGCTGCTGACATCGCCTCCTATGGCACGCGACCAGGCACGGGGGCATGCGCCGTGCCGGTGGCGGCCCAGTCTGCCTGGCTCATATGCCAGTGCGCCCGCACCACGAGGGTCTTCGCTGCGTGGTCGCCGACGCGCTGGCGGTAATGCGAGCAGAGAATCGTGATCAGCCCGACCAGCCCGATGAACAAGGTGTCGATGATCAGCAGGATCCATCTGACCACCAGCTGCATCTTGTTGGCGCGATCGCCATCCTTGCTGATGATCCGCAGGCCGAGCCACTGCATGCCGAACGTCTGGCCGCCGTGGCCATACGGCCTGAGCACCCAGTACCAGATCATGATCAGCAGCGCGACGACGACCGCGATCAGCCACCCGATGGCATGCCACACCCCGTGGCCACGGTCGCCGACCAGCCACCAGATGATTCCGGGCACGATCCCGACCAGGATGTCGTCGATGATGTACTGGATGACGCGGCGTGGCGTCACCTTGGTCTCGCGCCTCGGAACCGGCGATGCCGCACCGACCTGGGGCAGGCTGCCCCATTGCTGTCCGGGCCCGCCGCCCTGGGACGCACCGCCCTGGGATGCACCACCCTGGGACGCATCGCCCTGGGACCCTGGCGCGGCACCCTGAGCCCCGCCGCCCCACTGCTGCGGTCCCGGCGCGGCACCTCCAGGGCCGCCGCCCCCCTGCTGCTGTCCGGGCTCGGTGCCCTGAGGGCTGCCGCCCCACTGTCCTGGCGTACCCGGCTCAGGTCCGCTGGTCATGTGATCCCCCGATCCTGCGCCCGACCACGGAAGGCGGTTGCGCGGCAGCGATCATCCCCGTGCTGCCGAAGGGCGCACTACGTTCTTACCCAACGTGATTATCTAAACACGCTCAGTTCATGACATGTGAGCCGCGCAGGCGACTGCCACGTCGGCAGCCAGCGCCGCATTGTCGGCGATGAGCCGCGACAACAGGATCGCCCCGGTAAAGGCATCGCCGAGAGCCCAGATCACGGCGCCTGGCCCATCGCCGCGCGCAGCAGCGTAGCGCGGCAGGCCGGCCGGGAGCCCACATACCACCGGCCGCGGTTACCGCACCGGCATGACCAGGATCGGGGTGGTGGTCGGCTGTGAAGTGCCGCCGGCGGGCTCGACGGTCACCCCGACTTGATCGCCAGCCCGCAGTCCGGCGGCAAGCAACGGGGGAGTCCGGCCCTGGGCGGGCGGCGGCAACAGGCCGGCCGACCGGATCCGTGGCGGCCCCATCAGCCAGAGCTGATACACCTTGGCCGCCGACAGCGGCGGCAGCCCGGTGGCCGTGAAGATCAGCTTCTGTTGCCTGACGGCGACGATGACCGTGCCGGTGCCGCCGACGCTCGAGCGCGCGGTCAGGATCCGGGCGCCTGGGGCGGTCAGCACGGCCGAGATTGCCTTGTCCTGGGCACGGGCGCTGTCGAGCTGGCGCTGGGTGCTGGAGAGCGCGAAGCCGAGAACGATGGCGGCAGCCAGTCCTGCCGCGCCGAAGGCGGCTGCGAGGCGCGGCAGCCAGGTCCGGCCTGCCGTGGGCGGCGGCCGCTCGGTGCCGGGCGGCGGCCGCTCGGTGCCGGGCGGCGGCCGCTCGGTGCCGGGCGGCAGCGGTTCGGTGCCGGACTGCAGCCGCTCGGCCCTGGACTGGGGCCGGTCGGCTGCGAGTGGCGGAAGCTGGCGAGTGCGTGCCGCCGCGGCAAGGACCCGCTCCTTGAGCTGGGGCGGCGGCACCCCGGCCACGGCCACGGCCAGGCGGCCCGCTGTCTCGCGCAGGCCGCGTACCTCATTGCCGCAGGGCTGGCAGCGGTGTAGATGGCGCTCGAACCTGTCCCGTTCGGAGCCCTCGATGGCATCCAGCGCATAGACGCCGGTCAGGGTATGCAGGTCGTGGCGGAGAAGCTTCACCAGCTCACCCCCATGCAATCGCGCAACCGGATGAGGCCGTCGCGGATCCTCGTCTTGATCGTCCCGAGGGCAACGCTGAGGAGCCCGGAGACCTCGCGGTAGGAATAGCCGCCGTAGTAAGCGAGCGAGATCGACTCGCGCTGCACATCGGTCAGCGAGTCCAGGCAGCGGCGCACCCGCTCGGCCTCCAGGCTGGCCTCCACCGCCTCGGCCACCTCATCTGCCGCGGGCACTGCCGTCGCCGCCGCAGACTTCTGATCCCGCTGCAGCTCGGCACTGGCGGACCGGACCCGGTCAATGGCCCGCCGGTGGGCGATCGTCATGACCCAGGTCGCCGCGCTGCCCCTGGCCGGATCGAAGCGCGAGGCGCTGCGCCAAACCTCGAGCAAGACCTCTTGGGCGACCTCTTCGGACTGCGCGGGATCCCGCACGACCTTGCAGATCAGGCCGTAGACCGGGCCGGCCAGCCGGTCGTACACGGCCTCGAACGCGCCCTGGTCGCCACGAGCCACATGGCCCAACAGCCAGTTCAGATCGGGCTCGCCGACCCCGCCGGGATCGGGACCCGGTTGCGATGCGCGCATATCCCGTGTGCTCATACCTACTATTCGTGGTGCCCCAGCGGGCGGATCGGTCCCCCGGGCACCAAATTGACCGGCACCGGATTGACCGGCCGGAACGCCCGGGCCGTCGCCTCATCCCGGGTCACCAGGGCCGCAAGGTAGGTGGCGCAGCGGGCCAGGCCGGTCCTGGCCAGCCCTGGCCCGCCGCTCCCGCTCAGCTGGCGGTGGCGCTGGCACGTCCCGGCTAGCGCCGGTGGCGGGCCGCTCCGGCAAGTTCGAACACGAAGAACCTGCCGTTCACGGTGCCAACCCCGGATGCGAGGTCGTATCCGGCCAGCGCGTCGAACCCGTGCACGGTGTGCAGCTTGCCGCCCTGGGTGAACGACACCGTGTTGTTACCGCTGGTGATGTCCACGATGCCGGGCTCGTGGCCAGCCAGCAGCTGGTACAGGTCCGGGTTGATCAGGCCGATCGGGTGCCCCTCAACCTGATCGGCCAGGGCCACGATGCCGGCGAACTCGGGAGTCGCCTCGCTCGTTCCGCAGGTCTCGTACCAGCCGGCCGGCTGGCCCTTGAAGCTCTGGTACATGTCGGCAGCGCCGTTGCAGGCACCGCTCATCGAGATGTCGGGCACGCCCCGGCTGCCCCCGACGACGCTCCGCACGCCGTCCTGATAGCCGGGACGGCTGAAGACCACCGACTTGCCCCCGCCGCCAGCCAGCGGGTTCGGGCCATCGCCGCCGAAGATGAACTTGTTGGTCGGGACGTTGTAAGTGTCATTCCACACGGTCGCCGGACTGGTAGGCCGGCCGGCCGCGTTCAGGTGCAGCTGGATCCCGCCGATGCCGGTCACCAGCGGGTCACTGTCCGGCCACGAGGTGACCGGGTGCAGGTAGTAGGTGCTCCCGTTGTACCGCACGTCGGCCGCGCCACTGTCGCCCGATGCCGCCAGCACGGTAACGCCCTTCCGCGCCGCGTCAGTGTAGGCGCCGCGCAGGCTGAGCAGGGACCGCCTGGACGGGAACGTCTGCTCGGTCGCGCTGAAGCTCTGGCTGATCACGCCGCCGAGGTGATGGTTGACCACGTACTCTTCGGCCTTCACAATCTGCGGGAAGCCCGTCGTACCCTCATTCTCCGCCGTCGGGGTCTCGACGAGCAGGATGCCCGCGCCCGGAGCGATCGTGTGCGCGTACTCGACGTCCAGGTCGGTCTCGCCGGCCCAGCCCACCCGGTCAGAGGTGGGCTTGTAGGGCCCGACCTTACCGGCTGGCTGGATCACCCGCAGTGACGGCGGAGCAGGCAGCCCGGCCTGCTTATCGAACACATTGAGGTCGTGGCCGACCGTCGGGGACCCGAACGAGTCGACGATGACGATCGTCTGGCCGTGGCCGTTGACGCGCTTTCCGCGGACCGTCTGGCGGTACAACGCCGGCAGGTCGAATGCCCGCTGGATCTGCTTGGGCAGGTAGCACGCTATGCGGAAGTGCTTCTCACAGAAAGCCGTGGTGGGTGGTGACTTCAGCGCGCCAGCCACGTGGATCACGTCCGGCCGGATGACGACCGCCGTGGCCGACGGCCCCGCGGCACCGGTGTCAGCGGCGGGCGCGACAGCGGGCGCGCCGGTCATGGCGGCGGCGAGCGTGAGCGAGCCTGCGGCAGCTGCCACGGGCATCAGAAGGCGCATGAGCACTCCCTAGGGGGCGGGGGGCCGGGGGGCCTGGGGGGCGGGGGCGGGGGCGGGGGCCGGGCGGATCTGCCCGGCAGGTAAATGAGCCGACGGCAGAACCGCCTAGCCTAGGTTTCCTGGTGGGAAGATTATCGCGGGCTCTGATTGATTCATAGCTTCCGGATCGGGGATTCCGGTCCGGCGGCGGGACGGCCTCATGGCCGCTGAAGCCGGCCAGCTAGCCTCATGCTCGCTCGAGCACAACGACCGGGATCTCCCGCCCGGTCTTGCGCTGATACTCGTCGTAGGCGGGCCAGACCTCGGTCATCTCCCGCCAGAGGCCCGGCTTCTCCTGCGGCGTGGCCGTGCGGGCCCTGGCCGCGAATTTCTCGCCCCGCACCTGCACGGTCACCTCGGGGCTGGCCTGCAGGTTGAGATACCAGGCGGGCGGCGCGTCGGAGCCGCCTTTGGACGCCACCACCAGGTACGTGCCCTCGTGCTCGCGAAAGATCAGCGGGTTGCTCCGCTGCTCGCCGGTTCGCCGGCCGGTCGTGGTAAGGATCAGGATCGTCGTGCCCTGCCAGTGGTAGCCTTCCTCGCCGTCGGTCGCCACGTAGCTCCTGACGTGCTCGTCCCCGAAAAGCATCGGACCTCCATTCGCCCGGCAGACGGCGGGCCGCCCACTAGCACCGGCGCTCAGCGTAGCGTGGATCCACTAGCGGATCGGAGACGGCCAGATGAAGCTCAAGCTCGACTTGCACGACATCTATAACCGCGGCCAGGACATCGATCGCGCGCTGCAAGACATCATCGACGAGGCGGTGCGGAAGAAGGCACCGCTAGTAGAAATCATCCCCGGCAAGGGGTCAGGCCAGCTCAAGAAACACGTGCTGAGGTTTCTGGAGCGCAAGGACATCAAAGCGCTCTACCATCGCGTCGAGAAGGATTCCAAGAACTTCGGGCGGCTATTCGTGCACTTCCGCTGGAAGTAGCCACCCGGCTGCGCCAATCCTGCTAGAACCGGCCACTCCTGCAGGAACCATCGACGTGCCCGGGGTCGCTATCCCGGCACCGTGAGCCCGGGTCCCGCCGCGGGACCGGGCCCCTCCCCGCCCCGGTCCCGCGCGGGCCGCGAGCCCGCTGCCCGCCCCGCGAGGATCGCGATCCCCCGGGACGGTAGCTATTCTCAGTCCCCGCCCCCGGGCCTGGCGTGCTAGCCGATGTCCCGGCTGGTCCGGCGCAGGGCGCCGGAAACCCCGGACGCCCGCCGGGCCAGGCCGGCTACTGCCCGCAGCCGTCGCGACCAGCGCGGCGGTTTCCGGTGCCGGGGCGAGAAAGCCGCGCGCTCCCACATCTGCGGCATTGCGAAGTCACTTGCATTTGCTGATACCCAGGCGAATCCCATTACTACTCCCCCGCGGCCGTGATCGGTCCCGATAACTGATGACGGCAGTCGTTTCCCCGGCCGCTTATAGTTCCATGCCGCTTATAGCGGCGTCCAGCGACATGCCGGTAAGCGTGAATCATTGCCATTCGCATTCCGGCACTGACAAGCTTTATCTATTTTCTTCAGCTCTTGATGCCCGATATCCGGCGTCGTAGACATCATCGCCAGCAGCGCCGCATTGACGCCATCCATGAATCCGGGGGTGCCTGCCCGACCGCGCGGCCCGGGCCGGGACCCGGAGCCCAGGGGGGCCCAGGGGGCGGCCCGAGAGCGCGGCTGCCGCGGCTACCTCCGGCGTGGCCCGGTCAGCCCCAGGCGGGCACAGCATGTACGTACTGTCCGGGATACGTGAAAAGATTAGGATTCATGAGGGTCGTGATCCGGGTGCTGATAACTGCATGCGCCCTGTTCCTTGCGACGGCGCTGGTTCCCGGCATTGAACTGCGCGCAGGCAGCGCCGGCTCGCGGGTGGGTACGCTCATCGTGGTCGCGCTGATCTTCGGCATCGTCAACGCGGTCCTGAAGCCGATCGTGAAGACGGTCGGCTGCCTGTTTTACGTTCTCACGCTCGGCCTGATCGCGTTCGTCGTCAACGCGCTCCTGCTCTGGCTCACAAGCTGGGTCGCGGGCAAGCTGTCCCTGCCGTTCCACATCACTGGGTTCTGGCCCGCGTTCTGGGGGGCGATCATCATCGGCGTCGTCGGCTGGCTGCTCAACCTGGCCCTCGACGAGGACCGGCTGCGCAACCGCCAGTCCGGGCAGCACATCTAGGTCGTCCCGCTAGGCTGCGCCGTACCCGCAGAGCTGCCCAGGGGCGCCCGCTACTGGCCGTGCGGGGCTCAGTATGGCTGCCCGGGCGGCCATGGCCCCCGGGGCAACAGCCTGCGGAATCGGGTCCGGCTACCCGGCCCTCACCAGCGATGAAACTGAATCCGGGCGGCTCGGGAATCCCGCTTGTCGATCGGCATATTCGTCGTAATGTGATGCTGCTACTGAGGAGCGAGCGGCGAGGGAGGTCTGGGTGCCCGGCGCATGGAAACTACCGGCCGCACCGGCATGAGCAGCCAGATCAGCAGCAGACGGCCTCGCGAAGCACCGGCCACGGGCAGCTGGCCGCTGCAGTCAGGAACGGTGCCGCCGCTGGCCGACTGCTACAGCCCGCGGCCCGAGACCGGTTTCGGCCCGATGAGTAACCTTGTCCCGGGCGAGACGGCCGTGCTCACCCGCCCCGAGGTGATCGACGGGCAGTCGCTGGCCAGCGCGGGGGGCACCGGAAAGACGCAGCTGGCGGTCGCGTTCGCGCACTCCCTCTGGCAGGCCGCCGCCACAGACCTGCTGGTCTGGGTGCCAGCAGTAAGCAGGGACGCGATCATAACCGGCTATGCCCAGGCGCTCGGCGAGATCGGCGCCGCTGGCCTGCGAGATGCTCAGGACGTCGCGGCGGCCCGGTTCCTGAGCTGGCTGGCCGAGACCAGCAAGTCGTGGCTAGTCGTCCTTGATGATCTCGCCGACCCGGCCGACCTGGCGGGGCTGTGGCCGAAGGGCGCTACCGGAAGGGTGCTGATCACCACTCGGCTGCAGGCGGCCTCGATGCGCGCTCCAGGCAGGAAGATCCTTCAGGTCGGTGCCTTCAGCCGCCGCGAAGCGCTGGGCTACCTGACCGCGAAACTTTACAACGATCCCGACCAGCGGATCGAGGCCCTTGATCTGGCCGAGGATCTCGCGTGCCTGCCGCTGGCGCTGACCATGGCCGCCGACACGATCATTGAATCGGGGTTCGGCTGCCGCGATTACCGGATCCAGTTCGCCGACCGGAAGCAGCGCATCAACCTCGCGGCGGCGGATGGCTTCGTGGCGACCACAGCGGCAGCATGGTCCCTGGCCCTTGACCGTGCCGACCAGATGCCGCCTGCGGGGATGGCACGGCCTGCGCTGGCGCTGACCGCGGTGCTCGGCCCTGGCGGCATCCCCGGCGCGGTCCTGACCAGCCGGGCGGCATGCGACTACATCACCGGCCGGCAGCGCACCGGCACGGCGGCCGACGAGGCCAGCGCCCGCGCCGCCTTGCAGAGCCTGGCCCGCTCCGGGCTGGTGACCATTGACCCGGCCAGCTCCGCGTACACCGTCCGGATGCATCACCTGGTCCAGGCAACGATCCGGCAGGTCCTCCCGCCTGTAGTGCTGGCTCAGACCAGCCAAACCGCGGCTGACGCCCTCGTCCAGGTGTGGCCGCAGCGCGAGACCAACCCGCTGCTGGCCCAGGCCCTGCGAGAGTGCGCGGCCAGCCTCCACCAGGCTGCCGCGGAACTGCTGTGGGAGCCCGAAGCCCATCCGGTCCTACTGCGGGCCGGGCGCAGCCTGGACAGCGCCGGGCTCACCGGGCCGGCCATCAGCTACTGGCAGATGATGGCCGACGCGAGCGGCCGTATTCTCGGTCCCGGTCATGCCCAGACCCTGCTGTCCAACGACAGCCTCGCCGCCGCGTACGAGGCCGCAGGCCAGCTGAATGAGGCGATCGGGGTGCGCGGGCAGAACCTCGCCGAACGAGAGCGGATCCTGGGTCCTGGCCACCCGGAAACCCTGACGGCTCGCAGCAACCTCGCGCACGTGTGCCTGGCCGCAGGGCGGCCGCCGGACGCGATCCCGCTTTACGAACGCACCCTCGCCGGACGGGAATGGGTGCTCGGCCCCGACCATCCCGACACACTGACAGCGCGCAGTGATCTGGCCGCAGCGTACCGCTCAGCCGGCCGCCTCGCCGACGCGATCAAGGTCTTCGAGCGCACCCTCGCCGACCGCGAGATGGTGCTGGGGCAGGACCATCCGGAGACGCTGACGGCGAAAGGCAACCTGGCCGCCGTGCTCCATTCGGCCGGCCGGCTGCCGGAAGCGATGCCGCTGTACGAGCGCACTCTCGCCGACCGTGAGCGCCTGCTCGGCGAGGATCATCCGGACACCATGACCGCGCGCGCCAACCTGGCCTACGCCTACCGCACGGCGGACCGGCTGAAGGACGCGATCCCGGTATACAAGCGCACCCTCGCCGACCGGGAGCGCGTGCTTGGCCGCGATCACCTGGATACCTTGACCTCGCGCGCCAACCTGGCATCCGCCTACCAGTCCACGCGGCGGTTCAAGGAGGCGATCGCCCTTTACGAGCAGACCCTCGCCGACCGGGAGCGGATCCAGGGCCCAGATCACCGTGACACGGTGACCGCGCGGGGCAACCTGGCGTCCCTCTACCACTCGGCGGGAAAGCTGGCCACCGCCGTGCCGTTGTACGAGCAGACCCTCGCAGGCTGTGAGCGGGTGCTGGGCGCCTATCACCCCGACACCCTCACCTCGCGGGCCAACCTCGCCGCCGCCTACCATGCGGCGCGCCGGCTCACCCAGGCCATCGCGCTGCTGGAGCGCACATTGGCCGACTGCGAGCGGGTGCTGCCGCCGGATCATCCGCTGACCCGGACGGTGCGCGAGAACCTGGACATGCTGAAGCGGGATTGACCGCCTGGGCCTAGGGCAAGATCCGGCCATGTCATCGACGTCATACCTCGATCGCAGCCAGCAACTCGCCGGGCCGCTCGCGCAGCTGATTCCGGCCTGCGGTCACTGACGGTTAGACCACCAGGCGGGGCAGCCCCGTATCGGCCCTCGTAAAGGCGGTCGCCACCTCGCCCGCGCTGGCCCGAGGCGCGAGTGACAGCCGGGCGAACTCCGCCGCGATCCCATGCCACAGGCACGCCCTGCGCAGCAACGCGTGATCGCCGCCCCGCACCTCGATCGTCGCCACCTGCGCGACGGAGCGGGCACGCGCCGCGTAGGCCCACGTCGCACCGGGACTTGTCACGTGGTCGGCGCTCCCGTGGACTAGCAGGATCCGGCATCCGGCCAGCTGGCTGACGGGCTCCCCCGGCGGCAGCCACGGCGCCAGCCCGGCGACCGCGGACACCAGTGGATGCCCAGCTGCTCGCAATGCCGCGCGCGCCCCCATCGAGTGACCGACCAGCACGACCGGCGTGCTCCCGACGGAGCAGGCAAGCATGTCGAGCAACTCGTTCAGGTCATGGACCGGAGACGCCTCGGAACCGTTCCAGCCGCGGAACACGAATCTCGGGCGGCAGATGACGACACCGGTTCCGCGGAGCCCACGCCGGATGGCCCGAGCGACCGGGATCATCCGCAGCACGCTGGGCTGAACCGCTGTGGTGGGCTCCTTGCTGACCGACCGGCCGCCGTGCGCCACGATCACGGTTCCCCGGGGACCGGCGGCACCGGCAGGCCAGCCAGCGCTGCGGGTGGCGGTAACGCGGCCGGGCCGGCTCATTGCTGAGGCGCGGTCATGGGCTCGTCTCCGGCCGCCCAGTCCGCCGGTTTTCTCTCCACGGTCCGTGGCTCATCGGCACCTCCTAGTGAGCTAAGCCGTAGCGGTACCGGGACTTCCCGGTGCCAATCCTCAGGCACGCGCGGGCCGACTAATCGATGACTACGCCCGGCGTGGCATCCCAGCCGACGATGTGCAGGACCGTCTGGAGCTGCCGCGGCACGTCGTGGAGCACAAGCCGCCGGTCGCGGCCATCGGCGCCAGCCCGGGCCAGCAGGATAATCGCCCGCAGCCCGGCTAGATCGCAGTACTCCACGTCGCCCAGGTTGAAATGCATCTCGCCGGGCCTGCCCGAGCGCTCCTTTAGCGTCCCCACCAGGGCACGGTAGGTGCCCTCATCGATCTCCCCGGCCAGTGCCAGGCCCGGCGGGTCATGCGTCTCGGTTATCCGCAGCACGCCGTCGTCATACACCGCACGGCCTGTGGGCATCCTGCAGGCTTCACCATCTTTGAGCACGTCAGCGCCTTGCCCGGGGCCGCGCCCAGACACCGATAAGGCACGCGCGGCCACAAATGATCATGATGACTCCTGATCGGCAGTGACGGGATTGACTTAGCCGACCGCCGTCAGAAGGTGCCCGGGCAGGATGCCGCAAGACACGCTGATCAACGTCGACGTCGGACAACCGCGGGAATCTGGGCGGCATCGTGACGACCGTTCCAGTATGCCGGATGTTGAGACTGGTGCAAGCGCCAGCGCCGTCGGCCATGAGGGGCCGAATGAGGCGTGGACGGACCTGCTGTGGTCAACCCCGACCGTGGCTGGGTTAGATTGGCCTGGCGGGATGTGCCCAGGTCATCGGGGGAGAATCGGCGAGGGCCCGGGCGTTGCGGTACCAGCGGGAGCGCGCGACAGGTGGCGGGCCTGCGTCGGCATGCGCCGCTTCCTGCCGCCATCAGCCATCGGGGAGCGAAGGTCTCGGGTGAGCCGTCACGATAGCAACCAGCCAGATCACGGTGGCCGGGTCGGACGGGGCGACCGGCCGCCCTTTCCCGTCCGCGCGACCGTCGCGTCGGCCGCACGCGCTGGCCGTTACAACGCCGGGCGGATACTCCTCGTCGCCGTGGCCGTGTCAACCGCGACGGCCGCCGCGGAAATAGCGGTTCACTCCTTCGCCGACCGGACCGGCAACCTGCCGGTAACCATCACTGCCGATCTGGGCGCCTCCGGTGTCAGCCTGCTCGGAGTCGTGTTCCTGTCCGGATTCCTGAGCCAGGTAGTGGGCGAGGCCGGCCACGGGCGGCGCCATGCCCGCGTCCGGGACATACTCAGAAAACTGTCGTGGCGCCGGCTGATCCTGGCCGACCTGGTCGTGGTCGCGCTTGTCGTGATCGGGCTGGTTGCGCTGGTGATCCCTGGCCTGATCGTGATGAATCTGCTCGCTGTCGTCGGCCCGGTCGTCGAGATCGAGAACAAGCCGGTGATGGCCGCGTTGCGCCGCTCTGCCCATCTGGTCCGCAGGCACTTCTGGACGGTCGCGCTGCTCGCCACGCTGCCCGTCACCATCGCGGACGAGATCACGTCCGCTGCGCCGCACTCGGCCGGCCCGGGAGCCATGCTGACCGCCCTTGCCATCCGGGGAGTCGCCGGAGCAGTGATCGAGTCGGCGCTTGGCCTGGTGCTCGCCGAGTTGTGCTACCGGCTCATGGAGCTGGACCGGCAGGGCTCGCCGGCTCCGATGCCAGGATCTTCGGCTGACAGCGGAGATGGACTTCCACGGAACCGGGTGTCCGGGCACGGTGCGCGGCCGTCTGGATGATTTTCTGGCTGCAGCATCGCCTAGCAGTACGCGCGCTCGATTACGCAACCAGGTGGCTGGGTCAGACGACAGCGCTGCGGCGCTCGATGAGCAGGACGTCGCGCCAGCGGCCGTGGTGCTGGCCGATCCTTTCCCTTGTTCCGACTACGCGGAAACCGGCAGCCTGATGAAGTGCAGCGCTGGCGGTGTTTTCGGGGAAGATGCCGGACTCAATGGTCCAGATTCCCGCGTTCTCGGTGGACGCGATGAGCGCATCCAGGAGCTGGCGGCCGACACCCCGGCCGCGGGCGCCGGGGTGGACGTAGACGGAATGCCCGACAACTCCCGCGTATACGCAGCGGCCGGACACGGCCGAGGCCGCAACCCAGCCGAGGACATCGCCGGCGGCGAGCGCGACATAGCGGTGACCGGGCAGCCTGGCGGCGCTGAACTGCGCCCATCCCGGAGCCGTGGTCTCGAAGGTGGCGTTGCCCTCATCGATGCCCGCCTGGTAGATCGCGAGTACGGCGGCCGAATGCTCGGCAGTCATGGTCGTGATCTGCATGACCTGGATGCCTTCCTGCGCCTCGGTGAGGTATCCCGGATCGGCCGACTCGGCCAGGCGGTCACCGCGAAGGGCTGCCGATCAGGGCCCCGAGGCTAGCCAGAGCCTCCGTCCGCGCCCGGTAGTACACCCAGACGCCGCGCTTCTCGCGATCCAGCAGGCCGCAGTCGTACAGCAGCTTCAGATGGTGGCTGATGGTGGGCTGAGACAGGTCGAACGCGGCATTCAGGTCACAGACGCACGCCTCGCCTCCGGAGTGCGAGGCCACCAGCGACATCAGTCGCAGGCGCACTGGATCGGCCAGGGCTTTCAGCTGCGGTGCGATCTGCTCGGCCTCCTCGGCCGTCAGCGGCTGGGCCGACAAGGGCGGGCCGCAAAGCGCAGTGTCAGCCGGGCTGACTACCATCAGGGACTTCGACATACGTCTATATTGACAGACTTCGATGTTCTATGCAAGCGCGGCGGTCCCAGGCCAAGACGTCGGCTGCCGTTACCTGCAGCGGAGTTGCGGGCATGCCTGCTGCCCGGGCACGTGCCGGGCTGCGCTGCTGCGACGGCCAGTTCGTCTTTACCAGCGGGAACAGCGGAAGCGCCTTATCAGGCGATACCGGCACGATCTCGACCTGGGTGCCCGCCACACGCGCGCAGGTCTCGATGAGCCCGCCAAGCGTGACCGGCTCGGCCGGGCCGACCGCGTGGAACGCGCCCGGGCGATCGTCGGCGAGCAGCTGCACCACGAGGCGGCCCAGGTCGCGCGAGTCGACTACCTGAACTGGCTGCTCAGGGCGGCCCGGCAGAGATACCCGGCCGCCGCGGGCGGCTTGGCGCACCCAGTACGTGAGCCCGTCCTGCCAGTCGTGCGGGCCGGCCACCTTCCCCGGCCGCACGATCGTTGCCCGGGAGCCGTACCGGGCCACCACATCGTCCTCGCACGCGACCTTGAGCGGCCCGTACGTGCCGTCGTCGAGTTCCTCGGTGTCCCGCACGGGCGGACGGCGAGGAGTGTCCTCGGTTGAGCCCGGTTCCACCCCGGTGCACTGGTAGACCGCGTGACTGGAGATGAACAGGTACCGACCGACCCGTTCCCCCAGTGCGTCCATCGCCTGCCCGACATGACGGGGAACGTAACCGCTGACATCCACGACCGCGTCCCAGCCGCTGTCGCGCAGCGCCCCGTACTCGCCGGTGTCCCGGTCGCCAATGAGCCGCACCAGTTCGGGGAACAGGCCAGCCCCGGTCTTGCCCCGGCCGAACAAGGTCACCTCGGCACTGGTGCGCAGGGCTTCATCAACGATGGCGCGGCCGACGAAAGACGTACCGCCAAGAACAAGAAGCCGCATAGCCGCCGACACTACGTGAGGCTGGACGAGGCCAGGGAGTACATAGCTGAGGTCGAGAGCACACTCAGCGTAGTCGCGTCGATGACGGCTGGGTGTTCGTGCGCTACGGCAGCCAGAAGACCCGCCGACCCTGTCAGGCAACCGCCGTGCACCATCTGAGTAGGGTTGGCCGGTGCCCGAACTGCAGCGCCTGCGCGCCGACCACGCCCCGGCGGTCCTGGCCTTCGAACTGGCGAACCGCGCCTACTTTGGCACCTTTATCTCCGACCGCGGCGATGAGTTCTTCGACCACTTCACCGAGCGGTACAACGCCCTGCTGGCCGAGCAGGAGGCTGGCATCTGCGTCTTCCACGTGCTCGTCGGCGAGGATGGCACGGTGCTCGGCCGGTTCAACCTGGTCGATCTTGAGGACGGCACGGCCGAGCTCGGGTACCGGGTCGCGCAGCAAGTCGCGGGTCGCGGCGTGGCGACCGCGACCGCGCGAGAACTGTGTCGGCTCGCTGCCGCGCAGTACGGGCTGCGCACGATCAGAGCAGCGACCACCTATGACAACGTCGCGTCCCAGAAGGTGCTGACCAAAGCCGGGTTCGTCCCGGCTGGGCCGGCCGAGCCCGGCGGCCGGCCAGGCACCTGGTATCAGCGTGACCTGGCCGCCGACTGACCCCGGATCAGTCGCTGACGGGGCCTCTGCCGTGGGCGCGCTCGGAGGGATGCCGAACCCCCAACCGTCTGATCCGTGGAGATCTGCGGGCACATCCGCTACCGGCTTATACATCAATTGACCTGGGAAATGTTACTCAGCGATGCGCAATGATTGCCGACGCTAGGCGGCTTTGTGCGGCCAAAATCCGGCCAGCGTAGCCCGACGGCCAGGCCGCCCCGGCAGGCCGATGACTGTCAAGCCGCAGCTGACGCTAGTCGCGCGGTCAGAGAGTGGCCAGCCAGGACCACGACAGGTGGCTTCAGGAAGGCGGCAGGACATCGATATCGAACTCGTTGCCCTCGGGGTCAGCCATGACCCGCCAGCGGAAGCCCTCCAGCTCGCGGGTACTACCGGGCTCAAGCCACCGACCGCCGAGCGTTTCGATCTCGGTGGTGGCCGTGTCCAGGTCCTCGACAACCAGATCAAGGTGCAGGCGGTTCTTGCCGACCTTCGCTTCCGGGACGCGCTGGAAGCCGACCGTCAGGCCGTCCTTGGTCGCAGATAGCACCACGAACTGGCCCTCGCCGATCATGCTGTCGACTTCTACCTCCAGCAGTCCGCACCAGAATCCGGCCAGCCGCTCAGGATCGACGGCATCGACAACGAGGTATCCGATCGAGGCTTTCATGGCATCCTCCCGGCCCGCCTGCCCGGCAACTGCCAAGATCATAGAGCACCGGTGCGGCGCTTCGCCGAGCGCTGTCGACGTTTGCATGTGTCAGACTCGCTGTAGCCAGCGGCCGGAAAAGATCTCGGAGTACCCCGCTCTTCTCCTGTCCTCCTGACAGGTGCCGAGGTCTTGCCGGGAGAGATCACTGTCGAGGGTCTGCCCCGCGTTGCTGCCAGGGTGGGCAGGCTCGATGATCTATGGGCTACGGTCGGCGTATGCCTAACACGAAGCTCCTGGCTGACGGCAATCAGATGACAGTTGACGAGGACGGGTCGGAACTCGTGCAGCTGGACGTGTCTTCCTACCGCACCATCCGGCTATCGGTCGACAATTGGGTGAACAGCCCGGCGCCTGTGGTCATCGGTGTTTCGCACGTTGACCAGCCGAACACGATCAACGCCAGCTTCATCACGGCTCTTGACTCCTTCACCGTCCCGCCGGGCGGATCGGTCAGCAGGGTGTACGACGTGCCGGGTGAGGTGGTGGCGTTCCTGGCCAGCCCGGAACACCCCCCAGTCGCCGCCATCGAGATCGACTTCACGGTCTACGGCCGGGCCGACTGAGGCAACGCGTCACCGCAGTAACGTTTGGCCAAGCGTGTCACCTGGGAGCTTGGGTGGAAACGTCTGATCCCTTTTCGCTGGCGGCCGACGAGATCCGGGCGCGTAGCGTCATCATTCGAGAGCCTGGGATGACAGCCAGGGAAAGTCCTTCGGAGGTGCATGGTGCGCGGCACGAGCACGGGAACCGGCAAAGTGGTCGTGAACAGGTGTATGTCACTCGACGGGTTCACCGCTGGTCCCGGCGACGCGATGGACTGGATCTTCGACTTCGTGGCGCCGATCGAGAGCGCGTTCCCGGAGATCATGGCGGCCACCGGCGCCATGCTTATCGGCCGGCGGACCTACGAGGTGGGTAAGCGTATGGCCGACGGCCCGCACCCCCCTGCCTACGACGGGGGAGCTGAGTTCGTCCTCACCCACGCCCCGCCGGACCCGCCGGACCCGGCGGTCACGTTCCTCACCGGTGATATCGGGGAGGCCGTCGCCACGGCACTGCGCGCCGCGGGCGGCAAGAACCTCGAAATCCTCGGCGCCGACGTGGCCGGTCAGTGCCTGCGGCGGGGACTCGTGGACGAAATCCTGGTGTATGTCCTGCCGGTCCTGCTCGGCGACGGCATTCGCTTCTTCTCGCCCCCGGGCCTTGCCCGGATAGACCTGGAACCGCTCGACAGCACACGGTCGGGAGCCGTCACGATCCTTCGGTTCCGCGTCCGCAAGTAGTCCTCCGCCAGAGGGCGAACGCCATGATCGGCGGAGCGGCGTACTCACTGATGAAGTACACGTCCGTGAATACATTGTTGGACGTGGAGTTGAAGGCCGTCACGAGGAAGCGTGCCGCCGTGTCGTCGGTGAGATGTGCCGCCGCCGCGGCGGCGAGGTCGACACCGACATGCACGTTGACAACGATTCCGCAGAAGGCACCCACAGCGCCGAGGAGCGCCGCTGTTCACCGCGCGCGTTTCGGGCCTGGCCTCTGGCCCTGGCCCTCGCCGTCAGGCCTGCTGGGCTGGCGTGATGGCTGGTGATGTTGCTGTCACTTCTGCTGTCACATGCGATGTCGGCGGTCTGGCCGGTTGCCGGGCCCGGGCGGGTTCTGGGACAGTATGAGCGCTGATGCTGACCAGGTAGGGGTGGGGCATGGATCCGGTGACGTTGATTTTGACCGCGTTAGTGGCGGGTGCGGGGCTGGGGCTGAAAAATACTGCTTCCTCGGCGATTACGGATGCTTATAACGGCTTGAAGGGGCTGGTGCGGCGGAAGCTGGCGGGCCGCGAGGGCGGTGAGCTGGTGCTGGCCCGTCATGAGCAGGATCCGCAGGTGTGGGACAAACCGCTGGCGCAGGAGCTGACCACCGTAGGCGCCGGTGATGACCCGGATCTGGTGTCGGCAGCGCAGGCGCTGATGCAACTGGTGGATGCGGCCGGGTCCGCGGCCGGTAAGTACCAGGTGTCGGCATCGGATCACTCGGCGGCTGCTGGCCGGGATATGAACATCAATGCTTCTGGCGGGGGGACCGCGGCCGCGGTGATTCACGGGAACGTGACGCCGGGCCCTACGCCGCCGGGTCCGGCGCAGAGGTAGCCGCACCCGGTACGGTGAAGCAGGGCCCCGGGTCGGTGTTTGCTGATCACGGGGCTGTGGGCGTCGGCACGCTGGAATACCAGCGGCGCCCCGAACCTTCCAGCCTGCCGGTCCAGCTCGCACCGCGGCCTGCGGTGCTGGCGGGCAGGGAGGATCTGCTGGCGGACCTGGATACCCGTCTGGCGGACGCCGGGGAGCGGACCGGGCCGCGAGTGGTGGTGTTGTGCGGGCTCGGGGGTGCGGGGAAGACCAGCGTGGCGGTGGAGTACGCGCACCGGCATGTGGCTGAGGTGGGGGTGTGCTGGCAGTTCGCGGCCGAGGACTCCACCGTGCTGGGAGCGCAGTTCGCGGAGCTGGCCGCGCAGCTCGGAGCGCGCGAACCGGTGGATATCCGGGATCCGGTGGCTTCGGTGCACGCGGTGCTGGCCCGGGCCGAGACCGGGTGGCTGGTGGTGTTCGATAACGTGACCGATCAGGTGTCGGTGCAGCGGTTCGTGCCGCCTGCGGGCCGGGGGCGGGTGCTGATCACGACTCAGAACCAGCACTGGCCGCCGGGCCAGGCATTGGATGTCCCGGTCCTGGACGCTGAGGTTGCCGCCGGGTTCCTGGTGAACAGGACCGGGGACCCGGACCGGGCAGCAGCCCGGCAGCTGGCCGAAGCGCTGGGCGGGCTGCCATTAGCGCTGGAGCAAGCCGCCGCCTATATGCAGGCCAGCGGCACGCCCCTGGGCCGGTACTTGACATTGTTCCGGGCCCGGCAAGCTGACCTGCTGTCCCGCGGCGAGGCAGCCGGGCACCCGGCAGATGTGGCGGCCACGCTGAGCCTGGGCTTGTCCCGGCTGGCGGACGACGCTCCCGATGCGGTGGCGGTGCTGCGGTTGCTGGCGTTCCTGGCCCCCGAACCGGTCCCGCTCAGCGTGCTGCTCGACACCCCGGCCACAGATCCGGTGGTGGCGCATACCGTGGGGTTGCTGGCGGGCGATCTGGTGGCGGCGGGAGATGCAGTCGCGGCGCTGCGCCGTTATTCGCTGGTGACCCTGGCTTCGGGTGGCCTGGTGCTGGTGCACCGCCTGGTCCAGGCCATTATCCGCGCCCAGCTATCACCGGCTGAGGCTAGCCAGTGGGATCAAGCCGCCGCAAGCCTGGTCGAGGCAGCGATTCCTACAGACACGCAACTGCCCATGACGTGGCCAGCGTGCGCGGTGCTGCTGCCACATGCTAGGAGTGTCCTCAAGCTGACCAGCAAGGGCATGCTGCGGATCGCGCAGTACCTCGGTGACAGCGGCAGCTACCCGGCCGCCCGCGACCTGTTCCAGCTGATCACTAAAACGTACAACGAAGATGAGGTTTACGGCCCCGAGCACCCCGACACCCTGTCCGCCCGCCATCGCCTCGCCAACTGGACCGGTATGGCAGGCGATGCGGCCGGGGCCCGCGACCAGTTCGCCGCCCTGCTGCCCGCCCACGAGCGCATCCTGGGCCCCGAGCACCCCTCCACCCTGACTACCCGCCACAGCCTAGGCCGCTGGACCGGGGGGGCGGGGGACGCGGCGGCCGCCCGCGACCAGTTCGCCGCCCTGCTGCCCGCCTACGAGCGCGTCCTGGGCCCCGAGCACCCATTCACCCTGTCCGCCCGCCAGGAATTCGCTTCCTGGACCGGGGAGGCGGGGGACGCGGCGGCCGCCCGCGACCAGTACGCCGCCCTGCTCCCCATCCGCGAACGCGTCTCCGGCCCCGAGCACCCCTACACCCTGACCAACCGCGGTGAACTCGCCAACTGGACCGGTAGTGCAGGCGATGCGGCGGCCGCCCGCGACCAGTACGCCGCCCTGCTGCCCATCCGCGAACGCGTCCTGGGCCCCGAGCACCCCGACACCCTGACCGCCCGCGCCAACCTCGCTCAGTGGACCGGGGGGGCGGGGGACGCGGCGGCCGCCCGCGACCGGTTCGCCGCCCTGCTGCCCTCCTACGAGCGCGTCCTGGGCCCCGAGCACCCATTCACCCTGTCCGGCCGCGACAGCCTCGCCCACTGGACCAGGCAGGCGGATAAGGCTGGTCCGGGAGCTGGCTGACCGGTTGAGAAAGGTCTGGACTGATACCCGTTCGGGATGGTCACTGGCCTGCCCGGTCCTTGTGCTGTGCGCCGATGTGAGACGGCAAGTCCCGGGGACAGAAACTCAGGGTTCCGCCCAGTGCTGCAACAGGGCTCTGGCCTGCGGCTTTCGTGGCGCGCTCGGAGGGACTCGAACCCCCAACCTTCTGATCCGTAGTCAGATGCTCTATCCGTTGAGCTACGAGCGCAGTCGTTGCAGCATACTGCACTCCAAATCTTTACGGTGTGTGCTAGCGGCCCGCGCCCGGCCCCTACAGCGGTGATTGAGCGTCTGATTTTCTGATCGCACTCGGGCTAGACGCGATGGTCAGCGTGTCTGTGCTCCGCCTGCCGCCAGAAGGTCGCCACCGGCGGGCATGGTAACGATGGATCCGGTCCCCTGCAGGCCGGGTCCGGGCATCGATCTGTTGGACGGACGCCGACAGCGGAGAGTTAATCCGCTCCGAGTACTCGCTGCCGGCACCTGACCGGTTCATTCGCGAGCTGACGGCCTCCCGCGCCGGGCCCGGCTACACAGGCGCCATGTCGACAAAGCGGCTGTAGTGACCCTGGAACGCGACCGTGACCGTAGCGGTCGGCCCATTGCGGTGCTTGGCCACTATGAAGTCCGCCTCGCCTGCCCGCGGCGACTCACGCTCATAGGCATCCTCGCGGTGCAGAAGTATTACAACGTCGCTATCCTGCTCAATGCTCCCAGATTCCCTCAAATCCGCCAGGAGCGGACGCTTGTCGGTCCGCTGCTCGGGGCCGCGGTTGAGCTGGGCGACGGCGACAACGGGTACCTCCAGCTCCTTGGCAAGCAGCTTGAGTGAACGGGACATGTCCGAGACTTCCTGCTGCCTGTTCTCCACCCGCTTCGGCGAACTCATCAGCTGTAGGTAGTCGATAATCACCAGCCGCAGGTCATGCCGCTGCTTCATCCGCCGGCACTTAGCCCTGATCTCCATCATCGACATGTTCGGCGAATCGTCGATGAACAACGGCGCGTCCACGACCTCGCTCATCCGGCGGGCCAGCCTGGTCCAGTCCTCATCGCCGAGCTGCCCGGTCCGCATCGAGTGCAACGGGACCCTGGCCTCCGCGGACAGCAGCCGCATGGTGATCTCGTTACGGCTCATCTCCAGGCTGAAGATCGCTGCGGTGAGGCCGTGCTTAATCGAGGCGGCACGGGCCAGGTCCAGGGCGAGCGTCGAGTTGTGCGTCGGAATCATTTCCCGCCCAGCCAGGTAGAGGTGGTCAGGCCCGGCCACCTGAACGCAGCGCACCGGCCTGGTCGGCACTGGCCGGACCGCGACGATGTCGCGCCAGCGGGCCAGCCGCGGCTCGTGCCGGAACCGCTCCTTGTGCAGCCGCCTCTTGCCGCTTAGCCAGAAGACCTGATCGCCAGTGCTGAATGCGGCCAGGTAGCGGGCCGGCGGCGGCTCGGAACCGGCCGGCGGCCCGTCAGTCGTCACCGAGCACAGGTAGCCGAGGCTGTGGACTAGCTCCCTGACCTCTGCGGCCAGCCGCAGGCTGCCCATGGCCAGCTGGACAGATCCCGAGCCGAGTACCGTACCCGACGCGTCGAGCAGCCCCGCTAGCAGTGCCCGGCGCTGCGCCTGCGACCCGCGAAGGTAGGCGCCCGGGATATGCCGGTCAGCAACTACGCCCATCCGGTGCAGCTCCGCCTGCATGGTGCCGTCATCGTCACAGGCGACCCCGCTCGCCTCGACCCGCATGACGATCTCGGGATCTGCCAATCCGGACCCCGCTTCCGACGGCAGTCCCTCACCCAGCCACGCTCCCAGGGCATACGGCGGGAAGGGCAGATCCGCTTCGGGCAGCTCCAGGGCCCCGCAGACGGGCACGGATAGGCACGGCCCGCTGCCAGGGCCGGGTTCGCCAGACCCAGCGGCGTGCCGCAACGCCGCCGCTATCTCTGCCGTGGTGACGATCCGCGGCTCCGCCTCCCGCCAGGAAGCTCGTCCCGCGCCATCATCCGGCGGATCTGTGCGACCGGCCTGGCCTGGCCGGGTGAGCCACTGGTGCTCGGCGTCGGCCACGATGATCTCGCCGCCGGAGAACTCCACTTCATAGCAGGGCCGCCCGTGCATCACCTCGGTGGCCGCAAGCACGCCCACCGGCGTGCCGTCGGCACCGATCAGCTGATCGCCGACCCTGACGTCACCCATCGTCGTCCAGCCGGCCGGCGTCGGCAGCGGGGTATCCAGGGCGAGGGCCTTGCCGAGCGCCGGCCGGGCCGCGATAACGATCATCTGGCCTGGATGCAGCCCGTTGGTAAGAGAGTCGAGATCGGCGAACCCGGTCGGGACCCCGGTCAGTGCGCCACCGCGGCTGCCGATGGCCTCGATCTCGTCCAGCGCCCCCGGCATGATCTCCGACAACGGCAGGTAGTCCTCGCTGACGCGCCGCTCGGTGACCCCGTAGACCTCCGCCTCAGCCCGGTCTACCAGCTCGTCGGCATCCCCGTCACCTGCGTAGCCGAGCTGGACGATCCTGGTGCCGACCTCGACGAGCCGGCGCAGGATCGCCCGCTCGCGAACGATGCGGGCGTAGTACCCGGCATTGGCCGCCGTCGGCACCGAGGCGATCAGCGTATGCAGGTAAGGCGCCCCGCCCACCCGGGCGATGTCGCCGCGCTTGGTCAGCTCCGCGGCGACGGTCACCGCGTCCGCAGGCTCGCCCCGGCCGTACAGGTCCAGAATGACCTCATGCACCAGCTGGTGAGCGGGCCGGTAGTGATCGGCCGGCCGGATCACCTCCAGGACATCGGAGATAGCGTCCTTGGACAGCAACATCCCGCCGAGCACGCACTGCTCGGCGGCGAGATCATGCGGCGGAGTCCGTTCGAATTCCTCGCCCCGCGGCGCTATCTCCGTGACGCTCACAAGATGCCGCCCCCCTGCCGGTGTTCAGTCCCGCGCTGTGCAGTCCCGCGCTGTCTACTCCCGCGCTGTGCAGTCCCGCGGCTGCCCGCGCACGCGATCATGTCCGTTCTATCGAACGGCTACGACAGTCTCTTGCCGCTGCATGCCAGCGTCCAGCCGTGCTGTGCACAGGCCTGTGGACAGCCTGTGCAGACACGCCGCCCCGGTTGTGCGCACGCTGGGGATGCCGGTGTGGATACGGGCCGCTGGCTGCCCGGGCGATGCCTCGCTGCCTGCGGCTATTCCATCCACGGGCTGTGCGCGGCAAAAAGAACTGACAAGAATGCCAGTCCACAATGGCAGCAAGTTATCCACATTGGGAATTTGACGTCGAACGTAACATGCCAGCTCACGGCCACCCCCACCGCGACTGGCAGGCTACGGGGGCGGATGAGCCGGTTTGGCGCGCGGCCGGGGGCGGCTTCGCCTAACATTCGAGCATGTGTTCGACGACGGACGAGCTGCTGGCCCGGCTAAGCCGGGCCATCGATGACCTTGCAGCCGACTCGCGGGGACAAGCGTGCGCGAGCGCGGCTGACCACGTCGCCGACCGTTTGGCGGACATCTGGGCGATGGTCGCCGAACTCGACCCGGAGCTGGGCAGGCGGCTCGCCGGTTACCACGCAACGCCAGAATGAGCTGGGCCCGAACGAACAGGACCCGAACGAGGCTGGCACGTCCACCGGGCCCCGCCTACCGGGCCCGGCCTACCGGGGGCCCGGGCGCGCAGGCCGACCTGCCGGCCGAGAGTCAGGCTCCGACAACCTCGACGTCGAGGGTGGCGGTGACCTCAGGGTGCAACCTGATCCTGACCTGATGTGCGCCGACCGTCTTGATCGGGTTGGCGATCTCGATTCTGCGCTTGTCGAGGTCAGGACCGCCAGCGGCGGTGACCGCCGCAGCGATGTCGCCGGGCGACACCGAACCGAACAGCCTGCCGCCTCCGCCCGCCCTGGTCTGCAGCCGCACGGTCAGCGCGGCGAGCTTGCCTGCGGCGGCCTTGGCATCATCGACGCCCCTGATCTCGCGGGCCGACCTGGCCCGCTTGATGAGCTCGATCTGCTTCTCGGCGCCGCGAGTCCAGCGCATCGCCAGGCCCCGGGGCACCAGGTAGTTGCGGCCATAACCGCCCGCTACCTCGACGACGTCACCGGGGGCGCCCAGGCCGGTAACCTCCTGGGTGAGGATGAGCTTCATCGGTGAACCGCTCATCGGTGCTAACCTCTCCCGGCCCTAGCGTGCCGTGCTTGTATAGGGCAGCAGCGCCATTTCGCGCGCGTTCTTGATCGCCGTGGCGACGTCGCGCTGGTGCTGCGTGCAGTTGCCGGAAACCCGTCGTGCCCGGATCTTGCCGCGGTCGGAGATGAACTTCCGCAGCAGCCCGGTGTCCTTGTAGTCCACGCGGGCGATCTTCTCCTGGCAGAACAGGCAGACCTTCTTCTTAGGCTTGCGAATGGGCGGCTTGGCCATCGTGGTGCTCCTCGGCAGAGCCCCGCCGGGGGCGGGGATGGTCGGTCTGGTGCTGGATAGTGCGGTGTCAGAAGTGCGGTGTCAGAAAGTGCTCAGTGGCGGGTACCAGTAAGCGCGGCTGCTCAGAAGGGCGGCTCGTCGGAGAAGTCGTTTCCGCCGGACGCATCTGATGCCCACGGATCGTCGGCGGGGCGGCCGCCGCCGCCTCCACCATACCCGCCCTGGCCGCCCTGCCCTGACGGGCCGCCGCCGGACTGGCCGCCGCCGAAGCCGCCGCCACCGGACCTGCTGGACCTGGTGACCTTGGCTGACGCGTTGCGCAGCGACGGGCCGACCTCGTCGGCCTCGACCTCGTAAACGGTGCGTTTCTCGCCTTCTTTCGTCTCATACGACCGTTGCCTGAGCCGTCCGGAGACGATGACGCGCATGCCGCGCTGCAGCGACTCGGCCACGTTCTCCGCGGCCTGCCGCCATACGTTGCAGGACAGGAAGAGGCTGTCGCCGTCCTTCCACTCGTTGGTGGCCCGGTCCATGAACCGCGGGGTCGAGGCGACGCGGAAGGTGGCCACCGCCTGCCCCGTCGGGGTGTAGCGGAGCTCTGGATCGCCGACGAGGTTGCCGATAATCGTGATCTGGGTGTCGCCTGCTGCCATCGGGGTTACTCCCGGTCGTTCGGGTGCTGTCGGGTCGGGCTCGGCGCGGCCGTCGCTGCGCTCAGTACTGATCTGGGCTCAATGCGCCTCTGGCCGGAGGATCTTGGTCCGCAGGACTGCCTCATTCAGGTTCAGCTGGCGGTCCAGTTCCTTGACCGTCTCCGGTTCCGCCATCAGGTCGACGACGGTGTAGATGCCCTCGGACTTCTTGTCGATCTCATACGCAAGCCGTCGCCTGCCCCAGACGTCTACCTTGTCCACGCTGCCGCCTGCAGTCGTGATGACCTTCAGGAACTGCTCGAGCGACGGCTGGACCGTGCGCTCTTCAAGCGAGGGATCGAGGATGATCATCATCTCGTAGCGGCGCATACGCTTACCCTGCCTCCTTCGGACTCATGCGGTCACGGTCTCTCCGTGACAGGAGGAGCCGCACGCCGCCGTCGGCGGCCGTCGCGGCCGGGCCAGCTTACCAGCCTGCTGCCGCCGGTCGGCATCGCGGCGAAAGACAAGGAACTATAACGGGGTCAGCGGCCTCCTCCCGGCCCTCAAGTCAGCCGGTCTCAGCCTGCCCAGAGCAGGATTCCGCGCGGTCATGCGCGGGAAGGATCACAACAGAGAAAGACCGGCAAGGCACCCGTCAGGGGGTTGAAGCGATGCCCGAGACCATAACCGCCCATTCCCGCCTTCACTTGCCGCACGTCACGCTCAACAGCGACGGCAAGCGGCACCCGCTGCTGAACAGCCTGACCGCCGTCACCTTCGTCGCGGGCCTGGCGGCCTTCGCGACCGGGTGGATCGTCACCATGCATTTCGCGGCGACCGTGCTCGGCATGGCAGGCTTCGCGGTGGGCCTGTACGCGCAGATGATGTCCGAGACCAGGGAAGAGCGGATCTTCATCGTGGCCGGCCTCGTCGCGGCGTTCGTCGGCATGGGCCTGGGCATCGCGCACGGCGGCTTCAGCTAGCCGCCCCGCTTGGCGCGGGCCAGCGCACCGTAGCGAGCTCCCACCACGGTGCGGGGCGGGGTAGCGCTGGTGCTGAAGAAGTAGGAATCCTCGATCGAGACGATCAGCACATGCCGGCGCACCGCGAACGACCGCCTGGCGACGCTGGCCAGATCCGGCCTTAAAACCGCCAGGTAGCTGACCCGGTCCGCGGCGGTCTGCGACTGGGTGGAGCCGAGGGCCGCCGCGGCGAGTTCCTGCCTGCTGGCTACCCAGATCAGGTCGAGGCCGATCTTGCCAGCCGGAGGAGCCGGGCCGGCCGGCCCCACCCAGTCGGCCGTCGTCATCGGCATGACGGGTGGCGAGGCCGACCCCTGCGGGACGGTGCTGAACCGGCCCCATCCGTCGGCTCTATGCAGGATCCGCTCCAGGTTGCCCTGCTCAGCGCGCTGACCGCCGACGACGGCCAGGTACCAGGTGTCCGTGCGCTGGCAGGCCACGCTGGCGCTGATGCCGCCGCCGAACAGTCCGCCGCCGCCGCCGGACCCAGCGCATTCGTCGACCAGGGCATGGCCGGCGAGCGTGAGCCAGCTGACCCGGCGGCCGGTCAGCCGGGAGCCCTCCGCTGTCAGCCACCGCGCGGCCCGCACGTCGTCCGTCTGGACCACCGCGGACCCGCTGAACGCGGCCAGGTCCGGTCCCAACGGGGTACGCACGGCCCGCCCGAGCCACCAGAGACCGGCGGCGGCCAGCCCGATGACGGCAATTCCGGCCGATAACCAGGCGGCCCACCTGACCACCGCGGCCGCCCTGGACCGTGGCTTGGCTGGCTGCGCGATCCCCCCCGCCCGATGCGTCACCCGCATAGCATGGCACCCGGTGATCGCGCATCACGGGCAGGCGCGTCGGGCCCGCGAGGAGCCATTAGGCTCGGGGAATGGTCCGTATCGGAGCCCACCTTCACGAAGGCGACCCGCTGCCGCAGGCGATTTCCCTCGGCGCCGACGTCGTTCAGTTCTTCCTCGGTGACCCGCAAGGCTGGAAGGGCCCGGTGTTCCCCGGCGAGCCGGCCGAAGTCCGCGCGGCGTTCGCCGATGCGGGCGTTGATGCCTTCATCCATGCGCCTTACCTGATCAATGTCGCCTCGCCGAACAACCGGATCAGGATCCCGAGCCGCAAGTTGCTGGCCCAGCAACTGGACGCCGCTGCGGCGATCGGCGCGAAGGGCCTGATCGTGCACGGCGGGCATGTCACCGCCGGTGCCGAGCCTGAAGAGGGATATGACAGCTGGCGCAAGGCGGTGGAACGGATCGAGCGGCCGGTGCCGATGCTCATCGAGAACACTGCTGGCGGCGACGGTGCGATGGCACGCGGCTTCGACGCGATCGCGCGCCTGTGGGAGGTAGTCGCCGACGCGGCCGAAGGCGGCGGCGAGGTGGGGTTCTGCCTGGATACCTGCCACGCCTACGCGGCTGGTGAGGACCTCGCCGGGGTCGTCGACCGGATCAAGGCGATTACCGGCCGGATCGACCTTGTGCATTGCAACAACTCGCGCGACGAGTTCGGCTCAGGCCGGGACCGGCACGCGGGCCTCACCTCAGGCACCATTGACCCGGCCCTGATCGTCGATGTCGTGCGCGCCGCCGGCGCGCCGCTCGTCTGCGAGACCCCGGATCCGGGCGCCGACATACGCTGGCTCCGCGGCCAGCTAACCCGGTAACAGCAGGCCCGTTGCGGGCCAGTGCGGGCCCGCTGCCGAGCTGGCCGGGGCGCCGGGACCGCCGCCGGCGGCCGCTAGCCGCCATCAAGCAAGTGTGCCGCCACGGCGAATCGGTCCTCCGCGACCTGGGTGATCCCGGCCGGTTCGCCGTTCTGGACCGGCTGCTGTCCCGGCGGGACCGAGCCAGTCGGTGACGGGCACGGCAGTCCTGGTCCCGGCGAGCACGACTTCTTCGGCGCCGGGCCCCCTCCCGGGCTGGGGGCCTGGGGCGGGCACGGCCGCCCGAACAGGCGTCCGTGCCGAGGTTCGCACGTCCGGCCAGGGTTCGGCTGCGCCTTGTGCTTGGGCTGCTGCGGAACGGCCTGGATCCACTGAGTGAAACCGGTGTAGTCAGGCGTCGGCAGCGGCTCGGCACTTAGCTGCGAGAACTGGTTCGTCATGAAGGCGTGCCAGATCGTCGCCGGCCATCCGCCACCCATTCCGCCAGTGCTCTGGCCAGGCAGAACCGGCAGGTTGTCGAGCGTCTGGGCGGTGTGATCAGACTGATTCTGGGTGAACATCCCGACGGCGAGCGAGTACTGCGGTATTGACCCGATGAAGAACGCCGACTGGGCCTGGTTGGTGGTCCCGGTCTTGCCGATGACCGGCCGGTCCCACGCGGCTGAGGGGTACGCGGTCCCGCCGTCAACGTTGTCGAACGACAGCGCGTAATCGACGTCGGCAGCCTGCGCCGGGGTGAGCACCTGCCGGTGGACGATCTTCGGCGGGATCACCCTGCCGTCCTGCGTGATCTGGGCGATCACGTGCGGCGTGGCGTACTGGCCGTCGGCGGCCAGCACCGCGAACGTGTTGGCCTGGTCTTCGACGGTGAGGTCGCCTTGCCCGAGCGACATCGTGACCGATCCCGGGTCGCTGCCGTGCGGGCCGAACATGCTCTCCAGCCCGGCCATGTCCGTGGGTGCCACGCCGAAGCTCCGCGCCATGTCGAGGACGTTCTGCACGCCGACCCGGTGGGTCAGATCCTCGAAGGCCGGGTCGGAGGAGATAGCGGCGGCCGTCGGCACCGGCAAGGGGCGGCCGCTGTCCTCGTCCGGCTCGTTGAACTCCCAGTAGCCGTACGGGTTGGCCGGCGGCGACTGGGCCGACAGGGCCAGCCGGTCCGCTTCGGTCCAGTCCGGCGGTATCCAGATCGGCGAGTAGCCGTTCAGCAGGCTGTCCTGCACGTCCATGCCCTGCGACACGGCGGTGGCGAGCACGTACGGCTTGAACGAGGATCCGACCTGGTTCGAGCTCTCGGTCGCCATGTTGTACTGGCAGTCGACGAGCTTGCAGTGCCGCGCGCCGTAGCCCGGGCCGCCGTACATGGCCAGGATCGCTCCGGTGCCCGGCTGCTCAAGCAGCGCGCCGACATGCACGTAGGACGGCATGGGGCTGCCGTCGGCCGCCATCTGCTGCCGCTCCTCGGCAACCGACTTGTCCAGGGTGCTCATCATGGACTGGTTGAACGTGGTAACGATCTTCAAACCGCTGGTGTAGATGTCCTGCAGCGTGTAGCCGTAGGTGTACCTGAGCTCGTCCCTGACGGCTTGCATGATGTAGCCGCGGTAGCCGGTCCAGCCGTCGTTCAGCTGCCCGGGCACGATCTTCGGGAACTTCTGCGCGGCCGCCTGCTGCTGGGTGAGCGCGCCGTCCCTGACCATATTGGCCAGCACGTAGTGCCAGCGGGCGACCAGCGACGTATAGGCCTGCCCGGCGTGCGGGTCCGGGCTGAAGTAGCCCGGCTGCTGGATCAACGCGGCCAGCATCGCCGACTGGGCGACGTTGAGCGCGAGCGCCGGCCGGTTGAAGTAGGTCTGCGCGGCGGCGCCGACGCCGTAGGCTTCGTCGCCCAGGAAGACCGTGTTCAGGTACTGGGTCAGGATCCAGTCCTTGGATTTCTCGTGGGAGAGCTTGATGGCGACGAAGATCTCCTTGAGCTTGCGGCTCATGGTCTGCGCGGTGCCGATGTTGGCGTAGTAGTTCCTGACGAACTGCTGGGTGATGGTCGACCCGCCCTGGAACGTCCCGCCGGTGAGGTCCTCGTACCCGGCGCGCAGGATGCCGGTCGGGGATATCCCGCCTTCGGTGTAGAAGTGCCTGTCCTCCGCCGCGATCACGGCATTCTTCAGTACGGCCGGGATCTGCGCCGAGGTCAGCAGCTGCCGGTTGGTGCCGGTGCTGAACGTGCCGACGACGGTCTTGCCGTTGCCGAAGTAGACGGTCGACGACTGCTGCAGCGCGCTCTCAGACACTTCGGTAGGGATCTGTGTCTTGCCGTACGCGACAACCACGAGCACGACGCCAAACAGCACTATCGCGGCACCTGCACTGGCGACGACGGCTAGCGCCTTTTTCCAGGTCCAGCGCCGCCACCAGCTGCCCTTACGGCGCGGCCCCCGGCCGCCGTACCGGCCGCCGCCTGATCCGCCTGGCCGGTAGCCGCCGGGCGCCCGGCGGCCAGCCTGGCCCGCGGCGCCGCCGGTGCCGGCGCGGCGCTGGGCGCCGGGGCGGTCCTTGAGCGCGGCCGGCCTGGCCTGAGCCCTGGTGCCGCGGTACCCGACGATGTCGTCGTAGTCCCCGTCGGTTTCGCCCGGCCTGTCCCGGTACGCCTGCCCCGGCCGCTGCGCAGCCCGCCCCCGGCTGCCGCGGCCGGCCGCCTGACTGGTTCTGGCGATGCCCGGCCCGGCGGCGGGACCAGCGCCGGCGATGCCCGCAGCGGCCGCCGGGCCTGCGCCGGTTATCGCGCCAAGCCGGGCCTTGATGTCCAGGCGGTCCCTCAGGTCACGGGCCCCGGGGCGGTCGTAGCCGCGCCGGTCGTAGCCATCCTGGGTAGCGCGGCCATTGCTCCCCGGGCGCCCATAGCCGTTACCGCCCGCGTTGTCACCGTTCCGGGCGCCATGATCAAAGTCGCTCAGCTGCCGGTGCCCGCCGCGCATGCCGGGAGCATCGTTCCTGCCATTGCTGCGCGCGGCAGACCCGCCCACTCCTGCCGGGTCCTGCCAAGACGACCCGGAAAAATCTGGATTGCTCACGCGTCCTCGCTGGTCGGGGATAAGCGGCCGCAAGCGAGCAGCGGTCTCGCCGAATGTCACACGCTACCCGGCACTACCAAGCCTCCCGGTACGTATCGTGAGTCACGCCTGCTAGCTTGGCCCGCCACGAACTTGGGGAGCCGTCAGCCCGCTCGCTCAGTCGCCGGCCCGGGCGCGCCGAGGACGCCGGGTAACTGGTTCGCCCGTGCCGAGAACATAGGACGACGCGAGGTGGTTCCAGGCACAACTCTGGCAGACCTCGACGACGTAGACCTGGAACTCGCCGTATTCGGCGGCCATCTCGTCCAGCTCAGAGGATTGCTTCACCCGGCCCTCGTACCGCCCGAGCTCGTCGCCGTACACGTAGGTGACATGGGTGAGCTTCACCTTCCGGCAGATCGGACAGGACCTGTCGGTCGGCTCGCCATGGAACTTCGCGGCCCGCAGCAGATAAGGATGGGCGTCGCAGACATCCGTGACTGTCGTGCGGCCGCCGAACACGGAAGCGAGCACGGCCCGCCGCGCGAGTCCGTAGTCAACGACCGATCGCCTCATGCCCGACAGGTTACGACGGAACCGCGCCCAGGCCGAGTCCCGCCCTGGCCTGCCTGCCCCAGGGAACGGACGGTAGCCGCCGACTTGCGCCGAGGTAACCGAGCACATATCTTTGCGATGTATCGGTTCGATACATCGAATCGAGATAGCACCACCATAGTCTGCCTGGGCGTGGATGGTAGCCAGGCAGATAGCGGGAGGTAGGACGGCGTGAGCAGCCAGCGTTCAGGGGTGCTTGAGCTCGCCGTGCTCGGGTTGCTGCGCGAGACCCCGATGCACGGCTACGAGCTGCGCAAGCGGCTCAATTCGCTGCTCGGCGCGTTCCGCGCGTTCGGGTACGGATCCCTGTATCCATGCCTGAAGGAACTGCTGCGGCAGGGATTGATCGAGGAAACCCTGCCTGGCACCGTCAAGCCCTTGGCCGGACGTCGCTCGAAGATCGTTTACCGGCTGACGGCAGACGGCAAGGAGCGCCTTGAGAACCTCCTGACGCAGGCGGGCCCGGCGGCCTGGGAGGACGACGGCTTCGGCGTGCACTTCGCCTTCTTCGGCCTGACCAGGGCGGACGTCAGGCTGCGGATCCTCGAAGGCCGCCGCAGCCGGCTCGAGGAGCGGCGGGAGAGCTTCCGGGCAGCGGTGTCGAGAACCCGGGAGCGGGTCGACAGTTACACCCTGGAGTTGCAGCGGCATGGCCTGGAGTCGGTCGACAGGGAAGTCCGCTGGCTGAATGAGCTGATCGCATCGGAACGGCAGTCGGACCAGCCGCCCGGGGAGCGTCCCGGGAACCAACCAGAAGCCGGAAGCAACAGAGAAGGCGGCGCAGCGAACAGCACTGGCTGATGGCCGGGTGCTGTCGCTGGCGGCAGGACACAGTTAAAAGGAGCAATGCTCATGAGTGCGGTACGGGTAGCCATCGTCGGCGTCGGAAACTGCGCTAGTTCTCTTGTCCAGGGCGTGGAGTACTACAAGGACGCCGAGCCCGGCAGCCGGGTGCCCGGTCTCATGCACGTCCAGTTCGGCCCGTATCACGTTCGTGACCTTGAGTTCGTTGCTGCCTTCGACGTCGACGCCAAGAAGGTGGGACGCGACATCGCCGAGGCGATCGTCGCGAGCGAGAACAACACCATCAAGATCTGTGACGTGCCGCCGACCGGCATCACCGTGCAGCGCGGGCCTACCCTGGACGGACTCGGCGAGTACTACCTGCAGATCATCACCGAATCGGATGAGCAGCCCGTTGACGTGACGGCGGCGCTCCGCGACAGCGGCGCCGACGTGCTTGTTTCCTACCTGCCTGTGGGCTCGGAGCAGGCCGACAGGTATTACGCGCAGTGCGCGCTCGATGCGGGCGTCGCGTTCGTCAACGCGCTGCCCGTGTTCATCGCGTCCGACCCGCAATGGGCACGCAAGTTCACCGACGCGGGCGTACCGATCATCGGCGATGACATCAAGTCGCAGGTGGGCGCGACCATCACGCACCGCGTTCTGGCTAAGCTCTTCGAGGATCGCGGGGTCGAACTACTGCGCACGTACCAGCTCAACTTCGGCGGCAACATGGACTTCATGAACATGCTGGAGCGCAAGCGGCTGCAGTCGAAGAAGGTCTCCAAGACCCAGTCGGTGACCTCGCAGATCCCGCACGAGATGGAGAAGGCGGCCGTGCACATCGGCCCCTCCGACCACGTGCCCTGGCTGGACGACAGGAAGTGGGCGTACGTGCGGCTCGAGGGCCGGGCGTTCGGTGACGTCCCGCTGAGCCTCGAGTACAAGCTGGAGGTATGGGACTCGCCGAACTCGGCCGGGGTGATCATCGACGCGGTCCGGGCCGCCATGATCGCCAAGGACCGTGGCATCGGCGGCCCGATCCTCTCGGCCGCCTCGTACTTCATGAAGTCACCGCCGGTGCAGTACAGCGACGACCAAGCGCGCGATGCGGTCGACAAGTTCATCCGCGGCGAAGTCGACCGCTGACCGAACCACCGGGCGCCCCGAACCACCGGGCGCCGTCTGAACGCCGCGCGGCAGCCGTCCGCCGATGGTTGGAGGGCGGTAGCGGCTCCCCGTAGGCTGATCGCGTGTCTTCCCAGCCAGAACGCCGTGCCGGGCTGGCCAGCACGGGCAGGCTGAGGCGATGGACGACACGGTCGTCCTTCATCTCCGACTTGCGCGTCGTGCTTGCCGAGCGGAACTTCAGGCGGCTGTTCGCGACCAGGCTGATCTCGCAGGCTGGCGACGGCGTGTTCACCGCGGGCCTGGGCAGCTATGTCTTCTTCAACGCCACGAAGTTTCCGAACCCGGCCTCGGCAGCAGGCGCGTTCGCGGTGCTCTATCTCCCGTATTCGCTGATCGGCCCGTTCGCCGGCGTGTTCATCGACCGCTGGTCGCGCCGTCAGATCCTGGTCTGGTCGGCGGTGATCCGCGCGGCGTTCGTAGTGCTAACCGCCTCGCTGGTGGCCTCGGGCAGCCTGGGCGTCCCGCTCTACGCCAGCGTCCTGGCGACGCTGGGCGTCGACAGGTTCTTCCTGTCCTCCCTGTCGGCCGCGCTGCCGCACGTGGTGGCCGGCGACAAGCTGGTGATGGCGAACTCCGTGGCACCGACCGCGGGCGGGATCGTGGCCTCCGTCGGGGGCCTCGCCGCACTCGGCGTGCACCTGGTGACCGGCAGCGGCCAGGGCGGCTCTGCCGTCACCTTGCTGGTCGCCGGCTTCTGCTACCTGATCGCAGGACTCGTGGCGGGCACCATGCGCCGCGACCTGCTCGGCCCGAACCACGACCCGGGCGAGCCGCTGCCCGGCCGGATACTCGCGGAACTCGCGGACGTGGCGGCGGGCCTGGCCGCGGGGGCGCGCTATGTCTGGCGCCGCCGGGGTGCCGCCGCCGCGCTCGGCGCTACCGGAGGTGGCCGGCTCCTCTACGGGATCTTGTTCCTGATGTCCATCCTGCTGTACCGGAACTACTTCTACCGCCTGGCCGGCGCGAACGCCGCGCTCGGCAGCTACTCACTGCTGGTGGGCGCGTCAGCGCTCGGCTACGCATCGGCGGCATTGGTCACGCCGGGGGCGACCAGGCGACTGGGCAAGCCAGCCTGGATCGCGGTCCTGCTGGCCGCGGCTGCGGTCGTGACCGGTCCGCTAGGCGCGACGTTCAACCCGGTCCCGTTCCTGATCATCGGTTTCGGAGTGAATCTGGCGTCCCAGGGCGTGGCCATCTGCGCCACCACGATCATCCAGCAGGACGTCGAGGATGCCTACCGCGGCCGGGTTTTCGCCTTCTACGACATGATGTTTAACGTCACCTTCGTGGCCGGTGCCGGCCTCAGCGCGGCGTTTATGCCGGTGACCGGCAAGTCGTATCCGATGCTGATCGTCGTGGCCGCCGGGTACCTGCTGGTCGCCATTGGCTACCGGCTAGCCAGCCGTCAGCCGGCCGGCGGGCTCGGCGGGGCCGCAGGGCCGCCGAGCCCGTCGGCCGCGGCCCAGGCCAGCAGCTCCTGAGCGGCCCGCTCGGTGCCGAGCGGGCCGTGCTCAAGGCGCAGCTCCAGCAGGTACGCGTGGGCCCTGCCGACCTGCGGCCCGGAACTGATCCCGAGGATGCGCATGATCTCGTGCCCGTCCAGATCCGGCCTGATGCTGGCCAGCTCCTCGCGCTCGGCCAGTGCCGCGATCCGGTCTTCCAGGCTGTCGTAGGAACGGGCCAGCCGCTGCGCCTTGGCCTGGTTCCTTGTGGTGCAGTCGGCCCTGGTCAGGGCGTGCAGCCGGGTCAGCAGCGGGCCAGCGTCCCGGACGTAGCGGCGGACAGCTGAATCCGTCCATTCGCCGGTGCCGTAGCCGTGGAACCTCAGGTGCAGCTCGACGAGACGGGAAACGTCAGCCACCACGTCCGCGGGGAAGTGCAGCGCCGACAGCCGCTTAGCGGCCAGCTTGGCTCCGACCACCTCGTGATGATGGAACGCGACCCGGCCGCCAGGAAGCCTGGAGCGCGTCTGCGGCTTGCCGATGTCATGCAGTAGCGCGGCCAGCCGTAGCACCAGGTCGGGTTGCAGGTCGTAGCGCGGTTCCAGGGCGATGGCTTGCTCAAGCACGATCAGCGAATGCTGGTAGACGTCCTTGTGCCTGAAGTGCTCGTCCCGCTCCAGGCGCAACTTGGGAATCTCGGGCAGGATCTGTTCGGCGACATGGGTGTCCACCAGCAAGGCAATGCCCCGGGACGGCCCCGAAGGGGGCGGCGCCAGCATGAGCTTGGCCAGCTCCGCCGCGATCCGCTCGGCCGACACGACTTTCTTGGCTCCGGCCAGTCTCGGGGCCAGCCTTGTCATCGCGGCGCTCAGCTCGGGGGTGACGGCGAAGCCGAGCTGGGCGGCGAATCTGGCGGCGCGCAGGATCCGCAGCGGATCATCGTTAAGCGAATCCTCCGGCCTGCCGGGCGTGCGCAGGACCTTGTCTTTCAGGTCGCGCAGACCGCCGAAAGGATCCACAAGCCCGTATCCGGGCAGCCGCGCGGCCATGGCGTTGACCGTGAAGTCGCGGCGTGACAGATCCTCCTCAAGCGACCTCCCGTAGCTGACCTCGGGCCTGCGCGACCTGCGCTCGTACCGTTCACTCCGGTAGGTCGTGATCTCGAAGATCGCGCTGCCCTTGCGCATCCCGACGGTGCCGAAGTCGATGCCGATCGTCCACAGCTGGTCCGGCCAGCCCTCGGTGATCTCGATGATCCGCTGCGGCGGCGCGTCAGTCGCGAGGTCGATGTCACCTGAGGGACGGCGCAGGAACGCGTCCCGGACCGAGCCGCCGACCAGCGCGAGCTCATGTCCATTCCGGAGAAAGATCTCGCCAAGCTCATCGGCGAGCGGTGAGGCCACGGCTAGCAAGGTAGCCGCGGCCGTTTGCTGCCGCGGGCTGAGCGGCGTTGAATCCGGCACGGGCATTGAGGGTAGGTGCTGCACGTAAGCTTGGGAAACCCGGGTAGCCCGGAGGGAGCCGATGCAGGACACTCTCAGGCACTGCGGCGTCAGGCCACCGGGCCCCGCCCTGGCCGCCTGGACCACCACCCGCAGCCGGCGGCAATAGCATTTCCGCCATGCCGCTGCCGCACCGTGCCAGCCGCCGCCGGAGCCACGCACCGGCGCGGCTGGCCCGCGCCGCCCTGGCAGCGTGCGCCGCGGGCTGCCTGTCGGCGGCAATCCCGCTGGCGGCCCCAGCCCAGCCAGCCGCCGCCGCGGGCACCGCAGGCGGCGCCGCGGCAGGCATGGCAGGCACCACGGGCATGGCAGGCACCACGGGCATGGCAGGCACCACGGGCATGGCAGCGGGGACGCAGCCGGCCGGGGCACCACCGGTCTCCGTAGTGATCAGCTCGGTGAACCCCGGTTACGCATCGCCGGGCCAGACCGTTGTCGTCCGCGGGACGGTGACGAACGTCTCCGCGGCCCCGGTCCGGGGCTTGTCGATCCAGCTCAGCTCCTCCAATCAGGCCTTTCCCAGCCGGGACGCGCTGCAGGCCTATGCAGGCGGCTCCAGCGTCCTGACCGTGGCCATTCCAGCGGCCGCCGCGCCCTTCCGGCACGCGCTCGCGCCCCGGGCCACGGCGAGCTGGACCATCCGGCTGCCGGTCAGCCGGATCCGGATAACCAGCTTTGGCGTTTACCCGCTGGAAGCCGAGGCGGTGAGCTCCATCGGGGCGACGCTGGACGCCAGCCGCACGTTCCTGCCGTACTGGCCGGGCCAGGGGACTCTCGACCCGCTGCCGATCGCCTGGGTCTGGCCGCTCATTGACCAGCCACGTCAGGCCGCTTGCCCTGGCGTCCTGGTCAACAACGGCCTGGCGAGCAGCCTGGCCAGCGGCGGCAGGCTGTCCGGGCTGCTGGCCGCCGGTGCGTCCTACGCCGCGAAGGCGCACCTGACCTGGGCGGTCGATCCGGCCTTGCTGGCCAACGCGCAGACCATGACCAGTCCGTACCTGGTCAGCGGAAACGGCCAGTGCACCGGGGCCGCCAAGCCAGCCAGCCCGGCCGCGAGTAGCTGGCTGGCCAGGCTTAAGTCGGCGACTTCCGGGCAGCCGGTGTTCGTGACCCCGTACGCCGATGTGGACGCCGTCGCACTGGTCGACCGGGGCCTGAACGGCGACCTGACGAGAGCGTTCACCCAGGGCAGGTCGGTGGCCGGCCAGATACTCGGCCGCGACTTCCGGCCTGAAGGAGCAGCAGCGGGAGACGACTCCGATGTGCTGAACGGCATGTCGTGGCCGCCCAGCGGAATTGCTGACTACACGACCCTGCAGAGTCTCGCGGGCGTCGACGGGATCAGCTCGGTGATCCTCGACAGCCCGACCATGCCGCCGCTGACCGGCTGGCCGCCTACCCCGAGCGCGCAGACGACCACGCCGGACGGGGAAGGTCCCGACCTGCACGTCCTGCTGAGCGACCACACGATCACGGAGATCCTCGGGTCGGCCAGTTCCGGGTCGGGCGCCCCGGGGGCTGCCCTCGCCATCAGGCAGTACTACCTAGCCGAAACGGCGATGATCGCCGCCGAGGCGCCCAGCCTGGCCCGGTCGATTGTCGTGGCCCCGCCGAGCCGCTGGGATCCGCCCGCGAGCCTGGCCATGGGACTGCTTGCGGAAACAGTCGGCGCGCCCTGGCTACACCCGGTTGGCGTCGCCCAGCTGGCGGCAGCCAGGTCCGCGCCTGGACAGGTCAGCCACCGGCTCGCGGTGCCCGCCGCGGCGCTCAGGTCCGGCCTCGGGCCTGGCTTCCTGCGCCGGGTGCGCCAGCTGGGCCAGCGCATTCAGCTGCTGCAGAGCATCCTGGTGCGGCCAGATCCCACCCTGGACGCCGCACTGGCCAGCACGGAATCCGCCGCCTGGGGAGGCGGCGCCGTGCCGAGCCGACCAGGAAACGAGCTGATCGACACGATCTCGTCGTATCTATCCGATCAGGACAGCGGGCTGACGCTGATCACTCCGGGCCGGGTCACGCTGGGCGGTCTCAAGGGCTCCGTGCCGGTGTCCATTTCCAACCGGCTGCGTTACCCGGTACTCCTGCGGCTGCAGGTGAGCGTGCCGCCTGACGGGAGGCTGTCGGTCCGGAACACCCCTGGGGTCGTGCGGGTGCCGGCCGGCACGGTGGCCACGATCAAGCTCGGGGTGAGCTCAGCTGCCATCGGCTCGACTACGCTCCGCCTGAGCCTGCTCACGCCGGGCGGCGTGCCGTTGCCCGGCCGGGCGGTGACCATGACCGTACAGGCGACCCACTATGGCACGCTCGCGTTGGTGATCATCGGTGCCGCCCTCGGAGTATTCATGCTCACCTCGGCGGCCCGGGCCGTCCGGCGCGGGCGCGCCGCAACGGAAGCCCAGGCCGGCTCGTCCCGCCAGCCCGCCACGTCAGCCGAGCAGGCTGGCCAGCAGCAAAAAGCCGATAACGTCGAGTCTGGCCGTGCCGAAACGCACGGCGCTGCCGATGCCGACGCCCCGGAGGATGCTGATGAGTACGCCCGGGCCCCAGGCCGGGCCGACCGCCACTGAGGTCGGTCCCGTCCCGGATGACGTCCGTGTGGACGTGCTCACCGACGCTGAGGCGACCCCGCCGACGGCGGACGACGCCAGCCTGGTTCGCTCCAGCGGCATCATGGCGGTCGGCACCATCGCCTCCCGGGTCACCGGATTCCTGCGCACCGCCGTACTGATCTACGCGATCGGCACCCACGACCTGGGCAACGCCTACAACATCGCCAACACGCTGCCCAACGCGGTGTACAACCTGATGCTCGGCGGCATCCTCACCAGCGTGGTCGTGCCGTTGCTGGTGAGCGCGGCGAAGCGGGACGGTGACCGCGGCGAATCCTACGACCAGCGGATATTCACCCTCGGCGTGCTGGCGCTCGGCGCGATCACGGTGGTGGCGACGCTGGCCGCCGAGCCGCTCGCCGACCTGTACGGGCTGCACATCAACAATGCCGCCACCCATCACCTGACGATCATTTTCGCCTACTTCTTCATTCCGCAGATCTTCTTCTACGGCGTCTGCTCGCTGGCCGGCGCGATCCTGAACGCGCGCGGCCGCTTCGGCGCGCCCATGTGGACACCGGTGGTCAACAACGTCGTGGTGATCCTCGTCGGGCTGGCGTTCATGGCCGTAGCGGGCCTGAACCAGACCCCGGCCAGCATCACGCCTCGCGAGATCCAGCTGCTCGGGCTCGGCACGACTCTCGGCATCGTCGCCCAGACCGCCGCGCTCGTGCCCTCGCTGCGCCGGGTGGGGTTCCGCTGGCACCCGAGGTTCGACTTCAGGCGGTCGGAAGTCCGCGAGATCGGCCGGATGGGCGGCTGGATGTTCGGCTACGTGGTCACCACCCAGGTGTCGTTCCTGGTGACCACCGTGGTGGCCAATGCCGCTGGCTCACGGGTCCCCCAGGCGGACGCGGGCGCAGGGATCTCGGCCTACAGCAACGCCTGGCAGCTGTTCCAGCTGCCGTACGCGATCGTCGGCATCTCGGTGATCACCGCCATGCTGCCCAGGATGAGCGCGCACGCGGCCGAGCGCAGGTACCTGCTGGTGTCGGGCGATTTCTCCACGGCGGCCAGGCTCGCCTCGGTCATCGTGGTGCCCGCGGCCTTCGTTCTGGCGGTTCTGGGGGCACCCCTGGCCATCGCCCTGTTCGGATACGGCAGCACCTCGCCGGCCGACGCCCGCTACCTGGGCGAAGTCTTCGCCGTGTTCTCCCTCGGCCTGCTCCCCTACATGCTGTTCCAGCTGCTCCTTAGGGTCTTCTACGCGCTGCACGACAGCCGGACTCCCGCCATCATCGGCGTCGCCGCCATGGCAGTGAACATCGCGGCGAACCTTGCCGCGCTGCAGATCTTGCCGGCCCGGCTGGTCGTCGCCGGCCTCGGCGCCGGGTTCGGGCTCGCGAACCTGGTCGGCACCGTCGCGGCATGGCGGGTGCTCAGCCGGCGCATCGGCGGCCTCGACGGGCGGGCGATCATGAGCAGCCTGGTCCGGATGCACGTCGCGACGATTCCCGCGGTGATCTTCGCTGTGGCCGTATCCGTCATGGTCAACGCGGTCGTGGCCGGCGGGACCATCGCGGCGATGATCACCGTCGTGCTGGCCGGCAGCGGCGCGCTGCTCCTCTACGTGCTGTTCGCCAAGGCCTTCCAGATCAGTGAGGTCAGCGACCTCACGGGCGGGCTGACGGCGCGGTTCCGGCGCTGACGACCACCGCGCCGTGACCGGGCGGTCACGCACAACGAGCGCAAAGCGGGCCGGCAATATCTCTTGGTGGTAACGGTTTGCATTGGGGCGGGCTCGCCTCTCTCGGGGGCAGCATGCGCGGCCTAGCATGTTGTGCAGCATGATGGTGTAGTCGCACGCTAGATGACATACGGGGCCTGAGGGGAGAGTGGAGAGCCGCCCGCTCCTGAATGAGGCTTATGAGCACGTACACCTCTGAACCGGGTACCCGACTAGGCGGGCGGTACCGGCTTGAGGACCGGGTTGCCGCAGCTGCCGGCTGGGCTGCCTGGAAAGCGATCGACGAGACGCTTGCCCGGGCAGTCACGGTGTTCACTCTCGCCCCAGGCTTCCCGCGGATCCGCGAGGTCGTCACGGCTGCCCGCGCGGCGAGCCGGCTGAACGACGCCAGGCTCGCGCAGGTGTTCGACGTCGAGGATGACTGGGATCGCGCGTACATCGTGATGGAATGGGCGGCTGGCGACACGCTTGCCGACCTGCTGGCGGCGGGCCCGCTCGACCCCGGACGCGGTGCCCGGATCGTGGCGGAGGCCGCAGGAGCGCTGTCCGTCGCGCACGCGGCCGGCCTCGCTCACCTATGCCTCACGCCGGAATCGCTGCGCTGGACCGCTGGTGGTGGCGTCAAGGTCGTCGGGCTGGGCATCGGCGCCGCTCTCACGGGCACGACAGCGGAAGACCCGGCGCTTACCGATACCCGCGGGCTCGGCAGGCTGCTGTATGCCGCGCTGACCGGGCGCTGGCCCGGCCCTGACTACCCGGCCCTGCCGTCGGCGCCCGTCGCCGACGGGCTGCCGCGCAGCCCCAGGCAGGTAAGGGCCGGGGTACCCGCCGCGCTGGACGAGGTCACCTGCCGGGCGCTGATGCTGCGCGACCGGGGTAATGGCCAGTCGCTAACGACGCCAGCACAGCTGGCCACGGCGCTGTCAGCAGCGATCCCGCCCGCGCCGCTGCCTCAGCTTCTCGCGGCGTCGGCGGCCAGGCCCGCCGCCCCGCGCGAGAGCCGTCGCCCAGTCGCCGAGCACGACTACTGGTCCGGACAGGGACATCAGAACCGCCCGCCGCAGCGGTCGCGGCCTGATCGGGCCGGCGGCCGGCGCCTGGCCGCCGTGCGGATCAGGGCAGGCGTGGTAGCCGTGCTTGTGCTGCTGGTCATGGTGGGCGTGGTGGCTGCCGCGTTTCAGCTCAGGAAGCATCCGGCCCCTGCCGCCGCGAGCAAGACGACCACGACCAAGCCACCGGCCCCGGCGGTTACGCTGCTCACCCCGCTGAGCGCTCAAGGGTTCGATGCGTACAACCTCACGGACACCGGGGACGAGAACACTCAGTCCGCAGCCAACGCGATCGACGGCGATCCGGCCACCGCCTGGACTTCCCAGTACTACTTCAGCCCTGTGTTCGGCGGGCTCAAGCCGGGCAGCGGCCTGATGCTGGACATGGGCAAGCAGGTCCGGCTGGCTTCGGTGCAGATCCAGTTCGGCCCGGCCGCTGGCGCCGACGTGCGGATCGAGATCGGGAACACCGATGTGCGTGACCCGGCGACAGTCCGCGACCTGACCACCGTAGCCACGGCAGCCGACGTGGGAGGCGCACGCGCCTTCCCCGTGCACAGCGCGGCCACCGGCCGGTATGTCCTGATCTGGTTCACCAGGCTGCCGCCCAGCGATGGCCATTACATGGCCGAGATCTTCAACATCGTCCTGCGGGGCTCGGGCTGAACCCGGTGGCCGGTTCAGGCGTGCGCGATCGCGCGGCATCGGCGGCTGGGCCAGCCAGGCGCGCGGAGGGATGGCCGGGCGCAGGTCCCCGGCACCAGCGCGGAGCCTGACGGGAGGACGGCCACGGAGCATCACGAGCCGGGCGTACCCGCTGGCCGCCGGCCGCTGCCCGAGCCACGCGAGCCCGCGGACGTGCAACCGCCCGACGCGGAGCTGCTGCGCAGGCACATCGACGGTGACCCGGACGCCTTCGGCGAGCTTTTCCTCCGTCATCGTGACCGGCTGTGGGCAGTGGCGGTACGGACCCTGGGCGATCCTGAAGAGGCGGCCGACGCCCTGCAGGACGCGATGATCTCGGCATTCCGCCGGGCCGGCAGCTTCCGCGGCGATTCCGCCGTCACCACCTGGCTGCACCGGATCGTGATCAACGCCAGCCTCGACCGGCTGCGGCGCATGGCGGCCCACCCGGTGACGAGTTCAGCCGATGAGCGCGTCCTTGACGGTCTCGCGGCTGGACGTGCCCGGCCTGACCCCTCCTCCGCTACCGATACCTCGCTTGACGTGACGGCCGAGCTGCGCAGGCTGCCGCACGACCAGCAGGCCGCGCTGGTCCTCGTCGACATGCTCGGCTACCCGGTGGCAGACGCGGCGGAGATCCTGGGCGTGTCTCAGGGCACCGTGAAGAGCCGGTGCGCGCGCGGCCGGGCCCGGCTGCTGCCCCGCCTCGCGCACCTGCGGAAGGCCCCTGGCGAGCCCCCTGGCCCTGGCCGGGCCCGGCGGAACCGATCAGCTGCGGAGAACGTCCTACCTGGACGGGAAGGGGGTGATCCGTCGTGATCAAGCGCCACGTCAGCGCTGCGGAGATCGCCAGGTTCAGCGAGGGTGACATCAGGGCGCGCAAGGCCGCGCGGATCGGCTCCCACCTGGCCGGCTGCCGCCGCTGTGCCAGGGTGCGCGAGGATCTCGCCCGGGTACCTGCGCTGCTCGCCAGCACCGAGGCGCCGCCGATGCCTGAACATCTCACCGCCAGGATCCAGGCCGCGCTGAGCACGGAATCCGCCAGGCGGGCCAGCCTCGATGCCGGACCTGACAGCGCGCAGCCGGAACGCCGCGCCGGCGGCTGGTCCTGGCCGCGGCTGCCCGGGATGTCAGCGCGGGCTGCCGGATGGGCGGCCGCCGCCGCGGCGGCCGTGGTCGTCGCCGGTGGCGGCACGTACCTGATCGTCCAGGGCCAGGGCGGCGGGGGCACCAGCGCCAGCTCCGCAGCGGTGCCGTCGGGCGCAGCGCATCGGACCGCTGCCGGCGCCAACGTGCCGGCCGCCCCGGCGGTCCGCGGAACGGGTCAGCAGCTTGAATATCAGCGGGCTGGCAAGACGACTGAGTTCACCCCGGTGGCGAGCGACAAGAACTACCTCCCGGCCAAGCTCGCGGCGCAGGTCAACACGACGCTGACCGACCATCGCACACCGGCGTCGTCAAGCCCGGCCAAGGCCGCCCCGCTGGCTACGGCGAATCTCAGCCCCAAGGCGGGCAGCGGCCGGTCATCGCGGATCGGCGGCTTCAGTGTCGGCGCCCTCGAAGGATGCGTCTCCCGGGTCTCCGCGGGCGCCATGGTGCTGCTCGTCGACGTCGCGAGCTACCAGTCCACGCCCGCCGCCGTGATCGTGACGGCGGTCAACGAGCAGCGCCCGAAAGAGGCCTGGGTGGTGGGAACGGGCTGCTCGGCGTCGGACAGCGACGTGCTGAACAGGGCTACGCTCCCGCCCGGCGGCTAAGGCGCCTGCCGCGGGAATCTCCGGGCCCTAGGATCGGTTGACGCCGTTGCAACTCAGGGAAAGGCAATTCAGTGACCGAGATTCGGGATGTCATCATCATCGGGTCCGGGCCTGCCGGCTATACCGCGGCGCTGTACGCGGCGCGGGCCAGGCTGAACCCGCTGGTCTTCGAAGGCTCGGTAACCGCGGGCGGTGCGCTGATGAACACCACCGATGTGGAGAACTTTCCCGGGTTCCCCGACGGCGTGCTCGGCCCGGATCTGATGGACGCGGTCCGCAAGCAGGCCGAGCGGTTCGGCGCCGAACTCCTCGCCGAGGACGTTACTGAGGTTGACCTGGCCGCGACGCCGAAGGTGATCAGGGCCGGCAGTGACACGCACCTGGCCAAGACCGTGATCATCGCCACTGGCTCTGGCTACCGCGAGCTGGGCGTGCCTGGCGAGAAGCGGCTTTCCGGGCACGGCGTGTCCTGGTGCGCGACCTGTGACGGCTTCTTCTTCCGCGACCAGGACATCGCGGTAGCCGGCGGTGGTGACTCGGCGATAGAGGAAGCAACGTTCCTGACCAGGTTCGCTCGCTCCGTTACGGTGATTCACCGCCGGGATGCGCTGCGCGCTTCCAAGATCATGCAGGACCGCGCCATGGCGAATCAGAAGATCCGCTTTGCCTGGGACAGCGAGGTCGCCGAGGTGCTCGGTGAGGACCGGGTGAGCGGCGTGACGCTCCGTAACGTCAAGACCGGCGAGACAAGCACGCTCGCCATCACCGGCTTGTTCGTGGCTATCGGCCATGACCCGCGCAGTGAATTGTTTGCCGGAAAGCTGGCCACCGACCCGGACGGGTACCTGCTCGTCGAGCAGCAATCCACCAGGACCTCTCTTGACGGGGTCTTCGCGGCCGGCGACGTGGTGGACCGCACCTACCGGCAGGCCGTCACGGCGGCAGGCACCGGTTGCGCCGCGGCGCTGGACGCGGAGCGCTGGCTGGCAGACCACGAGTCCTGAGGATCAGGCCTGAGGGGCCGCTGCACGTTCACCAGAGCCGCATATCGCGACATACGGCTAGCGCAAATGGAAAGGAAGTCCCCACTATGGGTGGAACAAGGATCGTAACCGACGCGACCTTTGACGCCGACGTGCTGAAGAGCGACAAGCCGGTCGTCGTCGACTACTGGGCCGAGTGGTGCGGCCCGTGCCGCCAGGTTGCCCCGGTACTCGAGGAGATTGCCGGAGAGCACGGCGACAAGATCGAGGTCGTCAAGCTCAACGTGGACGAGAACCCTGTCGTAACGCAGCGGTACCGGATCCTGAACATCCCGACTCTGGGCGTCTTCAAGGACGGCGAGGTCGTCAAGGAAATTGTCGGTGCCCGGCCTAAGTCGGCGCTCCTTCGTGAACTCGCCGACTTCATCTGATCCCGCTCGGAGCCTGATCCCGCTCGGAGCCTGATCCCGCTCGGAGCCTGATCCCGCTCGGAGCCTGATCCCGCTCGGAGCCTGATCCGCTCCGAGCCGGCCGACCGGACCTCCGGGCGCTCATGCCAGGCGCAGGGCACGCTCCGGGGTCATCGAGCCAAGCAAGCGCTCGAGCGCGACCTCCACGTCCTCCCGCCAGGAGAGCGCGGTCTTGAGTTCCAGCCTGAGCCGCGGGAAACGCATGTGCTGGCGAACGGTCTTGAAGCCGACCGCCAGCAGGTAGTCCGCGGGAACGACGCACGACGGGCCGGCCCATTTGAGGTCGCCGAATGCCTCGATGGCTCTGACCCCGCGCCTTGTCATGTCTTTCGCGGCGCCCTGGACAAGCATCCGCCCCAAGCCGCCGCCGGCGAACTCACCAAGGACGTGGGCCGTAATGAGCAGGACGGCATCCGCGCTGACCGGGCTGGTCGGGAACGCAACGGACCTCGGCACGAGGTGGGGTGGCGCGTACAGCATGTAGCCCGCCGGAAGGCCGTCGACGTACGCGATCTTTCCGCAGCTGCCCCATTCGAGCAGCACCGACGAGATCCAGGCCTCCTTCTCCAGCGCTGGATCGCCTTCCTCGTGGGCGCGCGCATAACCGACTGGATCGAGTTCCCAGAAGACGCAGCGGCGGCATCGGGACGGCAGGTCATCAAGATTGTCCAGCGTGATGCTCGCAAGACGGCGCGACAACTGGCACCTCTGAGATCGCTACGGCTACATTCCTGCCAGGCCGGCCAGGAAGATGGCCGCCGTCTATAAGGCGTGCTCGTGGCCCGGCCTGAGGACATCGTACCTACGTTTTGCCGGAAGCGCCGGTCCGGCCCGATACCTGCGGGGACGGACGGATGAACACTGCGGGCCGCCGTCGCGCCGGGCCGCGAAGAACCAGCGCCGCGACGAGAGTTTCACGTGAAACGCGCCGCGGCCCGGTCAGGCCCGCCGCGCAAAACCGGCCAGCCGCAAGGGAGCGCTCACCGGTCCAGTGCCAGGGAAGCGGAACGACGCAAAGCCTTCATGATCGGGCGGGTCCATCCGCAGGTCCGCTCGCCGGGCCCGCTCTCTCGCCGGCCGCCAGCTGAATAGCGAGCCCGCTAGGCACTTCGCGACTTCGCCCAGCCGGGGGACATCGCCGTGACGATCCGTTCGAGGTCAGCAAGCGAGGCGAACTCAACGACTATCTTTCCCTTACGCTGGCCCAGCTCGACCTTCACCCGGGTCTCGAATTCGTCGGACAGCCGGTCGGCGAGATCCTTCAAGGCCGGGGCAACAGGCTGTCTCGGCGCTGGCCGCCGCGCGGGCTTGGCAGGCTGGGCACCGAGCGCGACGATCTCCTCAACGGCCCGGACAGAAAGCCCCTCCGCGACGATGCGGTGTGCCAGCTGCTCCTGCGCGGCTAGGTCAGGAACGGCGAGCAGCGCCCTGGCGTGTCCCGCGCTGAGTACCCCGGCGGCTACCCGCTTCTGCACGGCCGCCGGCAGGTTGAGCAGCCGGATGGTATTCGAGATGTGCGGCCGGGAGCGTCCCACCCGGCGGGCAAGCTCGTCGTGGGTGGCGGCGAAGTCGTCCAAGAGCTGCTGGTAAGCGGCCGCCTCCTCCAGCGGGTTGAGCTGTTCCCTGTGCAGGTTCTCGATCAGCGCGTCCCGCAGCAGATCGTCATCGGATGTCTCCCGTACGATCGCGGGGATCAGCTCGAGCCCGGCCAGCTGACAGGCACGCCACCGCCGCTCGCCCATGACGATCTCGTAGTGCCCGGGCTCCACCACGCGGACGACGACCGGCTGCAGCAGGCCAACTGCGCGGATCGACGCGGCCAGCTCATCAAGCGTCTCCTCGTCGAAAACCTGCCGCGGCTGGCGCGGGTTCGGGGTCAGCAGGCCGACCGCGATCTCATCGAAATACGCGCCCGGGCCCGGCCCGTCCGGCCCGCCTGGTTCCTCGCCCGCATGACCCGCGTAGCCCGCGGTCTCCCGCGGGACAGCCCCATATCCGCCCGGTACGGCCGGAGCCGACGGAGCCGACGGGATGAGCGCGCCCAGGCCCTTGCCCAGGCCCCGCTTCTGCTGAGGCATCGCCTCTCCTCGCTCTGCGCTCCAGCCCTGGCTCGGGATTGCCAGCGGAGCCACCTTCTCCCAGCGGATAGCCACCATGCCGCGCCGACCCCGCGGCCAGGTGCGCGCCCGGCTTCCGACCCTATCCCGTCAGGCACGCCAGTTGCCGGAACTCACTGCAAATGTCCACGTGAAATGCGGTAAATCAAATATATATTTGAACGCTAAACCGGGAGCCGGCCCCAACGTCTCAGCCGATCGGGCCCGACCTGGCGTTCCGGTGCGCCATCTCCCTGGCCGCCTCCATGTACGCGACCGCGCCGCTCGACCCTGGATCGTAGGTCATCACCGACTGGCCATAGCTGGGCGCCTCGGAGACCCGGACGCTGCGCGGGATGACCGAGCCGAGCACGATGCCACCGAAATGCTCCCGAACCTCGTCAGCTACCTGCGACGCCAGCCGGGTGCGCCCGTCGAACATGGTCAGCACGATCGTGCTGACCGCAAGGCCGGGATTCAGGTGGCTCTTCACCAGTTCCACGGTACGGAGCAGTTGCTCGAGCCCTTCAAGCGCGTAGTACTCGCACTGAATCGGAATCAGCACCTCCGGGGCCGCGACAAGCGCGTTGAGGGTGAGCAGGCCCAGAGACGGCGGGCAGTCTATGAAGATGTAATCCAGGCCCGTTGCGTCGTACCCGGCTAGCGCCCTGGCCAGCCGGGACTCACGGGCGACCAGCGGCACCAGCTCTATCTCCGCTCCCGCGAGGTCGATCGTGGCCGGAGCGCAGTAGAGCTGCGGGATACCGGCAACGGGCTGGACGATCGACGCGAGCGGCTGGGCATCTACCAGAACGTCGTAGATGGACGAGACGCCGGCGTGGTGATCAACGTCCAGGGCGGTCGATGCATTGCCCTGTGGGTCAAGATCCACCACAAGGACCCTGGCTCCGTGCAGCGCCAGGCCAGCGGCGAGGTTCACTGTTGTCGTCGTCTTGCCCACGCCGCCCTTCTGGTTCGCGACGGTGATGATCCGGCAGGAGCCAGGTCGCGGCCATGCCTGGCCCCCGGCCCGCGCTGCCAGTGCTGCCCTGGCGGCCCGTGCGATGGGAGTGTCGACTGCGACTCCCGGTACGGCTGCGTCCGCCAGGCCCGCCTCACGGCTGCCGAGGTCGGCACCCGGCCCAGCATGGCGCGCACGCACGGGCGGAGTCCTGGTCCTGGGGGCATCTGTCCTGGGGGCATCTGTCCTGGCGGCATTCATCCGGGCGGCATCAGTGGTGCGGCCGCCGCCCGGCACCTGCTGATCGGCGTTCATCCACGCACGATCTCCGGCCATTTCTCTCTCGCTCTCCTGCTCCGTCTCGTAGCCCGGCCAGCGGGCCACGCCGCTCTCGCGTTGCGCGCCGGTTCCACGTGAAACCGCGCGCGTCTCGCGTCCCGGCCCTTGCCGCGGAACCTGCGCCAGGTCATCCAGCCGGCCAGAATAATCCCCAGGCCACCATGGATCGTGCGGACCGCCCCGAGACACCTCATCACGTGACCCGCCTCCGCGAGTCCATTCGCTGGAAAGGCCGCCCTCCATTTCATCCGGTGGCGTGCCACTACGGACCCGATCGCCCGCCATCTCGCCGGACGCGCGAGCCACCGGGACGCTGCCTCGCAGGTGACCTTCCGGCCGTGTCCCTGGCCTTCCATAGTCTGGCCCGCTGCCTCGCAAGTGACCGCCTGGCCGGCTTCCCGGCACTCCATCGTCGGGCTCGCTGCCGGGCACCTGACCGCCCGGTCCGCTGCCCAAGGCCGCCTGCCTCCCTGCGACCCGCGGCCCGCCTGGCCCTGGCCAGCCCAGTCCGCTGGGCCCCCGCTCCCACCTCGACGGTGCCGGTCGCGGGCGGGCAACGGAACTCGCCTCGTGCCCTGCACTGGTATCGCCGGACGCTGCTCGTGCCCGCGCCTCGTTCGGGGCGTCGCGGGGAAGGCGACCTGGCGCGGGCTCAGCCGGAACGGGCTCAGCCGGAACGGGCTCAGCCCGAAGCGGATGAGCCCGAAGCGGATGAGCCCGCCGTCGATCGCTCGGGCCTGCCTGCTCCGGCCAGCCCAGGCCGGGCGCGGAGCCCACCATCACGCCTTCTCCTCCCGACGCCCCGACACCGGACGGTCATCCATCCAGTTCCGCTGCCACCGGCCGGACGCCAGCGCGACCGCCTTGACGAGCCGGGCGGCAGGAAACCGTGACCCGGCGGATACCACCGGGCTGCCGCCGGCTCCGCGGCACCACACCTGTCCGCGTAGTCGCCGCAGCAGTCGACGGGCCAGGCTTACCGCAGTCCTCTCACCGCTAAGTTAACCGGCCCGCAGGCGACGAGTCAGCCATTACCCTCCGGGCTACTGTTGCGGGCCAGGTCAGGCCAGGCAGAGCCAGGCCGCCCGGCCGCCGAGCGCGCAACACTGTCAGCCCGCAACTGTCAGCCCGCAACTGTCAGCCCGCACTCCTCCTGTTACCCGCACGGCCCTTCTGATGGCCCGGTCGTGTCCCGCGTCGCTGCCTGGCGGGAGCCGCCGTGCCGATGACTGTCCGGCCGGCGGCGGCCCGGTCCGGACGACCGCCGTCGCGGAGTGCTGGGCCCGCGGTGAACCGGACCACCGTCGCGGCGGGACTCACCCCGCCGCCGACCTTCACGAGTCGCACATCCCGCGCGCCGAGTCGCCGGAGCACCGGCGTCGCCCGTGCCACCTCCTGCGCCGCAGCTGCTCCCTTGATGGCCAGGATCAGGGCGCCCGGCCTCGCCAAGCCCAGAGCCAGGCCAGCCAGGCGGTCGAGTGGAGCAACCGCACGCGCGGTCACCACGTCGGCCGCGAAATCACCGACCGCATCCTCGGCGCGGCCCCGGTGTACGGTCACATTGCGCAGTTCAAGATCGCTTACGCAGTCCGCGAGAAACGCGACCCGCCGCTCCATGGGTTCAAGAAGCACGACCTGAACATCGGGAAGCAGAATCGCGAGCACAAGGCCGGGCAAGCCGGCGCCCGAGCCAAGGTCAACAAGGGCCGCCGGCCGCGGCACGAGATCAGCGATGGCGGCGCAATTGATCAGGTGCCGGTCCCACAGCCGCGCGGTTTCCGCAGGGCCGATCAGGCCTCGCTCGACGCCAGGCCCAGCCAGCAGCTCCGCATAGCGCTGCGCGAGGCCGATCACCGGGCCAAACATCACCCGCGCTTGCCGCGGTGGCTCCGGTGCCAGGCGGATCGGACCGGCCGGTTCAATCTGCAGGAAGAACTACCACCTTGCGGTCGGGCTCGTCGCCCTCGGATTCGCTGCGCAGCCCCGCTGCGGCGACAGCATCGTGAACGATCTTCCGCTCGAACCGGTTCATCGCCCACATCTTCTTCGGCGAGCCCGTCTCCCTGACCTCTTCCGCCACTTCCCGGCCCGCTTCGGCGAGCTCGGCCCGGCGCCGCAGCCGGTAGCCCCCGACATCGAGCATGATCCTGGTCCGAACCCCGGTCTGCCTGTGCACTGCCAGCCTGGTCAGCTCCTGCAGAGCTTCAAGCACCTCGCCTCTGGGTCCGACTAGCTCATCCAGGGTGGCGCCGACCACCGATACCAGCGCCCGGTCACCCTCGACATCCATGTCGATGTCGCCATCCAGATCCGCGACATCGAGTAGCCCTTCGACATAGTCGGCCGCTATCTCGCCCTCAAGCTCAAGGTCCGCGACGTCGCCGGAGCCGTCCTCGTCACGGGTCCGGGCGTTGGCGCGGTTGCCGATCTCGTCGTTGCCGATCTCGTCGTTGCCGATCTCGTCGTTGCCGATCTCGTCGTTGCCGGCGCTGTCGTCGTCCGCGCCCTCGTCGTCGTCTCCGCCACCGTCACGGGCCTCGGCACTGCCGATGACCCCACCATCCAGCTCCGCGGCCGTATCGGCATCCCTATCCCGGGTATCGACGCCCGGAGCGGCATCGGCGTCCGCGGCCTCGGCCGCGCCAGCCTCGTGAGCGCCAGCCCCGGCCGGGGCGGCGGGATCGGAGGCGACCGGCCCACCACGCTCGCCAGCCGGGGAATAGGCCACCTGAGCGCCCATCAGCTCCCCGGCGTCGCGCTCCCCGGCATGCTGGTCGCTGGCCGATCCGCTCGGCTCAGCGACCGCGTTGTCGCATTGGCTCACGACCAGGCCCTCCTACGTTCGGGGTCGAGTAGTGCTGACAGCAACCGGGGGCAGCGCGAGCGGCTAGCCTCGCTTCACCGCTTGCCAGAGCGCTTACTGCGGGACTGTCGCTGCGGCTGTTGCCTGACGAGCTTAACCTCGGGAGCCTCGGGCTCAGGCGGGGGCTCCGGGCGGCCCTTCCCGAGCCTGCGAAGCATCCCGCCGCCGTTCGCGGCCGGCGGGGCAGATGCCGAGGTCCCGGATCCAGAGCCGGCTGGACGTGCGGCCCCCGGACCGCCACCCGGCTTGCCGCCGGCCGGACCGGGCTTGCCGCCGTCCGAGCCTGGCTTGCCCGGCCCAGGCAAGGCCTTCTCCCGCCGGGTTCCGCTGGACGAGCCCGAGCCGTTCTGGCTCAGCGCTGGCTTGCCGGGAGTGCCCGGCTGCAAGGCCGGGGCCCCGGCCGTCGCCAGCGTGCCCCCGGCCAGCTTGGGCTGCGGGTACTTCCTGAAGAGTACGTACTGCTGGCCCAGCGTCCACAGGTTGGTGGTGACCCAGTAGAGCACGAGGCCAAACGGCCAGTACAGGCCGGACAACGCGAACAGCGGCATGATGTATGCCATGTACTTCTGCGACTGCCCCATCGGATTGTCGGGGGTAGCCGCCGGCATCATGCCGCGCTTCATGCTCTGCCGCACGGTCAGGTAAGTCGTGGTCATGCTGACCAGGACCGTGATCAGGATGACGGCCTTGGCCTCGAGCGGCACCCCGTGCGAGAACAGGAACTTGTCCGATATGGTCACGCCGAGGATCTTGGCGTGCTGGGCGCTTACCATCATCTCTTCAGTCATGCCGTACTTCGGCGGCTGACCCGGCTTCCACTCCGAGATCGCCCGCAGCACGCTGAACAGCGCGAAAAACATGGGCAGCTGCGCGACCACCGGGAGGCACCCCATCAGCGGGTTGACGCCCGCCTCCTGGTAGAGCTTCATCATCTCCTGGTTGAGCGCCTGCTTATCGTTCTTGTACTTCTTCCGCAGCGCGGTCATCTGCGGCGCCAGCGCCGTCATCGCGCGCGTCGTGTGCATCTGCTTGATGAACAGCGGCACCATGATCAGCCGCATCAGGACCACGAGGAAGACGATCGTCAGAGCCCAGGTCCAGCCGCTGCTCGCGCCGAAGACCGAGCTCAGGCCGGTCCAGATCCCCTTGAAGACCCACGCGACGGCCTCGTAGAGCGGGTTGAGTATGCCCACCAGCTAGCTCCCTTGCGATCTGATCGACAACAGCCGCTCGCTCTCGTGAGGCTCCGCCCGCTTAGACCGGCCCGGAGTCGCTGCGCCATCCACAGGATCCGGCTGCCCGGCAGCACGTGGCGGCACCGGGTCAATTCCCCCCGCGTGGAACGGGTGGCACCGGCCGAGCCTCGCCACCGCCAGCCAGGAGCCGCGCAAGGCGCCGTGCACCTGCACCGCCTCCAGCGCGTAAGCGCTGCAGGACGGATAAAACCGGCACCGCGGCAGCAGCAGCGGGCTGATGAAACTCCGGTATCCGGCCAAGAGGACGACAAGCACCCGGCCCGCAACTGACGGCCGGGCCCCCGCTTGTCGCTCTGTCTTGCTTGTCACCGCAGCGCCTTACTCTGCCGCCGACGCAACGCTTCGATTACCAGGTCGAGGTCGGCGGCGAGATCCGCCTGGCGTGCGGCCGCACTCCGGGGATTGGCGCGTACCACCAACAGGCTACCTTCAGGAAGCGAGCCCAGGTACCGGCGGGCCAGATGGCGGAGCTTGCGCCGCACCCGATTGCGCACAACAGCGTTGCCGACGGCGCGGCTCACCACGAAGCCGACCCTGGCCGGCTCATCGTGATCGGGGCGGATTAGCAGATGACCTGACAGCAGCGGTTTTCCTGCACGGCTGCCATCTCGGATGGTCTGCGAGAACTCCGAGCGCCGCCGCATCCGGGAGGCGGCAGGAAGCATCGGGGCTCACCACTGCCTGCGAGCGCTCGCGCAGATCAGACACTGACCCGCGTGCGGCCCTTACGGCGCCGCGCGGCGAGGACTGCGCGCCCCGCCCGGGTGCGCATGCGCAGCCGGAACCCGTGCGTCTTGGCACGGCGGCGGTTGTTCGGCTGGAACGTACGCTTGCTCACTGGGGACTCCAGATACGGGTGCACAGATCAGGCCGCCACACCTGGCCCGCAGCACGCTGAACAGCCGCCGGGTGTGGCCGGACCTCAGAACGGTACGCGGCCCGGCCGCCGCCGGTCAAACCGGCGCACCTGTAACCGGTGCGCCCCGTCACCGCGGGTGACACTTGCTGTTTACCTAACGAGCGCGGAACCCGACCCCTAGGCTGTGGACAGCGGTCCCGGGATCGGGGATCAGGGGCCAGATGATCGTCGGCTTCCCGCGCCCCGATGACAGATGAGCGGCCGTCACCGCCCGAAATATGCAACGTGCACAACCTGTGGAAAAACCTGTTGATCACATGTGGGGGCGCGAGGTGAACGGCCGATGAGCGAAACAGACCTCGCGAAAGTGTGGGCCAGGTCCCTCGACGAACTCGCCGATATGCACATCGAGCCAGCTCAGCGCGCCTGGCTGCAATTGACTAGGCCGCTTGGCCTGGTCGAGAACACCGCCCTGATCGCCACTCCGAACGAGTTCGTCAAGGAACAGCTGGAAACCAGACTCCGCTCCCTCATCACCAACGCGCTCTCCAGGGAACTTGGTCGCAGCATCCAGCTCGCCGTGACCGTTGACCCCGCCGCGAGCACGGACATGGCGCCCGGGTTCGGCGGCGGCGAACATCGGCCGCCCGACACGGCAACCGGTGAGCACGGCAACGGTGGCCCGATCGCGTCAGCGCTCGAGGTCGCCGACAACGGCAAGCCGCACACCTTCGGTGAGGCCAGCGGGCAAGAACGCCGCGAGCTGCCCGGCCGCGCCGGCGGACGAGGGTTTCCTGACGGGCAGGCTTACGTCGGCGGAGGTCCCTTCCGTGGCAGGCAGGCTTACCAGGAAGGACAAGGCTACCCGGATGGGCAGGGCTACCCGGATGGGCAGGGCTACCCGGATGGGCAGGGCTACCCGGATGGGCAGGGCTACCCGGAAGGGCAGGGCTACCCCAAGAATCAGCCGTACGCCGACGAGCAGGCTTTCCCTGACGAACGGGAGGCCCCTGGCAGGCCGCCATACGCCGACCGGCCAGGTTATCCGGGACAGCAGCGGTATCCAGGGCCGCCGGCCTATCCCGGCGACCAGCCCTACCAGCGGCCACCGGGGCGCGCCGACGCCTATCCCGGGCAGCATGCTTATCCAGCCCAGCAGGCCTATCCGCAGCGGCAGCCTTACCCGGCCGAGCAGATCCACTCCGACGGGCCGCCACAAGGCTCAGGTTTCCCCAGGGGATCCGGCCTCCAGGGAACCGGTCAGCCAGCCGATACCGGCAGGACGTCGCCGACGACTGGCCCGGCCGGTGGAGGCCACGGAGCGCCACGTCCCGCGCAGGCGCGCCTCAACCCCAAGTACACCTTCGAGACATTCGTGATCGGCTCAAGCAACAGGTTCGCCCATGCGGCGGCGGTCGCCGTCGCCGAGGCTCCAGCCAAGGCATACAACCCGCTGTTCGTCTACGGTGACTCCGGCCTAGGCAAGACGCATTTGCTGCACGCCATCGGCCACTATGCCCAGCGCCTCTACCAGGGCGTTAAGGTCCGCTACGTCAGCTCAGAAGAATTCACCAACGACTTCATCAACATGATCAGGGACGGCAAGCAGGACGGCTTCAGGCGCCGGTACCGAGATGTCGACGTGCTGCTCGTCGACGACATCCAGTTCCTTGAGAACAAGGAAGGAACCCAGGAGGAGTTCTTCCACACCTTCAACACGCTGCACAACGCCAGTAAGCAGATCGTCATCTCCAGCGACCGCGCGCCCAAGCGGCTGGTGACTCTGGAGGACAGGCTGCGCAGCAGGTTCGAATGGGGCCTGCTCACCGACGTTCAGCCGCCAGAACTCGAGACCCGCATCGCGATCTTGCGGAAGAAGGCCGTCCAGGACCGGCTCAACGCGCCGCCCGAGGCGCTTGAGTACATCGCAAGCAGAATCTCCACCAACATCCGTGAACTCGAAGGCGCGCTGATCCGGGTCACCGCCTTCGCCAGCCTGAACCGGCAGTCCGTTGACCTGCAGCTGGCCGAGTTCGTCCTGAAGGACCTGATACCCGAGGCACAGGGACCTGAGATCACCGCTTCGACGATCATGGGCCAGACCGCTTCCTACTTCGGGCTGTCCATCGACGACCTATGCGGGACGTCCCGGTCCCGGGTGCTGGTCACCGCGCGGCAGATCGCCATGTACCTCTGCCGTGAGCTCACCGAGCTCTCGCTGCCGAAGATCGGGCAGCAATTCGGCGGCCGGGATCACACCACGGTGATGCACGCGGACCGGAAGATCAGGTCGCTGATGGCCGAGCGGCGGTCAATCTACAACCAGGTCACTGAGCTGACCAACAGGATCAAGCAGCAGGCGCTGTCCGGGTGAAGACTCCCATACCAGCGCCTCGCGCCACAATCGGCGCACACAGGCTGTGGACAACTCTGTGGACGGGCTTGGGACAGCTAGCGGAAAACCTCAGTCGTCCGGGGGGTAACCCGCTGGCCACAGCCGATGCGGCGGCGGCCTTCCACAGCGCGACCACCACGGCGGGCCGCCCGGCCACAGGCCCTGTGGATGGCCACAGCCGTCCTCACCTGGGCGGACGCCAGGTGTCCCCAGGATCCACCGACCCTATGACGACTACCTTTATCTATTTCATCAAGAGACCAAGTACCAAGCAGGCCAGGCGCCTGGCGAAGCTGGCGGCCTGCCCGCTCCCTTGCACGACTGCCAGAACGGGAGGCAGCTTCCTGTGAAGATCCAACTCGACCGGGATGTCCTGGCCGATGCCGTGGCGTGGACCGCCCGCGCGCTCCCGGCCCGTCCCACCGTTCCCGTGCTCGCCGGGATGCGGCTGCAGGCCGGCGACGAGCTCACCTTGTCCAGCTTCGATTACGACGTCTCGGCACAGGCCACCGTGCCCGTAACGACCGAGGAGCCGGGCTCCGCGCTGGTCTCCGGCAGGCTGCTAGCTGAGATCAGCCGCAGCCTGCCGTCCCGGCCGGTGCAGATCACCTCCGACGCCGGGCGCGCCGTGCTTACCTGCGGGAGCTCCACGTTCACCCTGCTGACGATGCCCGAGGAGGAGTACCCGGCGCTTCCCGAGATGCCGCCAGCAGCGGGATCCGTGGGCAGCGACGCGTTCGCCTCGGCGGTCAGCCAGTCCGCGACCGCCGCGGGCCGTGACGACACGCTGCCTGCGCTGACCGGGGTCAGGATCGAGATCGAGGGCGAGACGCTCACCCTGATCTCCACCGACAGGTACCGGCTCGCAGTCCGCGAGCTGCGATGGTCGCCGGCCCGGCCCGGCCTGTCAGCGGCGGTGCTCGTCCCTGCCAGGGCGCTGGCCGAGACCGCTCGCTCGCTGACCTCCGGTGCCGAGGTGTCGATCGCCTTGGCGCTGCCGGGTGAGGCAGGGACAGGGGGTGACGGCATGATCGGCTTCGAGGGCGCCGGGCGGCGCACCACGACGCGGCTGCTTGGCGGCGAGTTCCCGCGTTACCAGGCGTTGCTGCCGACCGAGCTGACAGCGACGGCCGAACTACCCACTGCGGTGCTCGCGGAGGCGGTCAAGCGAGTAGCGCTTGTCGCGGAACGTAACACCGCGGTGCGGCTGGCTTTCTCCGCCGGCCAGCTGCTCCTCGAAGCGGGCACGGGCGATGAGGCGCAGGCCGAAGAGGTCCTTGAGGCCGGCTACGAAGGGGATGACCTCTCGATCGCGTTCAACCCGCAGTACCTGCTCGACGGGCTGTCCGCGCTCGACTCCGACACGGTGCGCGTCTCGTTCACTCAGCCGGGCAAGCCCGCCCTGATCACCGGCAAGCCAGGACCTGACGGCCATTCCGACTACCGGTACCTGCTGATGCCAATCCGGCTCGGCGGGTAGCGGGCGTCCGGCAACGGAGCGGCCAGTCCCCGGACCAGATCAGCCGGGACCGGCGAGCGGGACCGGCCAGCCAGAAGCGGACCGGCCAGCCGGGACCGGCGACCGGGACCGGGCAGCCAGGATCGGGACCGGCCGACGGCGGTGCGATGTAGCCTCTCAGCCGTGCACCTGACCAGGCTCGCGCTGACCGATTTCCGCTGTTACGCGGCGGCCGATCTGCTGCTGGGCCCCGGCGTGACGACGTTCACCGGCGCGAACGGCCAGGGTAAGACCAACCTGGTGGAGGCGGCCGCCTACCTGGCAACGTTTGCCAGCCACCGGGTCGCAGCAGACGGCCCGCTGGTCCGCCGCGGCGCCGACCGTGCCATCCTGCGGGCGGCGGTGACCTCCGCGTCCCGCGACAGCCTCATCGAGATCGAGGTCAATCCGGGTAAGGCCAACCGGGTCAGGCTGAACCGGGTGCCGGTGCCGCGGCCGCGTGAGGTGCTGGGGACATTGCGCTGCGTGCTGTTCGCGCCCGAGGACCTCACGATGGTCAAGGGCGATCCCGACCAGCGGCGGCGATATCTCGATGACCTGCTGGTGGCGACCAGGCCGCGGTACGCGGGCGTGCGGGCCGACTACGAGCGGGTGGTGCGGCAGCGTACCGCCCTGCTGAAGTCGGCACGCGCCCGCGGCGGTGCGGTGCCCAGCGCGCTCGATGCCTGGGACGAGCAGCTTGTCCGGGCCGGTGCGGAACTTACGGCGGGCCGGCTGAAGCTCGTCGAGGCGATCCGCCCGCTGGTGACGGCGGCCTATGGCCAGGTATCCGGCGAAGCTGAGGAAACCAGCATGAGCTACAGGCAACCGTTTAATGCTGGTCCTTCACCTCAGGACAGTGCAGCAGCACGTCCGGCGGACCGGCCAGCGGTGCCCGCCGGACACGCTGATCAAGCGGGCGCCCGCCCAGCCGTGGATCGGGAGGAGCTGGCGGCGGAACTGCGTGCGGCCCTGGTCGGGGTGCGCCGGTCCGAGCTTGACCGGGGCGTCTGCCTCGTCGGCCCGCACCGGGACGAGCTCGAGCTGCGGATCGGCGACCTGCCGGCGCGTGGTTATGCCAGTCACGGCGAGTCATGGTCGCTGGCGCTTGCGCTCCGGCTCGCCGCCTACGAGCTGCTGAGGTCCGGTGGAGAGGATCCGGTGCTGCTGCTTGACGATGTGTTCGCCGAGCTCGATGAGGGCCGCAGAGACCGGCTGGCCGGGCTGGTCGCCGGCGCCGAGCAGGTGCTTGTCACGGCGGCGGTGACAGCCGACGTCCCGGACCGGCTGGCCGGCGCGCGATTCGCGGTGGCAGACGGGACGGTCACACGTGCCTGACGACGATCAGCGAGCGGGCCTGCCAGGCATTCCTGACGACGGGCAGGCCGGGCGGCCAGGCATTCCTGAGGACCGGCGGGCCGGGCGGCTGATTGAGCCAGACGACGATCGGCCGCCGAGGCGGGCCCGCGGGCCGGACGGCGCAGCGCGAGCGCGGCTGGCTGCCGAAGCGCTCGCCGCCGCCAGGGCCGACTCGCTGGCCAGAGGTAATCATCCCGCGCCGCCTGGCAGCGCCCCTGGCAGCGCCCGTCACAGCCCGGTTGGCGGCGCGGCCGGCAGCCAGCCCGCAGGCGCCCGCAGCCAGCCGGCCGTTGCAGGCCAGCAGCAGGCCGCCAGCGCCGCCGTGCCGCCGCGGTACCGGCGCCGGCCGCGCAGGGATGACCCGCAGCCGCTGAACTCGGCCATCGACGGGCTCATCGACGAGCAGGGCTGGCGGCTGGCCGCGGCAACCGGGTCGGTTTTCGGGCGATGGGCGCAGATTGTCGGTCCCGAGCTGGCGGCGCACACCACGCCAGAGGGCCTCGCCGACGGCGAGCTGACCGTGGCTGCGGACTCGACGGCCTGGGCGACGCAGGTTCGGCTGCTGGCCGCCCAGCTCGTCCGCAGGCTCAACGCCGAACTCGGCGACGGTGCCGTAAAACGGGTGAAAGTGCGCGGCCCGGCTGCGCCGAGGCAGGCCGGGCAATGGCGAGTCCGCGGCGCCCGGGGCCCACGTGATACGTACGGCTGATGCTGACGGTACGCGCAGGTAAAATGATGATGCGCACCAGGGCAGGCGGCGGCGGGGGCTGCGGTGCCCCTGTGCCGGTCAGTCCCAGGAGGAGCTTCCACCTTGTCGTATGACGCACGCTCGATCACGGTCCTCGAAGGCCTGGAGGCGGTCCGCAAGCGCCCCGGAATGTACATCGGCTCTACCGGCGAGCGCGGACTGCATCACCTGGTCCAGGAGGTAGTCGACAATGCCGTCGACGAGGCGCTCGCGGGGTATGCCGACCGCATCGAGGTCACGCTGCTGGCCGATGGCGGCGTCCGGGTGGTCGACAACGGCCGCGGCATCCCGGTCGACGATCATCCGGTGGAGCACCGGCCTGCCGTCGAGGTCGTGCTGACCACGCTGCACGCGGGCGGCAAATTCGACGGCAAGTCGTATGCGGTCTCTGGCGGCCTGCACGGCGTCGGCGTGTCGGTAGTGAACGCGCTGTCGGCCAGGCTCGATGTCGAGATTCGCAGGGACGGGTTCGTCTGGCGGCAGTCCTACCTGGTCAGTGTGCCCGCAGGGCCGGTGACAAGGGGCGAGCCGACGGACGAGACCGGCACCACGGTCACGTTCTGGCCGGACCCCGACATCTTCGAGGAGACCATCTGGTCCTTCGAGACGCTGTCGCGGCGGCTGCAGGAGATGGCGTTCCTCAACCGCGGCCTGGCCATTACCCTGACCGACGAGCGGCCCGACCACATCAACGGCGAGCCGCACGTGGCCAGCTACCGTTACGAGGGCGGTATCGCCGACTTTGTGCGCTACCTGAATGCCTCCAAGGAGCCGGTGCACGAGACGGTCATCGAGTTCGGCGACGAGGCACCGGGCATCTCCGCCGAGATCGCGATGCAGTGGACCGGTTCGTACGCCGAGTCGGTGCATACCTTCGCCAACACGATCAATACGGCCGAGGGCGGTACCCACGAAGAGGGGTTCCGCGCCGCGGTGACCACGATCGTGAACCGGTATGCCAGGGAGCAGAAGCTGCTGCGGGAGAAGGACGAGAACCTGACCGGCGAGGACGTCAGGGAAGGCCTCACCGCGATCATCCATGTCAAGCTGGCCGAGCCGCAGTTCGAGGGGCAGACCAAGACCAAGCTCGGCAACACCGAGGCCAAGTCGTTCGTGCAGAAGGCGTGCAACGACCATCTGCGGGACTGGTTCGAGCGGAATCCGGGCGAGGCCAAGGCCATCATCATCAAGGCCACCCAGGCCGCCCGGGCCAGGATCGCGGCGCGCCAGGCCCGCGATCTGACCAGGAAGAACCTGATGGGCGGCTCCGGGCTGCCCGGCAAGCTGTCCGACTGCCAGTCCGGAAACCCGGCGGAGTGCGAGATCTACGTGGTCGAGGGCGACTCGGCCGGCGGCTCCGCCAAGGGCGGCCGGGACCCGAAGTTCCAGGCCATCCTGCCGATCCGGGGCAAGATCCTGAACGTCGAGAAGGCCAGGATCGACCGGGTGCTGAAGAACAACGAGGTCCAGGCGATGATCACCGCGCTGGGCACCGGCATCCACGACGAGTTCGACGTCTCCAAGCTGCGCTACCACAAGATCATCCTGATGGCGGACGCCGACGTGGACGGCCAGCACATCAGGACGCTGCTGCTCACGCTGCTGTTCCGGTTCATGAAGCCGCTGGTCGAGGCCGGCTATGTGTACCTGGCCCAGCCGCCGCTCTACAAGATCAAGTGGGAGCGTACCGCCGCCGACTACGCCTACTCCGACAAGGAGCGGGACGCGGTTATCGACGCGGGCATCGCCGACGGCCGGAAGGACCCGCGGCCGCGCGATGGCGTCCAGCGGTTCAAGGGCCTCGGCGAGATGAACGCCCGTGAGCTGTGGGAGACCACGATGAACCCGGCCCGGCGGATCCTGCTCCAGGTCACGCTGGACGACGCGGCGCAGGCCGACGAGCTGTTCACCGTGCTGATGGGCGAGGACGTGGAGGCCAGGCGCGCGTTCATCCAGCGGAACGCGAAGGACGTTCGGTTCCTGGACATCTGACCGGTTCTTTCACGATTTCGTAAGATCCGCGTCGCATACTAGCCGGACCTGGCTGGTCACGGTTCGCGGGATGCCGCGCGGTTGAGAGAGGGGATGGAAGGTGCCCGACGTGAGCACGCCTGACGCGCCAGCGGAGGGGCACGACCGCACCGAGCCGGTCGACATCCAGGTAGAGATGCAGCGCAGCTACATCGACTACGCGATGTCGGTGATCGTCGGCCGCGCCCTGCCCGACGTGCGCGACGGCCTGAAGCCGGTACACGTCCGCATCCTGTACGCGATGTACGACGGCGGCTTCCGCCCGGACCGCGGCTACTTCAAGTGTGCCCGGGTAGTCGGCGAGGTGATGGGCGTCTACCACCCGCACGGTGACTCGGCGATCTATGACGCGCTGGTCCGGATGGCTCAGCCGTGGTCGATGCGGATGCCGCTGGTCGACGGCCAGGGCAACTTCGGCTCGCGCGGCGACGACCCGGCGGCGGCGATGCGCTACACCGAGTGCAGGCTCGCGCCGCTGGCGATGGAGATGCTCCGGGACATCGACAAGGAGACCGTCGATTTCCGGCCGAACTATGACGGCCGCTCCAGCGAGCCCGTGGTGCTGCCGAGCCGGTTTCCCAACCTGCTGGTCAACGGCTCGGAAGGGATCGCGGTCGGGATGGCCACCAAGGTCCCGCCGCACAACCTGCGCGAGGTCGCCGAGGGCGTCGCCTGGTACCTGGACCACTTCGGCGCCTCCGACGACGAGCTGCTCGACGCGCTGATCGCGCGGGTCAAGGGCCCGGACTTCCCGACGTACGGCCTGATCGTGGGCCGCCGGGGCATCGAGGAGGCCTACCGGACCGGCCGCGGGTCGATCACCATGCGCGCGGTCGTAGAGGTCGAGGAGGACATCAAGGGCCGCGCCTGCCTGGTGGTGACCGAACTGCCCTACCAGGTGAACCCGGACCGGGTGGCCGAGAAGATCGCCGAGCTGGCCAAGGACGGCCGGGTCGGCGGGATCGCCGACGTCCGCGACGAGACCAGCGACCGGACCGGGCAGCGGCTGGTGATCGTGCTGAAGCGGGACGCGGTCGCCAAGGTCGTGCTGAACAACCTGTACAAGCACACCCAGCTGCAGGAGACGTTCGGCGCCAACATGCTCGCCCTGGTCGACGGCGTGCCCCGCACGCTGCGGCTGGACCAGATCATCAGGCACTGGGTCACCCACCAGATCGAGGTCATCGTCCGGCGGACCCGCTACCTGCTGCGCAAGGCGCAGGAGCGGGCTCACATCCTGGTCGCGCTGCTGAAGGCGATCGACCGGATTGACGAGGTCATCGCGCTGATCAGGGCCAGCGAGTCGGCCACGGCGGCGCAGCAGGGCCTGATGGACCTGCTGGAGATCGACGAGATCCAGGCCCGCGCGATCCTGGACATGCAGCTGCGCAAGCTGGCCGCGCTCGAGCGGCAGCAGCTCACCGACGAGTACAACGAGCTGATGGCCCAGATTGCCGACTACGAGGCCATTCTCGCCTCGCCGGAGCGGCAGCGGCAGATCGTCGGCACCGAACTTGGCGAAATCGTCGCGAAGTACGGCGACGACCGGCGGACCGCGATCATCCCCTACGACGGCGACGTGTCCATCGCGGACCTGATCGCCGAGGAAGACGTGGTCGTCACCATCACCCGGGGCGGCTACGCGAAGCGAACCAAGACCGACCTGTACCGGGCCCAGCGGCGCGGCGGCAAGGGCGTGCGCGGCGCTCAGCTGCGCACCGACGACATTGTCGAGCACTTCTTCGTCACCAGCACCCACCACTGGATCCTGTTCTTCACCAACAAGGGCCGGGTGTACCGGGCCAAGGCGTACGAGCTGCCCGACGCGGCCCGGGACGCCCGCGGCCAGCACGTGGCCAACCTGCTGGCCTTCCAGCCGGACGAGCGCATCGCCGAGGTCCTCGCGCTGAGCGACTACTCGGTCGCGCCCTACCTGGTCCTCGCCACCTCATCCGGGCTGGTCAAGAAGTCAAGGCTGACTGACTTCGACTCGCCGCGATCCGGCGGCATCATCGCGATCAGCCTGCGCGAGGACGATGAGGTGATCGCCGCCCGGCTGGTCTCGGCCGACGAGGACCTGCTGCTGGTCAGCAGGCAGGCCCAGGCGATCAGGTTCCACGCGGACGACGAGGCCCTCCGGCCGATGGGCCGGGCGACGTCGGGCGTGATCGGGATGCGGTTCAGCGACGATGATCAGCTGCTTGGCATGTACGTGGTCCGCGAGGGCGCGGACGTGCTGGTCGGCACCGACGGCGGTTACGCCAAGCGGACGCCCGCCGATCAGTACCCGGTCCAGGGCCGGGGCGGCCGGGGCGTGCTCACGGCCAGGATCGTCGAGGCCCGCGGCGAGCTTGTCGGCGCGCTGATGGTGCTGCCCGAGGAGGAGGTTTTCGCCATCACCTCGGCGGGCGGGGTCATCCGGACGTCGGTGGCGGAGGTTAAGCAGTCGGGGCGGCAGACCATGGGCGTGCGGCTAGTGAACCTGGCTGCCGGGCAGAGCCTGGTCGCGATCGCGCGGAACGCGGAGTCACTGGATGCCGCCAATGGCGGCGCCGAAGACGTCATCGCCGGGGACGTCGTCGCCGATGACGATGGCAGCGCCGATGAAGGCGCCGATGAAGGCGGCGCTTCGGAAGGCGGCGATCAGGGCGGCCCAGAAACCGAGCTCAATGATGATGGTCCCGCTGGCCCGGGGGTAGGGCAGTGACCAAAAGATGCTAGGAGAGTGACTGGACTATGACTGACAGTTCCGGGGATAACCAATCCCGGGGAGATTGAGAGTTGGCCGCAGGAGACTCCGGTGCAACGCGGCCGTGGTTTGCGGCGTCTTATAGGTGTTATCGCGGTTGACATCAGATCCTAGGGGGCCGTAATAGCCATCTGGGGATAACCTCATGAGAGGCAAGTTTCCTGAGGAGGACGGGGTGGATCACCGCGTAGAGCCGCAGCCGTGGCTGTCCGACGGGGCGGCCAACGGCTCCGACGGCGGCCCGGACGAGGAGCAACCCCGGTCGGCCGAGGAACCGCCGCCTTACGCGGTGGCGCCGGCTTACCCCGCCGACGGCGCGGCCGACGAAACGCAACATTACCCGGCAGCGCCGCCTTACGCGGCCCCGTCGGCTTACCCCGCCGACTTCGCTGGCGACCCTGCCGGGGGCGCCCCCGAATACCCGAACGGGCACTCGGCCGACACCGGCGCCGCGCCGCAGGGCGGTGAGATCGGGATGCCGTTCCCATACCCCGCTCAGCCGCCGCCCGCGCACGGCCTTGGGGCCAGGTTGAATTCATTCCTTGTACGGTCCAAGACAGGTGCCGCTCAGTCCGCGCGGCCCGACGAAAGGTCCTCTAGGCCGATGGCAGCCAGGGTCACTGCCCAGTTCCAGGCACGGGCGAAGCCCGACGCCGCCAAGCAGGCGAAGCCCAAGAAAGCCGCGGCCGCGAGCGTCGCGCCCAAGGGCCCGCAATCGACGCGTAAAGCACAGCTCATCCTGTCCAGGATCGAGCCCTGGTCGGTGATGAAGTTCAGCTTCATGATCTCGCTGGTGGGCTGGGTCATCCTGTTCGTCGCCGTGTCTGTTCTCTACTTCGTCCTGAGCAAGCTCGGGGTCTTCCACGCGATCCAGTCGACCATCAGCAGCGTGACTTCAGGCAAGAACTCGCCTGGCGTCGACGCGGGCGGAGGATGGTTCTCCGCCTCCAGGATTCTGGGCTACACCATGCTGGTCGGCGCGGTAAACGTCGTCCTGATCACCGCGCTCGCGACGGTGGCAGCGGTCATCTACAACTTGGTGACCCACATCGCAGGCGGCATCGAGGTCACGCTGAAGGAGACCGACTGACCGGCCTGTCCCGGCGTAGGGTAACCTGGCCCGGCGTGCCCGCCAGTAGGCACTAAGATGCCAGAGGCACGGGCCTGTAGCTCAGTCGGTTAGAGCGCTTCCCTGATAAGGAAGAGGTCGGACGTTCAAGTCGTCCCAGGCCCACCAGGTCAGAGGCCGTTTTCTCGTCATGAGGAGCGGCCTTTCTTCAGTTCGTGCGTCACGGATGCGTAATTTGCAGGTGCGGCGCTGGTGCGTCGTGGGGGTATCCGGGGTGCGTCATCGGTGCGTCGCGCCCAAGATTCGAGGACTTTGCCGTGGGCGTCCGGCGCAAGGTGCGCGTACCGCTGAGTCGTGCCGTACGACTCGTGGCCGGGCAGTGCCTGCACGTCGTAAAGCGGAACGCCGTCCTGCACCAGCCACGACGCTGCGGTGTGACGCATGATCCGCGGGGGGAACCGGCGGATCCCGGCGGCTGCGACGGCCGGATACCAGATCCGGTCGCGGAAGTTGCCGTCATCGACCGGGCCGCCGCCCGGCGCGGTGAACACCAGGGAATCCAGCAGGCGGCCTGCCATCAGGCCCGACATGCCCTCAAGGATCGCTGCGGGGATTGGCACGACACGGTGTGACCGTTTCGACTTCGGCCACTGACGCAGCCCGGCCCGCGTCATCACATCGACGACCTCGATCCGGCCGCGGAGCCAGTCCACCCGATGGCCGTGCAACCCGAACATTTCCCCTGGCCGCAACCCGACCTGCGTTCCGAGTTCGATCAGCGTCCGCCACTGGGCGCCGGTCGCCCCTGCTGCTTCGTACAGGGCGTCGGCCTCGGCCACGGCCGCTGAAGGTCCTTAGCGCATACCCATACGTGCCGTAAGTCCGCCATGCCCGGAACGGTACCCGGCGCCTGTCGGAGGGCGGCATTACGCTCCGGGCCATGAGCGAAGAGACCCAGGCGCAGAAGGACGCGGGCAACGCGTTGGGCTACGCAATCAGTCCTTCGGCGCGAGCCGGGCCGCTAACGACCGGTACACCTCGATAGCCTCCATAGAGGCTGCATGCCGGGCGCACAGGCCGTCGTCCCGGCGGCAGGACCGGCACTGTTCCAGCACCGTGATCCGCCACTTCACCGCGTCGGCGAGGGCCTTACGGACGTCCGCAAGGTCGTGCGGGTTCAGGCGGGCGCACCCGGAGGCGTCGATGAAGCTGACGGCTAACTGGCCGGGAGCGTCCAGCATCGCAGCCGGGTCAGGCACCGGGAACCTCCCGGAGCTTCCGAAGCTCAGCGAACAGATCACCAGCGACGCGCTCGTCGCGGACTTCCGGGGTACTGTCGGACATGTTGACCCTTCTTTCTGCTCTGCCGGGTGGATGGGGGGTCCTGGCCCCGCTTGGCGATGCAACGTCGTGCGGGGCCGCTGTTTGTCAGCTCTATGATCGCGGCTCATGTCGCTGTGTGTGACGGATTGACATCGTCAGGTCACGCCATGTCTCCCGGCCCTGGCTCCTGTCCGCGTGGAACCAGAACTGTCCGCTTGGCGTGCGACGATGCGGCCAAAGCCAAGACAGGAGGACAACCAGTGAGCACCTTAAGCACCGGAGACGACACCCGGGCCGCATGCCTGGGCCTGATCGCAGCGTTCAAGGCAATGGAACGCAAATCCGTGCGCCGCCGGTTCGGCCGCGCCACCCTCGACACCAGGCGATTCGCCATGGCCGCCCTGCCGCCATTCGAATACATGCTCTACGGCAAGGACATGCAGCCGCGGGTGGAAGACGTCGACCCGCACTTGGTGCTCGCCTCCCGGTCCCGCTGGCGCGGCGACGACGGGCAGCTCAAGCGTCTCTGAAGTCCCTCTAGTCACGACACGCCACAGCGAATGGCTAATACGAGACTGGGCCCCAGCCATCCGCGACGCCCTGCTGAAATGCGGGCCTGACGACCTGGTCCTCGGGATAGGCCCGAGGCCGGGCATGATCTCGCGGCACAGCCTGTCCCTGGACAGCCCCCACTGGGGCCTGTCGGTGGACTTCGGGTCCGGGAAATCCGTCCTGATCCGCTGCATCGTCCCGCAGATCCTGCCGAGCGTCGCCATCGCGGCGTAGGCGATGGCTTCCTGTTCCTTCGGGTTCGGTACGGCCATGCCTTTCGGCATCGTCAGCCGGGCACCTCCGGGCTGGCGCGCCTCGCGGAGCGCCTTCTCGTACCGCTCGATCGTGCGGAGGGACACGCCCATCCGCTCGGCGGCCTGGCGGCGGTCAGGCCCCAGCTGCGCAGGTCGCAGTAGTCCTCAAGGTGCGCCTCGAAACAGGTCTGGCGCGGGAGCTCACTCGTGACGACGCTCACCGCTCCACCTCGATCCCGAGCCGGCGGGCGATGGCCAGGTAGTCGTCTGTGCGGTCAAGGTCGGCCGCGTGGTCCTCACACAGTCCGGCGGGGTGGTCGTCGCAGGCGGTGCAGCAGGCGCCCGGGGTGCGGTACTCGACTGCGTCGGCGAGCGCCTGGCCGAGGACCTCGCGCTGACCCGCGGTCAGCCCGGCGCCGGCCGCGGCGGCGCGCGTGATCAGCCCAGCGACCACAGCGCAGGCCTGCGGCTCCCCGTTGGCCAGCCACGCCAGGATCTTCCGGTCGTACGACGCCGGGCCACCCAGGTCAACCCCGGCCCGCTCGCACGCCCTGAACAGCATCAGGTAGGTCTCGCGGTCCATGACGCCCCGCTGGTTGCTGGCCCTGGCGGCGTCGTAAATCGCGCGGCGACTTCAGCGTCTATCTCGCTGGCCGGGATGAGCGGGAGCATCGCGTCGACCCGGGCGGCTCTTGCGTCCTCATCGGCACGCAGCTCGGTGATGAGTTGCTGGCGCAGACTGGTGAGTTCGGCCAGGATCTCGTCGATCACCTCGATCGCGCCGTGCCCCGCGGTGATCGCGTCGGCGTCGCGTTCGCCGAGCGGCGGGATGCCGGCCTGACCGGCCACCGGGTCGCTGTATCCGAAGTGGTTTCGGGCGCCGACGCGGACCGCTAGCAGCCCTGCCCTGTCTTCGAGGCCGCCCCATTCGCCGGTACCGACGAGCAGATCGGGACCGCTGCGAGACCACCAGGCTGACTGTCTTCACGACAGCAGCCAGGAGCAAACTCTCGCCCGTCGCTGCGGCCCGGCGCGTACGCTCGATCGGCTGCGGTTATGCTCCGCGCGTCAGCGCTGGCAGACGGGTCACGTAGCGGCCGGGCCAGCGTCGCTGCCTGTATCCGATCTTTGCCGTCGGCCGCGCTGCACAGCACCCAGGAGTATTCGTATGCCAGCACCCAGGACTGCGAGGTCGCCAAGCATCTGGACGATCAGCACTACCCGGGCGGCCTCGGATTTCGGGGTGATGTCCCCGAAACCGACCGTTGAGAAAACAGTCACGGCGAAGTACAAGGCATCGGTGCGGGTCAGCGGCTGGGTGAAGTTCGCCGCTGAGGCTCGTTCCATCAGGAAGTACGTCGAGGCGAACACCAGCAGGTAGAGGGGAACGATCAACCCCAGGGCCTCGGCTGCCTGCGCACCCGGGTAACCCGAGCCAGAGATCTTTCTGACCTGCCACGCCGTGATGCCCGCGAAGACCAGCAGGCCAACCAGCAGACGCACCGCTGTGTCGGCACTCCACGGCCTGTCCAACCCGTCGCGTTGCGGAAGAAGGTCTCCGGCGACGGCTGAGCCGGAACGGAACACGTTCAGGCTGGTTGTGGCGGCGCTGTGGCGGTGCGCTTGGCGAGCAGGCCGGCGAGCAGCATGACGAGCACACCGATTCCTACGCCGCACAGCGTCCACAGCACCCGGTAACCCTCGGCAGCTAGTCGGAGGGCTGCGGAAGGTCGACCAGGATCAGCACTCCCGCGGCGATGGCCGCACAGTAGAGCGCGTAGTTCCAGAAGCGGATCGCCGCCCCGTGCATCAACAGGACGAGCGCAACCACTTCCAGTCCGCGCTCGACCGCGAACAGCCTGAGTCCGTGTTCACCGGCTGGTATCAGCAGCAGCAGCGCAGCCACGGCGGCGCCGATCAGCGCGCCGGCCAGGCGCTGGACGGCTACGAGGGTGGCCTGCTCCAGGCTCGGCTTCATCGCGACCATGGCCGCGATCGGCAGCCAGTAGCCGTGCGACAAGTCCAGTCCGAACGCAAGCGCCACGGTACCGGCCATGACGAGAGCGCGGATCACCGCGAACATGATCAGCGGCCGGGTCAGCTTCCGCCGCGAGGTGTCGCCGGGCAGTTCCGCGACCGGCTGGGGCCGGTCCTCGCGCCCGTGGATCAGCCACCAGATGAACGTCACCGCGACCCACAGCGCCGACCCCCCGGCCCAGGCGAGCACCTGAGCCCAGGTATAGCTGGTGATGCGGACGTGATGATGGAAGCTGAACGCGAGCCCGAGAGCGATGACGAACCACAAGTTGAGAAGCAAGGCCGTAACGAACCTGCGCACCCCGAACGCGGCCGCCAGGCCGGCCACCAGCGTGACCGCGAAAGCCGCGAGCACCAGCCAGCCCCAGGCATCTCCGCCGATGCCGAACCCCAGCGCCGTCAGCCCCGCGCCGATCAGCGCGAAGACGGCGATACTCGACGCGCGGTACCGTAGCCGCCTCCAGGGTCGGCCAGCCCGGCGAACAGCAAGCCGAACAGCGCGCTGAGAAGATACTGCTCATGCCCGATCGCCCAGAAGACGACCAGCGGCACCAGCGCGACGTCCAAGAACATCACTGCTCGCGGCCAGTTCATCCCCGCGGGGTTGACCTCGAACACCTTCGACAGCCAGCTCACGACCTTCCCCCCGTGAACAGGCTGTCCTTCTCGTCCGCTTGCACTGGCCATGGCCGCCCCAGCTCGCCTCCGTCGCCAAATATGCCGCTCCGGTCGCGTATTCTCCGATTCCACCAAGATCGCTACGAAGCGACCCGCAGATCCCGATCAAAGACGGCGTGCCCACCGGTCATAGGGCGAAACAAGCCATCACCCTACGAGAGCATCTTCCGCGCCGGGCTCGCGGGCTAGGGCCAAAAGGTCCGTCTATCTGGCCCCGGCAGCCCGCGAGAAACGGCACAGATACCCCAAGCTGATGCCCGGCAGTCTTCATGCCTCCGGCGGGGACCTCGGGCTCCAGGATGGACGCCGCCGCACGGTCGAGGTTGTAGCTGGCTGAGGTGGAAGCCTGGTCACCCCGGCACCATCGGCCCAGGACAAGCCCGAGCAGACCAAGCCCCACCGGTTGTCAACGGCCAAGGTCGTTCGTCCGGTGGGGCGCTGTCTCCACATTGACCCGTGGGGCTTGGCCCGCTCCCCGGTGGGTGGGCCGACGGTGACGGGATGACCAGCCGGGCGAGGTCCGCGCGGTGGCGCGCATGGCCCTATACATAGAGCACCCCCGTGGCCCTAGGGGTGGCCCTACACTGGCCCTAGCCTAGGACGCGCAGGACAAGAGGGGTGAATCGGGAGGAATCCCCTAGGGCGACGCCACGTCCGCCAGCAAGTCGGAGGATCAATAGCGCTACCAAAGCGACCGGATCGACACCCTGATAAGGAAATCGACACCCTGATAAGGAAGAGGTCGGACGTTCAAGTCGTCCCAGGCCCACCCAACCAAACCCCAGGGTCAACCGGCGCGCAGAGCGCTCGCACCGTAGTTCTCCGGATCCCGTAGTAACTAGAGGTCTTCGAGTTCGTAGACCATGCTCCGGACGCCGCTGGCGGCGAACTTTGGTGCGTCCGGTGCCGTGGCCCTATCTCGTACTCGTCGGCAACCGGGTCGAAGACACGCGCCGGGTCCAGCCCGAATCGAGAGCTATCGCTGGCAAAGGTCACCGCGGCGCACTTCCCAGTGCGGTGCGAGCGGGCAACGCAGGTACTCACAGGCGGCGGGACACGACTCAATTGTTCCAGACAGTCCACGGCGGTCCAGTTGGCTTGCCGCGCCGAGAACCGTGACTGGCGAGCAGCCCATGCCGGGAGCCATTATGGGAGCCACCGGATGAGCAGTGGCGTCGACGCAGGCAAAGAGAAGGAGGCGGCGTGGCCTGCCCCCCGATCGAACCGTACGAGAGCGGCATGCTCGACACCGGTGACGGCAACTCGATCTACTGGGAGACGTGCGGCAACCCGGACGGCGTGCCCGCGCTGATCGTGCATGGCGGCCCGGGCTCCGGGTGCTCGGTCGGCATGCGCAAGTCATTCGACCCGGAGCGCCACCGGATCATCCTGTTCGACCAGCGCAACTGCGGCCGAAGTACGCCCCACGCGAGCGACCCCGTGGCCGACATGAGCCTCAATACGACCGAGCACCTGATCCGCGACATGGAGCGGCTGCGCGAGCACCTCGGCGTGCAGACGTGGCTGCTGTTCGGGGCGTCGTGGGGCGTCACGCTATCGCTGGCGTACGCCGAACGCCACCCCGAACGCGTCTCCGGCATGCTGCTGGCCAGCGTCACGTCATGCCGCCGGTCCGAGCTGGACTGGCTGTACCGGGGTGCCGGGCGGATGTTCCCCGAGGCGTGGGCGCGGTTCCGCGACATCGCCGGCGCCGAGCACCACCGGCTCCCGACCGACACCGAGCCGCCGATCGAAGGTCTCCTGAGGTTGTACTCCCGGCTCATGGAGAACCCGGACCCCGGCATCCGCGCGCGGACCGCGACCCAGTGGCTGGCCTGGGAGGACGCGGTCATCTCGACGGAGAGCAACGGCAGGCCGGGTCACTACAGCAACCGGCCAGACGACGCGAAGCTCGCCCTTGCACGAATCTGCGCGCACTACTACGCCAACGACGCCTTCCTCGAGGACGGCGTGCTCATCAGCGAGGCGGGCAAGCTGGCCGGCATTCCCGGCATCCTGGTCCACGGACGCAATGACCTCGGCGGCCCGGTGATCACCGCATGGGAGCTCGCGCGTGCCTGGCCCGGTGCCGAGCTCATCGTCATCGAAGACTCCGGGCACACCGGCAGCGCAGCGATGCAGGAGACGCTGCACGCCGCCGGTAACAGGCTGCTCGCGACGATCACCGAGCGCGGGCGGCCGAACTGAGCAGGCACGGTCAGGTCAGCAGCCAGAGCGCCGCGTACCTATACCGGATTTGTAGACCTTAGCGGTCCTTTATGACCGCAATGTCCCCACCAAATCCGGTATAAGCATGGGATAGGAACGCAGGCGCAGGCGGCAGCCTGCCCGGTCTCAGCGCTGGGACCGGTCCAGCCACTTGTCAACAGCCACGGGCGCCCACGAGCCGAGCACCTCGATCAGCGACGCAGGGTCGGAGTCCGTCACTACCAGGCCGCGGTGCTCCGGATGGAGGAAGCGCTGCTGAATGGCGGTCTCAAGCAGCACAAGCAACGGGTCGAAGAAGCCGTTCACGTTGAGGATCCCGCAGGGCTTGGCGTGGATTCCGAGCTGGGTCCAGGTCACCACCTCGAAGAATTCATCCAGCGTGCCGAAGCCTCCTGGGAGCATGATGAAACCGTCCGACCTGTCGGCCATCGCCGCCTTGCGCTCGTGCATCGTCTCGACGATATCGAGGGCCGTCAGGCCCCGGTGAGCGATCTCCCGCTCGTCCAGGGCCCTCGTGATCACGCCGTGCACCTCGCCGCCCCGGCTCAGAGCAGCGTCGGCAAGCACCCCCATCAGCCCGACGTGCCCGCCGCCGTATACGAGCCGGATACCGCGCTCGGCCAGCAGTCGCCCCAGCGAAGCGGCAGCTGCCGCGAAACAGGGATCGGCCCCTCGGCTTGACCCGCAATAGACGGCAACGGACGAGAGATTTCCTGGCATCGCCATCTCCAGCTGCGGCTTCGGGGCTTGGGGATCGGGATGACGATACGCGACGCTGGCACCTGGTCCGGGCGCGCGGGCCTGTTCCGGGGCGGCCTGTTCCGGGGCGGCCTGTTCCGGGGCGGCCTGTTCCGGGGCGGCCTGCTCCGCGCGGATGGTCACATCGGCGGTCGGGGCCGCGCGGACGGGGCCGGACGACGCGATAAGAGAACCCTTAATCCGGCGTCGCCCGGACTGCCAGCGGGAATTAGAGTCGGGCCAGGACAGCAGCACCGGCCGGAAGGTACCTGAGGATGAGTAGTCAGCCGGATGAGGCCATCGAAGTGCTTCGCGGGGTGTGGAGCGCCCAGGGACAGAGCAGCGCGGATATCGAGGAGGCGGGCGGCAACACCAGGCCCTGCAAGCGGATGACGGACGTCGGTTTCGACGGCCTGGCCGGGGACGACGGCGACCTGCGGGCCGCGTGGCGGGCCACGCTGGAGCGCGAGGGCAAGCTGAAGCCAGGGGCTGACAGTGTCAGGGACCTCATCCTCGGCGCGGCGGAGGGAAACTGATAGCGGGGACGCTGACGGCGAGGAGAGGGCTGGATGGACTGTCCGGAGACCGTCGGTAAGCTCGCCGAGATCCTGCGCCAGGGTGGTTACCTCGCCGACCGCGGGCTGGCCACCGCGCTGTTCGTGGCGCTGTCCCTGCAACGCCCGATCCTGCTCGAGGGCGAGGTCGGGGTGGGAAAGACCGAGGTGGCGAAGGTTCTCGCGGCGGTATTCGGCCGGAAGCTGATCCGCTTGCAGTGCTACGAGGGCATCGACACGCACCAGGCCCTCTACGAATGGGACTACGCCCGGCAGATGCTGCACATCAGGGCGCTATCCGAGCATCAGGTCGCCGATTCCGACGCCGTCGACAAGCTGTTCGGGCCGCGGTTCCTGCTCGAGCGGCCGCTGCTGGAGGCGGTCCGGGCCGGTGACCAGGCCGTCCTGCTGATCGACGAGGTGGACCGGGCCGATGACGAGTTCGAGGCGTTCCTGCTCGAAGTGCTTTCCGACTTCCAGATCAGCATCCCCGAGATCGGCACGATCAAGGCCGAGAGCCCGCCGATGGTCGTGCTCACCTCCAACCGCACCCGTGAGCTGCACGACGCGCTGAAGCGGCGCTGCCTCTACCACTGGATCGGCTACCCGGCGCCCGAGCGCGAGGTCGAGATCGTGATGGTCAGGGAGCCCGGGGTGGCCGAGGGGCTGGCCCGCAAGGTGGTCGCCGCAGTCAACCGGCTGCGGGAGCTTGACCTGGCCAAGCCGCCCGGTGTCGCCGAGACCATCGACTGGGCGCGCACCCTCGACTTCCTCGGCGAGACCGGCCTGGACACCCAGGTGGCCGAGGACACCCTGGGTACCGTGGTGAAGGAACGCGACGACCTCGACCTAGTGCGGGACAACCTGGAAGAGATCACCTCCGGTGGCTGAGCGCGCCCCGTTTGTCGGCGTGCTGGTGGGCTTCGCAGCCGAGCTCAGGTCCGCCGGGCTCGCGGTGGGTTCCGGGGATGTCCTCAGCTACTGCGCGGCGATGACCCCGCTGGACCCGACCGATCTGGTTGACCTCTACTGGGCGGGGCGCGCCACGCTCGTCACCCGCCGTGAGCACATCCCCGTCTACGACGAGGTATTCAAGCTGTACTTCCTCGAGGCCGCCGATCCGGTCCGGGAGGTGCTGACGCTCAGGGCCCGGGTGAGCACCGAGGCTCAGGCGGTGCTCGAGGTGCCGGCCACCGAGCCGGGCCCGGGCGCCGACGGGCGGCAGGAAGAGGCGTCGCTCGGCCTGATGGCATCCGACGCCGAGGTTCTGCGACACAAGTCGTTTGCCGCCTGCACTCCCGAGGAACTGGCGGCGCTGCGGCGGATCATGGCCAGGATCCGGCTGACCCCGCCGAAACGGCGAACCCGCCGGACCGCGGGCGCGCGCTCGGGACGATCCCCTGACCTGCGCCGGACAGTGCGGGAGTCGATGCGCATGCACGGCGAGCCGGCCGAGCTGTTCTGGCGGCAGCGCAAGGTCAGGCTGCGGCCGTTGATCCTGGTTCTCGACGTGTCCGGCTCGATGGCCGACTACTCGCGCAATCTCCTGCAGTTCGCCTACTCGGCGAAGCGCGCCGCAGCAAGGGTGGAGGTGTTCTGCTTCGGCACCCGGCTGACCCGGGTCACCAGGGCGCTGGCGAACCGCCGGCCGGATGACGCACTTGAGCTGGCCGCAGCGGCGGTATTCGACTGGGAGGGCGGCACCAGGATCGGTGACTCGCTGGATGCCTTCGTCAGGGACTGGGGCAGGCGCGGCCTGTGCCGGGGCGGGATCGTGGTCATCTGCTCCGACGGCCTGGACCGCGGCGATCCTGGCGTGCTGGCCACTGCGATGGAACGGCTGGCCAGACTCAGTCACCGGGTGGTGTGGATGAACCCCCACAAGGGCATTAATCCGGCCTTCCGGCCGAGCACGCTCGGGATGATGGTGGCCGCCCCGCACATTGACCTGTTGCTGTCCGGCCACGACCTGAGCAGCCTGGAAGAGCTGGCGGCACTGCTGCCGACGCTGAGTTAGCCGAGCTGAATGAGGTGTATCCCGGTGAGATGGAGCGTGGCCATCGAGGCCGAGGGCGACCGGGTGCTGTCGCGCGAGCAGATCGTCGAGCTGGCGGACGCGGTTGCTGCGAGCGACGGCGTCGCGGCAGGAATAGGCACTAAACGCTACGGCGCTCAGCTGGTCGTGCAGGCCGCGGACCGTGACGAGGCGGTTGAGGAGGCGACCGCGCAGTTCACGGCAGCCGTAATGCGGGCTGGGCTGCCGGTGTGCCCCGTCGTACGGGTTGAGGCCGTCAGCGCGGACGAGGACTTCGGCGGATGATCAGGCTCGGCTCGCTGGCCGGTTACCCGTTCGAGGGGCCGCGGCTGCTCGGCGGCTGGACTCCGCCGCCGGCTGCCGCCGTCTACGCGATCGTCTACAAGCCGGATCCGGACACCAAGCCGGACCGTTACGCGGTCATCTACGTGGACCATGGCGACGACATGTCCGCGGAGCGGTTCCCCTTCCAGCACCCGCGGGCGCACTGCTGGGTGCGCCGGGCCGGTTCCAAGTGGAAGGTGTACGTCTGTACGTACGAGGTGCCAGGCGGCGGCCGGTCGCACCGGGAGCAGATCGCCCGCGAACTCACCGCGATCTACCATCCGCGGTGTAACAGCCAGCAGTACGACCAGTCGTGGAAGGACGAGTGGATTGGCGAGTACTCAGCTCCCACTACCGGTCCGGTGGCCCGGCGTGACCCGGATCAGGGCGCGCCCAGGTAACCGCCGTCCCCCTCACCCGCGTCCCGCGGGCCGGCGACTCGCCGGAATGTCACCGGTGCGGGGCGAAGCCCACGGCGTCGAGCAGGCGCGAGCGCCGGGTTCCCGAGGCCGGCCGGGCGGGCTCTGGCACTGCGGGCTGCTCGGGCCTCGGGGTGACGTCGGTCACGATCTCCTCGGCCATGCCGTACAACAGCGGCAGCGCGCCCGCCACTACCCCGCCGGTCTGGTTGATGTGCTCCACGCCCGGCCCGATGAGCTTGGCATGGCCGACGATCGTCCGCACGATCTCGGCGCACTCCTCCAGATTCCCGGCGATCCGGGTCAACAGCGTCCCCGCCCAGAACAGGTAGAACGCCAGGCCCGCGATGAGCAGGACGATGTCGACAACCGTCAGGACGACGAGCGTAGTCAAGACTTAACCTTTCCGAGCACCCGGCCGAGGAACAGGTGGTGCTGGAGGCCTTCGGCCAGGACCGCCTCCACGCCACCGGCGACCTGCGGGATCAGCGTCGTATCGGCGGTGTTCGCCGCGGCGGCCTGGAGCGTGTCCCGCACGGCGACCACCCGGCGGTCAATGATCTTCACGGCGTAGATGAGCAGGCTCAGCAGGGCCGCGACGGCGAGCACCACGACGAAGCCGATGATGACGGCCCAGACCCACAGCGTGTGCTCAGTCCCGGACATAGCTAGCGGATGCATCGCTATCCTCCCAGCCTGGCGCGGCCGCGCTGCAGGCCGCCGATGATGATCGTGGCGTGCTCGATGGTCGTGCGTAGCGCCCCGAGCGGCGCGGTGTTGTGTACCGCCTCGGTCAGCGCATCGTTGATCTTGGGTGCCTCGTTGCCGATCGAGCGGGCCAGCAGCAGGATCGGCACTACCAGAGCCACGACGACCAGGACGATAACGCCGCCGATGACGTAGCCGACGACCCAGCCAGTGGTGCTGGTGGTACTGGCGGCGGCCAGAACATGTCCGGTCACGGCTCCTCCTTCCAGAGTTCAGACCGTTTCGCAGAAATCCCTGACCGGTTTCAGGCTCGCGTTGACCGAGGTCAGCCGGTCTGGCACGGTGCTGGTCAGCTGGGCCACGGCCTGAACTCCGCCGGTGGTCGACACGAGCGTCGCGCGGATCGCCCTGAGGTGGAAGATGACCCGCAACAGGCCGACGGCGGTAATCGCGATGATCAGCGCGGCGATGATCAGGGTCACCCAGGCGGCTGCTGGCATGAACGATCTCCTTTCTCGCGGGCTGAGAGGTTCAGCTGAGAGGCTCAGCCGATTTGCTCAGCCGATTTGCTCAGCCGAGAAGCTTGGCGACGGAGCCCGCGTACCTGACCGCGCCGACCGCCACTTCCCCGACGACGGCGTCGGTCCTGGCCAGCCCGTCAGGAACGGCGTCGAGTTCCCCGACCAGGGCGACCCCGCCGCTGAGGATCTCGTCGGTGGCTCCCCTGATCCGCTCCACGGCGGCGAGCACCCGGTTGAGCAGGAAGATGACGACCGGAAGGACTACCAGCAGCAGGACGGCGTTGCCGATCCACCACAGCACCATGGTTCGTTCTCCTCAGCTCGCGGACTGGTAGGGGGCGAAGAAGCGGCGGAACACCCGTCGCAGCGCCATCAGCGCGGCCCGCAGGCCTAGGGTGAAGCCCCGTGCCGGAGTGGCGGCAGCAGCAGCCAGCTGCTCTGGCGACTCACCCCGCTCGATCCGGTCGATGCGGTCGGCCAGGTTCGCGGCGAAGTCGCGCATAAGCACGGACGTGACATCGGAGATCATGCCCCGGCCGTACTGCGCAGCGGCCCCGGATAGCTGCAGGTCCTGGGTGACGCCGACCCTGGTGCCGCGCCCCGCCCGCGCCAGCGCCGCGGTAACGACCATGCTGGCCTGCCCCCGGCCCTTTTCCTCGGCCCCGCTGGCATGCACGACGACCCGCTTGCCTGTCTCATCCCGCTCGGTAATCTCGGCCTTCCCGGCGAACTGCAGCCGGACCGGGCCCATCCGGACAGCCACCCGTCCCTCGTATCTGTCCTCGCCGAGATCGCTGGTCAGCTCGGTGCCGGGCAGGCAGGCGGCCACCTGGGGGATGTTGTCGAAGAACTGCCAGACCTTGTCGACCGGCGCCGCCACCTCGAAGTCATTCCTGATCAGCATCGGGTCTCTCTCTCCAGGTGGGCGGCGGGTTGCTGGCCGAACTGACTGCGGCAGCCGGCGCTGCAGAAGTAATAGGTGACGCCGTCGTGCTCCAGCGGCAGGCTGACTGCGGTGGCCGCCACGGTCATCCCGCAGACCGGGTCGGTGGCCTGCGCCGGGCCGCCCGGCCCGCTGGCCCGGCCGCCTGCGGGCTCGCCGGTCGCAGAGCTGCCTGCCCCACCAGTCGCAGGGGTGTCGGCCCTGCCGGTCGCGGGGCGGCTGAATTGCCTGGTCGATGGCCCTGCTACCAGGGCGCCGGACGCGCGCAGCTGGACAAGCTCGGCCAGGACAGCGACCGCGATCTCGCGGTGTGACGTCCGGCCGAGGTCAAGTCCGGCCGGGACCCGCACCCGGCCGAGCTGGTCGGCGGGCACGCCCCGGTCCGCGAGGTAGCCCAGCACCGCCGCGCCCCGCCGGTGCGATCCGACCAGGCCCACGTAGGCGGGCCGGGCGGCGATCGCCTGCATCAGGGCTTCCTCGTCGCCATGGCCCTGAGTCGCGACCAGGATCATCGAATGCTCGCCCGCATCGGCCGCCGCGAAGCTGGCCCCGTCGATCACCGTGGCGCGCCAGTCGAGGGCGCGGGCCAGGTCGGCGAGCGTCTGCGCCATCGGCGAGCGGCCGACGATGACCAGGTGCGGCGTCGGAAGCACCGGCTCGATATAGACCTCCAGGGCCCCCTCGCTCTGACAAGAGATGGCCACCACGGTCATCCCCTCCGGGATGGCCGCGCCGAACTGTTCGGGGGTGCCGAGCAGCAGCAGCCGCGGGGTGCCCTCGGTGATCACCTCCCGGGCCACCCGGATCACGGTCGGCTCCGCGCAGGCGCCGCCGATCCAGCCGTGCAGGTCGCCGTCGGCCGTGATGATCGCGCGCGAGCCCTGCTGCCCGGAGGACGGGCCCTGCCGCCAGACCACCGTCGCGAGCGCGAACGGCTGGCCGCGCCGCGTCAGCTCGCCGGCCTGGTCCAGGATCCGCCAGCCATCCATCTTCTGTCTCCCGTCAGTCGTCGGTGCGCACCGGCGGCGCCCCGTAGACATCTCGACGGTAGGTGAGGGCTTCCCAGACCCGATCGGGCAGCAACGGCATATCGATGTTCCGGACCCCGGTGCCATCGATCGCGTTTAGCACCGCGTTGACGAAGGCCGCCGGGCCGCCCACAGCCGCGCACTCGCCGATTCCCTTGGCGCCGATCGGGTGGTGCGGGCAGGGGGTCACGACCTCGCTGTGCAGCTCGAAACCAGGCGTTTCCCAGGCGGTCGGCAGCAGGTAGTCCAGGTAGTTGGAGCCCACGCAGTTGCCGTCGGCGTCGAAGGTGATGAACTGCATGCTGGCCATCGCGTAGGCCTCGGTCAGCCCGCCCATGATCTGGCCCTCGACGATCATCGGGTTGATCCGTACGCCGCAATCGTCGACCGCCACCATGGTCAGCACGTCCCACACGCCGGTGGCCGGGTCCACCTCGACCGTCACGATGTAGACGGCGAACGGCCAGGTCAGGTTAGGCGGGTCGTAATAGGCGGTGTTCTCCAGGCCAGGCTCCATGCCGTCGGGCATGTTGCTGTACGCGGCCATCGCGCATTCCTGGATGGTCACGCCGCGGTCGGGGGCGCTGCGGACGTAGAACCGGCCAAGCTCCCATTCGACGTCTTCCTCGGACACCTCGAGGAGGTGCGCGGCCAGCTTGCGGGCCTTGGCGCGGATCTTGCGGGACACCATCGAGACCGCCGCCCCGGCCACCGGCGTGCTGCGGGAGGCGTAGGTCCCCATCCCGAACGGCGCAGTGTCGGTGTCGCCCTCCTCGACGACGATGTCCTCAGCCGGGATGCCGAGCTCATGGCTGACGATCTGGGCCCAGGTGGTCTCGTGTCCCTGGCCCTGGCCCCGGGCGCCAGTCCTGACGATGGCCTTGCCGGTCATGTGCACCTTGAGCTCGGCCGAGTCGAACATCTTGATGCCGAGGATGTCGTACTCGCGGCTATTGCCCGCGCCGAGCGGCTCAGTCATCGTGGAGATGCCGATGCCGAGCAGCCGGCCCTTCGCCTTCGCTTCGGCCTGCTGGCGCAGGAAGTCCTGGTAACCGACCGCCTTAAGCCCGACGTCCAGGCACTTGCCGTACTGGCCCGAGTCGGTCAGGAAGCCGAACGGGGTGCGGTGCGGGAACTGGTCGTCGGTCACGAAGTTCATCCGCCGGAAGTCAGCCTGATCCATGCCGAGGTCGGTGGCAGCGGCCTGCATCATCCGCTCCTGGAAGAACATCGCCTCGGTGACCCGGAACGAGCACCGGTACGCGACCCCGCCGGGCGCCTTGTTGCTGTAGGTGCCGCGCGCGGTGAGGTGCGCCACCGGGATGTCGTAGGCGGCGAACGCCGAGTGCATCAGCCCGATCTTGAACTTGCTCGGCTGGGCGTCGGAGAAGAACGCGCCGTGGTCGGCGTCGGTGTGCATCCGGATGGCCAGGATCTTGCCGTCGCCGCGCAGCGCCATCTCGCCGTCCAGGTAGACATCGCGCGCGAACCCGGTCGATATCAGGTTGCCTGACTTATCCTCGATCCACTTCACCGGGCGTTCCAGCAGTATGGAGGCAAGGATCGAGCAGACGTATCCGGGATAGACGGGCACCTTGTTGCCGAACCCGCCGCCGATATCCGGCGAGATGATCCGGATCATGTGCTCGGGCAGCTCGGCCACCAGCGCGACAGCGGCCCGGATGATGTGCGGCGCCTGCGTGGTCATGTACACCGTGAGCTTCGATGTCGCCCGGTTGTAGTCCGCGATCGACCCGCAGCACTCGATCGGGGACGGGTGCGAGCGCGGGTAGTGCAGCCGCAGCTTCGAGACCACGTCCGCCTGCGCGAACGCCCGCTCGGTGCCCGCGGCGTCGCCGACTTCCCAGTCGTAGATGACGTTGTCGTGCTGGTTTTCCTTGTCATCCCGGATAACTGGGGCGCCGCCGGCGACGGCCTGCTCCGGGTTGACGATGACGGGAAGCGGCTCGTACTCGACGTCAATCAGCTCGCAAGCGTCCTTGGCGATGTAGGGGTCGTCGGCGATGACACAGGCCACCTCCTGGCCCTGGAAGCGCACCTTGTCGGTGGCCAGCACCGCCTGGGTGTCGTAGGACAGCGTCGGCATCCAGGCCAGGTTGCGGGTCGCCATCATCTCGCCGGTGAGCACCAGGTGGACGCCGGGAATGTCCCACGCCTTGCTGGCGTCGATCGAGACGATCCGCGCGTGCGCCAGCGGGCTGCGCAGAATCTCCATGTGCAGCATGCCGGGCAGCGTGATGTCGTCGGTGTAGTTACCCTTGCCCCTGATGAAGCGGCTGTCCTCGACGCGCTTGCGGCTCGCGCCCAGTCCGCCGATCTTGATCTCGTCCAGTGCCTGCGTCACGTCTTTCCTCCCCTCCTGGTCAGTTTGCGGCCTTTTCAGCTAGCCCCGTGTCAGCTAGCCCGTGTTAGCACTGGATCTGACCTTGTCAGCGGCCCAGAGCACGGACTTAACGATGTTCTGGTAGCCGGTGCAGCGGCAGAGGTTGCCGGAGAGCGCCCAGCGGACTTCTTCCTCGGTCGGGTCGGGATTGGCATCGAGCAGCGCCTTGGCGGCCATCATCATGCCCGGCGTGCAGAACCCGCACTGCAGGCCGTGTTCCTCCGTGAAGCCCTCCTGCAGCGGGTGCAGCTCGCTGGCGGTGGCCAGGCCCTCGACGGTGGTGATCTCGTGGCCGTCCGCCTGCACTGCCAGCATGGTGCACGATTTCACCGGGCGGCCGTCGACGAGCACCGTGCACGCGCCGCAGTTGGTCGTGTCGCAGCCCATGTGCGTACCGGTCAGCTCGAGCCCGCGGCGGATCAGGTGGGACAGCAGGAGCCGGGGCTCCACCTCGGCTATCTTCCTGGCGCCGTTGACGGTGAACCTGATCCGGCGGACCGGGACGTCATCGGCGGCCTCGTCGCCGTGGTCTTCGTAAACCATCGTCATGTCAGGCCGCCCTTTCCGCGGTGCCGTCCGGGCGGTTCAGGATCCGCTCGACGAACGTCGCCACCATGTGCCGCTTGTATTCCGCGCTGCCGCGGTGATCGGTCCGCGGCCGGGCCACCTCCGCCGCCAGCCCGGCCGCCTGGCCGATGGTCTGCTCGCTGAGCGGCTTGCCGACCAGCGCTTCGGCTGCGGCGGCGGCCCTGATCGTCGCCCCGCCGACTCCGGTCAGCGCGATCCCGGCCCGGATCACGGTCTCGCCGGAGGTCTCCACCGCCACCGCCACCCCGACGGTCGCGAAATCACCGACTCGGCGCTCCAGCTTGAGGTAGCCGCCCGAGCGCACCCCCTGGGCGGCCGGGATGACGGCCTCGACGGCGATCTCGTCCGGCTCGAGGACGTTCTGGAACGGCCCTACGACGAAATCGGCGGCCGAGATGGTGCGCCTGCCGCCTGGTCCCTGCGCGATCACCGAGCCGCCGAGCGCCAGCACCACCGATGCCCAGTCGCCTTGCGGATCGGCGTGGCAGAGCGACCCCACGAGCGTGCCCCGGTTCCGCACGATGGGATCGGCGATCAGCGGCGCTGCCGCAGCCATGGTCGGCTGCGTGGCCTGCAGCAGTGCCGAGCGCTCCAGGTCGGCGTGCCGGCACAGGGCGCCGATGCGCAGCGTGCCGTCAGGATCGGCCCGGTGGTAATCGAGGCCGGGGAGGTTGTTGATGTCGACGAGCAGTTCCGGCGATGCGAAGCGCAGTTTCATCAGCGGGACCAGGCTCTGGCCTCCTGCCAGCACCTTCGCGTAGTCGCCGCCGTCGCGCAGCACGGTGATCGCCTCGTCGAGCGAGCGCGGTGCCTCGTAACGGAACCGAGACGGGTACATGCGGTCCTCCAGAGTCCTATCCGGACGTTGAACGCGGGTCAGCGCTGGACGGCCGGGCCGGATCCTGGGCGCTGGCGCCGCGGCGCTGCGGAGTCTGCTTCCGGGTCGGGCACGGCCACCGGCAGCGAGTCTTCCTCGGGATCGGGTCGCGGCTCCTGGTGTGGCGGCCATGGTCCGGCCACCGGCTGGCCGGCGATCTTGAGGTAATCCATCAGCTCGGGCCAGGCCCAGACGGTCGGGCTCTTGCCCGCCTTCGGTGCGTGCTCCACCAGTTCAAACAGGCGGGGATTACCCCGGCTGTGCCCACTGGACTCGATCCGCATGAGGCGCGCTCCTGCCTGGACGGCCATATGTGTACCGTCACTTGTGACGTGAGGGACACTATGTGCCTGCCTGAGCTGGCCCGCAACAGGCAAATAAGCTCTTGCTTACATGCCCGCGACCGCCGGGAAGCCGTCGGCCTCGGCCGCCGGTCGGGCGGCTAAGCTCCAGATCGTTACGTAGACCGGAGGGCGGAACCTGGACGGCGGGACCCCGGCCGCCGGCGAGCGCATCAGGTGCATGGCCTCCGGAGTGCTGAGGAAGCGGCGCAGCGCGCTCGCTGCGGTGCTCCGCTGCTGCCTTTCCAGGAGGGTCGCGTGCCAGCAGGCCTCGACTGGTGATCCGGGCAGCTCGACCAGCGACAGCTCGCCCCGGCGCAGCTGCTGGGTAACGAGGTGCTCGACCGCGGGCGCCACCCCGGCCCCGTCGGCCGCGGCCGCCCAGGCGGCGGTCTGGTTGGGAAAAACGCCGATCCTGTTCTCCGGTATCCGCAGGGCGGCCAGGAGCTGGCCGGTGTCGCTGCCCGGGTCGGTGCCGGACGGATCCACCAGCCACCGCCACTCCCTGGCATGGCCCCGAAGCCGGGACTGGCCCGCGGTGACCACCACGAGGCGGTACCTGAAGATGGGCTCACTCACCACCGGGAATTCGGGATCGCGGGCCACGCTTGGCCCGATGGCCACATCGGCTAGCCGGCCGCCGACCAGCACCGCCATCTCGTTGGTCACCGCAACCCCGGCCGACACCTCGACCGAGCCAGCGAATCGCCTGGTGAACGCCTCCATCAGCGGGCTGACGACGAACTCGGCGATCGTCGAGGTGGCTACTACGCGCAGCTGCTCCGGCGCGCCCTGCGCGGCACGGACCGCGGCATGGGCCTCAGCGCCGAGCACGACGATCTGCGACGCGGTCGCCAGCAGCCTGGAGCCGCCCGCGGTCAGCGTCATCCCCGTGGGCCCGCGGCTGACCAGCGGGTCACCGAGATGCTGCCGGAGGGCCGACAGTGCCTGCGACACGGCGGGCTCGCTGACACCCAGCGCGTTCGCAGCGGCTGTCACCGAGCCCAGCCGGGCGACCAGGACGAAGGCGTTGAGCTGCGTGAGAGTCATGACACTGTTGATTATCGCGCAGGGTAAGGCCGGACTGCGGACGCGAGGCGGCGGGCAGTGCCTGCCGGCCCCGCGGCCCGGCGCCCGTGGCCCGGCGCCCGCGCCCCGGCGCCCGCCGTCGGCGCCCGGCGGCCCGGCGGCTGGGCCCGGCAGCTACGGGCCGCTCGTAAACTGCTCACGCGCGGCGCGGCTGGAGGGAGGGCGCATGCAGGTCCCGGCGTACGTCGAGTACGAAAGGGCTACGAGTGTGGAGCACGCCCTTGCCCTGCTTGCCCGATTTGGCCCAGAGGCCCGGATCCTGGCGGGCGGCCACAGCCTGATCCCGATGATGAAGCTCCGGCTCGCGCAACCCGAGACGCTGATCGACATCAACGGGCTCAGTGAGCTCTCTTACCTCAGGGTGACCAATGGTGAGCTGCGTATCGGCGCACTGACCCGGCACGCACAGCTACTTGACGCGGCACTCGCGGCCGGGCATTTCGCGATCCTGCAGGACGCCGAGAAGGTCATCGCCGACCCGATCGTGCGCAACTGGGGGACTGTCGGCGGCTCGCTCTGCCAGGCTGACCCGTCCGAGGACCTGTCCGCTGCGTTCGCGGCGCTGAAAGCGACCATGGTCATCCAGGGCCCCGGTGCCGACCGGACGGTATCCGCCAGGGACTTCCACACCGGGCCCTACGAGACCGTGGTGGGCCCGGGTGAGCTGCTGACCGAGATCAGGATCGCGATCAGGCCAGGCGCAGGCAGCGCGTACGAGAAAGTGGGCCGCCGGGTCGGCGACTGGCCGGTCGGTGCGGCCGGAGCAGCTATCGGGCTGGCCGGTGACACCATCGCGGCAGCCGGGATCGGCCTCACCGCGGTTGGCGCGCGGCATTTCGCGGCGCCCGAGGCCGAGGAATTCCTGCACGGCGCCCTGGCCACCGAAGCGAGCTTCGCCCGGGCCGGCGAGCTAGCCGCCGAGCACTGCAGGCCCAGCTCGGACCAGCGCGGCCCGGCCGACTACAAGCGGCATCTCGCCAGGGAACTCACCATCCGGGCGCTGCGCCGTGCGGTCCGCAGGGCGCGCGGGCAGGAGATCTGACGTGCAAGTGACGATGACCGTCAACGGGACCGTGTACTCTCGCGAGGTCGAAGCCAGGCTGCTGCTGATCCATTTCCTGCGCGACTCCCTCGGCCTGACCGGCTCGCACTGGGGCTGCGACACCTCCAACTGCGGGGCCTGCGTGGTCTGGCTTGACGACACCCCGGTGAAATCGTGCACGGTGCTCGCGGCCATGGCAGACGGGCACCGGCTACTGACCGTGGAGGGCCTGGAACGGGGCGGCAAGCTCGACCCGGTCCAGCAGGGTTTCACCGAGTGCCACGGGCTGCAATGCGGATTCTGCACGCCGGGCATGATGCTGACCGCCCGGTGGCTGCTTGACCACAACCCGGACCCGTCACCCGAGCAGATCCGTGCGGCGCTGTCCGGGCAGATCTGCCGGTGTACCGGTTACGAGAACATCGTCCGCTCGGTCCGCTGGGCCGCCGAACATGAGGCAGCCGAGGCCGGGAACGGCATCGGCACCGGGACCGGCACCGCGGATGCTGCCGGGGCCGGGCATGCTGCCGGGACCGGGGATGCTGCCGGGACCGGGGATGCTGCCGGGACCGGGGATGCTGCCGGGACCGGGGATGCTGCCGCGCAGGAGGCTCCCGCGTGACGGCGGCGCATCCGCGGGAAGGCACCGGCGGCCCCGCCTACGGGCCGGTCCGCCGCAAGGAGGACGCCCGGTTCATCCGCGGCCGGGGCACCTTTGTGGATGACATCCAGCTGCCGGGGATGCTCCACGGCGCGATCCTGCGCAGCCCGCTAGCGCACGCCAGGATCGTCTCGATCGATATCGCCGCGGCGCAGGCCCATCCGAAGGTCGAGGCCGTCATAACCGGCCAGGACCTGGCCGGGCGGGCCCTGGCCTGGATGCCGACGCTGTCCCAGGACGTTCAGGCCGTCCTGGCTACCGACAAGGTCCGGTTCCAGGGCCAGGAGGTCGCGTTCGTCGTCGCGCAGGACAGGTACGCAGCGCGCGACGCGCTGGAGCTGATCAACGTCGAGTACGAGCAGCTGCCAGTCGTGATCGATGCCAACCGGGCGCTCGAGGATGGCGCCCCGGTGATCCGTGATGACGTCGAGGGACGGACTGACAATCACATCTTCGACTGGGAAGCCGGCGACAAGGCCGCCACCGACGCCGTGTTCGCCGCCGCGGATGTCGTCGTGGCGCAGGACATGCTGTACCCGCGCTCGCATCCGGCGCCGCTTGAGACCTGCGGTACCGTCGCCGACTTCAACCCGGTGAGCGGCCAGCTCACCGTGTGGTCCACCACGCAGGCGCCGCACGCGCACCGGACGTTGTACGCGCTGGTCGCCGGGCTTCCTGAGCACAAGATCCGGATCATCTCGCCGGATGTCGGCGGCGGATTCGGCAACAAGGTCCCGATCTACCCGGGGTACATCTGCGCCGTGGTCGGCTCCATAGTGACCGGCAGGCCGGTCAAGTGGGTCGAGGATCGGTCGGAGAACCTGATGTCCACCTCGTTCGCCCGCGACTACCACATGCACGGTGAGATCGCCGCCACCCGCGATGGCCGGATCCTCGGCCTTCGGGCCAGGGTCCTGGCTGACCACGGCGCGTTCAACGGCGCGGCGCAGCCGACGAAGTTCCCGGCCGGGTTCTTCCACATCTTCACCGGCTCCTACGACCTGCAGGCCGCGCACTGCGAGGTCACCGGTGTGTACACGAACAAGGCACCGGGCGGGGTCGCGTACTCCTGCTCGTTCCGGATCACCGAAGCCGTCTACCTGGTCGAGCGGATGGTCGACCTGCTGGCGCATGAGCTCGGCGCGGACGTCGGCGAGCTGCGGATGAAGAACCTGCTGCGACCCGAGCAGTTCCCCTACACCTGCCCGACCGGCTGGGAGTACGACTCCGGTGACTATCCGCGCGCCCTGCAGCTGGCGATGGAGATCGCCGGATATGACAGCCTGCGCCGCGAGCAAGCGGAGAAGCTGGCCAACGGCGAGTACATGGGCATCGGGCTGAGCTTCTTCACCGAGGGGGTGGGAGCGGGCCCTCGGGCGCACATGGACGTCCTCGGCCTTGGCATGGCGGACGGCGCTGACCTGCGGATCCACCCGACGGGCAAGGCTGTTCTGGCCATCTCGGTGCAGACCCAGGGCCAGGGCCACGAGACGACCTTCGCGCAGATTGTCGGCCAGGAGCTCGGCTTGCCGCCGGACGATGTCGAGGTCGTGCACGGCGACACCGACCGGACGCCGTTCGGGCTCGGTACCTATGGGTCCCGGTCGACGCCGGTCTCCGGCGCGGCCGCCGCGGTGGTGGCGCGCAAGGTACGCGAGCGCGCCAGGATCGTCGCGTCGGCGATGCTGGAGGTATCGCCAGCTGACCTTGAGTGGGAGAACGGGAAATGGCAGGTCCGTGGCGACCCGGAGAAGGCCAGGACCATCGCCGAGATCGCGATGGCGGCGCACTCCGCGCTCGAGTTGCCTGACGGCATCGAGGGCCACCTCGACGCCGAGACCGTTTACAACCCGCCGAACCTCACGTATCCGTTTGGGGCCTATATCTGCGTCACCGACGTGGACCCGGGTACCGGCCAGGTGAGCTTGCGACGGTTCATCGCGGTGGACGACTGCGGGGTGCAGATCAACCCGATGATCGTCGAAGGACAGGTGCACGGCGGCCTTGCGGACGGGGTGGGCATGGCGATGATGCAGGTCATCGCCTTTGATGAGGACGGCAACTGCCTGGGCGGCTCGTTCATGGATTACCTGCTTCCCACCGCGGTGGAGTGCCCGTCCTGGGAGCTCGGCGAGACGGTCACCCCCTCGCCGCACCACCCGATCGGTGCCAAGGGCATTGGCGAATCGGCCACCGTGGGATCGCCGGCCGCCATCGTCAACTCTGTGCTCGACGCGTTGAGACCGCTCGGGGTGCGGCACGCTGACATGCCGCTGACCCCGGCCAACGTCTGGTCCGCGATCCAGGGCCGGCCGCTCCGCACCGACCTGGCGATCACGTGACCGGAGGCTACCGATGAGCGAACTGGCGGAGCAGCTGCCCGACGTCGCCGCACTGCTCGGTGCCCTTGAGGGCACCGACTACCTGGCCGACCAGCCGCTTGGCACTGCGCTGTTCCTGGCCGCGCGGATGGGCCAGCCGCTGCTGCTGGAGGGCGAGCCCGGCGTCGGTAAGACCGAGGCCGCCAAGGCCCTGGCCGGAGCGCTGGATACCCCGCTGATCAGGCTGCAGTGCTATGAAGGCCTGACCTCGGCCGAGGCACTGTACGAGTGGAACTATCCGAGGCAGCTGCTGGCCATCCGGCTGGCCGAGGCCAGGGGCGAGACACCGCACGAGGCCGACCTGTTCGGCGCCGACTTCCTGCTCGCCCGGCCGTTGCTGGCCGCCATCGATCATCCGGGACCACGCCCCGCGGTGCTGCTGATCGACGAGGTGGACCGAAGCGACGATGAGTTCGAGGCGTTCCTGTTCGAGCTGCTGGCCGAATCGGCGGTGACCATTCCTGAGCTCGGGACGAGGCGGGCCGCGCTGCCGCCGGTGGTGGTGCTGACCTCGAACCGCACCCGTGACCTGCACGACGCGCTCAAGCGGCGCTGCCTGTACCACTGGATCGATTACCCGGACATCAGCCGGGTAGCGGCGATCATCCGCCGCCGGGTGCCCGCCGCCGCGGTCCCGCTGGCCGACCAGGTGGCCAGGGGCGTCGCCCGGCTGCGCGATATGGACCTGGCCAAGCCGCCGGGCGTGGCCGAGGCCATCAGCTGGACTGCTGCGCTGCAGGTGCTGGGCGCAGAGCAGCTCGATGAGAAGGCAGCCGAGCAGAGTGCGGGCGCGGTGCTCAAATACGCCGAGGATCTGCAAGCGGCGCGCGAGGCCGGCTTCGCGGGCATGGTCAGCGGCGATAGGTGATGACAGCGATGGCTGATGACGGCGATGGCTGACGACCTGGCCGAGGTCGCGGCGCGGCTCAGCGCCGCCCTGCGGCTGGCGGGCCTGCCGGTCGGGCCGGGCCGGGCCGAGCGATTCGCGGCCGCGGTCACGCTGGCGAGGCCACAGACACCGCGCTCGCTCTACCTGTGCGCGCTAGCGACACTTGTGTCCAGTAAGGAGCATGGCGAGGTGCTGGCAGCGGTCTTCAGCCAGGTCTTCGGCGGCTTGGCCGATCCGGCGGACCAGCGCGGCGACCAGAACGCCGCACGGCTGGCATCCCGTGACCCGCGAACCCCCCGGGACTTGCTCGCGCAGGCGGCTAGGGCGGCCAGGATGCACGCCAGCGGGGCCCGGGCGGACGCTCTGCAGCTTGCCGAGGACGGTAGCAGGGCCGACGAGCCCGACGCCGGCCACGAAGTCGAGAACCGGTACCTGGGCAGCAGCGCAGAGCGCCTGGCCGCCAGGGACTTCGCCGAGCTGTCCGACCTAGAGCTCCGGCAACTGGCGGCCCTGATGCGCAGGATCACGCTCGCTGTGCCGGTGCGCAGATCCCGCCGCCAACGGCGCAGGCCCGGCGGCCCGCATACAGACATGCGCTCGACCCTGCGGCAGGCCCGCCGCACCGGGGGTGACGTGTTCCGGCTGATCTCGCGCGCGCCCGCACGGCGGGCGCGCAAGCTGGTGGTGCTGTGCGACATCTCCGGTTCGATGGAGCCCTACGCGCGCGCCATGATCCAGCTGCTCTACTGCGCGGCAGGCGGCGGCAACGCGGAGGTATTCAGTTTCGCCACCCAGCTGACCAGGCTGACCCCGGCGCTGTCGAGGTCGCTGCCCGGCCCGGCTCTGCGGCGGGCCGGGCAGGCGGCGCCCGACTGGCTGGGCGGGACCAGGATCGGGGCATCGCTGAAGGAGTTCAACGATGCCTACGGGCGCCGCGGGACAGCCAGGGGAGCGGTCGTGGTGATCGTCTCCGATGGCTGGGATACCGGCGATCCGCAGATCGTCCGCCGCGAGATGGAGCGCCTCTCGCTGGTGGCACACCGCATCGTCTGGGTCAACCCGCGCACCAAGAGCGCCAGCTACCAGCCATTGGCAGGCGGCATGGCGGCCGCGTGGCCGCACTGCGACGCGGTGGTGAGCGCGCACACGGTGCAGGCCCTTAGCCAGCTCACCGCGGCGCTGGCCGACCCGGTCCGGCGCCGGGCCGCCGTCCGGCCGGCTCAGTTCAATGCCCGCCGGTGATCCCGGGCCGCCGCATCCGCCTGCGGCGACCGCTCAGACTGCGGTTCCGGTGAGGTTAAGGGTCGGCGGTTCTGGTGAGGTTAGGGGTCCGCGGTTCCGGTGAGGTTAGGGGTCCGCGGTTCTGGTGAGGTTAGGGGTCCGCGGTTCTGGTGAGGTTAGGGGTCCGCGGTTCTGGTGAGGTTAGGGGTCCGCAATTCCGGCCAGGCTAGGGTCCAGGGTGTGAAAATACCGCGGGTAGCGATCGGCCCGGCGCGCAGCGAGTTCGCTGAGCGGGCGGTCAGGGCAGGCGGCGGCGAGCCCGCCGATGTCGACGCCAAGGCCGATGCGCTCATCTGGCTCGAGTCAGCCGACATCGCTGGTCTGCGCCAAGCGCTGGCCTCAGCGAGCTCGGCCAGTTGGATCCAGCTGCCCATGGCTGGCATCGAGCGGGTGACGGCGGACGGCCTCCTCGATCACGACCGGATCTGGACCTCCGCCAAGGGGGCCTACGCCGAGCCGGTTGCCGAGCACGCGCTGGCCCTGGCGCTCGCGGGCCTGCGCTTGCTGCGCACCCGCATCACCGCCCGGTCCTGGGGGGAGAGCGCCGGCGAGAGCCTCTACGACCAGCCGGTGACGATCCTCGGCGGCGGCGGCATCACCGCCAGCCTGCTGCAGCTGCTCGCCCCGCTGCGGGTCACAGCGACCGTTGTGCGCCGTCATCCCGAACCGGTTCCCGGAGCCGCCCATACCCTGGATACGGCCCGGCTGCATGAGGCTCTGGCCAGCGCCCGGGTCGTTTTCCTCGCTCTCGCCCTCACGCCAAGCACCGAGCGCATCATCGGCCCGGCCCAGCTGGCGGCCATGCGGCCAGATGCCTGGCTGGTGAACGTGGCGCGGGGACGCCACGTTGACACCGACGCCCTGGTGGCCGCGCTGAGCCAGGGCACCATTGGCGGCGCTGGCCTGGACGTCACCGATCCCGAGCCGCTGCCGGACGGGCACCCGCTGTGGAACCTGGAGCGCTGCATCATCACCCCGCACACCGCGGACACCATCGAGATGACCGACCGGATGCTCGCCCTGCGGATCAGGGAGAATGTGGCGAGGTTCGCCGCCGGTGAGCAGCTGGTGGGCCGGATCGACCCGGCCGCTGGCTATTAAGCCGCGGCTCAGCTGCTCTTGTTCTTGCGTGCCTTGTGCTTGACGCTGATGCCGCCGAAGACGCACGCACCGGTCAGGCGCAGCACGGGCGCGTCGGGCCTGGCCGACTCGCCGCTCTCGCCGGAGACATCACGGCCGCCGAAGATCGCAATACCCGAGTCGATCACGTGCATCTCCGGCGGCACGGTGATGGACATGCCGCCAAACACGCAGAAGGACCTGATCGTGATGTCGCGGGCCGGGAGGACCGCGTAGCGCAGGTCCATGTCGGCACCGCCGAAAACCGTGACCACCGTGGTGGTCCGCGGCACCCGCCAGGCGCCTTTCCGCGTCGCGCCGCCGAAGATCGCGATGATCGGCCTGGCCGAGTCCGCGGGCACTACCGCACCAGCTGGCCGGAGAGCTGGCGGGCCGAACTCGGATCTAGCCGGGAGGTCGTCGATAATCGGCACGATGTCAGCGTGAGTTCGCGCGGCATAGATCGAGTCGAGCCGATCCGAATGCTCCTGCGCGGTCAGCCGGCCTTCAGCCAGGGCCTCATTCAGCACAGATGCCGCGCGGTCCCGGTCGGCATCGGAGGCTCGCAGCCGCGAATTTGCCTTGAAATCCTCGGGGTCCATCGGGCCATTGTCGGCCCCGGCGGGATGCTTGCGAAAGTGGGGCGAGGTCGGCGGCGGGGGGCCCACTGCTTATACCGGATTTGGTGGGGATGTAAAGGGCATACCGGGTCATGGCATGAACATAATCCGGTATAGGTACGCAAGAGACCGCTCGCGAGGTCAGTTCGGTCGCCGGTTGACGCTCCCCGCTGGCGCCGGAGGCGCGCTGTCAGCGAATTTCTGGTTGAAGGCCACCGGGTCCATCCGGATAGTGTCAGCCACAGGAGAAGCCATTGGGGGCACGGTGGGTCACGTCGAGGCTGCGCACATCAGCCATATCCTGCCTGATGGCCGGGTGCTGCTCGACGACGTCTCGTTCCGGGTCGGCGACGGTATCAAGGCCGCGCTGATCGGTCCGAACGGAGCGGGTAAGACCACGCTGCTGCGGCTGATAGCGGGCGATTCCGCAGCTCAGGCGGGAACGGTGACGTCGAGCGGCGGCCTCGGCGTGATGCGTCAGTTCGTCGGCGGCCTGGCCGGGGCCGGTCCGGCCGCCGGCCCTCTTGGGGACCGCCCCCGCGCGGGAGCGGGGGCCGGTCCGGCCGTCGGCCCTGACGGGGACGGCGGCGGGACGGTTGCGGAAGCCGCCAGCGCGCAGGCTGACCAGGGGGTGAGCCGCCTCGGGAACGAGTCGACGGTGCACGATCTGCTGGTGTCCGTCGCCCCGCGCCGCATCCAGGAGGCTGCAGCCAGGCTGGACGCCGCTGAGCTCGCGATGATGGAGCGCGACAACGAGCCGACCCAGCTCCGTTACGCCGCCGCGCTCACGGAGTGGGGCGACGCGGGCGGTTACGAGGCCGAGGTGCACTGGGACGCGTGCTGTACCGCGGCTCTCGGCATTCCGTACGACCGCTGCCGCTGGCGCGAGGTACACACCTTGTCCGGCGGCGAGCGGAAGCGCCTCGTGCTCGAATCACTGTTGCGCGGCAAGGCCGAGGTGCTGCTGCTGGACGAGCCGGACAACTACCTGGATGTGCCGGGCAAGCTCTGGCTCGAACAGCAGCTGGCAGCCACGCCCAAGACCGTGCTCCTGGTCAGTCATGACAGGGAGCTGCTGGCGAACTGCGCCGAGCGGATCATCACGGTCGAGGACGCGAACGTCTGGGTGCACGGCGGCGGATTCGCCAGTTACGCCCGCGCACGCGAAGACCGGATCGAGCGGCTGGACGAGCTGCGCCGGCGGTGGGACGAAGAGCACGAGAAGCTGAAGCAGCTGGTGCGGATGTACCGGCAGAAGGCGGCTTACAACTCCGACATGGCCTCACGCCTGCAGGCAGCGGTGACCAGGCTGCGCAAGTTCGAGGATGAAGGGCCACCCGAACTGGCGCCGCGGGAGCAGAACGTGCGGATGCGGCTGCGCGGCGGCCGCACCGGGAAGCGCGCCGTGATCTGCGAGAACCTTGAACTCAGCGGGCTGATGAACGCATTCGACCTGGAAGTCTGGTATGGCGAGCGGGTCGCGGTGCTTGGTTCCAACGGCTCAGGGAAAACACATTTCCTGCGCTTGCTCGCCGGGGACGAGGTCGCGCACACGGGCCTGGCACGGCTCGGGGCGAGGGTCGTGCCGGGGATTTTCGCCCAGACGCATTTTCGCCCGGACCTGGCCGGACGAAGTCCGCGCGAGATCGTGCTGACCGAGCATGCGATGTTCGTTAATGACGCAATGTCCGCTCTTGCGCGGTACGAGCTGCAATCATGTGCTGGGCAGCCATTCGGCACGCTGTCGGGCGGACAGCAGGCGAGACTCCAGATCCTGCTGCTTGAGCTGGCCGGGGCGACATTGCTGCTGCTCGACGAGCCGACCGACAACCTCGACCTGGCCAGCGCGGAGGCGCTGCAGGAAGGCCTGGAATCGTACGCAGGGACCGTTCTAGCCGTCACGCATGACCGCTGGTTCGCCCGCTCGTTCGACCGCTTCCTGGTCTTCGGGGCCGCCGGGGATGTTTACGAGGCGGACGGCCCGGTGTGGGACGAGACTCGGGTAGCCCGGCCGCGTTGACCGCCCGGCTTGCTAGGCTTCTTGAAACTCAGCGAAGCGGGTCGCGCCACGTCGGCCGGGATCCGCCGCTGTCCAAGCTTGAGGAGTGCGCACTGTGAAGAAGCTGGTCCTGCTGGCCCTGGTCGGGGTCGGTGTCCTGGCCGTCTGGAGGAAGGTCCAGGCTGACCGTGCCGAGCTCGACCTATGGACCGAGGCGACAACTAGCGATAACTGACCTCCGGCTGGACCGCCGATGGCGCTACCTGCAGGCGAGCAGGCGAGTGAGACCCCCATAGTCTCACTCGTCTGCTGTGGCCTGATCGGGACAACTGTCACTGACGACGGCATGGTCGAACGTGCCTACTCGGAGGCCATCGCCACCCAGGGCGTGGTGACCGGCACGGCCGCCTACGCTCGGTGCATGGCCCAGGTGCACCGTGCACGGGGCCGGGCCAGCATCGACGTTCTGCAGAGCCTGTTTCCGGAGAGCCAGGCCAGGGCGCAGGCCGCCCAGCTCGCGTTCGACCGGTCCTACAGCGCCGCCGTCGACCGGACGGGCGTCGTCGCGGTGCCTGGCGCGGAGCAGGCCATCGACAAGCTGACCGGAATGGGCGTGCGCGTCTGCCTGACCTCCGGGTTCTCCCGGCGGGTGCTCGGGCTGGTGCTCGACACTCTCGGCTGGTGGGACCGGGTCGACCTGACGATCTGTCCTGAAGATGTGCCACGGGGCAGCCCAGCTCCGGACCTGGTGCTGTCAGCGATGCTCCGGCTGGGTATCCGGGATGTACGTGACGCGGTGGTTGCGCACTGTACCGAGAGCGGCATCCTGAGCGGGAAGCGATCCGGGGCCGGCATCGTCGCCGGAGTCCTGACCGGGATCCATACCAGGGAGCGGCTCCGGCGGGCGGGCGCCACCCACCTGCTCGCCAGCGTCGCTGGCCTGCCTGACCTACTCGGCGCGGCCTGGGTAAGCGCGGAACGGTTAGCGGCGTCCGCGTCGGGCGTCGGCCGGCCGGCTGATCAGGTCGGCTTACCGGTTCCTGCGCAGGCCGCCGCGTCCGAACCAGGGGCCCGTCCGTCACCACAGGCCACGGCTGGCCGACCGGACACTGGCGCGCCTCCCCAGGTACCCTTGGAACGCCGCAGCGCGGGGCTATAGCTCAGCTGGAAGAGCACCTGCTTTGCAAGCAGGGGGTCGCGAGTTCGAGTCTCGCTAGCTCCACTCGATCGTTCCTGGTATCTGGCCAGGTCAGAAGCTCGTAGTACTGGCTCCACCCTGGTTGGCGGGGTGGGGCTTTTCGAGTGCCTGGGAGGAATTTGGGAGATTATCTTCTCCCTGCCTCCCGGTCCAAGCAGGTGCTGTTCCGTGATTTGTGGTGTCGTCGGCTGAGCTGGTTCGGGGGTTTCCCCGCGCAGCGGTGCCAGCAATTCGTCCAGTAATGGCACGGGTGAGTGCAGGTCGATGGCCGCGCGGTCGCTGAGGGATTCTTCCCAGCGGGCCTGGAGGGCGGCTTTCAGGTCGTCTCGCATCCGGTTCGAGGCGTGGGCGTACAGGCCGCGCATCCCTGGCACCTGATGGCCGAGCCGCTGCTCGGCAAGGATCTCGGGGATGCCGTCCTCGGCCATCCACGTCCTGTGGCCGTGCCTAAGCCCGTGCACGCGCACGAGGCGTGGCCACGACTTCGGTAGGCACGCCCCGGATTTTAGCGGCTTCCCGCGCCCTCCGGAGGTAGCGGCCGGAGCACGCGCCCCTCGCCCCGGCGCATCTGCCCGATGCTCTCCTGGAGGTCGTCACGCTCCAGCAGCGCCGCGTCGGCGAGGCGGTGCCACACCTCGTCGAGCAGGTCCCGGTCTTTACCGAGAGACCGCAGCTCGCGGACGATGTGGCTGATGGCGTGAACGCTTTGGACGTCCAGCAGGAGACGGGGAGTCCGCTGGGCGACGGTCAGCACGCCCTCCGCGGCCCACGCCCGTACAGTCTTCTCGCTGAGGCCTAGCAGCCGGGCGGCGATAACAGGCCGGATGGTCCCCTCTTCGGCGAGCGCAGCACTCGATACTGCAAGAAGCTTCGCCCGGCGCTCATCGCCGTCGGCCAGGGTCTCGGCAACCTCCTCGACAGCCTCGACGCGCTCGAACAGGCTGCGGACGCGCTTCTCCTCGACAGCGATGGTCATGGCAGCCCCCCTCGGCCGACTCACTTCCGAGTATGAGGCAATTTCTCTGAACCCGCCAGTGGCGCGGCCTGGCAGTGGCGTTACCGGGTTGGGCCGCGCGGGCGTGGCGGCCTGCCTACGCATTTCCGGCCCGTGCGGCTCTTGGTTTCCTGAGCCCGTTACGTGCGTTTGCGGAGCTGGTAATTGCTGTCATCGTAATTGGCTGGACCGCGCCCGGTCCAGAGATATTCCGGGTTTATGCACATCTTGCTTCCGTGCGTAGTTGTGTGCTGAATCGCATCGGATGACAATTCGACACTGCGCGCTATTAAAGCATTGACCTTGACCCCAGGAATCACCTGGCGGCATCGCCCAGGACCATTACCCGTTTGGCCGGGGCTGTGGCCTGCAGGTTTGACCGTGCTCGCATTAGACGTAAGGATCACGCATCCGATGCGAGGCAATGGAGGGTCACTGCGGGTGAGCGACGACGGCCATTCGTACTGCTCTACGCCCAGCCCGGGCACAAGTTAGGGGCACCACAAGGGGCAGGGAACGTCCAGTTCCCTGCCCCTTGTGGTGATCGGGCGTGGCTATCCGCGCAGGTAGTTACGACCCTGCGGAGCCATTCCAGTGCAGCAGCGCGCCGCCGGAAGGCGGAGTCGTGGGCGCGGTGCTGGTGCAGGTGTAGGAATTAGTGTTGATGAGCGGCGACGGGCAGGTCAGACCAGTAGCGCAGCACCAGCACGGCCCGCTGGCGGGCAGGCAGCCGGGCCAGCGCCCAGCGGAACTCGGCCTGGTCATCGACCTCCCGCAATGCCCGGGCTGCGTTGTCGTCGGCCAGCTCAGCCGCGCCCTCATGCGGCTGCAGCTCGGTCCGCTGCCGGGCACGGCGGTCGGCGTCGTGCAGGACGAGGTTGATCAGGATCCGGCGGGCATAGGCAGCCGCGTAGTCCATCGATCGCGCCCGGTTCCAGCGGCGCGCCACCCGTAGCAGCGTTTCCTGGACTAGGTCCTCGGCGTCTTTAGCGTTCCCCCGTCATCAGGAAACCGGTGCGCAGCAGCGGGTCCGACGCCTCGGCCGCGAAGCGCTCGAACTCGCGGCTGGCCGCCCTGTTCCTGACCCACTCCATCCGCATCGTGGTGAGCTGGCTGGCTGGTGGCGGGTAGCCCTGGTCAGCCAGCGCCGCCGGAGAGGAGGCCGCTACTGCAAGTGTAGGAGTTGGTGTAGACGAGGCCGCCGATCAGCGCATGGGCGCTGTTGACGTAGTCGAAGAGCAGCTCGGTCCCGGCGGGCATCGCCGCGGGGTTGATCACGGTGAGGGCATCGGCGGGAACCGTCTGCTGGTGGCCGGGGGTGGACGGCTCCACAGGAGTTCCATCGGGCAGCTGAACGGACAGGACCCCGGTGCTATGCGGCGAGGGCGGGGCGGGGTTCGACGAGCAGTACGTGTCGATCTTTACCAGGGCCGGGATGCCATCTTGCCCCAGTGCCTGCTGGAGCGCGCCGGGATCGAACATCTGATCCTGGCTCAATTTCAGCGTCGCGGTGCCATTGGCGGCCTTGGCCAGGGTGAACGCTGCAGTGCGGATCGTGGTTCCGGTGCGCGCGGGGCTGTGACCGCCGAACACGCCGGCCATGCCCAGAGCCAGGGCCGCGACGCCCGCGGTGCCAGCCAGGCCCAGCCCGGTCACGGTGCGGCGGCGCCGGGCACGGCCCCTGGCCATGATCTGCGCTGCTGCTGGGGGCCCGGCTACCGGCAGCGTCGACAGAGAGGTGGCTGCGGCGCGCAGCACGTCGTCGTCGCTCATGTCGTCGTGGATGTTCATTGCTCTGCCTCCGTAGGGCTGGTAAGGGTGAGTTCGCGCCGCAGGGCCGCGACGCCACGGGACAAGTGCATCCGGACCGTCCCGGCTTCGATCCCGAGCTGCCGGGCGATGGTGCCGGTGTCCAGGTCCAGGAAGATCCGCAGCGCGATCACCTCACGCTGCCGAGCTGGCAGCCGCCACAGCGCAGTCAGCAAGGCCGCATCGACACCGCTGCCGGGCGGCGCAGCGGGCAGGTCATGACCGGCCAGGGGCAGTTCCCGGTTGCGGCGGCGCCACCACGATGCCCCCGTGTTCAGCGCGGTGCGCACTACCCAGGCCCGCGGGGCGGGGTGACGGCTGACCTTCCGCCAAGACGCCCAGGCCCGGGCGAACGCCTCTGCCACCTGATCCTCGGCCAGCTGTTGGCTGCCGATGACCGCCGCCACCGCTCTCAGGCAGGGCTCCCAGCTTGCCTGGAAGAAGGCGGTGAACTCCGCTCGTTCGTTGCTCACAACCCTTTAACTCCGGCCTCTCCCCGATCGCATAGCCGCGGAGCCGCATTCTGATCGCGGATCGCGCTGGCCTGGCGGGCGACTAACCCGTTCATGATGCAAGGCCGCCGCGCTGGGCTGATCCCCACATGCGCCCCAAAACTGCGGCTTCCGCTGAATACGCCCAGGCCATGCCTGTGGTCGGCGTAGTCTTGAAAACCGCTGGGGCTGGGACCGGGCTCCGTGCCATTGCGTGCCCGATCGGACAGTAAGCAGCGGTCAATCACAGTCGCTGGCGCGCATGCCACATCGGCCCCGACCAGCAAGCGCCGGGGTCAGAGCCATCCATCCCCCCAACGATCTTCTAAGCCACAGGATCCCCCGCAGGCCGTGATGGATGCCACCGCGAAGGGGGCGGGGCCAGCGATCAGCCGGATACGGCCATCCGCGGTAAAGGCCTGGGTTGCCCGGTCGGCATCGCTCATCGTCCGCCTTCCTCGCCGCAGTCCCGACGGCCGGTCACGATCCACGCGCCACCCAGCCCGAACGGCCAGACCTGGTAGCCGAGCGCGTCGAGCACCTGGGAGAGTGCGCCGTTCATGACCTCATGCGTGCCGTGATACTCGTTCCAGCGGTCCCGGTCGAGCGAGAGCAGATCGTGAGTTGTCCAGGACACCGCCTTCCGGATCATGGCCGCGGGCGACCGGCAGCAGGCACGCCCCGCCGCCAGCCGGTACCGCGGATGGCCATGAGCGCAGTGATGCAGCGTAAACCCAGCCTCGGTGAGCACCCGGGCAATGTCATGAGCCAGAGGTACGAGGGGATCATCGTCGGGCAGAGGGCGGCCGTAGCTGTCGCAGAGTCTGGTCACCGCGTCCGCCAGTTCCGCTCGCTCGGCGAGAGCCCGTAGTGGGTCCAGGTCCGGTGGTTCGTCGCCTATGTAGGCGTCCACCGCGTAGCCTGCCCGGAACTGGTTGAGACGGTCGTCGGACATGCTGCTCCTCCTGGATCAACTGGGAGGAATCTGGGAGATCACAACTCGTGTGACCCTGCCCAAACCCCTCTCAACTGGGTTGAAGAGGAGCTCCTGAACTGGCCTTTTAACATTCGGCGTGGTGGGCGGGAGGACTGGCCCGGGTTTGCAAGCAGGGGGTCGCGAGTTCGAGTCTCGCTAGCTCCACCAGGCAAAACGTCTCTGCACAACAGCGGGACGCACCGCGCTGTCGAACCCCGCGCGTCGTAGGCCGCACCCGGGCCGTCCCACAGAAGTCCCGCCTTCGGGGGGACGATCGGCAGCGGGCTTGGCCCGAGAGCCGCCACCGCGGAGAACCGGTCAGCGCTGGACTGTGTAGTGCAGGTGCAGCACGCGGTCGCCCTGGACCACCTGGTCGGGATCGTCGAGGAGGACGGTGCCGGCGTGGCTGCCGAAGAAGCGCACCCCTTCACCCAGAACCACCGGGGCGACGTCCATGGCGATCTCGTCGACCAGTCCTGCCGAGAACGCCTGCCCGCCGAGGTCGCCGGCGGTCACGCAGACAAGACCGTCGCCGGCCAGCTTTTTGGCGAGCGCGATGCCCGCCTCGACCGACCCGGCCGTGTGGAAGGGTGCGTCCGGGTGGTCGGTGAGCCACGCCTCCGGCAATGGCCGGTGGGTGACAACGACCAGCTCGTCTCCGGCGGCCGGGTCGCCGTCCCAGCCGTTCGTGGTGTCGAACAGGTGACGGCCGATCACCGTCACCTTGATGGCGTCCCAGAAGGGCTGGACGTAATCCGCGGATGCCTGCGAGACATGGAACGTCCAGCCGCTCGCCCTGGCGGACACCTCGGTATCTCCGTTGCCGTACCAGTCGAACAGCGGCCCGACCGTGTCATCGGAATAGGCGATGTAGCCGTCCACCGACACGACCGCCTGCATGACAACCCTGGCCATCTCCGCTCCTCAGCCGAACGTGGGAACGATTACCTGCACCGGTCTGACGAGGATATCCAGCTTGCTCGTCGGCTCGATGTTCCGGGCCAGGAGCAGTTGCCCGATTACCTCGTCAGCGCCGGTGGCGTGGCCGAACCCAGCACCTAGTAGCCACCGGACAGCCCTTGCCACAAGTGGGAGATCAGGACGCGGCGACCCGCGTAGCCGAGGTTCTCCGGCGGGTGGGCCTTGCCTTTGCACAGGCCGGGGATCATCCCGGCGCGCGAGTTCTTGGGCTGGACGCCGTACCGGAGCCAGTTCGCGCACGTCGGGGAGCACGGCTCGTACCGGAGCGCGGCGATCAGCCGGACCGCATGCGCCCGCTGGTTATCGGTCTCGGCGGCGCGGCATCCGGCGATCTGCTTGGTCAGGTATTTGGTCAGATACCCGATGCGCCGGGCCGAGTCCCTGGTTCCGGTCAAGGATGCCCTGGGCGTCGAACTTGGGACCTGGCCCGCATAACGTGACGGTAACGGCGCGATCGGTTCGGAGGAGTCGCCGTGGCCTTGCCCGGGCGCAAGCGACGGTTCTACAGCCTCCGTCCGGAATGCCCTCGATGAAGGCCCCTCTGGTGAGGTCACGGACACGGCTAGCGCTAGCTTCCGGCGGTCCGAGCGGGCACCTCCACATGCATGGCTCGCCGTCTACTGGCACTTCGTGAGGCGCTTGGTCAGGTTCGGCTGAGGGCGTCGCGCACGGCGGCGATGGCCTGCTCGATGTCGCGGCCGGTGGTGCGGTGGTTGACCACCGAGATACGCATGGCGCGTATCCCGTTGAAGGTCGTGGCTCCGAACCACGCGTGGCCGTCTTGCTGGATGCGCGCTATGAGGCGGTCGGTGCGGCTGTCGTGATCGCCGCCGGGGTCGGTGAAGCGCACCAGGCCCTGGTTGATCTGGGGTTCGCGCAAGACCTCGGCGCCGGGCAGGGCGCCGATGCCTGCGGTCAGGCGCCGGGCGTGGTCGCAGCAGTCGTCGATGATCTGGGCGATGCCGGAGCGCCCCAGGGAGCGGATGGCGGCATAGACGACGAAGCCACGGCCGCGCCGGGACCATTCGGGGTTGTAGTCGATCTGGTCGCGGGGGGCAGCGCCGCCGCCGGTCTCGGCGGCGTGGATGAGGTAGCTGGCGGTAATGGACATGGCGGCCTTGTGCTGGGCGGGGTGGGCGGTGAAAACCAGGCCACAGTCGAAGGGCACGTTGAGCCACTTGTGGGCGTCGGTGGTCCAAGAGTCTGCAGCATCGATGCCGGCGAGGAGGTGGCGGTGGCGCCGGCTCACCGCGACCCACAGCCCGAACGCGCCATCGACGTGCACCCACGCGCTTCGCTCATGGGCGATGCGGCACGCCTGGGTGTAGTCATCGAAGGATCCGGTGTTGATCTCGCCGGCCTGCAAGCACACAATCGCTGGGCCATCCCCGGATCCGAGTTCACGGTTAAGCCCTCCGAGGTCGAGGCGGCCCTGTGGGTCGGCCCCGGCGTTGACGATCGCGTCGGTGCCCAGGCCGAGCAGCCGTACCGCGCGGTCGATCGAGGCGTGCTGGTGCCCTGCGGTGATGATCCGGATCGGTGGCGCCCCGGCCAGGCCGCGGCGTTCGACGTCCCAGCCGCGTTCGGCGAGCAGCTTGTTGCGGGCGGCGGCCAGCGCAGTGGCGTGGCCCATCTGGGCGCCGGTGACCAGAGCGAACGAGGCATGAGCGGGCAGGCCGAGCAGGTCTTTGAGCCACACTCCGCAAATCTCCTCGGCCACCGCCTCGGCAGGCGCGCACGCATACAGCGCGGCGTTTTGATCCCATGCCGAGGTCAGCCAGTCCGCCGCCAGCGCAGCCGGCACCGAACCGCCGATCACCCACCCGAAGAACCGGCCGCCGGCGCTGCCCAGCAGCCCCGCCTCAGCATCACGGACCAGCTCAGCGATCACTTGAGACGCATCTATTGGCCCATCGGGCAGGGGCCGCCCCAGAACCTCCCGCAACTCCCGGACCCCGGCGGTAACCGAGACCCGCCGCTCGTCCAGCGCCTCGTAGAAATCCGCTGCATGATCGGCCGTCTGCCGCAACAACGCCCGCACCGTTCCCCCGGGCGGCCCTCCCATCACGGTCAGCCGCCCCGAACCGCGAAGTTGTAGCAGCCGTAGCCCACATTGCGCAGATGCACCAGTTCGACGTCCGGCCGGGCCAGCATCTCGGCGATGACAGCCTCAGCCTGGAGCCCGTCGGGGGCAAGCACGCCGTCGGCGATCCGGCCCTGCCGGTCGTAGGCGCGCACCACCTGCATGCGATGACGCAGACCCGGCGGGTAGCGGCAGGGGGTCGGGTAGCCCTCGCAGGGGTCGGCGTGGACGAACACCGGGCCACGCTCGGCGTATGCCCCGGCAGTGCCTGGCGGCGTGTAGGCGATCAGCATGACCCGCTCGCCGGGCCGCGTCTCGCGCAGGCAGCACCGCACCGGGCTGCCGCCGTTGTCAGCCTGCACAGTCAGCGAGTTTCCAGCCTCATCACGGCCCGCCGCCCGGATCTCCGCAAGCTCGGCCGCCGGGATCGCCTCGAACGTCAGGGCACCGGTGCCCGCAGTCGTGTGTGTCATGCCTCCAGCCTGCCGGCCTAACGGCACCGATGCTGGCAGGAATCGGACATGACAGGCTGCCGTCGATCTGGGCTCTGGCCCGTCCACATGGCCAGGCGGCGAGCCAGCGGGTCTTCCTTGAACGCATTCCCACACGGAGGCTGAGAGGCCGCTTGAGCCCAGCGGGCGGGGACCGCGACGACTGCCTTCGCGCCGATCGCGCCGTTACCATCACGTTCTCGTGATGGTTTCGACAGCTGGTTGGCCGGGTTGACGGTTGGCTCGTGGCGGCGGCCGGCCTGTCTCTTCGTGGCAAGGCTGGCAGCGTGGGCGGGGGCTGCGGCGGCCTTGGCGGTGAGGATCAACTGGCCGGTTCGGCGGATGGCTGCGAGAATTGCCTGCCGTGAGGATGGGCATCCCTGGCTTCGAGCCGAGGTTCCTGGTCGGGTTCGACGTCGTGCGTGCGGAGCACGGGTCACGCCTCGCGGCGCTTGGCGGGCGGTGCCTGACTGGGTACGCGCTGGTGCGCTTCGCTGACGATGGGAAGTGGTTCGCCGACTGCCCGGTCGTCCTGGACTTCGACGGCGTCCAGGTGGAGATCTGCCATTGGAAGCTCGACGAGCTGTCGATCAGCTGGAACACCATGGACAGCGCGGCCGCGATTTCTGGCCGGGAGTGGTCGGGGCTGACGCCTGAGTGGTCGTGCGCCGATGAGCGGCTCGAGCCGTTCGCTGGCCAGGAGCTGCGCGAGGTCGCCCTGCTTGAGTGGCGGCCATCGGGTCCCGGCCTGGCAGCTGGCACCGTCGCGGTGGAGCTCGCCTTCGACGCGGGTCGCTTCCATGTCGCGAACGGCCTTGATGAGAACCGCATCGATGCAGGCCAGCCCCATCCGGACTTCGTGCGGCACCGGCTGGTGCGCTGAGCCCGGCTTCCTCGCGCACGCCGGCTTCCGGTCGACCTCGTTGACCGGCAGGAGTGGGCGTTGGCCGGCGGGCTTGGGCGTGATCGGCTGTTTGCCGTATGAAGTGAAGGGGCTCCTGGTAGTCCGGCGGTTGTCTAGGCCTGCCGTTCTTCCAGGAGTCCGTGTGTCATTGTCGCAAGGCGACGGGTGCTTGTCATGCCCGGGTGCCGCCGTTGAGC
>JBEKIF010000004.1:0-127091 GCA_050011895.1 Streptosporangiaceae bacterium | reverse complement strand
TGTTCGCCGCCGTCAGGGAGCAGTTCGGCATCCCGCGCGACGACAACCTCAGGCTCCGCGACTTCCCCACCCTCGCCCACGTCATCGGCTTCGCCCGCGACCGGGCACCACACGCTGAGCCCGCCGCAGGCAGCGAAGTCCTGGCGACGGAGACCACACCGCCAGAGCCCCGGTCGGCGCCCGCCTTCACCGGCGACATCGCCGCTGCCGAGCGGCTGCCGCGCCGGATCCCGGTCCCGGTGCTCCGGCCTCCGATCGGGTGGTGCTCCGCCACGCCCGTGACCCTTGATGCGACCAAGCGCGTCGTCGTAATGGCGGACGCGGGAGGCGTCGCGGACGCACTCGTCAGGCGACTCGGCGCCCTCGGCGTCACCGCGCTCGTGCTGGAGCCGGGAACCACCGCAGCGGATATCGACGCCCGCCTGATGACATGGCTCGCTGACGGGCCCGTAGACGGGCTCTACTGGCTCGCGGCGCTCGATCAGGAGCCTGCGATCGATCAGCTTGACCTGGCAGGCTGGCGCGATGAGCTGGGCCGCCGGGTCAAGACCCTTTATGCGGCGGTGCGCCGCCTGGACGCCGAAGGCCACCTCGGTCCGCGCGGCAGCTTCCTGGTGTCAGCGACTCGCCTCGGCGGCTACCACGGCTATGACGAGGCAGGTGCTGTTGCGCCGCTGGGCGGTGCCGTGACCGGCTTCACCAAGGCTTACCGGCGCGAGCGGCCTGAAGTCCTGGTCAAGGCGGTGGACTTCCCCGTCACCAGGAAGACCGCATCGCTGGCCGAAGCCCTCATCGAGGAAACCCGGCTTGACCCGGGCACCGTCGAAGTCGGCCGCGCGGACGGCCGCCGCTGGGCGATCGGTCTTCGCGAGGTCCCGTTCGGCGACGGCGCCGGCGGCCTCACTCTCGGCAGCGAGACCGTGTTCGTGGTCACCGGCGCCGCAGGCAGCATCGTGTCGGCGATCGTCGGGGACCTGGCCCGAGCCAGCGGAGGCGTCTTCCACCTTGTCGACCTGACGCCTGAACCGGATCCCGCCGACCACGACCTGGCCGCCTTCGTGACCGACCATGACGGCCTCAAGGCGACGATAAGCGAGCGGCTCAGGGCCAGCGGACAGCGCCCGACCCCCGTGCTGATCGAGCGCGAGCTCACCCGACTTGAGCGGCTGAACTCTGCCCTGACCGCGATCCAGGCCGTCCGCGACGCTGGCGGCCGGGCGTACTACCACGCGGTGGACATCACCGATGCCGACGCTGTCGCGCAGGTGGTCGCGGACATCCGCGACCGGCACGGGCGCATCGACATTCTCCTGCATGCTGCCGGGCTCGATATCAGCCACGGGATCGCCGACAAGGACCGCCGCGAGTATGACCTCGTCTTCGACGTCAAGAGCGACGGCTGGTTCAACCTGCTGCACGCAGCTGCCGATCTCCCGGTCGGCGCGACCGTGGCCTTCAGCTCAGTGGCCGGCCGGTTCGGCAACTCGGGCCAGACCGACTACAGCGCGGCCAACGACCTGCTGTGCAAGATCACGTCGAGCTTCCGGCGGACCCGGCCTGCCACCCGCGGGATCGCGCTCGACTGGACTGCGTGGGGCGGCATTGGCATGGCCAGCCGTGGATCGATCCCGAAGGTTATGCAGGCGGCTGGTATCGACATGCTGCCTCCCGAGGCGGGCATCGCCTGGATCGGCAGGGAACTCACGGCGGGCCCGTTCGCAGGTGAGGTCGTCGTCGCCGGGAAGCTGGGCATGATGCTGGCCGAACTCGACCCCGCAGGCGGCCTGGACGTAGCTGCCGTCGACGCAAGCAGGGCCGGGCCGATGGTCGGATCCGTCACCGGCATGGGCGTCTACTCGGGCCTGACGGTCGAGACAACCCTTGATCCTCTGGCGCAGCCGTTCCTGCACGATCACCAGATCGAGTCCTTCACTGTGCTGCCCGGCGTGATGGGCGCCGAGGCCTTCGCCGCCGTGGCCAGCCTTGCCGCTCCCGACCTGCACGTCGCGGGCATCGAGCGGATGGAGTTCCTCGCCCCGGTGAAGTTCTACCGCGACCAGCCGCGCACCCTGACAGTACGGGCCGTCATCCGCAGGGATGGCGCCGATCTGGTGGCCGACTGCGAGCTTGCGGCCAGCCGGCTGCTCAACCGCGATGCGGCGGCGCGATGGACAACGCATTTCACTGGCAGCGTCCGGCTCACCGTGCGGGCACCGCAGCCCGAGACTGACGATTCCCCCGCCAAGGCGGCCGCCGCCTTCGTCGGCCATGCGGACATCTACCGCGTGCTCCCCCATGGCCCGGCCTACCAGGTGCTCGACGAAGTGTGGCGGTCCGACGGCGACACGATCGGCCGGCTCGCCGCGCCGCTACCGCCCGGCCACCTGCCGGCCGGAAACCCCACCAAGACGGAGCCGCGGCTGGTGGAGCTCTGCTTCCAGACGGCCGCCATCTGGGACATCGGCCAGGCCGGGCGGCTAGCACTGCCTGGCCACGCCGACCTGATCCGCACAGTGCGCCGGCCGAGGGGCGACGGGCGGCTGTTCGCGGTCGTTCATCGGGCGGATAACGGCAGCTTCGACTGCCGCGTCGTGGACTCCACCGGCGACGTCCTCGTCCGCATCGACGGGTACCGCACCACGGCCCTGCCCAGTGCGGTCGCGGACGACATCCAGCGCCCGATACGTACTGCCATGGGTGCCTGATATGCGTCACCCTGACCCAGAGGAACCAGCGTGACGACCATTCACAGGCTCGCCATCGTCAACCGGGGCGAAGCGGCGATGCGCTGTATCGCCGCGGTCGCCGAGCTTAACCAGGAGTCCCGCGAGCCCATTACGACAATTGCCCTATACACCGAGCCTGACGCGGCATCCTGGTTCGTCCGGGAGGCGAGCGAGGCGGTGCCGCTCGGACCGGCAACCTTCGCCGACTCGGACGGCCACCGCAAGAGCACCTACCTCGACCTCGGCCGGCTGATGGCCGCACTGACGCAGGCGCGCGCCGATGCCGTCTGGGTGGGCTGGGGCTTCGTGGCCGAGTCGGCCGACTTCGCGCGGTTGTGCGAACGCGCCGGACTCACCTTCATCGGCCCGGACAGCGACGTGCTCCGGCTGCTTAGCGACAAGGCGCGCGCCAGACAGCTTGCCGAAGGCCTCGGTATTCCGGTGGTCCGCGGGAGCGGCGGCCCGGCCCATGACGCCGAAAGGGCGCCGGCCCGCCAGGTAGAAGTCCAGGTGGTGGCCGACAGCCACGGCACCGTCTGGGCCGTCGGCGTGCGCGATTGCAGCATCCAGCGGCGGAACCAGAAGGTCATCGGGGAGTCAGCCAGCACCCTGCTCGATGAAGCGGGCCAGCAGGCCTTGTGCGACGCGGCCGTGCGGATGTGCGCTGCCGCAGGTTACCGCAGCATCGGCTCGGTCGCGTTCCTCGTCGATCCGGTCGCGCGGGACTTCATGTTTCTGGAGGTCAACACCCGGCTGCAGGCAGAGCACCCGGTCACCGAGCTCGCTACCGGGCTCGACCTGGTCAAGCTCCAGCTGGCCATCGCGGAAGGTGGCCGGCTGTCGGGGAGCGCGCCGCCGCCGCGCGGCCACGCCATCCAAGCGCGGCTGAACGCCGAAGACCCGGAACACGCATTCGTTCCGGCACCAGGCCACGTATCCGCGCTGCGGCTGCCCTCCGGCACCGGCATCCGGGTCGATACCGGCGTTGCTGCGGGTGACGAGATCGTCCCTGCGTTCGACCCGGTGATCGCCAAGGTGACCGCCTGGGGAAAGGACCGCCGAGAGGCACTCAGCCGACTGCACCGCGGCCTTGCCCAGTCCCTCGTGGTCGTGGATGGCGGGACCACCAACAAGGCCTTCCTGCTCGCTCTGATCGACCAGCCTGAGGTGCGCGCGGGCAGCTATGACAACCGCTGGCTCGACCGGCTCACCGAGGCGCGCATGCACCTTCCGCCGCAGCACCCAGTGGCCCTGCTCCAGGCCGCCATCGAAGCGGCCGATGCGGAGCAGGCGGTCGTGCAGGCCAATTTCTACGCGGCCGCCGCCCGGGGGCGACCCGTGCTGCCGGAGGAGGTCGGGCACCGGATCGAAGTGACCCTGCGCGGCAACGTCTACCGGATGCACGTCTACTGCCTCGGGCGCGGCGACTACCGGGTCGACGCGGGTGACGGCGTGATCGATGTGAACGTCCAGCGCTCCGGCCGCCATGAGCGGACTGTGACCTGCCTCGGCAAGCGCCACCGCATCGTTACCGATACGCAAGGGCCGAGGCTGATCGTCGAGGTGGACGGCGTGCCCCACGTCATCACCAGGGAAAGCGGCGGTCGGGTTCGCGCCCCGGCTCCGGCGTTCGTCGTCGCCGTCCTGGTGGTCGTGGGCGATACGGTCCTGGCCGGCGATCCGCTCGTCGTCGTAGAGAGCATGAAGATGGAGACGACCATCACGGCTCCGCTGCCCGGCACCGTCCACGCGGTACTGGCCGCCGTCAATACGCAGGTGGAGGCAGGCGCGGCGCTGGTACAGCTGCAGCCGTCGGACCGGCCCGGAGAACAAACCGCGAGGAGCCCCCGGCTCACGCTGGCCGCCGCAGCCGGCCGGTCAGCCGGGCACGGGCAGACCGGACCCGGCCAGGGCAGTGTCGACCACCCGGCAACCCTCCGCGGCTACCTGCTCGGCTACGACCTTGACGAGGGCGCCGTGCGCGACCTGACCAGGCAGCAGCAGGCGCTGCTGGCCGCCACCGCCCCGGCCGATCCGGACCTGCTGGGCCAGGAGCAGGAACTGCTTGAGATATTCGCTGACCTCACGGCGCTGAGCCGGCGCGAGCCCGAGGACTCCGAAGATGAGCATTCCCGCAGTGCCGAGGATTACCTCTTTACCTACCTGGCATCCCTCGATCCCGAGCGAAGCGCGCTGCCCGACCCGTTCCTCAGCCAGCTGAGGCGCGCCCTGGCCCGGTACGGCATCACGTCGCTACGGCGCACCCCGGAGCTGGCGGAAGCCCTGCTGCGAATGTCCCTGTCACTCGCCAGGGTGCAGGTCACAGCGCCCATCGTCATGGCGATCCTCGACCGGTGGCTGCGCAGGCGCGACGTTCTCCTGCCGCTGATGACCGACGAGCGCCGCACGCTCCTCGACCGTCTCATCGCCACTACGCAGGGCCGCCATCAGCAGGTCTGTGACCTCGCACGCGAAGTCAGATACGGCTACGTCGACGCGCCGATACTGGACCGGATGCGACCGCAGATCTACGCGGAGATGGAGTGCTACCTCGACGAACTCGCCGGGCATCCGTCCGGCGAGCGGATCACCGAGATCACCGATGCCCTCGTCTGGTGCCCGCAGCCAATGCGGGCCTTGCTGCGGGACCGCTACCGCGACGCGGACGCCACCACCAGGGTCCGCCTGCTGCAGGCACGGACCCTGCGCTTCTACCGGATCCGCGCGCTCCGGCAGCTGCGATGCCAGGCGTTCGGCTCGCACCTCACCTGCCTGGCGGAGTACTCAGACGATGGCCACGACGTGCAGCTGGTCGCCGGGTACGTGTCCCTGGCGGACCTCGCTGGCTTCGCCGCCGAGCTGCGGGAGTTTCTCGGCGCGCTGCCCCCCGGCAGGCGAGTGGTCGTGGATATCGAGTCCTGGCGGACCGGCGAATGGATGCATGCCGCGCAGATGGCCGCCGAACTGGCGGGCCTGCTGGCACGGACCGATTTCGGGTACCCGCTGGACAGCCTCGACATCACGCTCACCAGCGACAGCCGCCCTGATCCAACGGGAGGCTCCGCGGAGCACCTGCGGACCCAGCACTTCACCTTCAGGCAGGACCACGCCGGGTTCACTGAGGATCCGCTCTACCGTAACCTGCATCCGATGATCGCCGAGCGCCTCGACCTGTGGCGGCTGTCGAACTTCACCCTCCAGCGGATGTCCTCCGCTGAGGATGTCTACCTGTTCAATGCGGTCGCCCGCGAGAACCCGAAGGACGAGCGCCTGATCGCGATCGCCGAAGTGCGCGACCTCACCCCGGCGCGCGACTCGGCGGGCCGGACTATCGGCTTCCCGCATCTGGAGGGAGTGCTGGCTCAGACGTTGGCTGCCATGCGCCACGCCCTGGGCGGCAAGCCGCCGAAACGACGGCCGCTCAGCAACCGAGTGATCCTTTACGTACGCCCGACCTGGGACATCGCTCCAGCGACCTGGCGCGGTGTGGCCCACCGGCTCGCGCCAATGACCGCGGACCTTGGCCTGGAGAAAGTCACTATCCGGATCCGCGCGCTCGATGCGTCCAGCTCTGAGACCCGGGACGCGGTGCTCGATGTCGAGAGCCTCGACCGGGCAGTCACCGTACGGGTCAGGCAGCCTTCCGACCGGCCCATCAGGCAGCTGACCGAGTACCGGCAGAAGGTGCTGCGCTCGCAGCGCCTCGGGGCGCCGTATCCGTATGAGCTCATCCGCATGCTCACGCCGCCGGTGGGCGCTCCCGCCGACTTCCCGGCCGGCGAGTTCGCTGAGTACGACCTCGACGACAGCGGCGAGCAACTGGTGCCGGTAGACCGGCCCTACGGCCGCAACCTGGTCGGGATCGTCGTCGGCGTGATCGGCAATTACACCGCGCTGGTACCTGAGGGCATGCGCCGGGTGGCGATCCTTGGCGATCCGACCTCCGGCCTCGGCAACCTGGCCGAAGCCGAGTGCCGGCGGATCGTCGCCGCGCTGCGCCTCGCCAGCAGGCTCGGGGTGCCGGTCGAGTGGTTCGCGCTGTCCTCGGGAGCCCGCATTGCCTGGGACAGCGGCACCGAGAATATGGACTGGATCGCCGCGGTACTGCGCGGCCTGATCGAGTTCACTCAGGCAGGTGGCGAGGTCAACGTGGTGGTGACCGGGATCAACGTCGGCGCCCAGCCGTACTGGAACGCCGAAGCTACCATGCTCATGCACACGAGCGGAATCCTCGTGATGACGCCGGCCAGCGCCATGGTGCTGACCGGGAAGAGCTCGCTGGATTACTCGGGCGGCGTGTCAGCCGAGGACAACCTCGGCATCGGCGGATTCGACCGGATCATGGGCCCGAACGGTCAGGGCCAGTACTGGGCGCCCACGCTGGCCGATGCATGCGCCCTGCTGCTGCGCCACTACGAGCACACCTACGTCGTGCCGGGCGAGGGCACCCCACGGCGGGCACCCACCATCGACCCCGCAGACCGGGATGTGTGCTCATCGCCACACAAGCCCGTCGCCGGGTCAGACTTCAACCGGATCGGGGACGTCTTCTCCGCCGAGCTCAACGGCGAGCGCAAGAAGCCCTTCGACATGCGCTCGGTGATGCGCGCCGTCACCGACACCGATCACGAGCCGTTCGAGCGCTGGGCACGGTGGCGCGATGGCGAGAATGCAATCGTGTGGGAGGCACACCTCGGCGGGTTCCCGGTCTGCCTCATCGGCGTTGAGTCGCAGCCCCTTCCCCGCACCGGGTTCGTCCCCGCCGACGGCCCGCCATTATGGACCGCCGGCACGCTGTTCCCGCAGGCCTCGCGGAAAATCGCGCGTGCCCTGAACGCGGCGAGCGGCAACCGCCCGGTGGTGGTCCTGGCCAATCTCAGTGGGTTTGACGGTTCACCGGAGAGCATGCGCAAGTGGCAGCTGGAGTACGGCGCGGAGATCGGCCGCGCGGTGACCAACTTCAGTGGCCCGATCGTCTTCGTGGTCGTCTCCCGTTACCACGGCGGCGCGTTCGTCGTGTTCTCCAAGCGGCTGCACAACACAATGGAGACCGCCGCGGTGGCCGGTTCGTACGCATCGGTGATCGGCGGCGCGCCGGCTGCCGCGGTGGTCTTCGCCCGTGAGGTCGGCTCCAGGACCGAGCAGGACCCGCGTGTCGTGAGCATCCGGGAGAAGCTCGCCGCCGACGCGGCGGGCACCCATGCGGAGCTGCGCCAGGACCTTGTCAAGGCCGTCCGGGAGGTCCGCGCCGAGAAGCTCGGGCAGGTCGCCGACGAGTTCGACAGCATTCACGACATCCAGCGGGCCATGCGGGTCGGGTCCGTCGACCACATCATCCCGGCCGCTGAGCTGCGCCCCTTCATTATCGGGGCACTCGAGCGGCGGCTGGCGCACGGAACAGCGGCGGCCGACGCCGGGAGCGCCGCTCGCGGCACCGGCTGAGGCAGGCCCGCGTCATTCGTCAGCGGGCAGCCGCGGGGCGGGCTATGCGAGCGGCCTGTGCAGCCAGTGATGCGACGGGGACACCTCATCAAGCGGAGAGACCGGCTCCAGCTCGGTCGGCCGAGGGAAGTCGCCGGACGCGCAGGCCGTGAGCACGAACGACCCGCTCCGCCGCCACCAGCCGCCGAAAACTGCTCCTTCGACGGTGCAGACCTGGAGCGGGGACCAGGCACGCTCGGGCGGCGTCAGGTCAGCGACTGTCACCTCCACGGAGCGGGTGTCCCGGCGAAGCCCGGTGCGGAGCACCTTGAGCGCGCTTTCCTTGGCCGACCAGATGAGGTTGGCGGCGATGTCGCGGGCCGGCCCGGCGGCAGTGACGAGGTCACGCTCGGGACCGGTCAGGTAGTCCCGGACAAACGCGTCGCTGCGCGGCTCCACAAGCTCGAGGTCGCAGCCGGTTGCGGCAGGCTCTCCCGCGACCAGGCAGGCGGCGCTGCCAGCCCGGTCGGTGAGCGAGACGCCGCGCCCGGCGGGCTGCCCGTCAACAAAGAGCTCCGGTGCGCCGTCGGCGGCCGGGCGGGCCTCGATCCGGGCCAGCGCTGCGTTATCGTCCGGCCAGCCAAGGACTCGCGACACGGCCAGCTTGAGCGTCCACCGGTTCAGCAGGAAATCCGTGCGGCGCTTGGAGTAGCGCATGCTGCCCGCATACCGGCGCTCCGCAGCGGTCAGCCAGTCGGCACCGGGGGGCAGCCGCTCCTCAGCGCGCGCAAGCCACCACGTCAGCACGTCCGTCCCACTCCTGCCAGGTCCTGCAATAGCCTAGACCGGCGCCCCGGATCGGGCGTGCGTACGGTGGCAGCCGGGCCGCCATCGGGAGATGTCATGGACCGGTTCCTTGCCGGCAGTCGGTAGCGGTCCCATTCCAAGGTGACACAAGGGGACAGATGGATGAGGACCAGGCGCGGGCGCGGCTTCGCGCCGAACGCGCCGAGGTGGCAGGCCTGCTCACAGACACTGAGGAAGCAGGACAGCAGGACCGGGCAGCCGAAGACGAGACAGGTGACATCGCCGATTCGGCCCAGCCGCTGACGGCCCAGGGCATGGATGATGCCGTTGCCGAAAGTTTGCGTGATCGGCTGGCCGCGCTGGATCGGGCGCTGCAGCGACTGGACGATGGCTCCTACGGCCGTTCTGTTCGCAGCGGGCTGCTGATTCCTGATGATCGCCTCGATGCCGACCCGGCGGCAGAGCTTACGGTCGAGGAGGCCCGGGCACGCCCGTGACGTCCTTGCGCGCCCGGTGCGCGCTGCACCCGCCGCGTCCGTTACGGGCAGTTCGGGCAGCTAGCCACCCGACGCGAACGACGGGAGCTTGGCCTGGCAGGCCTTCAGCGCGGCGGCCACCTTGGGATCATTGGGGTTCAGCCCGTTCAGGAAGCGGTCTGCGCCCGACGACCCGGCTGCGGGTGGGCCTGTCGGCCGGGCAGCCGGGATCGTCTCGCCATGCGAGGACATGCAGCTGCGGAACGCCTGGAAGGCCGCGGCAAATCCGCCGCGGCCGAACCCGCCACCGCCGAACCCGCCACCGCCGAACCCACCGCTCGGGCGCAATGCGGCGCACGCCTGCCGGGCCTGCGCAAACGCGGTGCTCCCGCCGCCCGGGAAGCCGCCGGAACCGCCAGCTCCGCTGGTCGGTCGGGCGGTCGGGATAGTGATGCCATGCTGACGCAGACAGCTGAGATAGGCGCTCGCCGCCGAACCCGCCGAACCCGCCGAACCCGGCGAACTCGACGGGCTGGCGCTCGACGAGCCAATCAGCCCGCATCCGGCGGTGAGCAGCAGCACTGCGCTGCCCACCGCGACTGAGCACAGAGCCCTGCGGGACCGGCCGACCCGGGCGCGCGGTCTTGCTGATTGGCGTGTCATTCCGCGGAGCACCGATACTCTCCTTACCGGGAACCGCCCGGGCACCCGTTCGCGAGCCTGGCCGCCTGCCATGCGTGATTTCGCAACGAACAGAGTGTCCCGGCTCAGGATGAGCGAAAGCTGAACGTGAGCTGCCTGTTTGTCAAAGACAGCGAGCCGGGCAGGGAGCGGCCGTTTTCGCGGGCGGATGACACGGTCTGCTGTCGGAGCCGATGCATCGTGATCACGATCGTGCGAATGCCTGGCGGATGAACGTGAGCACGTCTTGGGCCCATACGCCGAAGCCTGCGGTAGCGAAGGTCGCGTGACCCTCTTCATGAGTGGTTCCGCAGGCGGGGTAGAGCTTGGCTTGGTGTGGCAGCACCTTGTTGTCCGCCTCCGGGACCTCCCCCGTCGCGAATGACAGCGCCGGCAATGCGGGCTGGCCGCCCGCGACAGCCGCTACGTACCGAGGATTCGCGCCTTCTCGGCCGCGAATTCGTCCTCCGTCAGCAGGCCCTGAGCCTTCATCTCGCCAAGTTCCTTGATCTTCGCCAGCCGGTCATCCGGCGTGGCCGAGGGAGATGCTGCCTGCTGCGCCTGAACCTGGGCAGCCGCCTGTGCCGCCGCCTGGTCGGTCATGGCTTGCTGCTGGGCGGCCGCTTGCTGCTGCTCAGCCGCGGCGGCTTGCTGCTGCTGCGCGGCGTTCTCCTCGGCGTGCCGGTGGACGCCGCCAGCCACCGCGGTGGCCGTACCGGCGACGACCGCGGTACGGGCCACCGTCCCCATCAGACCGGGGCGCCCTCTGCGCATGGGCATTCGTCTGCGCACGACTCCTCCTAGCCCTCGTCAAGCGCCGCGATGGCGCGCACGACGTTATCGCGCGGAATCCGCTCCTGCGCGATCAGCCGCCCGTGGGAGGCGCGAATTGCCGTCCCAAGCCGGCTGGCCCAGCTGTTCTCCCACACGATCACCAGCGCGGATGTGCCAGCGTCGAGCCCGCTGGCGATCTCGGTCAGGTCGGAGTCGCTGAGCAGGTCAAACTGCGTGTTGGTGACCCGGTCAAACGCGTCGGCGACGGCTGGGTCACCGACCTCGGCGAACGACGTGCTCCCGTCGGCCTGCTTGCGCACGAAGGCCAGGTCGATGACGCTGACGGTCCCGCTGTCGTTCAGGTCGGTCAGCGCCGGGGCTACATCGGAATCAAACTCGTTCCCATCGAACTGGATCACGGCGACGTCCACCGGCCCGATCGAGTCCGGGTGCAGGGCTGCGGGCATTTGCCTGACCTCCGTCAGCTGTGGCGACTCACGACCATCTCAGGCGACTCACGACCATCTCAGCGTGCCGCCGGGGGGATCGCACCGCATCACCCCTAACGGGTGGTCAGCAGGGCTGCCGGTATATCCGCAGCGTGCATGAGCGGTACCCTTTTCTTGTTGCAGGGCCGCTATTTCAGCCCGCCCGGACCGGCGGTGTCACCGCACCGAGCCCGGTCCAGGCGTCCCGTGCCGTAAACGTCAGTAACGATGGGGAGGTCGGCAGATGCCCGGTCCCTTGCAGGTGATCGCCGCCACCTTCCGTGCCGCTGCAGACTTCCAGGGGCGGATGCTGGCCGAAGTCGGCCGGCTGCAGGGCCGAGGAGTACTGCGGCTGGTTGACCTGCTCTTCGTCACCAAGAACGAGGACGGCGAGATCGAGCGTCTGGTCGTCGGCGGCGACGATGACTTTGGCGCGCTCCTGTCGAGAATCATCCCGCTTGGCGGCGCCGGTCTCGCGGAACCAGCAGCCGGCGAGGGCTCGCCGGGCTTCGATCCCGCTGACGCGCTCACACTGGCAGAATCCCTGCTGCCGGGGACGGCAGCTGTGTTCCTGCTCATTGAGCACAGCTGGGCGCAGCCGCTCTTCGACGTGATCGCCAAGACCGGCGGGGCACTGCTGGGCGATGGTTTCCTCACCGCCGAGGCCGGGTTGCTCGCGGGCGCTGAGGTCGCGGCGGTCGAGGAGGCGGCTGAGGTGATTTCGGCGGCGCAGGCCGCCGAATCCCGCGCAGTGCTCCGTGCCATGGCAGCGGAGGCCGAGGCAGCCGAGGCAGTCGCGGCTTCGGAAGCGATCCGCGCCGCTGCGGCCGCCGACGCCCTCGGAGCGCTGATCGCCGCGGGCATCGTAGAGGAGGCAGCCGCCCACGAGGCTCTTGAGGCCCTGAGCGCCGCGGGTGTGATCATCACTGCAGCCGACGAAGCAGCCGCGGACGCCGTCGCGGACGACACGGCAGTGGTGACCGCAGCCGACCAGGCAGCCGCGGACGCCGTCGCGGACGACGCCGCAGTGGTGACCGCGGCCGACCAGGCAGCAGCGGACGCCGTCGCGGACGACGCCGCCGTGGTGACCGCGGCCGACCAGGCAGCAGCGGACGCCGTCGCGGACGACGCCGCCACCGTGAGGGCAGCGTCGATCAGCATGGCCGAGGCGAGGGTCCTGCGCTACTTGCCCACGCCGTTGACCTTCGCGCTCATCGCCGGCAAGCTGGGCATCTCCCGGTCGGCAGCGAAGGAACGAGCCGAGCGCGTCTACCAGAAGCTGGGGGTTCACAGCCGCGCCGAAGCGGTCAGCCGGGCCCGTGCGCTCGGGCTCATCGACTAACCCCTGATCCTTCCCTCAGCAGGTTCGGCCGATAAGGATCCAGCCGCAGCCGGCCCGATGCCCGGAATGCGCCCAAGTGATCAAGGTCTATGGGCACTTGGATGGGCGTTACCGCAAACCGTGACCCGGCCGGCGTCCGTATCGTGACCCCTGGCCCGGCGGCTGCTGGGCCGGGTGACCTAGCCTCGTGATCGTGACGGAGCCCTTGCGCAGCACCGCCGAGCTAATCGTGGAATGCCTGGAGAATGAGGGCGTCACGCACGTCTTCGGCATTCCGGGCGAAGAGAACATCAGGCTAGTGGAGGCCATCTCCCGCTCGTCCATTCGCTATGTGCTGACGCGTCATGAGCAGGGTGCATCGTTCATGGCCGAAACCTACGGCCGGCTCGCGGGCCGCGCCGGGGTGTGCTCGGCGACGCTTGGCCCCGGAGCGATCAACCTGCTGCTGGGTACCGCGGACGCGACCACCAACTCGACGCCGCTGATTGCGCTGTCGGCGCAGGTCGGGATGTACCGCAGTTTCAAAGAGTCCCACCAGGGAGTGGACCTGGTGTCGATGTTCGCGCCGGTGAGCAAGTGGTCAGCGCTGGTGGCGACGCCGGGTGCCGTCCCAGAGATGATCCGCAAGGCATTCAAGCTCGCCCAGTCTGAGCGGCCGGGCGCTGTCTACCTGGCCATCCCCGAGGACATCGAGGAGACGGCGGCACCGGGCGGGCTGGCGCCCCTTCGGGTGAACGTCCCGCGGCCGGATGAGCCGTCCCGCGGGCAGATCGAGCGCGCCGCGGCGCTGCTGCGGGACGCTCGCGCGCCCGTCGTGCTAGCCGGGCACGGGGCAGCGAGGGCGGGCGCGGGCGCGGCCTTGCGCCGCTTCGCTGAGACGCTTGGCGTCCCGGTCGCCACTACGTTCCACGGCAAGGGCGTGTTCCCTGACGATCATCCGCTGGCGCTGGGCGCGGTGGGGTTCATGCGCCACGACTATGTCAACTTCGGCTTCGACCGCGCGGACCTGATCGTCGCCGTCGGGTATGAGCTGCAGGAGTTCGACCCGGTCCGAGTCAACCCGCGCGGCGACACCAAGATCATTCATCTGCACCGGTTCCCCGCCGAAGTCGATGCGCACTACGACGTCGCTGTCGGACTGCACTCTGAAATCGGGCACAGCCTCGACGCCCTCGCCGATGCGGTCGGGCCTCGCACCGCAGGCCCGCCGGGCCAAGATCGCATCCGCGCCCTGCTGGCCAGCGAGCTGGCCCGAGGCCAGCGCGATGACCGGTTCCCGCTGGCACCAGCCCGGATCGTCGCCGATACCCGCGCGGCGCTGCGCCGTGACGACATCGTGCTGGTCGACACCGGGGCACTCAAGATGTGGATGGCGCGACTGTACCCGACCTACGAGCCGAATACCTGCCTGATCTCCAACGGCTTGTCCACGATGGCCTGGACGGTGCCAGGCGCGATCGGGGCGAAGATCGCGAGGCCGGACTCCCGGGTCCTCGTCGCGACTGGTGACGGCGCGTTCCTGATGAATTCGCAAGAGATCGAGACCGCGCTCCGGCTCGATTTGCCGTTCGTCATCCTGATCTGGGTCGACGACGCCTACGGGCTGATCAGCTGGAAGATGGACCTGGAAATCGGCCGCAACGTGGACACCACCTTCGGCAACCCGGACTTCGTGGCCTACGCCGAGAGTTTCGGCGCGACCGGATACCGCATCAGGTCGGCCGGCGAACTGCTCCCGACGCTGCGCACAGCCATGGCGGCCGACACCGTATCAGTGATCGCTTGCCCCGTTGACTACTCCGCCAACCTCGAGCTCATTGAGTCGCTTGGCGAGCTGGACGATTCACTGTCATAAGGCTGGCGCCCCGGGTGTATCTGCCCGGGACGAGTCGCGGCATTTGACCACGTTCACGCTCAGGCGTGACCTGGTGATCATTCTGACGAATGATGGATTATCACGCCATACTGGACTGTGGCTTCCTTGCCGGACAACGACGCTGTGTGGGGTGCCGTCCAGCGGCTCCGCGATGGCCTGGCCGACCCTGGCCTGCCACGTGCCGTGGCCGCCTACTTCCGCCCGGATGAGATCTTTCCCGGGCTGACCTTCAGCTGCCTGGGCAGTAACCCCCGCGATCAGGTGACCGGCGATGATCTGCTGGCCGTCTCCCTGCTGGATATCGCCTGGCGGCCGGATGTGGTACGGCAGCTGCTCGGCACCGGGGCCGGGAATATCTCGCGTCTGCTCGCGGCGATCCGCACTGACGTCGACCTGTGGGAAGCGTCCGACGAGGACCTCGCGGCAGTCGATCCCTTGTGGGACATCCTGCTCCGGATGCCCGGCATCGGCACCGCCACCGCGTCGAAGCTTCTCGCCCGCAAGCGCCCCCGGCTGTGCCCGGTCAGCGACAAGGTGGTGATCCAGGCGGTCGGGGTACCGGGATGGACCTGGGAATCGCTGCGCTGCCTCCTGCAGGACCCGGCCGCGCGGGCTGACGTCGAAGCCCTGCGCCCGCCGTCAGCGGCCGCCGCCAGCCTGCTGCGGATCCTCGACGTGGCCATCTGGATACGCCACAGCCACTCCCCTGCCGCCATCCAGGTGCGGCGCGACACGGGAATCTCCGAGCCACCGCACGGCCGCCCCTGACTTACTGTCCGCGGCATTACCTGGCTCGCCGAAGGCCTACACGGATACCGGCTCACAAAACCGGACCCGCGCTAGCGCCGAGCGCGACGCGGGCACGCTAACGGCTGCGGCGCTCCGCCTCCGAGATCGCCCAGGCGGCGTTGACCAGCCCGATGTGGCTGAAGGCTTGCGGGAAGTTGCCCAGCAGCTCACCCGAAGCGGCGTCGACCTCCTCGGCGAGCAGGCCGACGTCGTTCACGAAGGCGATCGCGCGCTCGAACACCGCGCGGGCCCGGTCCACCTGCCCCGCGAGGGCGAGCGCCTGGGCAAGCCAGAAGGTGCACAGGAGGAAGGTGCCCTCCCCGCCGGCGAGGCCGTCGACGCCCGCCTCCGTTCGGTAGCGGTAGACGAGCCCCCGGTCATCGGTAAGGCGCGCGTCGATCGCGTCGATGGTCGCGAGCATCCGCGGGTCGTCAGCCGGGAGGAAGCCGACGTTCGCCATCATCAGGTTAGAGGCGTCGAGCGCGGTGCTGCCGACGTACTGCGTGTACGCGTTGGCCTGCTCGCTCCAGCCGTCGCGGACCACGGTCTCCCGGATCTCGTTTCGCGTCGTCTTCCACTGGTCGACCCGGTCGACGGCGCCGATGCGGTCGGCGAGCGCCAGCGCGCGGTCCAGCGCGACCCAGCACATGACCTTGGAGTAGAGGAAATGCCGAGGATCGCCGCGAACCTCCCAGATGCCCTGGTCCTTCTCCATCCAGTGGGTGGCGGCCGCGTCGGCACACGCCACCAGGAAGCGCTTGGTGTCGTCGTCGAGGTCGGAGAGCTGGTCGGCGAGCCGCCTGGCCGCCCCGAGCAGCTCCCCGTACACGTCGATCTGCTGCTGCTCCCACGCACCATTGCCGACCCGGACCGGTCGGCTGTCGCGCCAGCCAGGCAGGTGCCTGAGCTCGCGTTCGGACAGGTCGTGCTCTCCCCCGACGCCAAACATAATCTGCAACCCAGCATCCGGGCCCACCGACGAGGCGGCCGCCGTGGTCATGAACGCGAAGAAGTTGCCGGCCTCGTCCGGGCACGCGGCAACCCACAGAGCGTCCATGGTGAAGCTCGAGTCGCGGACCCAGGAATAGCGGTAGTCCCAGTTGCGCTCACCCCCGGCGGACTCCGGCAGCGACGTCGTTGCCGCGGCGACGATGGCGCCGCTGGGCTGGAAGGACAGCCCCTGCAGGACGATGCCGCTGTGGTGCACGAGGTCCGCCCACGGGCCGTCATACGACTGGTGCAGGGCCGACCACGAACGCCACGCTTCGACGGTGCGGTTCAGGACCTCCGCGAGGTCCGCCTGCGACCACACATGGGCCGGGGTCTCCTCCAGCGTCGATCGGTGCACCGCGAGGTAGACCTCCTGACCGGCCCGCAACCTGCGCCGCCCGTGGGCCCGCGGGCCGTCGAGACTCAGGCCGTCAGCGGTGAGGACCAGCCATTCGGCACCGCCGCGCGCGGTGATGCCGCCCTCCACCTTGTTGAGCAGCGGCACGATCAACCCGTACTCGGGGCGGGGCTGGTAGTCGACCTCGACCTCGACCTCGCCCTCAGTGCAGGCGAGCCTGCGCACCAGCAAGTGGGGCACGTCTCTGCCGACCCGGTGTCCGCCGTTGTCCGGGCCAAGCGCCATCGCGTCGGTCAGCAGGAGGGTGCCGGCCGTGGTGCTGAATGTCGTCTCCAAAACGAGCGTCCGGTCGAGGTAGCGCCGGCTGCTGGTCCAGCTGCCGACCGGCGATACCTGCCAGTGCCCGGCCTCGTCACCTAGCAGCCGGCCCAGCACCGACGGACTGTCGAAGCGCGGGAAGGCGAGCCAGTCGACGGAGCCGCTGGTTGTCACCAGGGCGATCGAGTGGCGGTCGGACAGCAGGGCGTGGTCGGCAATCGGCGTGGTGGACATCAGCAGGCTCCCGTCATCGGTGAATGCCGCCGGAGGCGGGGCTGCCGCCCGTCCACCAGGTGACCGTGGTCACGCGAGGTGATCCTTGTCGACAGCACCGGCGTCGGCCCTTCCGCACGGGCCGCCGCGCTTTCATGGCCTCGTGCCGTCCAGCAGCTGGGCGATGTGCATCCCCGGCCGGCCGGCCAGGTCCGCTAGCTGGGTGCGGCAGGAGAACCCGTCGGCAAGCAGCACCGTATCCCGTCCTGCCGAGCGCACCGCGGGCAGGAGGGCGGCTGCGGCGATAGCCACAGACACATCGTAGTGCCCTCGCTCCACTCCGAAATTGCCCGCTAGCCCGCAGCAGCCAGCGACCCGGGTGACCTGCGCCCCCGTGCGCCGCAGTAGTGCTGCGTCGGCATCCCAGCCGATAATCGCGGACTGATGACAGTGCGGCTGGGCGACCACCGGCAGGCCGGACAGGCGGGGTGGCTGCCAGTCAGGGGCGCCCGCCAGGACCTCGCTCAGCGTGCAGACGGCGGCGGCTACCGCCTCCGCGGCCGGAGAGTCCAGGATCTCGATGGCGTCCGAGCGCAACGTGGCCGTGCAGGAGGGCTCCAGGCCCACGATGGGGATACCGGCTGCGGCCGCCGGGAGCAGCCCCTCGATGGTGCGCCGCAGGATGCGGTGAGCGGCGTCCAGCTGGCCGGTCGAGATCCAGGTAATGGCGCAGCACGTGGCCCGGTGCGAGAGCGAGACGCTGAAGCCCGCGTCCTCGAGCACCCGGGTCGCGGCCGCGCCGATCTCCGGCGTGAAGTAGTTGGTGAAGGTATCGGCCAGCAGCACTACCGGCTTGCCGCCCGGGCTGCGGGACCGCGAGTGAACTCGGTACCAGGCGCGGAACGAGGTCGCCGCGAACGCGGGCAGCTGCCGGCGCTGATCCAGGCCGGCCGCCAGCCGCGCACCGCGAGCCACCAGGGGCACCGTGAGCGCGGCATTCGCGACACCGGGCGCGAGCGACGCCAGCCGGGCCCAGCGCGGCAGCTGGCCGAGCGCGTAGTGGGATCGCGGGCGGAGACGACGCCGGTAAGCCTGGTGCAGGACCTCCGCCTTGTAGGCAGCCATGTCCACCCCGGCCGGGCACTCCGCTGCGCAGGCCTTGCAGGACAGGCACAGATCGAGGGCGGCGCGCACTTCAGGAGCCCGCCACCCCCCGGTCACCAGAGAGCCGTTGATCATTTCCTGCAGGACGCGAGCCCGGCCCCTGGTGGAATCCTCCTCATCCCTGGTCGCCTGGTACGAGGGGCACATCACGCCGCCGGTTGCTGTTGAGTCCGCCCGGCATTTCCCCACGCCGGTGCAGCGGTGCACGGCGGCGGCGAAGTCACCCCGGTCGTGGCGGTAGGCCAGCGCAAGTGACTCGCGGACTGGCCTTGACGGGCCGGCCCGCAGATCGGCAGCCAGCGGGCGCGGCCGGACCAGGATGCCGGGATTAAGCAGCTCCCCGGGGTCGAAGATTGACTTGACCCGGCTGAAGAGCTCCAGCACCGCGGGCGAGTACATGATCGGCAGCAGCTCGCTGCGGGCCCGCCCGTCACCGTGCTCCCCGGACAGCGAGCCTCCATGGCGGGTGACCAGCCGGGCAGCATCGTGCAGGAAGCTCCGCAGCACCTCGCCGCCGTCGGGTGCCTCCAGCGGAAAGTCCAGCCGCAGGTGCAGGCAGCCGTCGCCGAAGTGGCCGTACGGGATCCCGGTCAGCTCGTACCGCCCGAGCAGCTCCTCCAGCTCACGCAGGTAGGGGCCGAGCGATGCGGGCGGGACAGCCGAATCCTCCCAGCCGGGATAGGCAGGCGCGCCGCCCGGCGTGCGCCCGGCGAGCCCGGCGCCGTCCTCCCTGATCCGCCACAGCGCACTGGCGTGTCCGGGATCAGAGACGACCACGCTGTCCAGGGCACCCGCGTCCGGCAGCACGCGGGCCGCACAGGCAACTGCGTCGGCCACGGTGTCTGCGGCGAACTCGACGAATAGCCAGCCTGACCCGCGCGGCAGGCCCGGTACCGCGGCCGGGCCCCGCGAGGTACGTACCACGTCGACGATGCGTGAGTCCAGGCCCTCGCAGGCGATAGGCAGATGGCGCAGGACGTCGGGCACGACGTCCGCCGCGGCGGCCATGTCCGGGTAGCCCAGCACGGCGAGCGCGCGGCACCGGGGCTCTTCGACGAGGCGGACGGTAGCGCCGACGACCACCGCGAGAGTGCCTTCGCTGCCGACCAGCGCGCGCCGGACGTCGAACCCGTGCTCGGGCAGCAGGTGCTCGAGCGCGTAACCGGAGACCTGACGGCCGAAGCGGCCCAGCTCCGTCCGGATCGCGGCCAGTCCGGACCGGGCCACTTCGTGCAGCGCGGCCAGTTCGGCTGGAGCGCCCGCATCGGGCTTGCCGCCAGGATCGCCGAGCCGGAGCCGCTGCCCGGCGGCGGTCAGCAGGTCGAGCGCAAGCACATTGTCCGAGGTCCGCCCGTAACGCAGCGCCCGCGAGCCGCACGCGTTATTGCCGATCATCCCGCCGATCGTGCACCGGGTGTGGCTGGACGGGTCGGGCCCGAACCGGAGGCCGAGCGGGGCAACTGCGCTCTGCAGCCGCGCGTGGACGACACCCGGCTCAACGGCCGCCGCGCGGGCGTCGGCATCCACGCTGCGCACCCGGTTGAGGTGCCTGCTGAAGTCCAGCACAACGCCGGTCCCGACCGCGTTGCCGGCGATGGACGTCCCGGCGCCGCGGCAGGTAACCGGGGCACCGAGGGTGCGGCACAGCTCGAGCGTGGCTGCCACTTCATCGGCGTGCCGCGGGCGCACCACAGCCGCCGGGACAACGCGGTAGGCGGATGCGTCCGAGGAGTAGGTGGCCCGGTCCAGGGAGCTTCCGCTGACATCGCTGACACCGGCCCGGCTGATGGCCGCCACAAGCTCAGACGAGGACACGCCGGTACTGGCCGGCCAGCGTCGGCCGCCGCGGCTCCTGGGGGCGCCGGACAGCGTCACAGCGATCAGGGCGCGGGAGGATGCTGATGCGGGTGCTTACCGGCGTGCTGGTGGTGCTGGTGCCCGCTGCGGCCAGCCGCCGCCGGCTCGCCGGGCAGGGCGTCACCGGCCCGCAGCGGCGCGGCCTCGAATCGTCCTTCGTGGGCCAGGATAGGACGGCGGTCGCCGGCCAGCTCGGGATGGCGGTCTTCGAGGTTCCTGCGCTGTTCGGCGGTACGCCGCAGCGACGTGATGTAGTCGCGGTTCCCGTCATAGGTGCCGCGCCAGGTCTGCGGCATGGCCTCGGCTGGCGGCGGGAGCGCTGCCCGGCCTGCGATGCCGAACCGGGACGGGATCTTCGTGGTCCCGGTCCCGCAGTCGGGGCACGGGGGTAGCCGCGCGGTGAAGGACTGGATTACCTCGAACGTATGCCCGTGACCGCACCGGAGCTCATAGATGGGCATCGCTACCACAGCTCCATCGACCGGGCGAAGATCCCCGCGGCGTCGTCCTCGGTGACCGCCTTGGGCGAGGTAGCCAGCAGACGCTGCTGCTTCATGGTGCCCTCGACGAGGCCAGGGATGTCACTGGCGGTGAAACCGACCGCCGCGACCCCGTTCGGTATCTCGATGTCTTTCATCAGGCCGATGAGGACCGACGGGAGGAACTCTGCGGCGTCGGCCGGCTGGTCGGCACCGGGAGACAGCAGCTGCGCGGCCTGGATATGCCGCTGCGGCGAGGCCTCGAAGGTGAACCGGAACGCCTCCGGCGCGGTCAGCGCGACGGACATGCCGTGCGGCACCATCGGCTCTTGCGCTGGGTAGTCCTTGGGGTGGAAATCGCGGACCCGGCCCGCGATCGGGTAGGCGTTCGCGTGCGGGATGTGTACCCCGGCATTGCCGAATCCCATCCCGGCGAACGTCGCCGCGATCGCCATGTCCGCGCGGGCCTGGGCGTCGTCACCATGGCGGACCGCGGTGCGGAAGGAGGTCGCGAGCAGCCGCATCGCCTTCTCCGACCACATATCCGAGATCGGGTTCGACCCGCAGTACGGCACCCGCTGCTCGGGGCGCTTGCGCTCGTTGCTGGTGTACCACCGGGCGGTGTAGCTCTCAAGGGCGTGACACAGGATGTCCATGCCTGCCGACGCGGTAACCCCGGCCGGCTGGGTCAAGGTCAGCAGCGGATCAACCACCGCGAGGGTCGGCCGGAGCCGGGCGTGGCTGATGCCGGTCTTTACGTGCAGGGACAGAACATCCAGCACGCAGATGGTGGTGGACTCCGCCCCCGTGCCCGTGGTGGTAGGCACCGCGATCAGCGGACAGAGCGGGTTGACCGGGGCGGTGCCCTTACCGACCGGGACGTTGATGTAGTCCATCAGCTCGCCGGGATTGGTCAGCAGCAGGTTAATGGCCTTCGCCGTGTCGATGCTCGACCCGCCGCCGACGGCCACAAAGGCATCCCATGGCCCGCTGTCCCTCGCATAGGCGATCGCGGCGGCCATGCTCTCGTCGGTCGGCTCCACGTGCACCCCGCTGAACACGTGTGCCTCGATGCCGAACTGGGCCATCTGGCTGGCCACCCGGTCCGGGGTGCCAGTCGCCGCCACCCCGGGGTCCGTCACCACCAGGGCGCGCCTGACGCCGTACTGGCTGAGGTCGAAGCCGATCTCCTCGGACGCGCCCGGCCCGAACTTCAGCTGCGGCGCGCCGTAAGTGAAGATCGCCTCCGGGTTAGCGGGCATGGTCGTGCTCACGTTGGGCCTCCTCAGCCGTAGAACCCGTCCGGGGCCCTGCGGAGCGACCGTAGCTGCTCCGCGTCATGGCCGAAGACCATCGTGGCGTCGGTTGCCTCCGCGATCCCGCGAAGCTTCTCGACCGAGGCGTACCACGCGGACAGGTCGTTGACGATCGCCGCCGGCGTGGCGGGCGGGCCGTAGGAATCCCCCATGTAAACGGCGTCCGACGTGAAGATCATCGTTCCCGTATCAGGAAGGTCGACCTTCATCGCCATGGTGCCCGGGGTGTGGCCAGGGGCCTCGAGGAACGTCACGCCGGGCAGGAACTCGGCGTCCCCGGACACGGTCTCGAACTCAAGGCCCTCGTAGTCGGCCTTCAGGTGGGCGCCGTTGAAGGCACCCGAGTAACCGAAGGCCCATTCCTTCTCCTTGTCGTTCACGACAAGGCGCGGACCGGCGCCCTCGAATATCCGCACATTGCCCGCATGGTCGAAATGCAGGTGGGACAGGACGACATAGTCGAGCTGGCCGACGGAGATGCCGAGCTGGCGGAGCCGTGAGTCGAGATACTGATCCTCGCTGACCTGGTCGTAGGGGAAGAAATCCTGCAGCCCGGTGGGCTCCCAGCGGGACTCCCAGTCCCGCGGGCAGCTGGTGTCCCACAGCATCGTGCCCTCCGGCGTCTCGACAACGACGGCGTGAGTCGTGCACGGATACCACTCGACCGGACGGTCCTTGTCCTGCCTCGTCCGGATGCTGCGCCCCGGCTTGAGCAGCAGCCAGGTCAGATCACAGCTCATCGCACCGCAGTCCAGAACGTGCAGCTTCGTCGCTGTCGCCATATTTTGCTCCCGGAAGGACGGCTCAAGATAACCAACGTCGCATGTCGCATGCTACGTGTCAATGACCGGTTCCGACGGTATCGTGGCGGCATGACCGAGAAGCCGCGAGCGCCTGCGCTGGAACGGCTGCTGGCACCACCGACGTCGCTGGCCGACCAGGCCGTGGCGGCCATCCGCCAGGCAGTGCGGGACGGCGCCCTGCAGCCGGGCCGGCTGTACTCGGCCTACCAGATCGCGGACTACCTCGGCGTGTCACGAAGCCCCGTCCGCGACGCGCTGATGAGGCTGGCAGAAGCCGGAATGGTGGCGTTCGAGCGGAACCGCGGATTCCGGATCGTGCTGCCCGGCCCCCAGGACATCGCCGAGGTGTTCCAGCTGCGACTGCTGCTCGAGGTGCCAGCGGCCAGACAGGCTGCGGCGCATTCTTCTGGCGAGCTGGCGGCTGAGCTCAGAGCGGAACTCGCCCTGATGCGCGATGCCGCCGCGGACCATGATGAGCCACTGTTCATGCGCCATGATCAGCGCCTGCATGCGCTGATCATCGCCTCGGCAGGCAACGCCCGGCTCGTCAGCCTGGTGGATAACCTGCGTGACATTACCCGCCTCCTCGGCGCGTCGACCGTGGACCGTTCCAGGGATCTGCACGACATCGCCGAGGAGCACCTGCCGATCCTGGACGCCATCTCCGCAGGTGACATCGAAGCGGCCGGGCAAGCCATGGCGCGCCATGTCTCGCACACCGGGACATTGCTGGTCGCGCAAGCGGTCGCCGAGGCAGGCGGCGGGACAAGCGCCGAGGCCCCGTGGCCGCAGGTCGCCGCGGTTCCCGATCTTGGCTGCGACGGCTTCGGGTGGTTCTACTCCCGGCATCCCGAACCGGCCCGACCTTGATCGGCCAGATCCCGGGACCGGTCCATCCGCCGCACCAGGCCGGCGGTGCTCATGAGTTCAGATCACGCACCTCGCGCCGCAGGATCTTCCCGCTCGTCGTCTTCGGCAGGTCGTCGACGAACTGGATCGAACGCGGGTACTTGTACGCCGCCATCTGCTGCTTGCAGAACGCGATCAGCTCTTCCTCGGTGACCGTCGCACCGGGCTTGAGTGAGACATAGGCCTTCACCGTCTCGCCGCGGTACTCATCCGGAACACCGACCACCGCCGACTCGAGCACCGCCGGGTGGCCGTAGAGCACGTCCTCGACCTCACGTGGCCACACCTTGTAACCGGCCGCGTTGATCATGTCTTTTTTCCGGTCCACAAGGTAGAACCAGCCGCTGGAGTCCATGAACCCTACGTCCCCGGTGCGCAACTCACCGCCCGGCAGGCCTTCCGCGGTCTCCTGCGGCTTATTCCAGTAGCCGGGGATGACCTGCGGGCCCGCGGTGGCGATCTCGCCAATCTCGCCAACGGGAACTTCCTTGCCATCGTCATCGAGGATCCGGACCACGGTGTTGAACACCGGCACGCCCACCGACAGCGCCCCCGAGTTCGGGTCCACCGGCGCCTTCTTGCCAAGGGGCACCGCATGCGAAGGCGAGTTGGTTTCGGTCAGGCCGTAGATGTTGTGGATGTAGAGGCCGGTCTTCGCGATGAACTGGTCGGTGACCGCGGGCGCGATCGGCGCACCTCCGGAGTAGATCATCCGGAAGGAGGACCAGTCCTCCCTGGTCACCCCATCCAGCCCCGAGAGGTTGATGAACACCGTGATCGACCCGATGGTGAAGGTCGGCCGGTGCTCACGGATCGCGTCCATCACCACCTGCCCTTCGAACCGGTGGTTGATCACCAGCGGGCACGCCGCAAGCAGCGCGATCCCCACGTGGCCGATCAGGCCGGTGATATGGAACAGCGGAGCGACCCCGAGCACGGAGTCCTCGGCGGTGAAGCCCATCCAGTCCCGGTAGGTCTGGGAGTTGAACGCCATCGTGCCGTGGGTGCACATCGCGCCTTTTGGCACGCCAGTCGTACCCGAGGTGTAGCACAGCACGGCCAGGTCGCCGGGACCCGGATCGACGGACGCCGGCTTGCGACCGTCGTTCTGGCTTAAAGTCTCCTCGAGGTCCAGCGTCCCGGCCGGGCGCAGCCGCTGTACACCGGCAAACAGCCGCTCGTCGTGGCGGGACTGCTCGTCGAGCGGGGAGCAGGTGATCACGGTCCGGACCGCGGTCGCACCAGTCGCGATGACCTCCCTGGCCACCGACTCGTAGAGGTCATCCAGGCACAGCAGTGCGGTGGCACCCGAGTCGGCGAGCAGGTACGCGAGCTCACGATGCTTGTTCATCGGGTTGACGACCACCGCCGCGCCGCCGGCCTTCCAGGCTGCCACCAGCGAAACGATGAACGCCGGGTTGTTCTGCACGTAGACCGCGAGCCTGTCCCCGGGAGCGAACCCGCTGTCGGCCAGGGCCACCGCGAGCGAGTCGGAACGCGCGTCCAGGTCGGCCAGAGTTAACACACCGTCGAAGTACTTGATCGCGACGCTGTCCGGCGCCCGCCGCACCGACGCGTCGAACATGTCAAGCATGCTCCGGTAATCCGGCGTGATGTCCGCCGGGCGTCCCTCGCCGTATAGCTTCGTCCAAGGACGATCGGTGTATGTCGTCATTTGATCACCAGGAGGCCGGCGGGCGAGCCATATCCTCGTGCCCGTTCCCATTCATCCCCCTGTCAAACCCTTTCCTGGTACGGGTTACGGCGATCTCCGGGTAATGGGCGGCCAGCTGAAGGTGCTGCTGGTGATCCTTCGGGCAGAACCCGCCGCGCGAGAGCACCAGGATCATCGGGTCGATCCCCTGCAGCTCGCTCAGCCGCCGCCGGGTCTTGGTGTGGTCGGTCAGCTCGTAATCGGGAAAGGTCCCGCCGGGTGCGATGTCAGCGCGCATGGTTTGCTCCCTTTTTCATGTCCACGACCGCCACTCCCTCCGCTGCTGATCTCAGCGGCATGTGTCAATGTCATCGGCTGATCCTGGTATCCACGATCGCGCTGCAGGCGAGCCCGTCGCGCCCGTGGAAAACCCTGGCCGTGACCGCAGCCGGCCGGGCGGCGTCAGTGAGCACAATGTTCCTCAGGCGTCCCTGGTCATCATTCGCCACGCGCCGAGGATCGTCCAGCCCGCCAGCCAGGCGATGACGACGCAGCTGGCCTGGATGGCCGACTCGGGCAGCAGTGCGGCGCCGGGCCCGCCGCTGCCTCCGGTTACCCCCGGCAGCCCGAAAAACATCGGCAGCCCGGAAGGCTCCAGGTGCGCCACGGCCAGCCCGATGAATGATCGCTGCAGGCCCTGCAGATGGGGAATGGCAGCGAAGGCCAGGATCGGCGTCAGGATCATCTGGAGCACGATTATCAAGATCACCGGGCCGGTTCGCTGCCCCATCAGCGACGCGAGCCCGAGTCCGAGGATGAATCCGACGGCCGCTTCAAGCTCGATCCACAGCCCGGCCGTCACCATGAGGGGGATCGACGGGTAGCGGGAAATCGCGGTGTAGCCGGAATAGTCCTGGCTGGCAATCTTGATGGCCAGGGCTTCCAGCGCGGCGGGCGCGGGCTGGCCGGGGGTGACTGCTGATTTCGACCAGCCAGGCGGCCCGGCGCACGCGATACTCCCCGGAATATGCCCGTCGTAGGGGAGAGAGCAGATGACGGGCTCGGGGCGGTCCCCGGCCCAGTTCTCGAAACCGGCGCGGGACAGGCCGGGAGGTATGTTCACGTTCGAGTCAATGATGAAGGTCGGTGCGGCGAAGACGGATACCGCGCAGACGATCGTGTAGCCGATCGCGACCAGCGGCACGACGATCGCCAGTCCGGCGGGGATCCGGGCCAGGTAGAGCGCCAGCCGGGACCGGCCGGTCACCACCAGGTGCCGGAACATGCCTTCGGTGAGGTCGCGCGATCCCGCTGTGCAGCCCACCGTGGCCGCGGCGATGAAGCCGAAGGTGGGCAAGAAGCCGGCTACCAGGACCTTGAAGATGTCGTAGCCCCCGGCGGGCGGGCTGGTGCCCGGCGCGAACGCGTGCAGGAGCAGCCGGATGAGGAGAAACAACGCCGGGAACCCGATGGTCGCCACGATGAGGGCGATCATGAGGCCGCGCCGTTTTCGCAGCTCCATGACCCTGGTGGCGATCATGCCGACGGTGGGTATCGGGGATCCCCGGCGGTCACGTGAGTGACCGGCGGGCGCCGCCGTCTGCAGCGCCCGGTCCGGCGCGGGCGCGCCGCGGCCGGCCGGCATGGTTGTCATTCCGGGTCCCCCAGCCTGCTTGTGACCTGCAGGAACCACGATTCGAGCGAGGCCTGGACCGGCTGGAGCCGGTAGACGGAAATTCCGCCTTCGACAAGAACCCGGTTGATTTCGGCGATGACGTCGTGGCCCGTGCCCGCGGGCAGCGTGATCTCCAGGCCCAGCGCCGCCGGCGCGGCCTCGACGCGGGCCCCGAGAGTGGTGCCCGCGAGCAGGGCACGGGCCCGGCCGGGTTCGGAGCATTCGACCTGAACCGCGAGCAGCGCCCCCGCCAGCAGCTCGGAGATCGGTCCCTGCCGGATGATGCTGCCGTGGTCGACGATGGCGACCGCGTCACAGGTCCGCTCGACCTCGTCCAGGAGGTGGGAGGACAGCATGACCGTGCGGCCCTCGGCCACCAGCGACAGGATCATTTCGCGGATCGCGGCCATCCCGGCCGGGTCGAGTCCGTTCATCGGCTCGTCCAGAATGAGCAGCTGCGGGTCTGGAAGCAGGCAGGCGGCGACGCCCAGGCGCTGCCGCATGCCCATGGAGTACGTCGAGACCCGGTCGTCGGCGCGGTGGGCCAGGCCGACGCGCTCCAGGGCTGGCGCGATGCGGTCCCGCGCGGCCGGTTCGCGAGCGGCGGCGAGAAGCCGCAGGTTCTGCCTGCCGGTCAGATGGCGGTGGAACCGGGGCTCGTCGACGATGGCGCCGATACGAGCGAGCGCCGCGGCGTGATGCCGCGGAACCGGGTATCCGAGCAAGGACATCGTGCCGGCATCAGCATGCGTCAGTCCCAGCAGCACCCGGATGAGCGTGGTCTTGCCGGCCCCGTTGGGGCCGAGGTAACCGAACGCGGATCCCCGGGGGACCAGGAGCTCAACACCGTTCACCGGGGTCTTCGCTCCGAAGCGCTTGGTGAGCCCGTGGGTCTCCACGGCCCAGCGGCTGCTGGCGGCCAGCTTGCCGGGGGTGCCCGGCAGAGTCGTCGTGTTCATCTGCTGCCCCGGCCCGCTACCGCCGCCGCCACCGGCAACCGGACGACGAGCACAGTGACGATGAGCACAGTGACGATGAGGCCGTCATCAGATCATTCAAACGGCGGCGGGGAGGAAGCATCACGGGTCCTTGGCGTTGCCGGGCTGAGGTGCAAGTGTGCGATACGGGGGGAGGGAATGTCGTCGGCGCGGGGTTGCACATTTGCCAGTCCGCCACGCTATAACCCCGGGTGGAGGCGTATCCACCCTGCGTTAGGCCAGGCCGGGCAGCCTGGAATTGGTGCCGTTCGGGCCGGCCCGCCGTAGGGTTCGTCAGATGAGCACATACCCCGCGGGCAGTCCGGCCCTCGCCACGCTGCGCAGGGCGCGGGCGCAGCAGGAGGCAGCCCTCCGGTGGCTGCGCCGCCTCGCTCCGCCCCTGTTTGTCGCGGTGGTAGCGGTCACGTTCAGCAGCGGCCGGAACCCGGGGATTCCAGTCCGCGACGTGGCTGCCGTTCTCGCTGTGGGCGGGTTCGCGCTGGGCGCGCTGGGCGCGCTGACGGCCCGTTATCGGCGCGCGGCAGTCCGCATCGTCTTCGCCGTAGTGCTAGTGGCCAGTTCGGCAGCGCTAATGGGACTGCAACCCGACGGAGCAGGCCTGGCCGGGCTCTTGGCGGGCCTCGTGCTGCTCGCCCCGCGGGTGCCGGATCGCTTCCCGATCGCGTTGTCTATCGTCGGCATCACGTGCCTGGCGGCGGTAACGGTGGCCGTCAGCCACGGCTCGCCGGCCGGGGCGCTGCTCAGCGCCATCGCGATTGTCGGCTTCCCTGGCATGACGTTGCTGGCAAGACGGCTCGGGCAGGCCAATGACCAAGCCGAACGGCTCCTGATCGAGCTGGAGGGCACCCGGGCGGCGCAGGCACGGGCAGCTGGGCTGGCCGAACGCCAGCGGCTTGCCAGGGAGATGCACGACGTACTCGCCCATTCCCTGTCCGGGCTCATTCTCCAGCTTGAAGGCGCCCGGCTGCTCGTGGCCGATAACCCCAGCGATCCTCGGCTGCCTGGAGTCATCGAGCGTGCCCACCACCTGGGCAAGTCCGGGCTCGACGAAGCCCGCCGGGCGATCGGGATGCTGCGCGACGACGAACTGCCCGGGCCCGAACGCCTGGCCGGTCTCGCCGCGCAGTTCCAGGCGGTCAGTGGCGTCCCGTGCCAGTTCACGGTGTCCGGCCAGGCATACGAACTCCCGTCAGAGGCTGGCCTCGCGGTGTACCGGGCAGCGCAGGAAGCTCTTACGAACATCACCAAGCACGCCTGCCCGGAACGGGTCGAGGTGCACCTCGGTTATGAACCTTGCGGCACTCGCCTGACGGTCGAGAATTTCGCCATGAACTCGGAAACGCCGCGCGTGGCCAGCGACGGCTCCGGTTACGGCCTGACCGGGATGCGCGAGCGGGCCGAACTGCTCGGCGGCGAACTCACCACGGCGATGACAAGCGGTGGCTTCCGCGTGGAGTTGCGGGTGCCGGCGTGAGCCAGCCGATGCGTGTTCTGATCGCTGACGACCAGCGAGTGGTCCGTGAAGGACTGGCGATGGTGCTGGGCCTCCTGCCTGACATCGAAGTCGTGGGCTCCGCCCCCGATGGCGACGAGGCCGTCGCCATGGCCGCTGAGCTACTCCCCGACATCGTCCTCATGGATCTGCGGATGCCCCGCTGCGATGGCGTCGAGGCCACCCGCCTGCTGCGTGAGCGCGTGCCAGCGACCAAGGTCGTCGTGCTTACCACCTACGCGGATGACCGGTCCGTGATCAACGCCCTGCGGGCTGGGGCACGCGGTTACCTGACCAAAGACGCGGGCGGGGCAGAGATCCGCCACGCCCTCAGGCAAGTCCTCGATAACCATGCAGTCATCGACCCCGCCGTCCAGCATCACGTGGTCGACGCCATCGCCACCGGATCGCCGGCCCAGGACCGGCGACCGCTCTCACCTCTTCCCGCGGGTCTCACTCCCCGGGAAGCCGAGGTACTGTCACTCATCGCCACAGGCATGTCGAACAGCGAGATCGCGGAACACCTCGTCGTCAGCGAAGGCACCGTCAAGAGCCACATCAACCACCTGCTCGCCAAGATTGACGCACGCGACCGCGCCCAAGCGGTCACCTTCGCCTACCAGCACGGACTTACCCCGCTGCGGGACAGCCCGGCTGAAGGTTCCCGCGTAGTTCAGGCCCCCGATGCCCAAACCACCGGCACCGAAGTACACCGCCAGCTCAGCGCGCGATAGCCCGGCCATTGCGGCATGGCCGGACGCCAAACGTATTCCCAGGTCAGGCGGCGGGCGAGCGGGCCTGTAGGCCGGGTTCTGTGCACCCGCTTTCGCGGGCCGGCGGCCATCCATCTGGGACTGCCATTGCTGACAGCCTCGTGCGGTCTACCCGCGAGCTCGGGCGGGCCGCCCTCAAGCGCTCGCGCAGGAAACGCGCCCGCTAAGGCACGTCCCCCTCTTGACCTTGCTCCGGGTGGGGTTTACCGAGCCGCCGCAGTCACCTGCGGCGCTGGTGGTCTCTTACACCGCCGTTTCACCCTTACCTCCGGATTGCGCCGGAGGCGGTCTGTTTTCTGTGGCACTATCCCGCGGGTCACCCCGGGTCGGCGTTACCGACCACCCCGCCCTGCGGAGCCCGGACCTTCCTCGGCGCCCGGGCATGCCCGGCAGCGCCGCGGCCGCCCGGCCTGCTCGCCCGCCGCTGCAGCCACAATAGTGCCTCAGCGGGCGCCCGCGCGCAGATGGGCCGTGTCGTTCAGGCTGCGCACCAGCGCCGGGCCGTCGGCGAACCACTGGATCTCCGAAAGCGAGCCGACGTCCAGGTGGATCCGGAACATCGTCGCCGGCGGCGCGAGCATCGCCCGGCACGCCAGCGTCTTGATCGGCGTGACATGACTGACCAGCAGGAGCGTGCGGCCCGACTGCGCCGCGAGCAGCCGGTCCAGAGCGCCGAGGACGCGCCGCGCGACCATTGCGAGGCTCTCGCCGCCCGGCGGAGCCACCTCCGCGCTGGCCAGCCAGGCCGGGACCTCCTCCGGCCAGCGGGCCGCGGCCTCGGCGAAGGTCAGCCCCTCCCAGTCCCCGAAGTCGGTCTCCACCAGGGCGTCGTCGACCTGCACGGCGGCACCAGTCGCTTCGGCTACCGCCTCGGCGGTGCGCCGGGCGCGCTGCAGCGGAGACGTCACGATCAGGTCGATGCCACCGCGGGCCGCCAGCCTGCCGGCCGCGGCGGCAGCCTGACGACGTCCCGCCTCGGTGAGCGGCGCGTCACCACGCCCGGCGAACCGCCGCTCCACCGACAACGCCGTCTCGCCGTGCCTCAGCAGCAGCGTCGCGGTCGCCGTCCCGCGGTCCGGGAGCCAGCTGGAGGATCTTCCTGCTTCTCCGGCCTGCCGTGCCAGCGGCGGGTCTTCGGAAACCATGACCGAACGGGTTTCCCTCCGCTGGTCACCTTCTTCGGCGGCCGGGCCGCGCTCAGCGGCATCCATGGCCTTGTTCGCCAGCTTGTCCGCGTCGGCGTTGCGGGCCCGCGGCACCCACACATAGGAGACCCGGCCGAGGCGGGCCGCGGCCTCGCGCGCGGACCTGGCCAGCGACCGCAGGTTGTCGTGCTTGATCTGCCACCGTCCGGACATCTGCTCCACCACGAGCTTGGAGTCCATCCGGACTTCCACGTCGGCGCCCGGCGCCAGCTGTGCGGCCGTGCGCAGGCCGGCCACCAGGCCGGAGTATTCGGCCACGTTGTTGGTAGCGGTGCCGAGGCTGTCGCAGACCTCGGCCAGCACCTCGCCGGTGCCCGGGTCCCTGACCAGGGCGCCGTAACCGGCCGGTCCCGGGTTGCCGCGCGAGCCGCCGTCGGCCTCCACGACGAGCTTGCGGGTCACAGGCCTGACTCTGCGGTCCGGACCAGGATCCTGCGGCACTCCTCGCAGCGCAGCACCTCGTCGGGCGCTGCCGCCCTGATCGTGTTGAGGTCCACGGTGTTGAGCGAGAGATGGCAGCCCTGGCACTGGCCCCGTCGCAGGGCCGCGGCGCCGACGCCGTGCTGGGCACGCAGCTGCTCGTACAGCTTGGTCAGGTCAGCGGGGACCTCGCCGGCTACGGCGCCGCGCCGGTCCTCAGCCTTGCCGGACAGCTCGGCCAGCTCGCCGAGCGCCACGTCCCTGCGGGCAGCGACCTCTTGCCGGCGGCTCGCGATTTCTGCCTGCTCGGCCGTCGCCGCCTGATGGCTGTGCTGTGCTGTCTCTAGCCGCTCCATCAGGTCAAGCACGATCTCCTCGAGATCGGACTGCCTGCGGGTCAGCGAGACGATCTCCGACTGCAGGTTCTCCAGCTCGCGCGGGTTCGAGACCCGGCCTGCGTCAAGCCGGCTGCGGTCCCTGTCCACCCGCGAGCGGACCTGCTCGACGTCGGCTTCCGCCTTGGCCTGAGCCCGCCTGAGATCGCCTTTCTGGGCGTCCAGGGCGGCGACAGTGTCGCGCAGCCGCGCGTCCCGCTGGTCTAGTTGCTCGAGTTCGGCATGCTCGGGCAGGCCGCGCCGGCGGCCCGCGATCCGGCCTAGCTCGGCGTCGAGGTCGGCGAGCTCGAGCAGCCGCAGCTGCGCCTCGGGAGATGCTTTCACGGATCCCCACGTTAGCCTGCCCCCGGCGCGATGTCGCCAGCACCGGCTACCCCGGCCGCACCGGCTGGCTGATCACCAAAACGGGCTGTCTCCGCTAGCTGGCTACGGTAGACCTTCCGCTATGGAGCTTCCCCTGGTGAGCAGGCCGTACATGCCCGGCTATCAGATCCTCGACGCTGACCGGGGCAGCGGACTGCTGCCCTGGTCATGGGCGGCAGAGCGGCTGGTGAGCGCCCGCAATTACTGGGTGGTCAGCGTGTGGCCGGACGGCCGGGCACACTCGATGCCGGTCTGGGGTACCTGGGACGACAGCGCCCTGTGGTTCACCAGCGGCGTGCACTCGCGCAAGATAAAGAACCTGCGGGCCGACCCGCGCTGCGTGATCACCACCGAGGAGGCCGGGGACCCGGTCATCCTCGAGGGCACCGCCCGGGTCGTCACGGACGCCGCGAGCATCCGGCGCGTCCTTGACCTGCTGAACGAGAAATACCACACCGACATCGAGGTCGGCTTCCTCGATCCCGCGGTGAACTCGACCATCGCGGTCCGGCCGGCCAAGGTGATCAGCATGCGGCATGGTGACTTCACCGGCTCGCCTACCCGCTGGACCTTCGGCAGCTGACGCCCGCCCGGCCGCTGCGCGCCAGACGCCTGGCTCAGCCGTTCCGCCGTGGGCTCAGGTAAAGAATCAGGACCGGGGAGGACGTCGGGCGCGGCGACCCGCTGGCGGGCTCGACCGTCAGGCCGACCCGGTCGCCGGCCGCCAGCCCGGAGACGACCATCGGGCTCACCGCCCCCGGGCGCGAACCCGGCACCATCCCGGCGGGCCTGGCACCGCCCGGGCCCATCAGCCACAGCTCGTAGCTCTCGCTGGCGGGCAGCGGCTGCAGGCCAGCCGCCGTGAAGACCAGGGCACGGTCGCGGTGCGACATCACGACCGCGGCGGTGCCGCCGGTGCTGATCTTGGCGGTCAGCATGGTCGCGTCAGCGGCGTTCAGTACCGTCGCGATCTCCCTTGAGCGGACCTGCGCCTGATCCAGCCGGTGCTGCGCGCCGTCGACGGCCACCCCGAGCACGATGGCCACCGCAGCGAGCGCGCCGGCCAGCCCGAGCGCGAGCCGGGGCAGCCAGCGCCTGCGAGCGGCCGCCCTGGCCGGGCGCCGGCCCGTTTCCGGGCCGACCACCGGCGGCAGCTGCCTGGTCCGCGCGGCCGCCGCGAGCGCGACGTCCCGCATTGCGGGCGGCGGCTGCACCGCGACGGCGCCGGCCAGCCGCACGGTCGCCTCACGCAGGCTGCGGATCTCCTGCTGGCACGGCTCGCAGCCGACCAGATGCTGCTCGAAGGCGGCCCGGTCCGCTGCGGTGACCGCATCCATCGCATAGGCGCCCGCCAGGGTGTGCGGGTCGGAGCCGCGCAGGTTCATGACGTCAGCCCCGGGTTCCGCGGGCCGGGCAGGCACATCACTCCACCCCCAGGCAGTCACGCAGCCTGATCAGGCCATCGCGCATCCGCGTTTTCACCGTGCCCACCGCCACGCCGAGCAGCGCGGCGACCTCCCGGTAGGTGTAGCCGTCGTAGTAGGCGAGCGTCACCGACTGCCGCTGCAGCTCCGTCAGGGATCCCAGGCAGCGCCGCACCCGTTCACGGTCAAGCCGCGCCTCGACAATCTCGGTCACCTCGTCATAGGCGATGGCCGATCTCGCCGCGCGGACCTCTCGCTGGGCCGCCTTCTGCTCCGACCTGACCCGGTCCACGGCCCGCCGGTGGGCAAGCGTCGTCAGCCACGCGAGCGGGCTGCCCAGCGTGGCATCGAACCGCGACGCGGTCCGCCACACCTCCAGCAGCACCTCCTGGGTGACCTCCTCGGACTGGGCCGGATCCCGCACGACCGCGCGGACTATGCCGAGGATCTGTCCGGCGGCCCGGTCATACACCCCCTGGAAGGCAGCCTGGTCGCCACGGGCCACCCGGCCCAGTAGCAGGCCGAGATCCGGCTGGTCCCCCCGCTGAACCGGCTGGACGGGCCCGAACGCCTGGCCACCCCCGACGTTCGGGACAGGTCGGGTGTGGTCAGGTCCCACCGGCCCGGCCGGCTGGCCGACTCGGCCCGGCTGCGCTGAACCGCGCGCGCCTGCGGCCGGCCCCGCCGCTGGGTCATGGCCCGGCAGCCCCTGGCTTCCCTTCATGCCCACAACCTAGATTCGTAGCCGACCGGGACTCGGCTTGGCCTGCCGGTCGGCTGCGGCGCCGAACCCGGCAGCGGCCGGAACCGCTCCGACACGCCGCCGACCAATCCCTGACAGGCTCGGCGCCGAATTAACATCGTGGTCATCAATACTGACAGCAACCGCTTGGACAGCAACCGCTCCGCGCTCGGCGCTCTCGTGGGCGTGCTGACGGCCGCTGTCGCGATCGGGGTCGCCCAGCTGGTAGCCGGGATCATCGGGGCCAACACCTCGCCGGTCGTCGCGGTGCAAGAGGTATCGGTCGACTTCACCCCGCCAGGTCTCAAAGACTTCGCGATCAACACATTCGGCACGAATGACAAGCTCGTCCTGCTCTGCGGGGTCCTGGTCGTGCTGGCCCTGTTTGCCGCGCTGATCGGCGGCCTGGCCATGCGCCGCCTGGACTACGGGTTGGCGGGCCTGGTCGTTTTCGCGGTGATCGGCATCGCGGCGGCGATTTCCCGGCCGAACGCCACGGCCACCGCGATCCTGCCCACCCTGATCGGCGCCTGCGCAGGCGCGGGCGCACTGGTCCTGCTCGTGCGCGCCGCCCAGCCAGCCAACCCGCAGCCCGCCGCCGCGCGGACCGCTGGCTCCCAGCCGACTGCCGAGGATTACGCACCAGGCGGATCCGGCTCGCCGGGCACCGAGCGGCCGGCATCCCCGAGCCGCCCCGCACCCCCCAGCCGCCCCGCATCTGCCGGTCGGCCCAGGCCGGCACCGGCCGGACGGCCCGCGCCCGCCGGAAGCCTGACCGGACCAGAGCGCAGGCGCTTGCTGGCCGTCAGCGCCGCCGCGGCCGGCACCGCGGCCGTGACTGGGCTCGCGGGTCGGCTGCTGTCCGAGCGGACGGATGTCACGCAGGCGCAGCGGTCCCTGCGGATCCCGGCGCCCGCCACCCCCGCGCCACCGCTGCCCGCGGGCGCTGACCTCAGGATCCCCGGGCTGAGCCCGTTCATCACGCCCAACGGCGCCTTCTACCGGGTCGACACGGCGATCGTGCTGCCTGAGGTCCCGCCTGCCAGCTGGCAGCTGCGGATTCATGGCATGGTCAGCCGGGAGATCAGTCTCAGCTTCGACCAGCTGATCCGCCGGCCGCTCCTTGAGGACTACATAACTCTGACCTGCGTATCCAACCCGGTCGCGGGGCCTTACGTCGGCAACGCGCGCTGGCTGGGCGCGAGCCTGGCCAGCCTGCTGCGCGACGCAGGCGTTCGGGCCGGCGCCGACCAGCTGCTGTGCACCTCCGCCGACGGCTTCACCTCAGGCGCCCCGCTGCAGACCGCCATGGACGGCCGGGATGCGATGCTCGCGGTGGCCATGAACGGAACGGTCCTGCCGGTCGAGCATGGCTTCCCAGTCCGGATGGTCATTCCGGGTCTGTACGGCTACGTCTCCGCGTGCAAGTGGATCACCGACATCGAAGTCACCACCTTCGCGGCCAACAGCGCGTACTGGGCGCAGCGCGGCTGGGACCAGCAGGCGCCGATCAAAACCGAATCCCGCATCGACGTGCCGAACGGGCAGAACTCGGTCCGGGCGGGGCGGACCGCGGTCGCCGGGGTAGCCTGGGCGCAGCACAAGGGAATCGAGGCCGTCGAGGTACGGGTCGACCGCGGCGCCTGGCAACAGGCCAGGCTGGCTCCGGTGCCCGACATCGATTCCTGGCGGCAGTGGGTCTGGGAATGGGACGCCACGCCCGGCGGTCACCTGATCGAAGCACGGGCCACTGACAAGACCGGCTACACCCAGACGGCGCTGCAGGAGCCGCCCCCGCCGAACGGGGCGTCCGGTTATCCGGCAGTCTCGGTGAACGTCACCAGCTGACCGGCCGCCGCTCAGATGAGCTGGTCGCGGACCTTCCCGTACATGTAGGCGCCCAGCCACCGGCCCATCTCGTCGAACAGCAGCCTGCGGTCGGCTGCCGAAGCGTGCTCAGCGCCTTCCAGCCCGCTGGCTAGCCACAGCCAGGTGACATGGGGGCCGAGCGCAGTCGTTATGCCGTTGCTCCCCCGCCGTCGGAAGCGAGCGCCGGCCGGAGCCATTGCGCGGCTGTCCAGCTTCCGCCGGAAGCGGGAGATCTTAGGTGGCGCGGCCTGACCGGACCCGGCCTGACCGGACCCGGCCTGACCGGACCCGGCCTGACCGGACCCGGCCTGACCGGACCCGGCCTGACCGGACCCGGCCTGACCGGCCGCCGGGCTCATCACCAGGACCGGGCAGGCGATGCGCAGACCGCGCCGCAGCCGACGGCCGAACGCCGGGCTCGACAGGATCAGCGCGCCGGGCGGCTCAGCGTCGCGCCGCGCGTCACACCACAGCGCCACGGTAAGCGCATCCGCAGAGTGAGCGCTGATCACGACCGAATCGATGCCATCCGTCTCGCGCAGGTAGCCACAGGCAGCGTCGAGCCTGGCGAACCGGGCTCGGCGCGCGGCCCGCCGCCGGACTCTCGCCAGCCTCGCGCGGCCGCCCGGGATGCGCTGCGGGCCGACGTCGGCAAGGTAGAAGTGGAATCCCCGCTCGGTGAACCAGCGCGCCAGGTCGCTGGGTACTCCGGAGCCGCGCGAGCTATGCACGTAGAGCACGGCACGCCTGCTCGGCCGCGGGGACTTGCGCCGCAGCACGCTCCCGGCCAGCCCGCCGTCAGTGTCAGGCGCAGCCGGGATTTCGACCTCCTCGTACTCACCAGCAGCACCATCGCTCTCCGTGATGACGCCCATCACTCCCCTGTCCCCCCGGCCGGGTTGCCTTCCAGCTGCCTGACGCCCCGGCGCGCGCCGAGCGCAGGCGGGCGCTCCAGGCGCGAGCGCCGAGCACAGAGCGTAATTGAGAGTCTGGCATCGCCGCCATTGCGATGCACGGAAAACTCGCGGTCCCGCTGCGGCCCGCTACGTCACGGCTCTCGTAGCCTCTAAGCCATGGAGAGCGGGCTGACAGACTGGCTGGAGACCGAGCACAAATACGACGTCGACGAGGAATTCGTCATCCCGGACCTCGCGGGGCTTGCGGCTGGCCTTGGCGTCAGCGAGCCATCGGTCCTGCACCTGACCGCCAGCTACTTCGACACGCCTGACCTGCGACTGGCGGCGGCCAGGGTAACGCTCAGGCGCCGGACCGGCGGCACGGATGCGGGCTGGCACCTGAAGCTTCCTGTTGCCCCGGGCACCCGGCGCGAACTGCGGGCCCCGCTCGGGGCTGGCTCCGAGTCCGTGCCGGATGACCTTGCCGCGCGGGCCTCCGCCTGGACCGGGGAACAGCAGCTGCGGGTGATCGCCATCCTGGAAACCACGCGGACCGTCAGGCACATTACCGACCCGGCAGGCCAGGATCTCGCAGAGGTGGCCGACGATCTCGTCGTCGGCCGCAGGCCGGCCCGCGACGGCACCGAGGGTACCTCGCTGACCTGGCGGGAGATCGAGGTGGAACTCATCTCGGGGACACCGGCGATCCTCGCCGCGGCCGGCGCCAGGCTGCGCGCGGCCGGTGCCCAGCCGTCCCCTTCGGCCTCCAAACTGAGCCGCCTGCTCGGCGCCGCCCCGGGCGCCAGCGACGCGCCCCCGGCCTGAGGCCCCCGCCCCCCGGCCCGAGGCCCCGCGCGCCCCCGGCCTGAAGCCCCCGCCCCCCGGCCCGAAGCCCCGCGCGCCCCCGGCCTGAAGCCCCGCGCGCCCCACGGCCCGAAGCCCCGCTCCCCCACGGCCCGCGTGCCGCTCTGTGGCAAAATCGTTTAGGTGCGCCGCGCATTCTGTCAGGTCGACGTCTTCGCTGAGATGCCGTATCGCGGCAATCCCGTAGCGGTCGTCCTGAACGGCGATGGCCTGGGCGCCGCGGCGATGCAGGAGTTCGCCAACTGGATGAATCTGTCTGAGACCACCTTCGTACTCCCGCCAAGCCAGGACGACGCCGATTATCTGGTGCGGATCTTCACGCCGAGCACCGAGCTGCCTTTTGCGGGTCACCCGACCCTCGGCACCTGCCATGCCTGGCTGCAGGCCGGCAGTAGGCCCGGGCGCGCTGACGTCATCATCCAGCAGTGCGCCGCGGGGCTGGTGCCGGTGCGGCGCACCAGCGAAGGACTTGCTTTCGCTGCACCGCCGCTCGTGCGGTCCGGCTCGGTCGACGAGCCGCTCGTGGCCAGCGCGGCAACCGCGCTGCGGATCGACCGCACCGCGATCCTGGCCGCGGAGTGGGTCGATAACGGCCCGGGGTGGCTGGCTGTGCTCCTCGCCAGCGCTGCGGAGGTTCTCGCACTGCGCCCTGGCGTGGTGGATTTCGACCTCGGCGTCGTGGGCTTGTACCCGTCCGGGTCGCCGCAGGCCATTGAAGTGCGGGCCTTCGTGCCTAAAGACGGCCGGACCGATGAGGATCCGGTGACGGGCAGCCTGAACGCGTCGCTGGCCGACTGGCTGCTGCGTACTGGCCGGGTGACCGCTCCCTACGTGGCGAGCCAGGGAACGGCGCTGGGGCGCCGCGGGCGGGTCCACATTTCCCGCGATATCGCCGGGACTATCTGGGTCGGCGGTGCGACCACCAGCTGCATCGACGGCTTCGTCGAGCTGTAGCCGCCGGCTCACGCCCCGGCCTCGTCCGGTCGGCGGCCCTGGCCTTCATAGCTGGCCTTCATAGCTGGCACAGAGGCAGGACATAGCACCCCCGGAGCAGCGCCGGGCAACCTTGATCCCAACGACGAGGGAGAGAGGGTGCTTGCGATGAGCAGCCGACAGGAAGAGGTGGCAAGGGCGGTCGCCGCCCGTGACCGTGGCAGGTCTCGGCTGCGCGCCACCACTGCGACGATCGGGCTCGGCGGCCTGGCCGCCGCTGCCGCGATCGCACTGCACCTGCCCGGCTCCACGCACGCGGCTGCGAGCACCAGTTCGAGTTCGGGCGGCAAGAGTTCCTCGTCCGCCGCGGCTACCTCGGGTGGCTCAGCGGTTACCTCCGGCTCCACGACATCCGGCTCCAGCACCTCCGGCTCGACTTCTGCCACCGCGCCGGCATCGAGTTCAGGTACCAGCCATGCCGCCTCAGGCGGCTCGTGATGCCGGCGGGTAGCGTCCGTGTGGGCGACCAGGTCGAGGCCCACTCCGACTGGGCGGCTCTTGGCACTCTGGTCAGGCTGGTCGTGACTGACCCGGGCAGGCTGGCCGATGGATGCCGGCTGCTTAAGGCCGACCTGGCCGTCGTGGACGCGACGTGCAGCAGGTTCCGCCCCGACGCCGAGCTCGTGGGGGTGAACGCGACCGCGCCCGGCCGCGCCCAGGGCGTGCCGATAAGCCCGCTGCTGGCTGACGCCATCGCGATCGCGCTGAGCGCCGCCCGGCAGACCGGCGGGGATGTCGACCCGACGGTCGGCGCTGCGATGGCCGCAGCCGGCTATGACCGTGACTTCGCGCTCATCCCGCAGGACGGGCCGCCGCCGCGGCTGAGGGTGCGGCAGGTTCCCGGCTGGCACCAGGTTCGGCTCGATGCCGACGCCCGGAGGCTCTGGCTGCCCGCAGGTGCCCAGCTCGACCTGGGCGCGACCGCGAAGGCCTGGGCCGCCGACCGGTCCGCCGGCCGGCTAGCCGAGTACCTCGGCTGCGGCGTGCTGGTCAGCCTCGGCGGCGATATCGCCGTGGCCGGTGCGGCCCCACCGGGTGGCTGGCGGATCCGGGTCCAGGATGTCACCGGACGTCCCGAGGATCCGCCGAGCGGCCCTGCCGCTGTAGTAAGCATCCGCGCCGGCGGGCTGGCTACCTCCAGCACGGCGGCGCGCCGCTGGCGGCGTGGTGGTGATGTGCTCCACCACATCCTGGATCCGCGCACCGGGCTTCCGGCCGCGCCAGTCTGGCGCACGGTGTCAGTGGCCGGCGCCAGCTGCGTCGCGGCCAACACGGCCAGCACGGCGGCGATCATCCAAGGCCGTGTTGCGCTCGCCTGGCTGACCAGGCACGGGCTCGCCGCGCGGCTGGTCGGATCCGACGGCGTCATCGTCACGGTGGCCGGGTGGCCGCCCGATCCGCCGACCGACGCTGATCCAGGCGACTGTCCGCCGGGCCAGACGCCTGGCCATGAAACGAGGCTCAGGCAGGCGGAACGGACATGAACGGGATCACCTCGAGCACGGCCCTCTGGTACGCGAGCCGGGCAACCGGAGTCGTCTCGCTGCTGCTGCTGTCCGCGGTCATGATCCTCGGGATGCTGGTGAACCGGCAGGGGCGGCTGCCCGGCCTGCCCAGGTTCGGCGCCACCAGCCTGCACCGGAGCGTCTCACTGCTGTCGCTGCTCTTCGTGGCCGTACACGTCATCACGGCGATCGCCGACCCGTTCGTGACCATCAGCGCCGCCGCCGCCGTCGTCCCGTTCGCGGCCCACTATAAGCCGTTCTGGCTCGGCCTCGGCGCGGTCTCGCTCGACCTGATCATCGCGCTTATCGTCACCAGCCTGGCCCGGGCCAGGATCGGTCGCCGGACCTGGCGCGGTGTGCACTGGCTCGCCTACGCGGTCTGGCCGGTGGCTTTCGTGCACAGCATCGGCAGCAGCACCGACTTGCAAAGCGGCGGCCTGCGTGCGCTGGCGATCGGCTGCGCCGTTGCGGTCGGTGCCGCACTCGTGTGGCGGATGTCCGCGGCGATCAGGTCGGCGCCCCGCTCCGAGCGGGTCGCCCGGGCCCTCAACGACGCGTCCTCCGCCGATGGCGCCAGGACCGATACCCACCCGCCCCTGATGAAGGCCGGAAGGTCATGACCGCCAACACCACCCTGCCGCCCCGCCCGGCAATGCCCCTCGCGGGAGCGCACCAACAGGAAGCGCACCAACAGGCGCCGCCTGACCCGGCATACCGCCAGCCTGCGGCGCAGCACCTGGCGCCGCCGGTGGCCAGGCCTGCGCAGGACCGGCTGCCGCGGCTGCTGCCGCCCGATCCGGCCACGTCGGCCAGCTTCCGAGATCACCTTGGCAGGTTCGGCGGCCTGCCGTACCGCGGCGGCCCGCGGCTGCTGATCGCCCAGGTCGAGGCGGCCGGCCTGACCGGACGCGGGGGCGCCGCCTTCCCCGTGCACCGGAAGCTGACCGCCGTGGCCAGCCAGCGGCGGCGGCCCGTCGTGGTCGGTAACGGGGCGGAGGGCGAGCCGGCTAGCAACAAGGACAAGACCCTGCTCTGGAACTCGCCACACCTGGTTCTCGACGGACTGCAGCTGGCCGCGGAGGCTGTCGGGGCCGACCGCGCTTGCCTGTACCTGCACCGCCACCAGGGACTGCACGCCAGGCTCGCTGCGGCGCTGGCCGAGCGGGCCGCTGCTGGGCTCGACCGGGTCAGGGTCGGGCTTGTCGAGGCCCCGCCCAGGTTCCTGGCCGGCGAGGAGTCAGCGCTGGTGAGCAAAGTCAGCGGGGCCGCTGCCCGGCCGAGATTCAAGCAGCCGCCCGTCTTCGAGCGCGGCGTCGATGGCAGGCCCACCCTGGTCCAGAACGTCGAGACCCTCGCACATCTGGCCTTGATCGCCCGCTACGGCGCGGCCTGGTTCCGCGGCCTCGGCACGGCAACCGAGCCCGGCACGATGCTGTGCAGCCTGCTCCAGGCTGACGGGCGGGCCGGGGTCGTCGAGGTGGCCATCGGCCACCCGGTGCCCGGCGTGCTCGGGCTGCGCACTGATGTCCAGGCCGTCCTGTGCGGCGGTTACCACGGTTCCTGGCTGCCGGTGGCGGAGGCGGCCAGGCTGCAGCTGAGCAACGCGGCGCTGAAGCCGGCCGGCGCCTTCGTCGGCGCGGGCGTCCTGATCGCCTTGCCCGCCGAGAAGTGCGGCCTGGTTGAGACCGCCCGGGTAGCCCGTTACCTGGCCCTCGAGTCAGCCGGTCAGTGCGGGCCCTGCCACAACGGCCTGCCGCGCATCGCCGGCGCCCTGGGCGATCTCGCTGGCCGGCCGGACCCGGGCACCAGAGCCAGCCTGGAGCGCTGGGCGGGACTCATGACCGGCCGCGGCGCCTGCCATCATCCCGATGGCACCGTCCGGTTCGTGCGCAGTGCGCTGACGGTGTTCAGGGACGAGATCAGCGCTCATGAGCTTGGCCGTTGCACGGCTTCCGACCACCGGCCGTTCCTGCCGCTGCCTGGCGACGCGCCGATCGACGAATCCGGCTGGAGATGAGGCCGCGATGAGCCAGCGACTGCTTGTCGACCCGACCGCCTGCACCGGGCACGGCCTCTGCGCCGAGCTGCTGCCCGAGCTCGTCGCGCTTGATGAGTGGGGCTACCCGGTCCTCGACGGCCAGCCGGTGCCTGCCAGCCTGCACCGGCAGGCGCGGCGGGCCGTCACGGCCTGCCCGGCGCTGGCCCTGAGGCTCACCAGAACGTCGCGCTCAGAGGGAACTCAGAGGCAGCGCATACTGCATATCTAGTGATCAGCGCGAGACTGGACGCATGATGAGCCTTGCCGAAAGCCCTCAGCCTGCCCGGGAGCAGCGCGGGCTGCGCAGACCGGACGGCACGCCGATCAGAGTGCTGGTCGTCGATGACGAGCCCAGCCTGGCCGAGCTGCTGGCCAGCGTGCTGCGTTATGAGGGCTGGGAGATCCAGACCGCAAGTACCGGCTCCGGCGCGGTGCGCGTGGCGCGTGATTTCAAGCCGGACGCTGTGGTGCTCGACATCATGCTGCCTGACTTCGACGGGCTTGAGGTGCTTCGTCGGCTTCGGACCACGCTGCCGAACGTCTGCGTGCTCTTCCTGACCGCGCGCGACGCGCTCGAGGACCGGATTGCCGGGATTACCGCAGGCGGCGATGACTACGTCACGAAGCCGTTCAGCCTGGAAGAGGTGCTGGCCCGGCTGCGCGGCCTGCTGCGCAGGGCCGGTCTGGCCAGGGTCCGCAGCAGCACCGAGCTGACCGTCGGCGACCTCACTATGGACGAGGACGCCAGGGAGGTGCGCCGGGGCGGCGAGGAGATCGAGCTGACCGCGACCGAGTTCGAGCTGCTCCGCTTCCTCATGCGCAACCCTCGCCGGGTCCTGTCCAAGGCCCAGATCCTGGACCGGGTGTGGAAATACGACTTCGGCGGCCAGGCGCACGTGGTCGAGCTATACATCAGCTACCTCCGCAAGAAGATCGACGCCGACCGACAGCCGTTGATCCACACCGTCCGCGGCGTCGGTTACGTACTCAAGCCGCCAAGCTGATGAGCCAGGGCAGCGATCCCGCGGCCGGACCCGGCGGCACCACGACGGCACGCCGACTGCCCGTCCTTGACTCCCGCTGGCTGGCGGGCCGGACGTTGCGCGGCCGACTCATCGCTGGCCTGCTGCTCCTTCTCGCGCTGGCGTGCGCGGTGGTGGGCATCGTCAGCTACCTCGCGCTGCACCGATTTCTCCTCGGCCAGCTCGACAGTCAGGTGACCGTCGCCAGCCAGCGCTACCGGGGCTGCCTGAACGGGCCGCCGCCCGGCGACGACAACGGCGACAGCGCCGAGGGCGGCAGCCAGCAGCCTGGCAACCCGGAGAACTGCGGGGAGCAGCAGGCCCCGCAGACCTTCAGCGCCGTGCTCCGCAATGGCGTTCTCTACGGTGAAGCCGTTGCCTACGGCGACTGCAATCTGAACGCGGCCGACCGGGCGGTGCTCACCTCGATCCCGGTCAACGGATCGCCCACGACTCACTCGCTATCGTCCCTGGGCGCGTACCGGCTGGTTGCGGTGTCAGGCGGCGGCAATCGCGCGTATATCAGCGGTCTGCCGCTCAGTCCCGTCAGCTCGACCCTGCGGCAGGTTGAGCTGACCGAGGCGGCGGTCTTCGCCGCGGCCCTGCTGCTCACCGGCGTGATCGGTACCGGCTGGGTGCGGCTGTCGCTGCGCCCGCTGCGCCGGGTAGCGGCCACCGCCACCCGGGTCACCCAGCTGCCGCTGGGCAGCGGCGATGTCGTTATGCCCGAACGGGTCCCCGACGCCGATCCCCGCACTGAGATCGGCCAGGTAGGAATGGCGTTCAACCGGATGCTCGGCCACGTCGAGCGGGCCCTGGCCCGCCGTGCGGCCAGCGAGGCCCGGCTCCGCAGGTTCGCCGCGGACGCCAGTCACGAACTACGGACGCCGCTGGCTGCGATCCGCGGCTACGCCGAGCTCGCCAGGCGGAATCCAGGACCGGTCCCTGAAGACGTCGCGCACGCCCTGAGCCGGGTGGAGTCTGAAGCGAGCCGGATGAGCGTCCTCGTCGACGAGCTGCTGTTGCTCGCCCAGCTGGACGCAGGCCGGCCGCTGGCCAGTGAGCCGGTGGACCTGACCCGGCTGACCATCGATGCGGCCAGCGATGCCCGGGTGGCGGCTCCGTATCACCGGTGGGTTCTCGAGCTGCCCGACGAGCCGGTCAGCGTCCGCGGCGATGAGCACCGGCTCCGCCAGGTGCTCGCCAACCTGGCGGGCAACGCGGCCAGGCACACACCGCGCGGCACCACCGTCACCATGACCCTGCTTGCGGCGGCCGGCGACGCGGGGAAGCAGGGCCAGCCGCAGCCAGGCCAGCCGGACCGCGCGCAGCCGGGCCAGCCGGGCAGCGTGCAGCTGTCCGTGACCGACGACGGACCCGGCATTCCGGCCGACCTGCAGCCCGCGCTATTCGAGCGGTTCGTGCGCGGCGACAGCGCACGCTCGCCCTCGGGCGGCAGCACCGGGCTGGGGCTGGCCATCGTGGACGCTGTGGTCGCCGCCCACGGCGGGCAGGTAGCCGTAACCAGCGGCCCTGGCCGGACCAGCTTCGTCATCACGCTCCCCGCGCTGGCCATCGCCAGCTCCAGCTCGGCCGGGGAGTAGAGCGTGCACATGATCAGCGGATCAGCTGGGCCGCCTCCGGCCCGGCCGCCTCGAGCAGGTCGTCCAGGATCTGGCCGAACGCCGCCGTGATCAGGGTGAGGTGGCCGTGGCCGGGCAGCAACCGCGGCCGGGCGGTGGCCAGCTGCGCCGCTAGCCACGCTCCGTGCGCGTAGGGCACCATCCGGTCCTGGTCGCCTTGCCAGATAGCCACCGGCACCCGCAGGTCCGCGGACCCGACGGCGAACCCCCAGTCACCGGCGAAGGCGAGATCGTCGTCCCGCCAGCCGGCGATGCCGCCGCGCACCGCCTCGCCGAAGGAGGCGGCCAGGTAGTCGGCGAAGTCCCCGGTAGCCGCCCTGGCGTCGACGTCGGACACCAGGCCGCCGAGGCCCAGGGCCACCTCGGGACCAGAAATATCCCGCAGCTGCGCCGCGGCCGCTTCGAGGAACTGGCTGAGGGCCGGCTCCCCGGCGGCGGCGGCGCCGAGTTCCTCGACGTTCTCCTGCGCCATCCCCGCCAGCCAGTCAAGACCAGGGCTGTTGCGGGGCGCTATACCGCCGATGCTGGCGGCGGCGAGGCACCGGGCTGGCAGTGCCGCCGCGCAGGCCAGCGCGTGCGGGCCGCCGCCCGACCAGCCCGCAGTGATGAACAGGTCGACGCCGAGCCAGTCCAGGATCGCGGCCACATCGGCCGCGGCGTCAGCTACCCGTCGGCCCGGTTGCGGCGTCGACAGGCTGTAGCCAGGCCGCACGTAGCGCACGGTGCGCAGGCCGCGTGCCGTGGCCACGTCGGTCATCGGGCCGAACGCCACCAGGCCGGCGGGCGTACCGCTGTGGAAGACCAGGGCCAGCCCGTCGGGGGGTCCGCTGATCAGCACGTCGAGAGTCCGGCCGTCGGCCGCCGACACTGTCACGTGATCATCGTTTATGGCCCGTGTCATGGCAAAGAGGCTAACCGGCCCGCTCCGCAGCGGCCGGGAAGGACCGTATTGGACCTGACTGCGGGCCATCGCCGCAAACGTAACTTGGCAGATAGTCAACGTTGACAAATAGAGTGCAAAGGTTAGGTATGTGCTACGCCTCACTATTGCCATCCGGGAATGCCCGGGGCGGGCGGGAGCAGCCCAGTGCGGCGGGGCCGCACGCGGCTGGCGACGAACTGCGGGCAAGTGGCGTGCGGTCTGGCGGCCTGGCCTGGTGCCTCGGGCGCGGCCAGAGCGTAGCGTAAGGTCCGGTCAGCCCCGAGGAGATGCCCGTGCCGCTTCCCGCCACCCAGCCAGGCAATCGCTTCACCCAGACGCTGTTCGCGCCGCTTCCGGCGCGGTATGACCGGCTGGCCGAGGTGCTCTCGATGGGCCAGAACGCCCGCTGGCGCCGGGCCATGATCGACACGATCGTTCCCGGGACCGTCGAGTCGGTACTTGACGTGGCCTCAGGCACCGCGGGCGTCGCCCTCCAGCTGGCCGGCCGCACCCGGGCCAGGGTGGTCGGCGTCGACCTCACCGAGGAGATGCTGCGGCAGGGCCAGCGCAACGTCGACGCGTCCCCGCTGCGCGCCAGGATCGGCCTGACGGTCGGCCGGGCCGAGCAACTGCCCTTCGCTGACGCCTCTTTCGACGCGCTGACCTTCACTTACCTGCTGAGGTACGTGGTGGACCCGCAGGCTACGCTCAGCGAGCTCGCCCGGGTGGTCAAGCCGGGCGGCAAGGTCGCGAGCCTGGAGTTCCTGGCGCCGCCATCGCCGTTCTGGCGGGCGTGGTGGTGGCTGTACACCCGGCTGCTGCTGCCAGTCGGCGGGCTGCTTTCCGGCGGCCCTGCCTGGTTCTCGGTGGGCCGCTTCCTCGGCCCGAACATCTCCGGGCACTACCGCCGCTATCCGGTGCCCTGGACGGTGCAGGCGTGGCAGCGGGCCGGCTTTGCTGACGTCGGCTTCAAGGTCATGAGCCTCGGCGGCGGGCTGGTGATGTGGGGAACGCGCGCCGGTGAGTGACGGGCCAGCGGCCAGGCCCGCCTTCTACGCAGCGCGCTCCGGCGGATGGCGGGACTGGTGGACGCTGCTGCACCCCCCGTACACCGCCTGGCACCTGGCGTACGTGGTCATCGGCGCATGCCTGGCGCCCCGCGTCGGGCTGACCGCGCTCGCCGCCACGCTGCTCGCGTTCTTCCTGGCAGTCGGTCTCGCCGCGCACGCGCTGGACGAGCTGAACGGGCGGCCGCTACAGACCCAGATCAGCTCGCGGGCCCTGATCGCGGTGACCGTGGTGGGCCTGGCCGGCGCTGTGGCCCTGGGCGCGGCGGGCATAGCCAGGATAGGCTGGGCATTGCTGCCGTACATGATCGTGGGCCCGGTGCTTGTCATCGCCTACAACGCCGAACTGCTGCACGGAGCGCTCCATACCGACCTCGGCTTCGCCGTGGCGTGGGGCGCCTTTCCCGTGCTGACCGCCTACACCGCCCAGACGGGCCGGCTTGCTGTGGCACCGGTGCTGGCCGCGGCAGGCGCGCTGGCGCTGTCCGCGGCGCAGCGCGCGCTCAGCACCCCGGCCCGCATGCTGAGACGCAAGACCGCCGCGGTCGAAGGCAGCATCACGCTCTCCAGCGGAGAGCGCACCGCGATCGACAAGGCTTTCCTGCTTGGCCCGCTCGAGCAGGCGCTCCGTGCGATGTCTTGGGCCATCGTGCTGCTCGCGGCTGCGCTCGCGGTGGCCCGGCTGACCTAGCCTCGGAGAGATCTTCCATCTCCTCCTCCATGCCGTCTATCCCGGCGCTTTCCTAAGATCACGAAAGACTCAGCTTAGCGCCAATTGCAGGTAGCTAACCGGGGCCAGCGGGATATTCCATGGCATATATACCGGGCGCCGACCGCAGTTAGCGAATGTCAGTACTTCCGGTGCAGCAGCGTCGCGATTACTATCAGTTCACCGGATACCGCGATCACGAACTTTTGGGGCCGATGAGAACCTCTCAAAGGGCAGGTAAAGGGTACGCGCCACGGCACCTAGCGCCGCGCCGGGTGAAGCCTCATCGCGATTTCATCTGGCGGCTGCAACGCGTTGCCGTCGTCACGAGCGCCACGGCCATGCTCACTGCCGCCCTGACCATGACCTCCATCGTCAGGCCCGATGCCAGCGACTTGAGCTGCCCGTCCGGCTCAGGAGCCGAGATCATCCCGGTCGCTGACTGCCTCGGGCACGATGCCACGGCGCTACCGCCGCGGCCGCGTGCCGTCATCTACTCGGGCGCCGCGTTCGGCTTCAGCGGGCCTAGCGGGCTGGCCGCCGACCAGAGCCATTTGTGGGTATCGAATATTCTCGGCAACTCGGTCACCGAGTTAAATACCGGCAACGGCAGTCGGACCGCTACCCTGTTGAGCAGTTATGGATTCGACGGCCCCCACGCCCTGGCCATGGGCAGCGGGCAGCTGTGGATAGCAAATGTCCAGGCAAATTCCGTCATCGAGCTTGATGCGGCCACCGGAGAGTTAATACGCACCCTTTCTGGTAGCGCTTACGGATTCGACGACCCGTACGCACTGGCCCTGGCCGGTCACGACCTGTGGGTGGCCAACGCCCGGGCCGGCTCGGTCACCGAGATCGACACCCCATCGGGCACCCTGGTGCGGACCTTGTCGGCGGCCAGGTACCGCTTTGACGAGCCGTACGCTATCGCGGCATCCGGCTCCCGGGTCTGGGTGGCCAACGCGGCCAACCCGTCGGTGACCGAGCTGAGCGCCGCGAACGGCCGCCTGATCCGCGTTGTCTCCGGCCCCCGCTACGGCTTCGCCGATCCGGTCGCTATCACGGTGGACGGCACCCGCGCCTGGGTGGCCAACCAGGGCGGTGACTCGATCACGGAGATTAACGCGCGAACGGGCGCCTGGATCAGCACCCTGTCCGGGCACAGCTACGGTTTCGCCGATCCGTCGGCCGTGCTGGCCGACAGCGCCCAGCTGTGGGTCGCCAGTGCGGCCGGCGACTCGGTCACCGAGATCAACCCGCAGACCGGCGCGGCGGCGATCCTTTCCGGCCGCCGGTATGGCTTCAGCGGGCCGGCTGCGCTCGACTCATCTGGCAACGGTGTCTGGGTGGCCAATCTCAGCTCGAACACGGTCACCGAACTGCTGCCAGGGAAACCTGCCGGCTGACCGTACGACCGGGCGGCCGCTACCCGCGCGGGCTGCACCTCACAGCGCGTCGTGGCGCTGCAGGTAGTTCATGGCGGCCCAGCCGAGCGGCACCGGCAGCCAGAAAGTCAGCGTCCGGAACAGCAGCACCGCACTGACCGCGGTGATTCCTGGCATGCCAGCGGCGGTGAGCCCGGCCGTGAGCGCGGCCTCAACCGCGCCAAGTCCCCCTGGCGTCGGCACCACCGAGCCGAGGGCACTGCCGGTCAGGTAGACGAACGCGACGCTCACGATGGACACCGATCCCCCCAGCGCCAGGGTGCATGTCTCGAGGCAGAGGATGTAAGCGGTGGTCACAAGGAGCGCGCCGCCGATTCCCTCCGCAAGCTTCGCCGGGCGCTGCGCGATGTCGAGCAGCCGCGGGATCACCTGGCCTAGCGCCGGGGAGAGCCTGGACCGCAGCAACCGCCGCCCGCGCGGGACAGCCAGCACGACCAGGGCCGCAGCAACGACAACGGCGACGACGATATAGACCCAGCCCGGCGGTCGCAGCGAGTGCGTGTGCGACGTCCCTGCCAGCGCGGCGAACACCACGAGCAGCGATATGTGCAGGACGAACGCGATGAGCTGCGACACGCCCACGCTCGCGGCCGCGTCGGCAGGCGCGACGTTCGCGCGCCGCAGGTACCGCAGGTTCAGCGCGACGCCGCCGACGGCGGCCGGGGTGACCAGGGTGACGAACGACGCCGCCAGCTGGGCCAGGATTGTCCGCAGCAGGTTCAGCCGCTCGAGCACGAACCCGGACACCGACAGGGCCGCACCGAAGTAGCTGACCGCCGACGCCGCGAGCGCGACGGCAGTCCAGCGCCAGTCGGCATGCCTGAGCAGGCCGCCGAGCTTCACCCGGTCGAGCTGGCCCACCAGCAGGTACACCGCCACGACCGTGGCCAGCAGCGTGATCAGGGTCCGCGGCCGGATCCGTTCTAGCTGGGCCGGGGTTACCTCATGGTCAGAGACCGGAGCCAGCAGCCGTTTGCGCAGGGCGGGCAGCACCGCCTTCTGATGGCGCAGGGCGGTCCTGGTGGACCTGTGCAGGGCCACTGGCTGGAGCAGCGGCACCACGGCGGCAAGCTCGTCGGCGCTGATCTTCGCCTGCGCGAGGCCGGCGGCCCGATCCGGTCCGACGAGGAGCGCAAGCTCAGCTATGAGCTGCGCGATGTCGAGCCGGAGTTGCAGGTCGCTTGCTGCGACATCGCCGTTCCCCGGCTCGAGGAGCATGACCTCGCAGCTGCCAGCGGTTTCACTGCCAGCGGTTTCACTGCCAGCGGTTTCACTGCCAGCGGTTTCACTGCCAGGTCGCGTTACAAGCAAGATCCGGTCCCCGGTCAGCGCGCGGTGGGTGACCCGGTGGGCGTGCAGCCGGAGCACCGTGTCCCAGACCCGGTCGATCTCGGCGTCCGTCAGGTCGGAGTCGCGCTGGGCCAGGGTGACCCCGCAATGGTGCTCGTTGGCCAGGACCACAGCTTCAGGGCCCACCCTGACCAGGGCCCTCAGGCGGGGCGTCTGCACGCCCGCTTCCTCCGCCGCGTAGCTGAGTAGTGCGCGGTGCTCTACGGCTCGCTGCACGGTGAAGGGGACGAGGCGCGACACCTGAGTCTTCAGGCGGACCCGTCGGTAGAGCCGGTAGAGGACGTCGGCGGCTTGCTGATCCCGGTCGAAGACAGTGACGTCGAGGCGTCCGCCGCTGGCCATGAACCCGGCGTACTTGCGGGTCTCAGTGCTCTCGTCCCAGATCCGCCGCATCTCGACTAGCGGAACGCCCGCCGGGCGCAGCGCCGCCGCGATCGCCTCAGCCGCTGGCCGTTCCGATGCTGAGCCGAAGGCGTACCTGAACCCCGACCCGATCGCCAGCCCGATGAGCAGCGCGATCAGCAGCGATAGCACGGTGGTGGAATTGTTCGCCAGGCTGGCCAGGGCATAGAAGCCGATCGTCAGCCAGTAGGCGGTGCGCCAGCGCTCGCTGCCGGACAGTCCGATGATCGTGACGTAGGCGGCCAGGCCCGCCAGGTACCCGTCGAGGGGGGCGGCGTGCCGGCCGGCACCCGCGGGGGCCAGCGCCTGATACATGTTTGTGGCGGCCGGATGCTGCAGCAGCAGGTTCGCGCCGGTTACGGCCGCTGCGGCAATAACGCCGGTGAGCACGGCCTCGGCCAGCCGCCGGGGCTGGCGGCGGATTATCAGCCTGACGGCGAGCGCCACCGGCAGCGCCAGCAGCGCGACCGACGCGACGAATCGCATCGCCCCGAGCAGCAGGCTGGGCACGTGGCGGCTCGCGTGGCCGACGTCGTAGTCGACGCCGGTGGCGGTCGCCCTGGCGAGCAGGCCAAGGCCGGCCAGCAGCACGATCTCGATGCATTCAATGACGCAGCGGAGCATATCGGCCGGTAGCCGGATGCGCGGCGGCAGGTGATCATCGACACGAACCGCGCCCGGGTACCCGGATTCCGCCGCCAGGCCCGGGCGCGCAGGCCCGGCTGGCGGCAGATCAGGCTGCGGTTGTGTCACTACCCGATCGTTTCACCTGTTCGCCTGGATACCAGCGGCAGCCGGCCTGATGATCGGCCAGCCGGCCAGCTGAAGCACAAGCTGCCTGGCGGCTAATCCGGCGCGGCTGCAGTGCTACCCAGGGACCCAGGCAGGTTGCGATGGCTTCCCGCTGATCAGCTCGTGGTAAAGAGCCACGGTGTCCGGATGGGCCTCGCCGTCGGGAGCGATCTCCGCGACCGCGTCCAGGCAGCGGCTCCACGCGTCCCTGACGCCAGAGAGATTCCCCGCCGCGTACTCGGCCCGCATCAGGGCCCGCCACAACTGCTCGGCGGTTGCGTCGCCTGCCAGGCCAGTCCTGGCTGCGCGGGCCGAAGCAGTGGGGTCGCCGGCTGTCAGTTCCAGTCCGGCCAGCACTTCAGCGGTGTCCACGATCTGCGCCCGTACGGTTTCCGTGAGGGCGAGATCCAGCCACCAGTGGTAGCAACCCGTGAAGGGCTGGCCCCTGATCAGCGCGAGCGCGTCCCGGAGGGAATGCACGTCGTGCGTCCGCAGCCCCTGCTCCGAGCGAGCCTCGAAGTCGCTCCAGTCGAACCTGGCCTCGGGATGCAGCGCGTATTGTCCCGCGCCCAGATGCTCGATCCACTCCCGGCCGTCCGGGGCGCGCCCTAGCTGGCGGCGGGTCCGCACGATGAGCTGGCGCAGCGAGTCAGTGGGCTTGGGATGATCAGGGTCGGCACCGAGCAGGTAGCAGAGCTGCTGATTGGACAGCCCGGCTGCCCCGTTCAGCGCCAGGGCCAGGACGAGCTGGCTCTGGGCGGGCAGCAGCGCGGCAGGCGCGCCGTTGACGGTGAACGTCCCTAGCACGCCGACCCGGAGCGTGCCCCCGGCCGGCTCCGGCTCCCCGGCGGGACCGGGCCGGCCGTCCGCGGCGGCGTCCGTCCCGAACCGGCCATCGGAGACCAGCCCGCCGTCGGGTACCAGCCCGCCGTCGGGTACCAGCCCGCCGTCGGGTACCAGCCCGCCAGCAGAGTTCAGCTCGCCGTCGGTCTTCAGCCCGCCGTCGGAGTCCAGGCCGCCATCGGATCCGGGCCCGGCATCCGGTCCGGCACCGCTCGCTGGCTCGGCCAGCTCATCCGGATCGCCGGCCTCCAGCCAGGAGGGGAGGTCATCAGGCGGGACGGTATGAGCTAGCCGTGGCGGCCACCCTGACCCGTCGTATGGCGGCAGGTAGGCCGGGATGTCGCGCAGGTCAGCCGCGGTCCCGAACAAGCTGCCCAGGGCCTGGTAGTCCGCCTCGGTGAGCGGCTGCGGCCAGGCGTCGAGCCCCGCCGGAGAGATGTGCGCGACGATCTCGCCGGGCTGGACGGGGTCAGCCTCCAGCCGCACGGTGGCGGGCAGCGGATGCCCGTCGGGTACGTCGGGGCCGCCCGCCACCAGCGCAGCGATTCCGCCCGGATCGCTGGCCAGGTCGAGCAGCAGGGCTAGCTGGCCCGCGGTCGGCGCGATCCGGCTGACCAGCAGCGCCAGCGCCCAGTCCTCATCACCCGGCTGGGTAAGCCGCCGGTGCCTGACGTCGGTATCCGCGAAGTCGCCGAGCCTGCGCCGGAGCACCACTGCCTTCGATGCCAGCAAGTCAAGCGCCTCTTCCAGGCCGGTGCAGCTGGTAGCCCGTCCGCCGACGGCTTCCAGCTCAGGGAAGCCGACCAGCATCAGGTCATACCAGCCTGCCAGCTGGCTGGTGGCCAGCTCGGCGGCCGCAGTCGTCAGCATCCGGTCGACCAGGCCGGGCGCTCCCTCGGCGATCGTGACCCGCAGGTACTCGGGGTCGAGCAGCACGAATCCGCCAGCGGAATCGACGCCGACGGTGAACAGGCCCGGCATCAGGTCGCCGACCTCGGCGGGCGCGAACGGGAATGCGGGCACATGGTCAGGCAGCGAAAGCTCCCACGCCATGCCCTGCCGCCCGCCAGGCACCGTGAACGGCGGCGGCGGCGGGTCGATGGCGGGGCTGGCGAGGAGTACCTCCATGCCAGACGGCAGCAGCCTGATGCCTGTTATATCGGGGAGCTGCCTGCCCGAATTGAGCAGGCTAATCCCGAGGTCGCTGAGCGCGGCGCGCAGCGCCGTCGGCGGCTGCGGTGCCGCCGACGCACGGATCCGCTGCTCCGCCACGATGACGGGGGCACTGGCGGGAAGCTGGATACGCCGGCCGGTGCGGCGCGCCTGGCGCTGCCGATGGCGCATCCCGGCGAGCATGACGCTCGCTCCCCCGGCGAGCATGCCGGCCGCGAACACTGCGACCGGCGGGATTTCTGCGGCCAGCGTGGACCCTCCATTCGCCATCACGGCGTGCGCCGCGTCCGGCTGCTGGGCAGCCCCGGACCCGGAGCCTGGCTCCGGCGGCACAGCGCCCTGAGGCGTCGCGCCCTGCGGCGTCGCGGTGCTACTCGTGTCGCCCGCGGATGCGGTCCCGGGCCCGGTCCCCGCGGATGCGGTCCCGGGCCCCGGGTGGGCTCGGGCCTGAGCGTGCGCGGGCTTCCGGCCAGAACCGGCCCCGTGATGGGGGTGGCCGAAGGCAGCATCTCCGACCCGGTGCGCGCCATGGCTTCCCGACAGGTGCGGTCCAGCGGACGGCGCTCCAGGCACCGGGCCGGAGGGCAGCTGGAGCACCCAGCCCGGCCAGACAACCGACGGGTCGGTGAACACCTCACCGTGCGCCACGTTGTGCCCCAGGTTGAGCTTCACGATCTCCGGGTACCTGTCGCCGTTACCCAGGTAACGCTGGGCAATCGTCCACAGGCAGTCACCTGGCCGGACGATCACCAGCTGATAGAAGGCCATATGCATCACCTGGGCTTCTGGCGGGACGGGGGCAGCAGGTGCCTCGGCGGGTGGCGCCACGTGCTGCGGCGCGGCTTCCGCGACGGAAGCCGCGGCAGCGGCCGGGAAGGCGAGCAGCGCGGCAGCCGGCTGGCCGCTCAAGGTGACAGCGGCGGCTGCCACCAGCCAGCCGGCCGAACTCTGCAGTGCGCCCAGCCTGAGCCTAGGTGCCTGACGCCCGCGCAATGCCGCCTGTGCTTCAGCGATAACCGCGACAGTAAAGGCTGCCCATGCCATCCAGCTGACATCGCGAACCGCGCCGAGGAAAATTGTGCCATTGTCCTGATGCAGGAGCACACTGCCGATCTGGTGCCAGTCGTAAAGGTGCCGCGGAATGGGATCGCCGCCGAGCCGGTAAAACGCCAATGGCAGGCCAATGACCAGCGCGGTGAGCGTGACCAGCGCCATAACGCCCCGGAAAGCCGCCGCAACACTGCGGCCGCGCCGCGTCATGTGCCCGGTCCCGTCACGCCGGTCACCAGCGACGCAGTCGCCGTCTCGGTCGCGCTCACCGAGTCGATGCCGATAATCGGGAGAATCTTGGTCGGCTCAGTCACGGTAACGCTGACCTGGATCGAATCAGGGGTCGGCGTCGTCACCGAGCCGGTGTAGCCGGTCTTGCCGTCGCTGACCACGCTGGCCAGATAGGCCTCAGCCGCTGCGACAGCCTGGCTGCTGTCGACGGTGAAGTTGCCAGCGGAGTAGGCATTTCCCTGATCCACCATCCCCGCTCCGGCCCTGGCCGCCTCCTGGGCGACCGCGCTGGCGTTGGCCGCCTCATTCAGCTTTGCTCCGCCGTCCACGACCAGGCCGGCCAGCGCGAGGAGCGCAACGGTCATGATCACGAGGGTCAGGCTGAATGAGCCGCGCTCGCCGTCGCCTGCCGCCGGGCCACTCCGGACACCGGTCCGCGCGCCCGGCCCGTACGCTAAACCCATCTGCCGCTCCCAGTTCCCGGGCCCACGGCCGGGCTTGTTTGCTGCCCGAGTCTGAAGCCGACCTGTGACGGTCACTGTGACATCACCGTCCCCGGTACGGATCGAGCGGTGAAGTGAATGTGCTTCTGAGCGTCTCGCTGCCCGGCAAGCCGGGAACTATCAGGTCGGCCAGCGGCACCGTGCAGGTAACCGTGGCACTGACCTGGGCGGGCTGGCCAAGTGGGCTGCCGAATCCTGCGGTGCCGACATCGACGACGGGCGCGCAGTCCAGCCCGTCCTGGCTCAGCGCCGCCTGCGCGCTGAGCTGAGCAGCCGCCAGGGCCGCGGCCGGGCTGCGCGCGATCGATGCCTGGCGGGCGGCGTCGCGTGCCGCAGCATCCACGGACCCCTGCGCCACCGAGGTGCGCCCGGCCGCGATCACGAGGCCGATCAGCGCCAGCAGCACAGGCGCGAGGATGACCAGCTCGAGCGAGGCATCACCCGCCTCGCCACGCCGCCAGCACCGCATCGGCCGGCACCTCCTGTCTATGGCGTAGTGAACTGCTCGACCGGCGCCTGAGCCACCTGGCTGATTTGCCAGTCCACCCCGGGGATGAACGACACCACGTGGCCGGTGACCTGAATCTGGACGGTCTGTGCGGTGCTGCCCAGGTCAGTAGCGGACGGCCCGAGCAGGTACCGCGCGCCGGCACTTTGCGCGAACGCCACCGCGGCTCTCGGGCCAGCGCTGAGCGGCGCGTTCTGCGCCCTGGCCGCGTCCACGCCCTGCCGGGCCGCCGCGAGCGCCGTCTGCCTCGCCAGGTACCAGAACGACGCCTGAATCATCATCATGATCGCCAGCAGGAACGCGGGAAACACGATGATGTAGGCCAGGGACAGTGCCCCGGCGTCTCCGCGGCATCTGCCTCGACGCGTGGTCAGGGCAGGCTTCCCGCTTCTGAGGCGATCGCACTCCTGATCAGGAGGCTGGCAGCAGTCGCCGCGCCTGCGACGAGCACCGCGATGACAACCCACTCCAGGCTGAGCGCGCCGGACTCAGGATTTCCCGCCATCGCCGCGCGGGCGCGAGCGCGGGCCCGGTCGATTAGGTAGCTAAACGCGAGCCACATGGGGTTCATGGTGAAGGCCTCCAATTGTTGGCCGGGCGGGGCTATCCCGCGCCAAACGTGCCGTAGAAGATCGGGAATACCAGCAGCAGCAGGAAGCCCGCCGCCAGCAGGGAGATCGGCACCACCATCGTGGTGCTGCGTGAGCCGGCCTTGGCCCGGTCGGCAGCGAGTGCCTGTGCTCGCATCGAGGCGGCGCGAGCGGCCAGCGTGTCCAAGATTCGCGCGCCTTCCTGACCGGCTACCTCGGCGATGTCGGCTATATCCGACAGCTCGGCGATCCCGGTCTCCCTGGCCAGCCTGGCCAGGGCTGTCCACGGTGCCGAGCCGGACCGTCTGGCCTGATCCAGCGCGGCCCCGATCCGCTCGAACGCCCAGCCGCCGCCGATCTCGGCCGCTGCCTCCAGCGCCTCGGTTGGCCCGGCGCCCGCGCCGCGCTCCAGCGAGACCAGGTCCAGGTAGCTGGTGAGCGCGTGCCGGAAATCGGCCCGCTTCTCTGCCGCATTGACCCTGGTGACCAGGTCAGGGGCGAAGAACAGCGCCGTACCGCAGGCCAGTGAGGCAACGACTGGAACCGCCGGGGCCGGGGCCGAACCCGCCAGCGCCGCCAGGCTCCCGATTACCGCGGGACAGGCGAGCCCGAGGAGCCCGCAGGTCACTTTGCTGGCGATCCAGCTCTCGCGACCCTGCCCGAGCAGGGCGAGGTCGGCCGATGGTACTGGCAGCCACTGCAGTTCCGCGGCCATCCGGTGCACTAGCCTGCTGGACGCCGTGGTTCCCTGATCCGCCACGCCGGCCGCCGAGTCCATCCGGCCGAGCGCGGCATCAAGCTGCGCGCCTGCCGGCACGATCTCCCTGACCACTAGGAAGATCCCAAGGCCGGCCAGCAGGCCTGCGGCAATGACCCACAGGTTCATCGTGACCTGCCCCGGGCCGCCAGGTCTGCACTGGCAGGCTGCTGCCGTTCGGGCTGGTTCAGGAACCGGCCGGGGGCCGGGATGGAGCCAAGGTGATGCAGCCAGGCCAGCCCCGCCGCATACAAACCCGCCACCAGCCCGAGCACGAGCTCGCCCAGGAACGTGCCATAGGGCGCCGCGTAACTCCTGTTCAGCATCGCGAAGAGGGTGAACCCGGCGACGAAGAGGGTGATCCACCTGACGGTGGTCAGATGCTGGGCACGCTCGGCCTCGATCTCGCGGCGTGCGGCCACGTCCCTGGCCAGCAGCGTCGCCAGCGCGTTCAGCACTTCGCGGACCGCCCCGCCGCGCCGGCCTGTGGCGATGATCAGGGCGGCGGCAATCCGGTCACCGGCCGGGTCGTCGATGTCGGCGGCGAACGCACGCAGGGCTGTCTCGGGCCCGGTGCGCGCCGATAGCCTGCGGGCCAGGGCGGTCACCGGCTCCGCTATCGCGGCCGGTGCCGAGCGGGCACTCGTCTCGATGGCCTCTTCCAGGCCCTTGCTCGCGGTGAGCAAGTCGGCGAGCCGCCTGATCCACTGCTCCAGGCCCTCCAGCCTCGCGGTGCGCTGCCGCTGGCTGCCGGTCAGCGTCAGCCGTGGCAGGAAGATGACTCCCGCGCCAACGGCCACCGCGGCCACTGGCCACCTGGTCAGCGCCAGGACGGCCAGCCCGGCCGCCAGCGCGATCAGGATCCGCCTCCCCTGCCCTGACGAAAGTGAGCCGCTGAACAACCGCCTCCCGGGCGGCTTGCCCCGCGCCGGCGCCCGCCGGAAGATCTCGGCAACGAAGAGCACGAAGCCGCCGACTATGGCGGCGCCTGCCAGCGCGGCGAGCAGCATCATCGCCAGCCTCCCGCCCTGGCCATCGCGCGGTGCTGGTCGAGAAGCCCCGGGTCGAAGCCGCCGGGCACCAGCTTGGCCAGCAGCGCCGGCGAGGGAGTGTGCGCCGCAACCGCCCGGCCGCCCGGGCCGTCGGGGAGGAAGAGCCGGTTGATGGCCGGGCGCTCGGTGTCGCCAGGCGGCATGACCTCGAGGATCTCCGAGACGTAGCGGACCGTCCGCTGCCCGTCGTGCCGTTTCCGCACGTGCACCACCAGGTCGATGGCCATGCCGACCAGAATGTGAATGGCTCGCTCGCCGAGCGCCAGGCCGCCGCGGAGCCCGAGGATCAGGATGCGGTCGAACACCTCGGCCGGGGAGTTCGCGTGCAGCGTGCACATCGAGCCTTCCTGACCGGAGTTCATCGCCTCCAGCATCGGCATGATCTCGCTGCGCCGTACCTCGCCGACCAGGATGCGCTGCGGGTTGTGCCGTAGCGCGTGCGCGATCAGGTCATGCAGCGAGATGCCGCCAGCGCCCTCGGAGTTCGCCTCCCGCGCCTCGAACGCGATCACATCAGGGTGCTGCTCCCTGCCGTGCAGGAAGAGCTCATACTCGCTCTCCAGGGTGGCGACCCGCTCGACCGGCGGGATCTCGCTGGCCAGGGCCCGGAGCAGGGTGGTTTTCCCGGCGTTCACAGCGCCGGTGACGATGATGTTGCAGCGGCTCCGGACCCCGGCGGCGAGGAACCTGGCCACCGTCGGGTCGATCGTGCCGAGCCGGATCAGCTTGGCCAGGTTCACGTCCCGCTGGCCGTGCCTGCGCAGCGACAGGCACGGCCGCGGCGTGACCGACATCGTGGCGGTCAGCCTGGTGCCATCCGCCAGCGCGACGCTGACTAGCGGCGCGGCAGCCGAGAAGTCCCGCGCTGTCTGGCCGCCGCGTACCGCCCAGTTGCGGATCATTGCGGTCAGTGCCTCATCGCTGGCGGCGACCGGCGACCCGGCGACCCGCTCGCCGGTGGAGTACGTGACCCACACCTGGTCACAGCCATTGACGTCCACGTTCTCGACCTGCGGATCCCGCAGGTAGCCGGCCAGCGGGCCCAGCCCGTAACGCTGGTCGTAGATGGCCTGGGCCAGCGCATCCCGGTCGGCTGGTGCCGGAATGAGCGCACCCGCCCTGGCCTGCCGCTCCGCCCAGGCTCGGACCGCCTCGCGGATCAGCGGCAGTACCTCTTCGGGCCGGGCGCCGTCATCGAGCCGGCCGGCGATCACGTCAAGGATGTCCGTGACGGCACTACGCAGCCATGCCTCGCCGGGCCCGGCGGCCGACTGCCCCGCTGGCGCTGCCTGCCCCGCTGGCGCTGCCTGCCCTGGGCCTGCCTGCCCTGGGCCTGCCTGTCCTGGCCCAGGCCCGGTGGGTGCCTGGCCCCGCAGGAAGGCCGCCGGTGGCCACTGGAGCTCTGTCATGGCGCCGCGTTGGCTTCCCGCGCCTGGGCTACTGCTTGCTTGTGCCCGGGTTGTCCCAGCTGCCCGCCCGCTGCGGCGACGGTGGCGCGCAGGCTGCGGCCGACCCCGCCCGCGGTCCGGATGAGCGGCCGGGCCGACAGCCCGCGGCGGCCCCCTGCGCCGTCCGACAGCACCGCTGCGGTCTTCCTGTCCTGCGGGAGGGATCCGGCTATCGCTACGCCAAGCGCGTTCCCGATCTCCCGCGCCGAGTGGGTGCCCTCCCCTACCAGCAGCAGCGTCACCCGATCCGGGCCGCCCATGATCTGGGAGAGCATCTCGACCCGCGCCCTGGCCCGGCTCACCTGGCGCAGCGACGGCCGCATGACCAGGACCGCGACAGCCGCGACGGTGAGGACGTAGGGGGGCGCAATGGCGTCGAGGCGACCGCAGTCAGCGATGACATCCGCGGGCAGCGCGGCCAGCGCGGTCGCCAGGACCGGCCATGCGGCCGCCAGCCCCGCGCCCTGCCTGGGGTCGGAGACACCAGCCAGCAGCAGCCTGCCGCGCTCTTCGTCCAGCTCGATCAGCTGGTGCCACAGCGCCACGGTGGCCGCATCAGGGCTCTGGCCGGCCGCCAGCGCGAGCGGCGCCAGACCCTTGGTCGCCGGCAGGTGCCCGGCGAACAGCCCGGCCAGGATGTCACCGCCGCTCGGGTCGCATTCGGCGAGGATGACCTGGGACGGCCAGCCGAGCGTGAGCGCCAGCGCCGAGGTAGTGACGCCTGGCGAGCCGCCCGCGGACACCAGAGCGTAGAGGCTCACCTGGAGCTCCGGCTGGTCACGATCAGCTCGATCTGGCCGGTTGAGTCCTGCTTGGCTAGCAGGTCTCCTGACCCGGACGCGACCAGCAGGTCCACCACGTCGAAGCCGTCCTGATCAGGCGCGGTGTCCACGGCTTCGACCACGCCTGGCACCGGCTGGGTGAGGATGGGCACGGATCCAGTTGACCCGCTTTGTCCCTGGTAACCGGGTGTGCCGGTGACCAGCACGTGATCGCCGGGCTGAAGCCCGCTGGCCGGAACCGACTGCGGCTTCAGCGGGAGCGACACTAAGACCTGGCCGTTGGCCGGCGGCAGCGACGTGGCCAGCTCGTCCGGTGCCAGCAGCGTGCCCGGCCGCAGCGAGACAGCGGCGACCAGCCCGGTGACCTGGCTCAGCTGCCGTGCCGGGATGTCGTGCAGGCCGGGTCCGGCGACAATGGTCGTGGTGCCGACATCGGCCGCGGTGACCACCGAGCCGGCCGGCACCGCGGCGGTCATCATGAGCACTGGCACCTGGTGGTCGGCGCGCTGGTACAACGCGGCGCTCGCCAGTATCCCGGCTCCGACCAGCGCTATCGCAAGCGCGATCATCCCCGGCCGCCTGCGCCGCGGCAGTCCGCGGAGCGCGCCGGGACGCGGCGCCGCGCCATTGCCGACAGGGCCGAGTTCGGGGTGAAAAGCGGTGCCCAGGCCGGGGCCCGGGTCGATGCCGCTCATGGCGTACTCACCAGTGCCTGGCCCTCCGCGACCGGCAGCGCGAACGACGTGTGTACCTGCAGGGGCGGGTTCACTTCTCCCTGGACTCCATTCGACTCGATCCATGTCGCTGCCCAGGTGACCGACACCGACGCCGCGTAAGCACCGCCCGGCTGCAGCGCAGCGGACTGACGGTAGGTGTAGGAGCAGGCCGAGTGCTGGACGCTGGCAGGCAGCTTCGGGTTGTACGGGCGGCCAGGGCCGCGGCAGGACACGGTCGGCAGGCCGCCGCCCGGCGAGAAGGTCAGCCGCTCCGGAACCGCGGTGATCTTGGCCCACACCGCGCCGACCGCCAGGTCCACGGGGATCGGGTGCCAGTTCGTGACCCAGAACCATTCCGGCAGGCCGACTAGGCCGTCATGACCCTGCGGCGGAGCCGTTGACACGGCGGGCGCGGGCACATTCAGCTGAGCGCGCGCCATCTGCAGCACTTGCTGCGGGGAAATGCCCGGCGTCGCGGCGGACGATCCGGCCGGCACCAGCACAAGGCCGCCGGGCTCCGGGGCGGTGCCGTACAACCCGACGGACGTGCACACCGAGAGCATCCACAGCTGGCCGGCTGGCGCCGGGTACGGAGGCGTCATCGCGCCGGGCGGCTCCAGCGTGCAAGTAGTGCTCAAGGCGTAGCCCGGGGAGCCGGGCCCGCCGGGTCCGCCGGGTCCGCCCGGGACGCCCGGGCTGCCCGGTGATCCGCCGCCAGTGCCGCAGATGATCTTCCAGCCGGTTGGCGTCCGGGCCGCGTAGCAGCCGTTCCCTGGCCCGCCCGCCGTTCGCACGGCTCCCGCCGTTCGCACGGCTCCCGCCGCCCGCGCGCCGCTCACCGCCCGCGCGGCCGCAGCCTGCGCGCCGGGCGCAGCTCCTGGGCCTGCTGCTACCAGCAGCGCCATCGCTGCCGTCACCAAACTGACTCTCTTCAGGGCTCGCATGGCGCCATCACAGGGACGAGGTTGCTGATCAGCCAGCCGCTGCTTGAGCGCAGCAGGTCAGCGTAGAAATTGGCGTGCGCACTGCCGAAGCTGCGCGGGTAGACCCGGCCGGTTCGCGCGTTCGCAAGGCCTGCATGGCTCAGGTCGGTGCAGTCATGGACGAGCGCGTGCCTGCCGGTGATCTTGATGCTGAGGATGTGCAGGACGGGGCTGCCCGCACTGACCGCGTGATCTGCCCAGTCCGGCCGCAGCGCGGCGATAGCCACGGGGATGGCGCCGGCCGTCAGGTACCTGGCTAGCAGCGTCCGCGCCGACGCCGCGCTGCCAGCGTTGACCGCGGCGCTGCTCGCCTGCCAGTAACCGGTGTAGGCCGCCAGCACCTGCTCACGGGCAGCAGGCTGCGGGGCGGTCAGCTCGGCCGCGGAAGCCGGTGCACCGGACTTCGGCGGCAGTCCCGCGGCAGCCTGACCCGCGCAACCCGCAACGGCGGCGACCAGCGCCAGGCTTGCCAGCAAATCGGCGCAGCCGCGCCGCGCCTGCCGCGTTGCGCGGCCTAACAGGCTGATCGCTAACCGGCGACTCGCCAAGACACGCGAAGACATGCCCTGTTGTGCTCCTACTGACCTGTAATTGGTGCGTCTGACCGCCGTGACAGCATTACGCACACCTGCGCCTAGGCACAAGCCCCCGTACAGAATGAAAATTGCTATTTAACACATATTTCACCGGCGCCTGGCCCCAGTACAGCGGCATTACCGCAGGCCCGCGCGGGCGGCCGGGCCGGGGCCGGGGCCTGGCTGTCCGCCGAGCGCGGCCAATATCGTCCATACCATTTACGCCAGGCATGAACAGGCCTAGCTTTTCCGGTCGTGGCGGGCGTTCTGGCCGGGCTGCACGGCCGGTCATCGGCATCGCTGCCAAAGTCCGGGACCGCTGCCAAAGTCCGGGACCGCTGCCATGTGCCGGACCGCTGCCGTGGCCGGGACCGCTGCCGTGTCCCGGACCGCTGCCAAAGTCCGGGACACCAGACGTCGCCAGCCGAGCCGGACGAGCCCGGCGCTGCTGCCGAGGCCGCTCGTCGGTCAGGCGGTGCCGGGCGGCTCGCAGACGGCTCCGCGGTCGGCGCCGGACACCAGGGCGGCATACTTGGCGAGGGCGCCGCGGGTGTAGTTCGGCGCCGGCTGCCGCCAGCCTGCCCGGCGGCGGCCCAGCTCCGCGTCGTCGACGAGCAGCTCAAGCCGTCGTCCTGGGACATCGAGGACGATGCGATCACCGTCGGCCACCAGGCCGATCGGGCCGCCCTCGAACGCCTCGGGCGCGACATGCGCCACGCACGCCCCGAACGTCGCGCCGGAGAACCGCCCGTCGGTGATCAGCACGACGTCCTTGCCGAGCCCGGCCCCCTTGATGGCGGCGGTCACCGCGAGCATCTCGCGCATCCCCGGGCCGCCCTTGGGCCCCTCGTAACGGATCACCAGCACGTCGCCCTTGGCCACCCGGCCGGCCGTGACGGCGGCGAAACAGTCTTCCTCGCGGCCGAACACCCGGGCCGAGCCCTCGAATCGCAATGTCTCGATACCAGGGATCTTCACTACCGCTCCTCCTGGAGCCAGGCTGCCGCGCAGTACGGCGAGCCCGCCCTCGTGGCCGATCGGGTCCTTGACCGGCCGCACCACGTCACCGTCCGGGTCCAGGGCGTCGGCGACGTTCTCGGCCAGCGTGCGCCCGTTCACCGCCACCGCGTCGCCGTCCACCAGGCCGGCCGCCAGCAGTTCGCGCAGCACCACCGGCAGCCCGCCGACCCGGTCAAGCTCGCTCATCACGAACCGGCCGGCCGGGCGCATCGACGCGATGTGCGGGGTGCGCCTGCTGATGCCGTCGAAGTCGTCGAGGGTGAGTTCCACCTCGGCCTCGGCCGCGATCGCGAGGAGGTGCAGCACCGCGTTGGTCGAGCCTGCCGTCGCCATGACCACCGCCGCCGCGTTCAGGAACGCGGGCCTGGTCATGATGTCGCGCGGCAGCAGCCCGGACGCCAGGGCGGCCACCGCGGCCTCGCCGGTGCGGCGCGCCAGGTCAGTGCGCTCGGCGGACACCGCGGGCGCCGTCGCCGAGCCGGGCAGCGCCATGCCGAGCGCCTCGGCGCAGGCCGACATGGTGTTGGCCGTGTACATGCCCGCGCACGATCCGGCGCCCGGGCAGGCGGCGCGCTCGACCTCCAGCGCCTCGCGGTCGGACATCTCGCCGGCCGACTGGGCGCCGACCGCCTCGAACACGTCCTGGATAGTGACAGCGCGGCCGTGCGCCCATCCTGGCAGGATGGTCCCGCCGTAGAGGAACGCGGCCGGGATGTTCAGCCGCGCGCAGGCCATCAGCATCCCGGGCAGCGACTTGTCGCAGCCCGCGATCGCGACCAGCGCGTCGAAGCCCTCGGCCGCCACCATCAGCTCGACGGAATCGGCGATCACCTCGCGGCTGACGAGCGACGCCTTCATGCCCTCGGTGCCCATCGAGATGCCGTCCGACACGGCGATGGTGCCGAACTCCAGCGGTACCGCGCCGGCCTGCCTGATGCCCTCCTTGGCCGCCCGGGCGAGCCCGTTCAGGTGCAGGTTGCACGGGGTGACCTCGTTCCATGAGGAGGCGACGGCCACCTGCGGCCGGGTGAGGTCCTCCTCGCTGAGCCCGACCGCGCGCAGCATCGCGCGGGCGGCCGCGCGGGATGGCCCGGTGGTGAGCGGGCCGGAACGCGGGCGGGGCAACTGGCTGGTCATGCGGGCTCCTGGATTGAGTCGAAGGCCTGGACGTATTCCTTGGTCATCACGCGGCGCCCGCCGGGACAGGTTCCGGCGCCGTTGCGCCGGCCCGCAGCAGGCCGAACGCGACCCCGTCGGCCAGCGCCTCCCAGGACGCCGTGACGATGTCGTCGGAGACGCCCACCGTGGTCCACTCGCCGTCGTGGTCGGCGGAGGTCAGCATGACCCGGGTGACCGCGCTGGTCGCCGCCCGGCCATCCAGGATACGCACCTTGTAGTCGACCAGGTGAATGCGCTCCAGCTGCGGGTAGAACGCCGCAAGCCCGCGACGCAGCGCCTGGTCAAGGGCGTGCACCGGGCCCACCCCCTCACCGACAGCGACGACCCGTTCGCCGCCGAGCCGCAGCCGCACGATCGCCTCGCTGCGGTCGGCGGACGCTGCGCGCTCGATCACCGCACGGTAACTGTCCAGCTCGAACCAGCTGGGCAGGGCGCCCGCGATCTTGCGGACCAGCAGCTCGAACGAGGCGTCAGCGGCCTCATAGGCATAGCCCCGGTGCTCGGCATCCTTGACCTGGTCAAGCACGACGGTGGCCAGCTCGGGCGAGAGGTCAAGCCCGAGTTCCTCCGCCTTGGCCAGCACGTTGCTCCGCCCGGCCAGCTCGCTGACCAGGACCTGCTGCCTGTTGCCCACCGCGCCAGGGTTCACGTGGGCGTAGGCATCCGGCCGCCGCGCGATCGCGGACGCGTGCAGGCCGGCCTTGGTGGCGAAGGCCGACGAGCCGACGTAGGGCTGGCGGGGCTCGAACGGCAGGTTGGCGTATTCGGCGATGGTCCGTGCGGTGGACGCCAGCGTGGCCAGCCTGCCCGGCGGCAGCAGTTCGTGACCGCGTTTCAGCTCCAGGTTCGCGATCACCGAGAACAGGTCGGCGTTGCCGCAGCGCTCGCCGTAGCCGTTGGCCGCGCCCTGCACGTGCACCGCGCCGCCCGCGACGGCCAGCACCGAGTTAGCGACCGCACACGCGGCATCGTTATGGAAGTGCACGCCCACCCTCGCCCTGGCCGCGCCGGTGATCTCACCGACAATCCGCGCCACGTCGTCGGGCAGCGTCCCGCCGTTGGTGTCGCAGAGCACGAGCGTGTCGGCGCCCGCGTCCACGGCGGCGTCAAGCACCGCGAGGGCGTAACCGCGGTCGGCGCGGTAGCCATCAAAGAAGTGCTCAGCGTCGAAGACCACCCGGCGCCCGGCCGCCGCCATGACGGCGACCGAGTCCGCCACCATGGCGAGGTTCTCCTCATAGGTGGTGCGCAGCGCCTCGTCGACGTGCAGCGTCCAGGCCTTGCCGACCAGCGTCACGATCGGTGTCTCCGCCGCGAGCAGGGCAGCCAGGTTGGCATCGTCGTCGACGCCGCGGCGCGGCAGCCTGGTGGCGCCGAACGCGGCCAGCTGAGCGTTCTTGAAGTTCAGCTCGCCGGCCCTGGCGAAGAACTCGGCGTCCTTGGGGTTGGACCCCGGCCAGCCGCCCTCGACCACGTCCACGCCGAGCGCGTCGAGCGCCGCTGCCACGTGCAGCTTGTCGGCGACGGTGAGGTCAAGCCCGACCTGCTGGGAGCCGTCCCGGAGCGTGGTGTCGTAGATCTCCACCTTGGCGTTCATGCGGCGCCTCCTGTTCGCCCGTCGAGCGCCGCGCGCAGCGCCGCTTCCCAGTCAGTGGTGGTCGCGGGCGGCCCCGCGGCAAGCACCGCGGACACCGCGGCGTCGAGGTCGGCACCCGCAGCCTGCTCGCCGAGGTGGTCGAGCATCAGGGCCGCCGACAGCACCGCGCCGGCCGGGTTGGCGCGCCCGGTGCCCGCGATGTCCGGCGCCGAGCCGTGCACCGGCTCGAACACCGACGGGCCGGTCCGGTCCGGATTGAGGTTACCGCTAGGGGCCAGCCCGAGGCCGCCGGTGAGGGCCGCGCCGAGGTCGCTCAGGATGTCACCGAACAGGTTGTCGGTGACGATCACGTCGAACCGCGCCGGGTCGTCGACGAGGTACAGGCAGGCGGCGTCGACGTGCGCGTAGTCGAGAGCCACCCCGGCCTCGGCAGCCACCTGCTCGGCGGTGCGCCGCCACAGGTCCCCGGCGTGCACGAGCACATTGGTCTTGTGCACCAGGGTCAGCTTCCCGCGGCGGCGCCCGGCCAGCCCCGCCGCGTACCTGATGCACCGCTCCACGCCGGCCCTGGTGTTCAGTGACTCCTCGGTCGCGCTCTCGAACGCGGTGCCGCGGTGCACGGTGCCACCTGCCCCCGCATACAGGCCCTCGGTGTTCTCGCGCACGATCACCAGATCGAGATCGCCCGGGCCGAGCCTGGCGACCGCGCCGGCCACGCCGGGCCGCAGCTTGGACGGCCGGAGGTTGATATAGAGGTCGAGCTCGGCGCGCAGCCGTAGCAGCAGGCCGCGCTCCAGCACCCCGGGTGGCACGTCCGGGCTGCCGACGGCGCCGAGCAGGATGGCGTCAGTCTTCCTGAGCTCGTCGAGGACCCCGTCCGGCAGTACCTCGCCGGTCGCGAGGAAGTGCCGGGCGCCGAGCGGGTAACCCTGCCAGTCCACGGCGAAGCCATGCCGGCCGGCTACCTCGTCGACGCACCGCCTGGCTACCTCGGTCACCTCGGGGCCGACGCCGTCGCCGGGAAGGTGCGCTATCGCGTATGTCATGGCAGCGCCACCCCGCGGGTGCCGGCGCCGCCGCTGCGTACGTGGTCGCCCATCAGCTCGCGCCTTCCTGGTCGGACGGCGCGTTCAGCCAGCTCATCATCTGCCGCAGCGGACGGCCCACCCGCTCGATCTCGCTGTCGGCGGCGGCCTTGCGCAGCCGCTCGAAGTTCGGGCGGCCGCTGTCGTCCTCGGCGATCCACTCCCTGGCGAACTCACCGGACCTGATGTCGGCGAGCAGCTTGGCCATGGCCTGCCTGGCCGGCTCCCCGATCACCCGCGGCCCCCTGGTCAGGTCGCCGTACTCTGCGGTGTCGCTGACCGAGTACCGCATCCAGCCGATGCCGCCCTCATACATCAGGTCGACGATCAGCTTGAGCTCGTGCAGGCACTCGAAGTAGGCGACCTCCGGCTGGTAGCCGGCCGACACGAGGGTCTCGAACCCGGCGTTCACCAGGGCGGTCACCCCGCCGCACAGGACCGCCTGCTCGCCGAACAGATCGCTTTCTGTCTCCTCCTGGAAGGTGGTGACCAGGGCGCCCGCCTTGGTCCCGCCGATCGCCCTGGCATAGGAGCGGGCCAGATCCCAGGCCTTACCGGTGGCATCCTCCGCCACCGCCACCAGCACCGGGGTGCCCTGGCCTGCCTCATACTGCCTGCGCACCAGGTGCCCTGGCGCCTTCGGCGCGACCATGGCGACGTCGATCTCGTCCGGCGGGGTGATGTAGCCGAAGTGGATGTTGAATCCGTGCGCGAAGAACAGCGCGTCGCCCGGGCGCAGGTTCGGCCCGATCGCATCCGCGTACAACGCCCGCTGGGTGGTGTCCGGCGTGAGCACCATGATGACGTCCGCCCAGGCGCAGACGTCGGCAGGGGTGTCCACGGTGAGCCCGGCCGCCTCGGCGCGGGCCCGGGACCTGGACTGCTCGGGCAGGCCCACCCGGACCTCGCAGCCCGAATCGCGCAGGCTCAGGGCGTGGGCGTGGCCCTGCGAGCCGTAACCAAGGACAGCGATCTTGCGGCCCTGGATGAGGCTGAGATCAGCGTCGTCGTCGTAGTAGATGGTGGCCATCTTCGGAGCGTCCTTTCGGGTCAGGTTCAGGTCAGGTTCGGGTCGGGGCCGGGTCAGGTTCGGGTTGGGCCGGGTCAGCTTCAGGCGGCGGATTCGGCCGGGCCGGCCTGCCCGGCGTCAGCGCTGGCCGGCTGGACGGAGTCGGTGATCGTGCCGCTGCCACGCTCCAGCGCGATCCGGCCGGTGCGCACGAGCTCGCAGGTCCCGTACGCCTCCAGCATCGCCAGCAGCGCGTCGAGCTTGGCCGGGCTGCTGGTCGCCTCGAGCACCAGCGTCGTCGGGCTCATGTCGACGACATTGGCCCGGAACACGGCGGCGACCTCGAGCAGCTGGCTGCGGAGCGCGGGCTCCGCGCCCACCTTGATCAGCGCCAGCTCGCGCTCGACCGCGCGGTCCTCGTCGAGCTCGACGACCTTGAGCACCCGGACCAGCTTGTCCAGCTGCCTGGCGACCTGCTCGACCGGGGTGGAGTCGCCATCGACGACAATCGTGATGCGGCTCACGCTCTGGTCCTCGGTCGGGCCGACGGCGAGTGAGGAGATATTGAACGCGCGCCTGGAGAACAGCCCGGCAACATGGGAAAGCACTCCGGGCTTGTTCTCCACGAGCACCGACAGGGTGTGCGTGCTCATCGGGTAGTCACCTCTCTGCGCGTGGCCGCGCGCTGCTCGTCGGCGCTGAACTCGGGGCCGAGGACGATCTCGTCGTTGGGACGCCCGGCGGGCACCATCGGGAACACGCCCTCACGGTCGTGCACCCTGAAGTCCACCACCGTGGGCACGCCGGTCACCGCCAGCGCCTTGTCCAGCACCGCGTCGACCTCGTCGGCGCGGTCGCAGCGCAGCCCGACGCACCCGTAGGCCTCGGCGAGCTTGACGTAGTCGGGGATGGCGGTGCCGAGCTCCACCTGGGAGTAGCGCTCCTCGTAGAACAGCTCCTGCCACTGGCGCACCATGCCAAGGAAACCGTTGTTGAAGATCAGGACCTTGATCGGCAGCTGCTCGATCGCGCAGGTCGCCAGTTCCTGGCAGGTCATCTGGAAACAGCCGTCGCCGTCGATCGCCACGACAAGCTCGCCGGGCCGGCCGGCCTGGGCGCCCATGGCGGCCGGGACAGCGAAGCCCATCGTGCCGAGACCGCCGGAGTTGATCCAGGTACGCGGCCTGGTGAAGGAGTAATGCTGGGCCGCGTGCATCTGATGCTGGCCGACGCCTGCCACCACCACCGCGTCACCGCCGGTCATCATGGACAGCCGCTCGACCACGTACTGCGGCTTGAGCGGGCCGTCTGCGGCCTGGCTGTAACGCAGCGGGAAGCGCTGCTTCCACTCATTGGTGGCCCCGATCCAGCCCTCGGTGTCGGGCGGCCCGCCCTCGCGCACCAGCGCGGCGAGGCAGCCGGTCAGCTCGCTGAGCACGGCCTTCACGTCGCCGACGATCGGCACGTCGGGGATGCGGTTCTTGCCGATCTCGGCCGGATCGATGTCGACGTGCACCACCTTGGCCCGCGGCGCGAAATCCGCCAGCCTGCCGGTCACCCGGTCGTCGAACCGCGCCCCGAGCGCCACCAGCAGGTCGGCTTCCTGGAGCGCCGCGACCGCCGGATAGCAGCCGTGCATGCCCGGCATGCCCAGGGCAAGCGGGTGCGCGTCAGGGAACGCGCCGCGCGCCATCAGGGTGGTCGTCACCGGGGCGCGCGCGAGCTCGGCCAGCCGCATGAGCTCGTCGTGGGCACCGGATTTGATCACGCCGCCGCCGACATAGAGCACCGGGCGGCGGGCGGCGTACAGCAATGCCGCTGCCGCCGCGATGGCGGCCGAGTCCGGCTTGCCCGGCAGCCGGTAGCCGGGCAGCGCCATCGTGGGCGGCCAGGACCAGGTCATCTGGGCCTGCTGGAGGTCCTTGGGGATGTCAACGAGGACCGGTCCCGGGCGGCCGGTCGAGGCGATATGGAACGCCTCGGCGATCGCGGCCGGGATCCGCTCGGCATCGGTCACCAGCTCGTTGTGCTTGGTGATCGGCAGCGTGATCCCGGTGATGTCGGCCTCCTGGAAGGCGTCCGTGCCGACCATGGCGCTGGCCACCTGGCCGGTGATAGCGACGATCGGCACCGAGTCCATGTACGCGTCGGCCAGCGCGGTGACCAGGTTGGTCGCGCCCGGGCCGCTGGTGGCGATGCAGACGCCGACCCGCCCGGTAGCCCATGCGTAGCCTTCGGCGGCGTGCCCTGCGCCCTGTTCGTGCCGGACCAGGATGTGCCGGACGGAGGACGAAAGCAACGGGTCATAGGTGGGCAGGATCGTGCCTCCGGGCAGGCCGAAGACCACGTCGACGCCCTGCTGCTCGAGGCTGCGCACTAGCGCCTGCGCTCCGGTCAGCTGCACGGGATGCTCCTTTGTTCGGGGTGACTTGCCAACAAAAAACCTCCTCGCCGTCTGCGGCGTAGGAGGTTAGCGCGAGCCCTGCGTTCGGGCTCGCGCTAAGTGATGAGGAGTACCTGTACCTGATCGATGCGCATCATCGCGTATCTCCGTCTGTGTAGCGGCATTACTCGTTACCGAACTATAGCGGAGTCGCCAGCTTAACGCACGCCAGCCCGGACAACCGCCGGCAGCCAGGCCGGCCGGCCCGCCTCGAAGCTGGCGATCGCGTCGGCGTGCCGCATCGTCAGCGCCACGTCGTCGAGCCCTTCGAGCAGCCGCCAGCGGGCGAAGTCCGGCAGCGGGAACGGCGCATCGATACCCGCCGAAGGGACCGCCAGGCTGCGCGTCGCGACGTCCACGACGACCTCCGCGTCCGGGTCGGCGGCCAGCGCGGCGAACACCTGCCCGACGGTCTGCTCGTCGGCCTCCACCGGCACCAGCCCGGCGCTCACGCAGTTGCCGCGGAAGATGTCAGCGAAGCGCGGCGACACCACAGCGGCAAAGCCGAAGTCCTGCAGGGCCCATACGGCGTGCTCCCGCGACGATCCGCAGCCGAAGTTGACGCCCGCGACGAGCACCTTGGCCTGTGCGGCTCCCGGCAGGTTCAGCGGGAAGCCAGGGTCGGCCCGCAACGCTCCGAACAGCCCGTCCGCGAACCCGGTGCGCCCGACGTGCTTGAGCCACTCCGCCGGGATGATCTGGTCGGTGTCGACGTCCGCTCGGTCCAGCGCGACCGCGCGCCCAGCGATGCGAGTTACCCCGGCCATCAGAGGTCTCCTGGCAGTGTGAAGTGACCGGCGACAGCGGTTGCCGCCGCCACGGCGGGCGAGACGAGGTGGGTGCGCGAGCCAGGGCCCTGGCGGCCCTGGAAGTTCCTGTTGCTTGTCGAGGCGCAGCGCTGGCCGGGCGCGACGGTGTCGCCGTTCATGGCCAGGCACATCGAGCAGCCGGCCGACCGCCACTCGAAACCGGCCGCGGTGAACTGGCGGTCCAGCCCCTCGGCCTCGGCCTCGGCCTTCACCCGCGCGGATCCGGGCACCACAAGCGCCCGTACCCCGGGGTGGACCTGCTTGCCCCGGATGACCTCGGCCGCGGCGCGCAGGTCACCGAGGCGCCCGTTCGTGCACGAGCCGATGAATACCGTGTCAACGGACACATCGCGGATCGCCGTTCCCGGCTCCAGGCCCATGTAGGCGAGCGCCCGGCTGGCCGCCTGCTGCTGGGCCGGGCTGCCGAACGAGGCAGGGTCGGGGATGATGTCGTCGATCGACACCGACTGCGCGGGCGTGGTTCCCCAGGTCACGGCCGGGCGTAGCGCCGTAGCGTCGACGCGGACCTCGCGATCGAAGATCGCGCCGTCGTCGCTGACCAGGCCGCGCCAGTCGTCAAGCGCCTGCTCCCAGAGCCTGCCTGCCGGGCTGTGCCTGCGCCCTTCCAGCCAGCCGAACGTGGTGTCGTCGGGGCCGATCAGGCCGGCCCTGGCGCCGGCCTCGATGGACATGTTGCAGACCGTCATCCGGCCTTCCATCGATAGGGCACGGATCGCGTCGCCCCGGTACTCGATGACCGAGCCGGTGCCGCCGCCAGGCCCCAGTGCCCTGATGATGCCGAGCACGAGGTCCTTGGCGGCGAGGCCGGGCGGCAGCTCGCCGTCGACCGTCACGGCCATCGCGGCGGGCTTGACCTGCCGGAGCGTCTGGGTGGCCAGGACGTGCTCGACTTCGGTGGTGCCGATCCCGAACGCCAGCGCCCCGAATGCCCCGTGCGTTGAGGTGTGGCTGTCGCCGCAGACCACCGTCATGCCGGGCTGGGTGAGGCCGAGCTGCGGCCCGATGACATGCACGATGCCCTGGTCCATGCTGCCGAGGCCGTGCAGGGTCACGCCGTGGACGTCGCAGTTGCGCCGCAGCCTCGCGATCTGCGCCGCCGCAAGCTCGTCGGCAATCGGCAGGTCCTGCCCGATCGTCGGCACGTCGTGGTCCATGGTGGCGACGGTCAGGTCAGGCCGGCGCACCGGCCGGCCAGCCAGCTCGAGGCCCTCGAAGGCCTGCGGCGAGGTGACCTCATGCACCAGGTGCAGGTCGATGTAGAGCAGCGGCGGCTCGCCCTCGGGGCTCGCTACCACATGCCGGTCCCAGACCTTGTCGAAGAGGCGTCCGGTCACGGTTATCGGATCCTGTCTGACGTCAGCTGGTTAGTGTTTGTCTCAAATAATGAGATACACTGTCCACGATATGAGCACACTACGCCCGTCAGCCCCGGACCGCAAACCGGGCGCGGGCACCCCTGGATCCGCAGCGGACCCAGGCCATGCGGAGCCGGTTACGCCGGTGCCGTCCGGGGCTGGCCCGTCAGCCCCGGACCGCGAACCGGGCGCGGGACCGGGCGCGGGCACCCCAGGATCCGCTGCGGGTCCGGACCCGGGCCCGGCTGGCCGCAGAACGGCCGTTGGCGTCCTCGACCGGTCAGTGGCCCTGCTCGAGCTGCTCGCGGACGGCCCGCAGCCGCTGCGGCCGCTCGCGCAAGCGAGCGGCCTGCCACGGCCGACCGTGCACCGGCTGCTGGTCGCGCTGGAAGCGCACGGCCTGGTCGCCAGGACCTCCGGCGGCGCGTTCCGGCTCGGCCCCCGGCTGGCCGAACTGGCAGCCAGGGCCGATCCTGGCATTGACCTCGGCGCGGCCGCCGACGGCGTGCTCGCCCGGCTGCACGACGCGACCGGTGAGAGCGTCCAGCTTTACCTGCGCTCCGGTGACCGCCGGCTGTGCGTAGCCGCCAGGGACGCTGGCACCGGCCTGCGCGACAGCGTGCCGGTCGGCGCGCTGCTGCCGCTGGACGCGGGATCTGGCGGGAAGGTGCTGCTGGCGTGGTCGGCCGACGCGGAGCGGTTTCCCGTCGTGCCCGCAGCCGAACTCGCTGCAATCCGGCGGCGCGGCTGGGCCGCCAGCGTCGCCGAGCGCGAGCCGGGGGTGGCCAGCGTCAGCGCTCCCGTGCTAGCGAGCGGCCAGCTGCTGGGCGCGGTCTGCGTATCCGGGCCGGCCAGCCGGATCGGCCATGCGCCCGGCCGCCGTCTCGCTCCGGTGGTCGCCGCCGCCGCACGCGACCTCGCCCTGCTGGCCGACCGGCGAGAGACTCCTCCCGGCGCCGCTAGCGGCGAATAGCGTGGCTGCCGCCGTGATCCGCCGCAGCGTGCCTGCAGCCGTTGGTGCGGGTCCTGGTGCGCGGGTGCGGGTGCGCCTCGCACCGAGGGAGAATCTATGCTTATACCGGATTTCGTGGCCGCATAACGACCATATCGGGTCACCTAGGTCGTCTAATCCGGGATAAGTGCCAGCAGCACAGGTTTAGGCGGAACTCGGATCTGGTTGTGGTCGGCCGGATGCCGGGCTGCGCGCTTCGATCGCTCATAGCCGACGACATCCCGGCACCTGCGAGTCCTGGAGCGGGCCGGGCTGGTCACCGTTGAACTCCGCGGCCGGGAACAGCTCTACCGGCTGGACGCTGACTGGCTCCGCCGCGTCGCCGGTTCCCGGCTTGACCGGCTCGGCTCATGGCCGCGGCACGCTGACGGCCGGGTGACCCAGGCCTCAGCACAACGGATGCATCCATCCGTACGGATCCGGGCGGCGGCCGTACTGGATTCCGACCAGCTCGTCGCGGAGCCGCATCGTCACGGGGCCCGGCGTGCCGTCGCCGACAGTCCATTCCTTCCCGACTCCGCGGACCGCGCCGACCGGGGTGATTACCGCGGCTGTCCCGCACGCGAACACCTCGGTGATATCGCCTGACTCGCAGCCAGCCCGCCATCCCGCCACCGAGATCGGGCCCTCCGAGACCGGAACGCCGAGATCCGGCCCGAGCTTGAGCAGTGAATCCCTGGTCACTCCGGGCAGCAACGTGCCGGTCAGGGCCGGGGTTATCATCCGGGCATCCGGCCCCGACCCGTAGACGAAGAACAGGTTCATGCCGCCCATTTCCTCGACCCACTGATGCTCGGCCGCGTCCAGCCAGACCACCTGGTCACAGCCATTGCGCCGGGCCTCGAGCTGGCCGGCGAACGCCGCTGCATAGTTGCCGCCGCACTTGGCCTCCCCGGTGCCGCCGGGGGCGGCACGGGTGTAGTCCTCCGACAGCCACACCGATACGGGCTGCACGCCGTTGCTGAAGTACGCTGCGACCGGCGAGCCGATCACCGTGAACCGGTACTCCGACGATGGCCTGTTGACGCCGAGGCCGCGCTGCGTGGCGATCATGAAGGGCCGCAGGTAGAGGCTCTCCCCATCGGCGGCGGGAACCCAGTCGCGGTCCTGGCTCACCAGCAGCCTTACCGCATCGACGAACGCCGCCTCAGGCAGCGCTGGCATGGCAACCCGGGCCGCCGACCGGTTGAACCTGGCCGCGTTGGCATCCGGCCTGAACGCGGCGATCGTCCCGGCCGCGTGCCGGTAGGCCTTCAGCCCCTCGAAGATCTCCTGCCCGTAATGGAAGACAGCCGACGCCGGGTCAAGCGTGATCGGGCCGTACGGCTCGAGCTTGCCATCGTGCCAGCCCCGCTCCGCCGACCAGGCCATCGTGATCATGTGGTCGGTGAATACCCTGCCGAAGCCAGGTACCGCCATCAGCCGCGCCCGCTCCGCGGCGGGAACGGGCTGGTCGGTGACGCGGATCTCGAAGCCGATGCTGGCACCCTGGCTTGTTGTCATCGCTGGTTCCTCTTTGCTTCCGGTCTTGCTGGTCATGCCCGGGTCTAGTCGGCGCGCTCAGCGGCGGATTCGCCGCCATTGTCGCGACGGTCCAGCGCGACCTGGATGGCTTGCTGCGCGCGCCGCGCGGCCTCGCCGTGGTCGGCTGGCTCGCTGCCTGGATACGTCTGATACACGGATTCTCCTGACGCCGAGTTCCAGTTGATTGTCAGGCTGCAGCTCGAGGCGACACCGCCGCCTTGACGACTCCGGCTAAGGCTCGTAACGTCCCTGGCACGCATCGCCGCCAATGACCCGCTGATTGCGGCGGCACTGATTGCAGCGACACTGCCAGAGGACGGCTGTCGAGGGGAAACCTCAAGGCTCACGGCCAGCGCCTCATCCCGTAGCGGGTCGCTGGCCTGACGTGATCAGGTTCCGCTACGGCTGCTAGTGAATACGAAGCACCGCATGATGCCAGCGATTTTAGCCCATCCGACGGCGCATGTCGCGGGAGCCCGCCGACTTGTGCCGAGGGAGCCCGCGGGCGATCGGCGCGGAGCCCGGCCGCAAGTGTTGCCGGAGCCGGCCGGGCCGGCCGCGCTACTCTGCGCCGTCGGTTTTTTTGGCGGCGGGAGCCGGGCGATCGGCGGCGCCGCCGTTGTCACGGCGGTCCAGAGCCGCCTGCACCGCTTGCAGGGCGCTCGGCGCGCTCTCCGTGCTGTCGGCTGTCTTGTTGGCTTCGGGGCGTGGCTTGTCGGACACGACACTTACTCCTGACCCTGATCGTGAAAACTGGCTTGCCAGGCTCCCCAGCTTGGGGCGGAGCCTGGCCTCAGACGTCCAGGCCACGTCCGCTGCGGCGTCCTGGAAGAGCGGCTCACGGCCAGCGCCACATCCCGTAGCGGGCCGCCGGCCTGCCCTGATCAGGTCCCGCTACGGCAGCTAAGGATGACTACGAAGCGCCGCATGATGTCCCTAACTGTAGCTCACGTTACGATGCGGGAGTGTCCGGCGGGGGCGATGCACGGTGGCAGTTGCCCGACGCCGAGCTGCAGCGGATCGGGCAGCAGGTCACGGACCTGATAGCCACCCAGCTCAGCGGCATCCCCGGCCAGCCGGCTGCCGCAGGCCGGCTCAGCCTGCGGCCTCGGCCAGGCCAACCGCCGCCTCGCTGGTGTGCATCAGGAAGGTCATCGTCTCCTGGAGGTAGAGCTGCACCTCCGCTGCGGAATGAGACTGGTAGCCGATCGCGACATCCTGGCCGAGCTGCAGGTCGAAGTCGCCGCCGCGGGTGGTCAGGACGATGGCGCCGCTAATGGCCGGGGCCCACACGATCTCACCGCGTAGCAGCCTCTTGATGTGCTCGAGCAGCGGATAGCCGTGATCGCTTGTCTCGCTCACGGCCGTGTACGCCTCCGCGCTGAGCAATACCGAATAGGGCCCGGTGACCCCGGCCACTCGGAGCTGGCTGAGTGCTTGGGCGACTGCCTCGGGATACTCACGAGCGTCCCCGGGCAGCGTGGCCGGCGGGTTGCTTGATCCCGGGCGGATGCCGGTGATGCCGGCCGCCGGGTAGCCCTCGAAGATGGCCTGGTCCTCGGCGAATGCGAGCTGACGTGCCGCGTCCTTGACCGGCTGCCAGTTGGCGTCCTGGGCGCCGCGCGCCACGTCGTCGATCTGCTCACGGTCAAGCGCGAACGGGACGCGCAGCTCCACGATCGCTGCCACCTGGCGCTGCCGGGCGAGCACGCCCTCGCCCGGCGCGTCGATGTCGCGTAGGTGGCCGGTGCCCACCGCGGACAACGCCTCCCCGGCCGGCCCGTGCACTTCCACCACCCGTCGGCCCGCGACGTGCCGCCTGAACGTGCGCGCCGCCTCCTCCTCGATCTGAGTCCAGGCCTCAGCAGAGACCGGCGCGAGCTCGCGATGCAGGTTATTCATCCTGGGGTGCTCCTCTCAGACTGCCGATCTCCAGCGCGCCACCGCTCGCTGGCCGGGGCACCGCTGGCGCGCGGGTGCTGGCCGCCGGTTCTCCCAGCCCGGTTCCGGCCGGTGGCGGCCCGTCAGCCAGGCTCTCAAGCAATGGCACCGACGGCACGAAGAACAAGACGCCCGTCACCGCCCGGCTGACATCAAGCAACCGGTCATAGTTGCCTTCCGGCGCGCCGACAAACATGTTCACCAACATCTGCTCGATGACGTCTGGCGAGCGCGCGTAGCCGATGAAATAGGTGCCGTACTCCCCGGTGCCCACCGAGCCGAACGGCATGTTGTCCCGGACTATCTTCACCTCCTCGCCGCCAGAGATGATCGTCGTCAGGGCGTTGTGCGCGTATCTCGGCTTCACCGAGTCGTCCAGCTCGATGTCGGCCAGCTTGGTCCGCCCGACGATCCGTTCCTGCTGCTCCACCGGCAACCGATTCCACGCCGCCAGATCGTGCAGGTACTTCTGGACGATGACGTAGCTGCCACCAGCGAAGGCCGGATCCTCAGCGCCGATCAGCGTCGCATCTGCCGCCGCCTGGCCCACCGGGTTCTCCGTGCCGTCCACGAAGCCGAGCAGGTCACGTTCGTCGAAGTAACGGAATCCGTGCACTTCGTCAACGGCCGTGACCGCGGTGCCCAGCCTCGTCGTGATCTGCATTGCCAGCTCGAAGCACAGGTCCATCCGGGTGGCCCGGATGTGGAAGAGCAGATCGCCAGGGCTCGCGACGGCATGCCGTGGCCCGGCCTTGATTTCGCGAAACGGATGCAGGCCCGCTGGCCTCGGCGCCCCCGCCAAACGGTCCCACGCATCAGAGCTGAAGCCAGTCACGCAGGACAGGCGGCCGTCCGGCTCGCGGAACCCGACGGCGCGGATCAGCCCGCTCAGATCGGCCGCCAGGCCGCGGACGGTCTCGGCATCGTCCGACTCGGCGTTCACGGTCACCACGAGGAAGATCGCGGCACTGGTCAGCGGCGACACCACCGCTTGCGGCTCCGCGCGCGGCGCCGCCGCCGCATCTGTCGGCATCCACCCATCCTCTACCAGGGTCAGGCCGGCCAGCGAACTGGTACCTGCCTTACATCTTCAGTGACTCCGAGTAATCAAGAAGCTACAATCGATTACGTTCCGTGAAGACCGGCCGCTGGCAAGCGGCCATCGGCAAGCGGGGGCGGGAGCATGCGTAGATCCGAGGGCCGGTCGTTTCTGAGCACGATCGCCTGGGGATCGATTGCCGGAGCCATCACCCTGGCCGCGGGCCTGGCCGGCCTCGGCGGCAACTCGCCGGTCGGCGGTTTCCGGCTCGGCTGGATCGCATTAGGGGTAGCGGGCTCCGTTCTGTATACCAGCTACTGGCTACGCGCGGCCGCGAAGGAGAGCACCGAGATTGACGCGATGGGCTCGAAGGTCGATGTCGCCAGCGAGGTGCTCGGCCGGCTCGACACCAGAGAGAACGACAGCACGCTTGTACTGCTCGCCGGCATTCTGGCTATCTGCACCGAGCAGGCAGTCATGGCCGCGTCCGCGCCTGAACTTTTCAATGCTCTCGTCCAGACCTGCCTTGAGTGCCTCCATACCGCGATTACTCGCAGTCATGCCACTGACAGCGCCAATGTGCGGGTCGCCGTCCTATCGTGCCAGCAGGGCGCCAAGGTGAGCAGCCGGACCGCGGGCCAGGATCTCATCTACTATCCCAAGGACCGCAAGCTGGAGATTGATCTGGCCGGCGAGGCGGCCGACCACGCCAATATCCTCATGTCCCGTCAGCATCCCTATGAACATGGCTGGCTCAGGTGTCCCGATGACGGGCTCCCGGCCGGACCCCAAGGCCACATCCTGCCCCCCGAGGACAGCAGTGTCGTCTCCTACATCCGGGTCGGGATTCCACATGTGGGAGTCCTGCTCGTCTGCAGCTGGGAAACGCCTCTCTCGGCTGCCGGGCGCAGGCTGACCGCGGCTTTCGCGGACATCCTGGCGCTCCCGTACAACGCGCAAGCCGCGTCAGGGAAAGCCGTGCCCGTCCAGGCCACGGGCGGCCGCGAGCTCGAGGGAGCGCAATAGCCATGCGCAATGGATTTGCGCCGGGAGCGACACGGGCGCAGCTGGAGCGGATGCTCCTTGACTACGAGCAGGAAGCCGCGCGACAGCAATCCAGGAACCAGGCCCCGGGTCCGGGTCCGGGTCATTCTCCGCGCCCGCCCGCGGACCCGCCATTGTTCGAGGGCGCGGGCATCATTAAGAGCTTCACGAACCGGAAGGAAGCGCTGCGTTCCTTCAATGCGAAGCTTGACCGGGCCCAGAAGGTCGTCGTGGTCGGCTCGTCGCTCAAGGGACTGCTGCATCCGGGCGGCACCGACTGGGCGACCCGGGCCATCTTGCGTGAGCGGGTCAGCCTCCAGCGGGCGGAGGAAGAAGAGCCGACGAAAAGGACCGATTTCGTCCTGACCCATCCTGCCTTCGCCGATCTCCGGGCAAACCAGGAAAACAGGGAGAAGCAGGATATAGCCCTGGAGGTAATTGAATCGCTGATGTACCTGAAGGAGTGGGAAACGCCGCCGAGCGCGGTGCATCTCTACCTCGGCACGCCCACCTGTTTCGGCATATTAGCGGACGACCAGATGATCCTGAACCCTTACCCGTATGCCGACGTAGCGTTTCAGTCGCCTTGCCTGCTGCTTCAGGATGGGGGCTACTTCTTCAATGCGTTCGTCAACTCTCATTTCGGCGTCATCGATCGTACGATGGTAGTGCGGCTCTCAGATCTGCCCGCCGACATCGGGGACCTGCACTGGAGCCTGCCTGAGTTCCAGCGGCGGACCGATGAGCTGCTTGCCCGCGCCAAGGAGCTCACCGTACGGGACCGCTCGCTGAGCGACACCGAGAGTGACCTGGAGAAGCATCCGGGTTTCAGCGACCTAGTGGCGGCCGCGCGTAAGCGTCACGAGAGCCTGACCCAGAGCCAGAGCCAAAGCCAGACCCAGACCCAGAGCCAGACCCAGAGCCAGCCCGGTAAGCGCTCCGCTGGCGAGCCCCGCTGACTCAGCCCCGCTGACTCAGGCCCGCTGACTCAGGCCCGCTGACTCAGCCCCGCTGACTCAGCCCCGCTGACTCAGCCCCGCTGACTCAGCCCCGGCTGGCGACCGCGGCGGGCAGGTACTCCACGGTGACCGGCAGGTGATCCGAGGCCAGCCGGGCAAGCTCGGTGGACTCCACATGGTGAGTGCGCAGGGCGCCGAGCACCTGCCTGGTTACGCGGACACCGTCGATGCGCCGCCTGATGCCGCGCGTGCCATAGGAATCATCCGTGCGATGCCCGGTCGTCGGCTGCCACGGCGCGCGCAGCACCGCTGCGGCGTCATGAAGGCCGCCGGCCCACAGCACGTCCCCGGGCCGCCGGTCGGCCCAGTGCCTGCGCTGCCCGTGCTCGTCGTAGTCCCAGTCGCATTGGTAGACCAGCCCGTCGAACCAGCTGACCGCCGAGTACGGGTCGCGTGGCTCGTAGAAACCCCATCGCTGGCTGCCCTCGTCCCACACCCGGTCGGCGCTCTCACCGTTCCAGTCCGCCCCGACGAGTACGGGCGGGCGGGCCGGGCCTCTGGTGAGCGCCGCCACGAGCCGCTCGTTCTGGTCGGCCCGCAGCCGCCTGCCGAACGGAGTCGCATGAAACGAGGCGTGCCGGACTTTCGTGCCGCCGACATCCAGCGTGACGTAGGCCAGCGAATGCCAGAAATCCTTCGCACCGTACTTGCGCAGCGAGCCTGGCATCGGCTCGATCCCGGCCCGCCACAGCAGGCCGACGTGATAGCCGCGGCCGCCGAAGGCGAGTGCGGTGCGCGGTGCGCCGCTCTCTTCGGCCGGCACCAGGCAACTCAGGCCGACGTCGTCGGCGAGTTCCCGCATCCGGGCCTGGGCGGTTTTCTGGTCCCCGGCGCGCACCTCCTGGACGGCGATCACGTCCGCGTCCAGGGCCCGGGCAGACTCCACGGCCAGGCGATAGTGCTCGCGCCCGGCAGCGGAGTCATCGGCGAACAGGTCGAGCATGTTGTAGGTCGCGAACAGCACCGAGCCGGCCGATGTCCTGGTCACCCCCACGACGGCCGCCGCTAGTGCGCCGAAGCGTAAGTGCTCAGAGAGACCGTCCTGCCGGGTATGCCGGTCGGCGTGTAGCAGCCGACATCACGTACAAGCACGCTGCCTGGCGATGCCGTGGTCGCCCACCGCGTCAGCAGATTGCAGAACCGCCCGCCAGCTCCGGCCGTGGTGACGAGGACCGTGTCCGGCAGCAGGCCGGCCTTGGGGAAGATCACCAGCCGCAGGCCGCCGCCAGCCCCCCTGATGTTGTTGACCCCGGCCGCGGAGTTGACGTTGATGGCCGGAGGCACCGGCGCATACGGGCCGGCCAGCAACGGCTTGTTGTCACCAGCCGCCAACCTGCGCGTAAGTCCAGCTGCCGGGATCATCTCCACCTCCGCTCCGTGGTCACGTCTCATAGTGCCGGGACTGTCATGGCAGCGCCAGCACCGGAAGGCAAACGCGGCTGAAGATCAGCGTCAGGGCGGCCGCCGTGAGAGGTAGCGTCCTGCTGGCCGCCGAGGCGCTGCCCAGGATGTGATCGAAGGCCCCCGCTCCTGGCCAGCTGCCAGGAACTCTTAGCCTTAGGATCACCCGCAGGGAACGATCGCTGTCCCGTGCCGGGCAGGGCAGCCATACCCGCCATCTGGGAGGCGGCAGCAGTGTCAGCGGCAGCAGTGTCAGCGGCAGCAGTGTCAGCGGCGACGGGACCGTGACCGCACCGGCGGCCTTCGCTGACCTGCAGGCGCTGCGGGCCTGCTGGCATCCGGTGGCCTTCAGTCATGACATCGCCGACCGGCCCGTCCACGCCGACCTGCTCGGGGAGCCGCTTGTCCTGTGGCGCGGCCCGGATGGGCAGGCCCGCGCCAACTCGGACCTGTGCGTGCATCGCGGCACGGCGCTGTCGCTTGGCTGGGTCAACGGCGGCGAGCTCGTTTGTCCCTATCACGGCTGGCGGTATCGCGCGGACGGCCGGTGCGTGGCCATTCCCCAGCTGGAAAACCCCGCCAGGGTGCCGCCCAAGGCCAGGATCGCAGCGTTTTCCTGCCAGGAAAGGTACGGCCTCGCCTGGGTTGCCCTGGCGGAGCCGCGATGGCCGCTGCCCGAGGTTCCGGAACTGGAAGACGGCGCCTGGACGGTGGTGACGGCGGGCCCTTACCGCTGGCATTGTGACGCTGCTCGCCAGGTGGAGAACTTCACCGACCTCGGCCATTTCCCTTGGGTGCACCCTGGCCTGCTCGGTGACCCGGACCGGCCGGTGGTGCCGCGCCACGAGGTCCGCACCGAGGGAAATGTGCTCCACTACACGATCGTCCGGCCGGAGGCCGCCAACACCGACGACTTCCCGGTCTTCGGCAACGAGCAGAGCGGCCCGCCGGACCGGCGCAGCCGGTACGAATTGCACCTGCCGTACACGATCGCGCTCCGGCTCGGCTGGGGCGGCGAGCGCGGCCTGGTCTATTTCTTCGCTTCACAGCCGCTCGCCGCCGACCGGTGCGCCGGATACGTGCTGATCGGGCGGAACTATAACCTCGATCAGCCGGCCCGCGTCCTGCAGGAGTTCGAGGACACCATCTTCGGCCAGGATCAGCTGGTCGTGGAGTCGCAACGACCCGAGCAGGTACCGTTCGACCTCGCCGCCGAACTGCACCTGAGGTTCGACGCGGTGGCGGTCGCCTACCGCAAGGCCATGCGGGCGCTCGGGCTTGCCACCAGTGACGCGATCGGCAATCAGCCGGCCTGAGGAGGGATCATGCCCGCTATCAGCACGGCCCTGCCGACCCTCGAAGACCTACGTGACCGCGCGGTCGCCAGCCTCGGCAGCTGCGCGGTGGCCGCGGATGCGCTGGGCGGCGACCAGCGGTCGATCACGCCGATCCTGGGTGCTGACCTGGCCCGGGTCAGCTGGTCCACGCCGCCGGACGCCGACGATGCCGTGGCCAGGGCGCAGGAGGCGTTCCGCAGCTGGCGGCAGGTACCCGCGCCGTCCCGCGGCGCCCTCGTCAAGCACTTCGGCGGACTGCTGGCGCGGCACAAGGCAGCGCTCGCCGCGCTGATCACGCTCGAGGTCGGCAAGATCGGCCCGGAGGCGCTCGGCGAGGTCCAGGAGATGATCGACATCTGCGACTTCGCTGTCGGGCTGTCCCGCCAGCTGTACGGCCGGACCATGCCATCTGAGCGCCCGGGTCACCGGCTGATGGAAACCTGGCACCCGTTCGGCGTGGTCGGCGTGATCACCGCGTTCAATTTTCCGGCCGCTGTCTGGTCATGGAATACCGCGATCGCCCTGGTCTGCGGCGATCCGGTGATCTGGAAACCGTCGGAGCTGACCCCGCTGACCGCGCTGGCCTGTGCCGCGCTCCTTGACCGGGCATGCGCGGACACCGGCGCCCCGCCGCATCTGAGTCAGGTGCTCCTCGGCCCCGCAGAGGTGGCGGCCCGGCTCGCGGACTCCCCTGGCGTCGCGCTGGTCAGCGCCACCGGCTCGAGCAGGATGGGCCGGGTCGTCGGGCCGCGCGTTGCCGCCCGCTTCGGCCGCTGCCTGCTTGAGCTCGGCGGCAACAACGCCGGCGTCGTCGCGCCGTCCGCCGACCTGGAACTCGCCGCGCGCGGCATTGTGTTCGCCGCGGCCGGGACCGCCGGGCAGCGCTGCACGACGATGCGGCGGGTGATCGCCCATGCCGATATCGCCGAGGAGCTGATGGACAACGTCGGCGCCGCGTATGAGCTGTTGCCCGTCGGTGACCCGCTGGATCAGCGGACCTTGGTCGGGCCGCTGATCCGCGAGCGCGCGCACCGGGACATGCAGGCAGCCATCGCCGAGGCGCTGGTGCAGGGCGGAGTCGTCCGCGCGGGCGGCGACCGCCTGCTCGCCGACGCGGCGCCTGGGGCCTATTACGTGCAGCCCGCGCTGGTCCAGATGCCTGGCCTGCGCGACGTGGTGTGCAGGGAGACCTTCGCGCCGATCCTCTATGTGCTGGCCTACACCGAACTGGACGAGGCGATCGCGCTGAACAACGCCGTCCCGCAGGGCCTGGCTTCCAGCATCTTCACCAGCGACCAGCGCGAGGCCGAGGAGTTCATCGCGGCCAGCGGCGCGGACTCCGGCATCGTCAATGTCAATATCGGCACGTCAGGTGCGGAGATCGGCGGGGCGTTCGGCGGCGAGAAGGCGACCGGCGGCGGACGCGAGTCCGGCTCCGATGCCTGGAAGAGCTATATGCGCAGGGCCACCAACACAGTCAACTACTCGGGCAGCCTCCCGCTCGCCCAGGGCGTGAGCTTCGGCACGGCTGGCTGACGTGCCCGGCCCCGCGGCCGGTGGCGGCTCCGCGCTTGCCGGAGTACGGAAGCAGGAACGCCACGGGGCCCCGCCACAGCGGAGCCGCTGCGCCACGGCGCGGCCGCGGGCGGCCTTGACTATGCACGGGCACCCGTCACAAGCTCGTATCGATGAACGCGGGAAGGCTGATGACCGAGCACCTGGACGAACCCGACCGAAGCGACTGGGCTGACGACTCCGCAGGCGACCCGGTCTGCTGGCTGCGGCGGGTCTGCCCGCAATGCGGCGCGCTCTCGGATACCGATCCGCCGACCGACTGCCGGCAGTGTCACACCGCGATGCCCGGCGATTGAACCGTTCGGTCAGATCCTGGCCCGAGTCGGCGGCGTCGCGGATGGCAGGCCGCTGACCGGGAGTGCTGGTGAGCCGAGGTCCGGCGTATCATCCAAAGACGGTCGCAGATGGTTATCGTTGCCTGCCAAGACCTGCAGCGGGCAGCCGGCCCGACTGAAGGCCGGGAGGCGGCGTGGACATCTGGCCGGGACGGCCGTCCCCCCTGGGCGCCACGCCAGGGCAGTCAGGCACCAATTTCGCTGTCGCCTCACAGGTAGCCGAGCGCGTCCTGCTGTGCCTGTTCGACGCCGCGGGCCAGGAGACCAGGCTGGCGCTGCCGGAGTTCGACGACGGGATCTGGCACGGGTTCGTGCCCGGAATCGGCGTCGGCCAGCGATACGGCTACCGGGCGACCGGGCCCTACAATCCGCTGCTCGGACTACGCTGCAACCCGGCGAAGCTGCTCCTCGACCCGTATGCCAAGGCGACCGACGGTGAGCTGGCGTGGGGCGACGCGCTGCTCGGCTATCCGCCAGGCGACCCGGACGGCCGGAGCGACCTCGACTCCGGGCCGTCGATGCCGCGATCGCTCGTGGCCGATCCTTCGTTCGCGTGGGGCACGGACCGGCGGCCCGCCACTCCCTACCGCGACACGATCATCTATGAGCTGCACGTGAAGGGGTTCACGCAGACGCGCGGTGACGTGCCGGCGCCGCTTCGCGGCACGTATGCGGGCCTGGCCTGCCCGCCGGTGCTCGAGTACCTGACCAGCCTCGGGGTGACCGCGGTCGAACTGCTTCCCGTCCACCAGTTCGTCACCAGCAGACCGCTGGCCAGCAACGGCCGGGGGGAGTACTGGGGCTACAACTCCGTCGGCTTCTTCGCCCCGCACGATGGCTACTCCGCCGCGGTGCGGGCCGGGCACCCAGGCGGGCAGATCGCGGAATTCCAGGCGATGGTCAAGGCGCTGCACGCGGCCGGGCTTGAGGTGCTGCTCGATGTGGTGTTCAACCACACGGCGGAAGGCGGCCACCTGGGCCCGACCATCTGCTTCCGGGGGCTCGACAACCCGGCGTATTACCGGCTGGCACCTGACGATCTCCGGCTATACGTCGACACGACGGGCACCGGTAACTCGATCAACGCCGACAGCTCGACGTCCCTGCGTATGATCACTGACTCGCTCCGCTACTGGCTCGGCGAGATGCACGTGGACGGCTTCCGCTTCGACCTGGCGACGACGCTCGCCAGGGAGCATGGCGACTTCGACCGGCTGGCCGCATTTTTCGACATTGTCGCGCAGGACCCGGTCATCTCCCGGGCCAAGCTGATCGCCGAGCCGTGGGACGTCGGCCAGCCGGACAGCTACGGGGTGGGCAAGTTCCCCGCGCTGTGGAGCGAGTGGAACGGCCGCTACCGGGACACCGTCCGCGACTTCTGGCGCGGCAGCGAGGGGGCGCTCCCTGACTTCGCCACCCGCATCGCCGGTTCCGCCGACCTGTACGGCGGCGACCGCCGCCGGCCGGACGCCTCGATCAACTTCATCACCGCCCACGACGGGTTCACCCTGCGCGACCTTGTCTCCTACGAGCGCAAGCACAACGAGGCCAACGGTGAAGGCAACCGGGACGGAACCGATGACAACCGGTCGTGGAACTGCGGTACCGAAGGGCCGACGGAGGATCCGGAGATCCTCCATCAGCGGGGCCGGGCGGCCCGCGCGCTGATCGGCACGCTGATGGTCTCCCGCGGGGTGCCGATGCTGCTTGGCGGTGATGAGCTCGGCCGCACTCAGGGCGGCAACAACAACGCCTACTGCCAGGACAATCCGGTGTCGTGGCTCGACTGGGACCGCGCCGACGCTGGCCTGATCGCGTACACCCGCCGGGCGATCGCCATGCGCCACGCGCACCCGGTGCTGCGCCGTGGCCGCTACCTGGCCGATCCCGGGTACGTCGTCTGGTTCACGCCGGCCGGCAGCCCGATGACCGCGGCCGACTGGCAGTCACCGGACAGCCGCTTCGTCGCGATCTACGTCGACGGCACGGTGGCGCCTGACATCGACGCACGCGGCAGGCCGACGCTCGATGCGGACGTGCTCATCCTCGTCAACGGATCGCCGCAGCCCGTCACCTTCACCGTGCCCGATGTCGGGAAACGATGCTCCTGGCGGCCCGAGCTGAACAGCTACGATCTCCTCCCCGGCCCAGCGGAACCCGCTCAGCCCGGCGGCACTGACGCGCCCGCTGCCGGTCGTGCCAGGACGCACATCCGCGCGGGCCGCCGGCTGACTGTCATGCCGGTCTCGCTCATCCTGCTCGTCGCCAGGCAGCCGGCCTGACGTGCGCTGACAACGGCGGGCCGGGCGGTCCGCCGGCCGCCGGCGAAACGATGGCCAGCAGGTCAGATATGGCGGATGCGCCGGCCGGTGATGCGGGTGGGCGTGATGCGGATGAAGTGCTGCCTGTCTCCGCCGGCCCACGGCTCGACGCCCGCCCCGGCGAGCGACGCGCGCTCGGATTCGGAGTCCACGTGATGTGCCGAGCCCTGGATCAGGACGCTCCACCCTTCCCGCACCGCGCTATCGACGTCGTCGACTTCGAAGGCCACCCGGTACTCGGCGCCCGCTATCCCGGTCCTCAGGTCCTCGTCGGTCGGGCTGTTCTGCGCGGTCCTGAACACGATGCTGCCCTCATGCAGGCGGTAGTTGACCGGCAGCACCGTTAGATCGAACCGGCCTGAGTACGCAAGCCTGCCGAGCCCGCCTGGTGAGATCAGCCGCAGGCACTCAGCTTCGTCCAGCGGCTCGAGAACCGGCTTCGAGTCCGCGGGGCCGGGTTCCGGCCCTGGATTTGCCGGGCTGGCGGATGCGCTGCCGGCGGTGTGATCAGACATAGGCTTCCTGTTCAGGTGCGAACGGGCGGACAACGAGCGAGGCGGCGGGCACGTCCGGCGCTGCGCCGCCGACTCAGTGCCCTGGCGGCACTTCGAGGATACGTGTGGCCGCGCCGGGCCTCACCGGTACCGTCACGAGCACGTCGCCGGGAGGTGTCGCCGGCCCGTCCGGCGGCAAGGCCGATCCGTTCAGGGCGGCCCGGCGCGTCCCGCCGCGTTAACCGGGCGCCCGATCACCGAATCCGGGCAGATCCAGCGATGTTCATCGTTCAAACCCAAGGACCTTCGGCCGTGGCAGACCAGGCGTTTCGGGTGTCGGCTGGAGACGGGGCTCTCGATGCCTGCCCTCGAGGCCGGCCCTCGAGGCCGGCCGCCACGGCGGCGCCCGATATGTCCAGGCAGACTGCAGGGAGGCTGCAATGCAAACTCGAAACGGCGCCGAGACCACACCGCCGGGGCTGCCTACCGGCCCGGACATGCTCGAGCGGCCGCTGCTCAACAAGGACGCGGCATTCAGCCAGCAAGAGCGGGAAAAGCTCGGCCTGCGCGGGCTGCTCCCCTGGCGCGTCGCCACGATCGATCAGCAGGTCGCGCTGGAACTGGAGCATCTGCGCGACAAATCGACCGACCTGGAAAAATACATCGGGCTCGCGGCACTGCAGGACCGGAATGAAACGCTGTTCTACCGGCTGCTCCTTGATCACCTTGAGGAGCTGGCGCCGATCGTGTACACGCCCACCGTCGGCGAGGCATGCCGGAAGTTCAGCCATATCCTGCGCCGTCCGCGCGGACTATGGATCACCCCGGACGACGTCTCGTGCATCCCGGAGCTGCTGCGCAATACCGGCCGGTCGGGTATCCGGCTGATCGTCGCCACTGACAACGAGCGGATTCTCGGCCTCGGCGATCAGGGCGCGGGCGGCATGGGGATCCCCGTCGGCAAGCTCTCGCTGTACTCCGCCGGGGCCGGGGTCCACCCGAGCCTGACCCTGCCGGTGTCCCTCGACTGCGGCACCGACAACGCTGACCGGCTGGACGATCCCCTCTACCTGGGATACCCGAAGGAGCGGCTGCGGGGCCCGGCCTACGACGCCTTCATCGAGGCGTTCGTCGAGGCGGTCGGAACGGTCTACCCGGACGCCGTGCTGCAATGGGAGGACTTCAAGCAGCACAACGCGATCCGGCTGCTTGACCGCTACCGGCACCGGATCACCAGCTTCAACGACGACATCCAGGGCACAGCCGCTGTCGTGGCGGCCGGGATCCTCGCCGCCTTGCGGCTCCGCGGTGAGCCGCTGGTCAGGCAGCGGCTGGTATTCCTCGGGGCCGGCGCCGCGGGCATCGGGATCGCTCGGCTCATCGAGGCCATCATGAGCGCGGAGGGCGCCGGACCGGACGACATCCGCGGTGCCGTGCTAATGGTCGACTCCAGCGGCCTTGTCTTCGAAGGGCGCGATCATATTGACGACGACAAGCGCCCGTTCGCCCTGCCCTCCAGCGATCTCAGGCGCTTCGGCTTCGAGCCTGCCTCGCGGTATGACCTGGAGACGGTTGTCCGGCAGGTGGCCCCGACCATCCTGATCGGGACCAGCGGCCAGGCGGGCGCGTTCACGGAAACGGCCATCAGGGAAATGGCGGCACGTACCCCCATACCCGTCGTCTTCCCGTTGTCCAACCCGACGGTCAACTCAGAGGCGACGCCCGCCGATGTCCTGCGGTGGAGCGAGGGCCGGGCGCTTGTCGCGACCGGCAGCCCGTTCGACCCCGTGCAGACCGGCTCAGGTATCCGCGTGGCCGGCCAGGCCAACAACGTGTTCATCTTCCCCGGCGTCGGCCTCGCCACGATCGCGTCGCGGGCCACGGAAGTGACCGACCGGATGTTCCTGATCGCGGCCACCACCCTGGCAGGCCTGGTGTCAGCGGACCGGCTCCGGCAGGGCGCCCTCTATCCGCAGATCGCGAACCTGCGGCCGATTTCCAGGGCGATCGCGATCGCGGTGGCGCGCGAGGCTCGCGACAGCGGGGTGTCGGCACTGGCACCAGATGATGACATCGAGGCCGTGGTGGACGCGGCCATGTGGACGCCCAGCTACTAGGCCCGGGCGGTATCGGGAGTATTCGACCAGGTCGCGCGGCAAGGTATGGTTCGGCTGGCGGGGCAGCTGACCGAGGAGCGTGACTGTGGCCCGGCACCGAGGCAGGCGGCTGACGATCATCGGCGGCGGCGTCATGGGCCTGATGACGGCGTACTACGCCGCACCGCTGGCCGACGCCGTGACCGTGCTGGAAAGCTCACAGGTCGGGGATCCCTCGACCGCCTCCTTCGGGCTGACCAGGTCGGCCCGCAACGACTATCTGGACCCGCAGTACGCGCGGCTGGCCTTCGAGGCGCGCCAGCTGTGGCTGGAGTTCCAGGAGCAGGCCGGCCAGCCGCTGCTGGTCGACTGCGGCTGCCTCAACCTCGCCAAGAGCAGCGTGACGCCGGATCTGCGCCGCAGCTATGCGGCGCAGAGCTTTGCCGTCCTCGATCAGCTGCGGCTGCGCCGCGAGGCTTTCTCCGCAGCGGAACTGCAGGCCAGGTTCCCGCAGTTCGATGCCGACGCGGGCTGGCTGGACGTGGACGCCGGGTTCGTCGACGTCGCCGCGGTCACCCGGACGCTGTCCGCCGCGATCCGGGCCCGTGGCGTACGGGTGATCGAGAACTGCGCGCCACGCGGCATCACCTCCTCGGGCGGCAGCTGGACGGTGGCCACCGGCTCCGGGCCGCTGGAGTCCGACGCCCTGGTCATCACCGCCGGCCTTGCCACCAACGAGGTGCTGACCCTGGTGCCGGGCTGCTCGGTCCGGTTCCCGCTGCGGTCTGACCGCCCTGTGCAGTCCAAGTACTTCATCCCGCCTGCCGGGACCCGCGACCTGTTCACCGAGCAGGCGCTGCCCGTCTTCGCCTATCTGGATGTCGGGATCTACGGGCATCCGCTGTATGCGGGAAAGACACCCGGGGTGAAGATCGGCTTCTACAACCCGCCCGACGCGACCCGGGTGCCCAGCCGGATCGCCAGCGTGGAGGACTTCGTCGCCGAATGCATGCCCGGGCTGCGCGGCGCGCAGACCGTCGACGTGGCCGACGCCAGCGGCGTCGACACCTGCTCCTACGACCTGGTGGCCGACGACGATTTCATTCTCGGCCCGGTCCCTGGCGCGGATGATGTCTTCACCGGGGTCGGCTGGCGTGGCACGGGATATAAGTTCGCCCCATGGGTGGGGCGGGTACTCGCGCAGCTCGCCGTGCAGCAGGGAACCGTCTACGACATCCGTCGCTTCGCGCCACGCCGGTTCGCCGGCTACAGCGCGGCGGACGGCCAGCAGCTGGGAGGTGCGGCATCATGAACGAGCGCTCGCCGGCCGGGATCGCCGCGCGGCTGGAGAACGGCACCGTGCTCGGCGCCGAGGGCTATGTCTTCGAGCTGGAACGCCGCGGGTATATCAAGGCGGGCCCGTACGTCCCCGAGGTAGTGCTCGACTTCCCCGCCGCGGTGCGCGAGCTGCACAGGGAGTTCCTGCGCGCGGGCGCGGACGTGATGGTCGCGCTCACCTACTACGCGCACCGCGAGAAGCTGCGCCACGTCGGCCGTGAGGGCGACCTGGAGGCGATGAACCGCAGCGCGGTGCGCATTGCCCGCGAGGTCGCCAGCGAAGGCGGCGCCCTGGTGGCAGGCAACGTCTGCAACACCTGGGCCTACGACCCTGACAACGCCTCGACCAGGGACATCGTCCGTACCACCTATGCCGAGCAGCTGGGCTGGGCGGCGGACGAAGGTATCGACTTCGTCATCTCCGAGACCAACGACTACCTCGGCGAGGCGCTGATCGCGCTGGAAGTCATCTCCGGGCTCGGGCTGCCCGCCGTGGTGACGCTGGCGCCCACGCAGCCGAACCAGACCCGCGACGGTTACGACTACGCCGAGGCATGCCGCATCCTGGCCGCCGAGGGCGCTGCGGTCGTCGGCCTGAACTGTGACCGCGGGCCGCAGACGATGCTGCCGCTGCTGGCCCGGATCCGCGACGCGGTCAGCTGCGCGGTCGGCGCCCAGCCGGTGCCTTACCGCACGAACGCGGCCGCCCCGACAATGCAGAGCCTGCGCGCCGAAGGCACCGAGCGGGCCTTCCCGCTCGCGCTCGAGCCGTTCGGATGCACCCGCTTCGAGATGGCGGAGTTCGCGCTCCAGGCTCGCGACCTCGGCGTGAACTACGTCGGCATCTGCTGCGGCGCAGGCCCGCATCACGTGCGGGCGATGGCCGAGGCGCTGGGCCGCGAGGTCCCGGCGAGCAAGTACTCGCCGTCCATGGACCTGCACCCCATGTACCGGGCAGATGTCTCGGCCAGGGACGCCGTGTTCCTGGAAACATGGAGCGCTTAACGGAGCACCGGCGCCAGCCGCGAGCGCCAGGAGGCGATACCGCCCAGGCGCGAGCGTGACCAGCTGCCCGCCGTGGCGCCGGGCGATCGAAGGCGGGCCTGACGGGTGCGGCTATCCGCCCCGGATCTGGCGTCCGGTGACCTGCCCGGCGGAAATCCGGACGTAGGTCTGCTTGGCGCCGCCCGCCCACGGCGCGATCCCGAGCGACGCGACCTCGTCCAGCTCGGCCGGGTCCGTCACCACGTGCGCAGGTCCGCTGACCAGGACGCTCCATCCCTCGCGCAGCACCTCGTCGAGATGGTCAACCTCGAAAGACACTGGCTGCCGCGGTGCCGCGGCCGCCGCCAGGCTGGTCCTGTCATCGGTACGAAAAGCAATATCGTCGCCCAGCATCCGGTAATTCACCGGGACAGCGACCGGACCGCGGGCAGCGACGAACAGGAACCGCCCGACCCCCCCGGTGCCGAGAAAGGCCCGGCATTCGGCAGCGCTCAATGGCCGCAGCACCGGGCGCTGACCAGGTGGCTGCTGGCCAGGCGGGAGGCCGAGTCCGGCGCCCGTGATAGCGCGGGTCGTGGTCCCGAGTGCGGCCGCCAGCCGGGTCAGGGCGGCCGACGTCGGGGCCGCGTCGGGATCGGTCTCCAGATACGCCAGGTAACTGTCGGCCATGCCCGCCCTCGCCGCCGCCTCTTCCCTGGTCAGCCCGGCCTTGTGGCGACGCTCCTGAATCCGCCTGCCGAGGTCGGTGCCGCCGTGGCCGCGATCGGGATCGGGATCCATTAGCCTTACCTATCCTTTCCGGACGGCCCGGCCCATGGCGCCTTCGGGGTGCCGCCCCGGACTCCGGTCAGCGGGCGGCCGGCCGGTTCAGGAGCGGGCACCGGCGCCGGGATCACGGACCTGGCCAGGTCCGCGCCCGCGACCGCGCCTTCCCAGGATGACGGCGATGACGAGCAGCACCAAACCGACGACGGCGGCCACGATCGGCACCGTCGTGCCCACCGCCTGGATGGCGTTACTGCCGTTCGTCGCATCGGTCGCCGCTGCCTGCACGCTGGCCTGGCTGCCGGAGTAGCTGTCGGCCAGCACCGGGAGCAATGGCACGATCTTACCGTCCGGAAGGGCGACGCCACCCAGCTGCTGCTCAACGGTGCTGATGTCCACGACGATGCCGGTGGCCGGAGCGACCCAGTACGTGCTCGTGGCCTCGTACAGGTACCCGACCGGGATCTGGGCCGTGTGCGGGAAGGCCGTCGCCAGGCCGGCGAGCGTGCTCGCCGGAACCAGCCCGCTCTTGCCGATCTGCTGGAACAGCTTCGCGGGCAGTGCCTTCGGAAGATCGCGCAGCACCTGCGGGTTCTTGACCGGGGTCGCCGGGACCGTCGCCCGGTACACGTAGGTGTTCACGCCGCCGTGCTGCTCCTGCCTGAGGTACCTCAGCTGGGTCGTGGCCTGCGTGTCAACAACCCATCCGGTGTAGTTCTGCTGTTTGGCGCCGATCGGCCAGTTGACCGTGAGTCCGCTGGCGTCGGTGACGTTCCAGCTGCCCGGATGGCTGGCCGTCGCTTCGAGGCTGCGGCGGTCGACCGCGTACTGCGAGGTAACGCCGCCGATCTGGCGGCCGGACGAGGTCACCGTGGTCGAGTCCCGCACGAGCGCGGTGTTGCCCGAGGTCTGCAGCACCTTCACCTGCCGCCGCAGCGTCTCGGGGAGACCTACCTTTATGGCCGCTGCGAGGTTGCCCTGCTGCAGCGCGAGCGGGTCAATCAGGCTGCGAATCTGGCCGTCATAGGTCCGCACAGTGTTGGAATCGCCCGGCAGCCGCGCGATGAACTGGGGCGTTATCCAGAAGGCCAGCAGCCCCGCTGCGACAAGGAAGATCACCCCGACGGCGCCGCAGGCGACGGCGGTTTTGCGCATGACGAGCTCCTGCTCCGGCCGCGCCGCGCAGGCCCCCCGTGACCTGACTGGCTCGGCGCGCGTCAGCCCAGCCTGGGCCCTCCCGCCCGGCGGCACCTCGCCCGTTGCAGGTGATTCACCACATTGCCGATGGCGGCCGCCGGCCGGGCGCCGGGAAAGCCGCGAGCCGCCGCGGGTGCCCGCCAGCACCTCGCCGGCTAGTACCTCGCCGGCCGGAGCCGCACGCTATCGTCGTCGGCGGGACTTGCGGCAACAGCTTCGGGTGAGTGCGAGGAGAGTAATGAACGGACCGGGTGGCGACGGGCCGGCCCGCATCGTTGTGGGGGTCGACGGCTCGGACGGCTCGAAAGCGGCCCTGCGCTGGGCCGCGCGGCAGGCCGGACTCACCGGAGCCGCCCTGGAGGCCGTCATCACCTGGGAGTACCCGACGTTCTACGGCTGGGCCCCGGCCTACCCCGACGACCTCGACCTCGCCCGCCTTGCGGAACGAACCCTCGCCGACGCCCTCGATGAGGTGTTCGGCTCCGACCGCCCGGCCTGGCTGCGAACCCGGGTGCTCGAGGGGCACCCGGGCCAGGTCCTGATCGAGGCGTCGGCAGGCGCTGAGCTGCTGGTCGTGGGTAGCCGCGGGTACGGCGGCTTCGCCGACGCGCTACTGGGCTCGGTCAGCACCTACTGCCTGCATCACGGTCGTGGTCCCATCACCATCATCCGGCCGGCCGTGAGCGGGCCCCGCACGAAGGACCCCACCCGGTGAGGGGCGTCAGTTCCCGGTGAGCGGGCCCCCACCACGGACCCCGCCGGCGAGAGCGTCAATGCCCGGTTAGCTCTGCCGGTGCCGGTGCGTCCTGGCTGCCCAGGGCGCCGTGGCCGACGTCGGCCTTGAGCGCGGCAAGCTCCTTGTCCACTTCGGCGGCCGACCCGGCTTCGTCGAGCTCCTGCTGGATGTCGTCGGTGCCGCCGCCGACATCTTCGAGCACTCCGGACTGGAGCAGATCGTCCACGGCGCCGGCCCGGGCCTGCATCGCCGCGATCTTGTCCTGGGCCCGCTGGAGCGCCGCTCCCGGGTCGCCGGCGGCCTGGGAGATTCCCGCCGCGCTCTCGCCCACCGAGCTCTCCGCCTGCACCGCTGAGTACTGGGCCTTCAGCACTTCCTTCTGGGTCCGGAAATCGTTCACCCTCTTCTGCAGGGCAGAGAGGGTGTGCTCAAGATTCTCCTCCTGCTCGGCCAGCTGCTCGCGCTGCGGCTCCATGGCGTCGATCTGAGCCTGGGCGGCGGCCTTGCGGGACAGCGCCTCCCTTGCCAGTTCCTCGTGGCCCTGCGAGACGGCTGCCCTGGCCTGGTCTGCCAGGTGGTCCACCGAGTGGTGCAGCTGCTGCTCCTGCAGCTCGATCCGCTTACGAGAGGCGGCGATATCCACCAGCCCCCGCCGGACCTGGGTGATCTGGTCGAGCATCTGCTCGTAGGAGAGGTCGAGCATCTCGTCCGGCTTCTCGGCCGCGTCGAGCGCCTTGTTGGCCTTGGCCTGGACTATGTCGTGTGCCCGCTGGAAGAGGGTCATGTCGATCTGGTCCCGTCAGTCGTGGGCGGAGCGGAGGCTGCGCCGATTCCGCTGGCGAGCCGGCTTCCGGCCGATGTAGGCCCTCGGGCCGGCCCGTATACCAAGAGGCTACCGCCCTCGCCGTGAACCAGCTTTCGTGCTTCAGCTTGCGCCAGCCGCCGGCCGGTTGTTGGCCAGATCCGCGTCCTTCAGAGCGGGCCGCATGGCCGGCCGGGAAGCGACCTTCGTCCAGCTCCGCGTCAAAAACGCCTGTCATCCGTCGTGACTCCAGGCCAGTGCCCGGGTATCAGGCCAGCCCGGCCGACGTCTTCTCGCCCTCGGCGCGGACCGACCGGTGCGCGAGCGCGAAGTACACGCCGCCGCCCACCAGCAGGCCAAGGAAGACACTGAAGTCTGAGCCACCGACCCTGCTCGACAACGGCGACACGTACGGCGAGTAGGCATTCAGCCAGATCGCGGCGGCCACCATTCCGGACAGCTGGGCGATGATCGCTGGCCAGTGCACGCCGCCGTTGCGGTAGTAGCGGCCACGCTCGTTCAGCAGGCCCTCAGTGTCGTAGCGGTTCTTCCGAAGCCAGGAGTCGACCAGGTAGATCGCGCACCACGGGCCCAGCCAGATGATGATGAACAGCAGGAAGTCGGACAGCAGAGTGAAGAACCGCGACGAGAAGATCGCGTAGGCGGCAAAGGCCCCGCATACCACCGTGTCGATGGCCACGCACTGAACGCGCTTGAGGCCGGGCACCAGGCTCTGCAGCGTCACTCCGGACGAGTACAGGTCGATGGTGTTGATCGCGAACAGCTGGACGATGGCTACCAGCAGGAACGGGATGATGAACCAGCCGGGGAATCCCGTCGTGAGGCCCGCGATGCTGGTCGCGGTCGGCACCCCCGTCGCGATGGCGGCACCGAGCACCTCCAGCAAGGCCGACGGGATGGCCCCGCCCAGCGCCACCGCGAGCACGATCCGCCGCTTGTCGGCCGTCGGGGCCAGGTAGCGCGAGTAGTCGCTGGCGTTCTCTGTCCAGCCGAGGCCGCCCGCCGAGATGACCAGGGCGAGGAAGACCATCAACGACCCCCAGCCGGCCCCGTGCGCAGGCACGTGCAGGTTCACCTTCGATGTCGTGAGGATCGCCAGTATCACGAACAGGACGACGAACGGGATGGCGAGCCAGCGCAGGACCTTGAGCACCGCCGCATGACCGAGCGTCGGCAGCACCGCCTGAATCCCCACCGCGATGAGGAGGAAGACAATCTTGGCCGGCGTGCCTGGCAGGAAGTGCAGCCTGCCGCAGACCGCTATCGCGGCAAGCACGATGAAGGCGATGCCCTCGATCTCGAACCCGACCTGGGTGACCCAGTTGAAGAACGAGGGCATCCTGTTCCCGTTCGGCCCGAACGGCGCGCGGCTGATCGCGAATGCGGTGCTGCCCGCTTGCGGTCCCTGCAGGCTGGCCAGGCCGGTCAGCAGGTAGAACACGTTGCCGATGACGATCACGACGATTGCCTGGGCGAACGATAGCCCGAAGACGATGACGGCCAGGGCTCCGTACAGCACGAACTCGACGTTCCAGACCGCTCCAGCCCACATCCAGAACAGCCCGGCAGGCTTTCCCCACCGACGATCGAGCGGCACATACTCGATCCCGCGCTGCTCGATCTTGGTAACCGGGGGCGGCCCGGCGCGGCTGACCGGCTGCTCGCCTGCCGCGGCGCTTCCTCGCTGGTCGACGCTTCCCACCACCGGCCTCCTTGCCCTCGTCAGGGCGGGTCCCGCGGCTCGCCGACGGCCGGCGCCGCTGACAATCGCCGGCCGGGGAGCGCCGGGATCTGGGCGTGGTATGACCGGACTGCGGGGCCCGCGCGAACCTCGCGAGTCTCTTGCTTCACGGCGATTTACTCTTAAGGCGGACGTTACTACGATCTGCAAGCTCACAAAAGAACTAAAAGATCCCTCGAACCTCTTGCCGTCCGGGCCCAGCGAGCGGCGCCAAGTCCGCCAGCCTGACCGGCTTGCCGCCGGAACGCAGCGGCCCGGGTTCGGCAGGCTCGATCGTCAGCTTGATTCCGGCATCCGTGAGTCCGGTCCGTGGCGATGGTCATCGACCTCAGTCACACTCTCCGCCAGGGAAGCGTTGAGCCTGGTCAGGGCCAGCCCCAGGTCGATCTGCTCGGCCTCATCCCAGTCGCTGACCAGCGCTTCGATCTGCCGTCGCCGCTCCCGCTCCACTTCGCGCATCGACTGACGGCCCGCCTGAGTCAATGCGATCGTCGACGATCGCCCGTCAGCCGGGTTGGCGCGTCGCTGGACGAAGCCCTGGCACTGGAGGGCCGCGACCTGCCGGGTGACCGTCGAGGCATCGAGCTGCAGGGCCCGGGCCAGAGCATTCGTGGTCACCGGCCCGATACCTTCGAGCATGCGCATCGCGAGGTAACCGGCCCGGTCGACGCGCACGTACAGCGACCCGCGCCGGCCGAAGGTCTCAAGGTGGCGGACAAGCCTCATTAGTTCCAGCTCGATGATCCCGATCGGGTCGGCTCCGGTTGGCTCCGTGCCCATCGCGCCGATCCCCCGCCCTCGCGCCTCGGTGTATGATACCGCCAAGTATCTGTATGATACACGCGTTATTGCTGAGGCGGGGTTCGATGGTTTTTGTGCTGGCCCTGGGCGCTTCGCTGGCCAACGCGCTGACGAGCGTGTTTCAGCGCATGGGCGTCGAGAACGCGCCCGCTGGCAGCACGCTGCGGCTCAGCTTGCTCAGTTACGCGCTGCGCCGGCGGATCTGGCTACTCGGATTCGTCTTGATGATCGTCTCCTTCCTGTTCCAGGCCGTGGCGCTGCATTTCGGCCGCCTTTCCCAGGTGCAGCCGACCCTGACCACCGAGCTGGTGTTCCTGGTCGGGATTCTGGCCGTCTGGTTCGGATTCACGATCGGGCGCCGCGAATGGCTCGGCTCGCTGGCTGTTACCGGCGGCCTGGCTGGCTTCTTGTACTTTGCCCATCCCGAGTACGGCACGCTGGCACCGCCGACCTGGGAATGGCTAGTCACGGGCGGGGCCTGCGGCGGCGCCATCGCGATCGCCGTCGTCCTCGCCATGCACGGACCGGGCTGGTGGCGGGCTGCCATGTTCGGAACCGCAGCGGCCATCGGCTTTGCCTTCACCGCGGCCTGCACCAAGGCGGTGTCCGGTTTTGCTGCCGCGGACTGGGCGTCCCTGTACCGCCACTGGCAGACTTACGCGCTGGCCATCTTCGGGGCGCTCGCCGTCTTCCTGGCCCAGAACGCCTTTCATGCTGGCCCGATCGTCGCTTCCCAGTCGACCCTCGTCCTGGTCGACCCGCTGGCCAGCATCCTGATCGGCGTCGGGCTTTTCGGCGACAACCTGCGGACAACCGGCGCCTGGGGACCGCTGGAGGCGCTGTCGCTCCTGGTCATGTTCGCCGGGGCGTTCTCGCTCGCCCATTCGCCTTTGGTGAGCGGGATGAAGGCCAGCGGCGATCAGTACCACGAACTGCTTTCACAGCGCGTGCGGTCTGCGCGGTTGCCAGACGCGGCCTGTTAGCTGCCGCCGTTACCTTCCCTCCGGGGCACCGAGATCCGCTGCGAGATTGCCAGTCCGCCTTATCCCGGCCGCATCTGATGACTATGCGGTTCCTCGGCCAGTCCAGCCACGTGCCCGCGAATCAGCCACTAGGCTCTCCCCGTGCCAGAGCACCTGGAACTCCCCCGCCCGCTGCGGCTGCTGCGCACCACGGCGTGGAGTCTGTCCGAGTCGGCCGGGCTTCCGGTCGCCGCTTACGCCGCAGGCGCGTGGCTGGGCGGCCGCGATGCCGGATTGCTGGCGGGGGTGGCAGCGACCTGGGCTGCCGCGGTTATCCGCAGGGTCGCCACCGGGTGCGTCCCGAGCCTGCTAACGATCTCAGCCGTCGTGCTCACGCTGCAGACGGCCGTGGTCATCGCCACCGGCGAGCTGTGGATCTTCCTGCTGCAATTTCCGCTCGCGAATCTCTGTATGTGCGTGCTGTTCGCCCGCACCGCCAGGGGCCCGAATCCGCTCGTTGCCCGGCTGGCCACCGAGGTGGTCGCCCTCCGGCAGCCAGCCACCCACCACCCAGGCCTGCACCGGTTCTTCCAGGGCGCGACCTGGCTCTGGGCGGGCATCTTCCTGCTGCTCACCGCCGGCCTGGCGGTGCTGATGGTGACGGAGCCGACCGGCACGTTCCTGATGCTCACGACCGTCGCCACGGCCGCGCTTGTCGTCGCCGGGACCGGTGCGTCCACGCTGTGGTTCCTTTCGGTGCTGCGCAGGTTCGGGCTGAGGCTCCGTTTCGCCCCGGCCTGAGCGCGAGCGGAGCACCGCCAGTCTGGTTGTCCTCCTCATGCTGCTTGTCATGCCGACGGGGTGCCGTCGTCGCTACGATGACGCAACCCGGCACCGGAATGCGACCGGCGGGCGGGCCCGATTGTGGCGCGGGCCTTGGCCGCGCTGACCGCAGCGGAGAGCGCGTCAATATCGTAGGCGCCGTGGTGCCTGCGCCCGTTGATGAAGAAGGTCGGCGTGCCTGACACGCCACTCAGGTCAGCGGAGTCAACGTCCTCGGCGATCCTCGCGGCTCCGGCGTGCCTGCTCACGCGGTCGCGGAATCGGCCGACGTCGAGGCCGAGCTCGCCGGCATAGCGGATCAGATCGGGCGCCCTGAGGTCATCCTGGTGATCGAGCAGCAGATCGTGCATCTCCCAGAACGCGCCCTGCTCGGCGGCGGCTTCCGCCGCCTCGGCGGCCAGCTGCGCACCCGGATGGACGTCATTGAGCGGCAGATGCCGCCACACGTACCGCACGTCTCCGTGGCCGGTCAGCAGCTGCCTGATGACCGGCTCCGCCTGGCCGCAGTAGAGGCATTCGAAGTCGGCGTACTCGACGATGGTCACTGGTGCCCGGGCCGGGCCGCGGATGTGATCGTGGCCGGGTTCGACGGGCGGGTCAAGGTCGACAATGGCGCGCGAGGTGCCGAGCAGTGCCCGGATCTGCAACCTGGCCGGAAGCCGGGCGGCGGCGCGGAAGACCAGCCAGGTGATCAGTGCGGAGCCCAGTGCCGCGCTGAGCACACCGAGCTTGGCCTCCTGCAGCTCGGTACCGCTGAACGCGAGGGTCGCGATCAGGATGGACACCGTGAACCCGATCCCGGCGATCGTGCCCGCCCCGGTGACGGCGGCCCAGCCGACCGGCGGCCGCAGCCGTCCGCGGCTCAGCCGGGTCAGCAGCCAGGAGGCGCCAGTGATGCCGGCCGGCTTGCCCGCCACGTAGCCGAAGAAGATCCCGAGCGTGATCGGCGAGGTGACCGCCTTGGCCAGGAAAGCGCCGTTGATCGCGATCCCCGCGTTAGCGAGAGCAAAGAGCGGCACGATGACGTAACTGGTCCAGGGATGGTAAAGCAGCTGCAGCCGCTCGTTCGGCGAGATTGCCGAGGCGAGCCCTGCGGTCGCCGAACGAGCGAGCTCGGGCGTCGGCTGTTCGCGGAAGCTGCGGAACAGGTCGGTTGCCCGCTCGAGGTCAGCCCGGCCGGCCGGATAGGCATAAGTCAGCAGCCCCATCGCCAGGCCGACGACGACCGGGTCGACGCCCGACTTGAAGACCGCCACCCAGGCGATGATCCCCAGCGTGGCATAGCCGGGCCCGTAACGGAACCCGGCCCGGCGGACCAGCAAGATCACGCCGAAGACGCCCGCCCCGATCGCGAGGGCGGCCAGCCTGACGTTCCGGCTGTAGACGGTCCCGATGACCACCAGGGAGACCAGATCGTCGACGACGGCGACGGTCAGCAGGAAGGTACGCACCCGGTCGGGAAAGCGGGGCCGGGCCAGGGCCAGCATGCCGAGCGCGAAGGCGGTGTCCGTGGACATCGCCGTGCCCCACCCGACCGCGCTTGGCCGGCCCGCATTGGCGGCCAGGTAAACGGCGACGGGTACCGCGAGGCCGCCGAGGGCTGCCGCGGCAGGCAGCGCGAGCCGACGGCGCTCCCGCAGTTCGCCCATGTCGAATTCGCGCCGGGCTTCCAGCCCGAAGATGAAGAAGAAAAAGGTCATCAGCCCGCTGTTCACCCAGCCGCGCAGATCCTGCGACAGCTCCGCGCTACCGACATGCACGGCAGCCTGGGTATGCCAGAACGCGTTATAGGAGGAGGCGTCTGCGTTAACCCAGACCAGCGCGGCCAGTGTCATGGCCAGCAGGACAGCCGCACTGCCCGTCTCGGTCCGCAGGAACACGCGCAGCGGCGTCTGCAGACTGCGCGCCCATGCCGTCCCCCCCGACAACGGCGCGGGCGCAGGCAATCGATCGTCAGGCACGGCGTGCTCAACCGCGGATGACGAAGCACCATTCCTGGGGTCACCCAAGGTAGAACAGGCCTGCCTGAGGGTAACTTTCCCATGGATGGGCGGAACGACTCGTCATACAATAGGGATCCATGCGCGTCATAACGAAGAGGCGGTTGGCGCGCTCAGGGGCGGGGACTCCAGCATGGACGGTAGCCGGTTAGCTGCGCGTCCGGCGCAGGTGTTCGTCGGCCGCGCGCCGGAACTGGTCGCGCTGGCATCGGCGCTGGCCGCGGCACGCGCGGGTGAGCCACGGGTGGTGCTGATCCAGGGGGAAGCCGGGATCGGCAAGTCGTCGCTCATCTCCGAATTCCTCGGCGCCCAGCAGGACGTGCCGGTGCTAGCCGCCAGCGGCGAGCAGGCCGAGGCGGCGCTGGCCTACGGCGTGGTGCAGCAGCTCGCGGCCCGGGCGGCCGCGGCCTCATCCGGCGCGCTGGCCGGCCTCGAGCTGCTCGGCCAGGGCCCGCCCGCGGCGGCGGATCCGCTGGCAGTCGGCGTTGAGCTGCTCGCGCTCATCTCGTCCTTGCAGGAGACCGGGCCGGTCGCCGTGGTGGTCGAGGACATGCAGTGGGCCGATCTTGGCTCCGCCCGGGCCTTGCTCTTCGCCTGCCGCCGGCTGATCGCCGAAAACGTGCTGGTCATCCTCTCCTGCCGGCGCGAGGGGATGCCGCAGCATGGTGAGGGGTGGGCCCGCTTTGTGTCGGGCGACCGCCGCGCCGTCCAGCTGACGCTCAGCGGGCTGGACGCCAGCGAGCTTGGCCTGCTGTGCCGCGAGCTCGGGCGCGCCGGGCTCTCCGGGGGAACGCTCAGGGGGCTCGCGGACCGTACCGGAGGCAGCCCGCTGCTGGCCCGTGCGCTGCTCAGTGAGCTGACCGACGAGGCGCTGACGGCCACGGACGGGCTGCTCCGCGCGCCAGCGTCGCTGGCGGCCCTGATCCTGCCGCGGCTGGCGGCGCTCTCGCGGCAGGCGCGGGACCTGACAGTGGCCGCGTCGGTGCTCGGAGATCATTGCATCCTCGCGGATGTGGCAGCGGTGGCCGGCACAGCGGACCCGGCCGCGGCACTCGACGAGGCGGAGCGGGCAGGTTTCCTGACCGAGCAGGATACTACGGCCGGCTGGCGGGTCTCGTTCGCCGATCTGATTGTCCGCCAGGCTGTCTACGGCGACCTTGGGGCGGAGCGGCGCAGGCTGCTGCATCTGCGTGCCGCTTCGGTCGTGGCCGGCCAGGAGGCGCTCGCGCACCGGGCCGCGGCGGCGGTCGGCCCTGACCCGGGGCTGGCAGCCGATCTGGACGCCGCGGCCGCGGCCGCGGCGGACGCGGGACGGCTGCGGCTGGCGGCGCGGCAGCTGCAGCGGGCCGCGACGGTCACCGGGTGCGGCCCCGAGCGGGACGAGCGCGTCCTGTCGGCCTTCGAGATGCTGGTGCGGGGCGCCGACGTGGCAGCGGCCGAGGCGGCCCGGCCGATGGTCGAGTGCCTTCCGTTCAGCGCCCGCAGGAACGCGGCACTCGGCCATCTGGCGCTGCTGGCGGCCCGTCCGCTGGACGCGGAGGCCCTGCTGCGGGCGGCATGGGATGCCCATGACCTGGCGACGGACGCGGCTGGCGCGGAGGCGGCGCTCGGTCTGGGCATACTGCTCGGGATATCCGGGCCGTTCACCGAGTCCGCCAGGTGGCTGGACCGCGCGCTGGGCGGCGCCATCGGCGGCGAGCCCTGGTACGACGCCGCCCGTTGCATGCGGGCGATTCCGCTCACGCTCAGCGGCCAGGCCGACAAGGCGCTCAGCCTGTTCCGCGACCTCCCCGGGCGCGCGGCGATGGTGCCGCTCGCCAGCACCGATTCCGTCACCTACCGCGGCCTCGTCAAGCTGTGGAGCGGCGACCTGCAGGGAGCGGCCGAGGACCTCACGCTGGTGGTGCGCCGGATCAGGGCCGGGCTCCAGGTGCGGTTTCCCGGCCAGCCGCTTGCGTTCCTCGCCGAGACCGAATTCAGGTCCGGGCGCTGGGATGACTCCCAGGTCCACGCCGAGCTGGCCGTATCGTCAGCCCGCGATGCAGACCGCCACTACGACCTGGCATTCGTGCACAGCGCCGCGGCCAAGGTGGCGGCGTGCCGCGGTGACTGGGCGGTTGCCGCCAGGCACGTGGAGGCCGCCGAGGAGGCGGCAGGCACGTTCGGCGGTCTCGCCGCTATCTTGGCCGCCTCGGCCCGCTGCATCCTCGGCTTCGCCAGGGAAGACCCCGAAGAGGTGCTTCGCGGCGCCGCCCTGGCCCTGGCGGTACCGGAGATCGACCACTATGACGACCCGGCTGCCTTCTGGTGGCGCCCGTTGCAGGTCTGGGCTCTGGTGCGCGCCGGGCGGCTGGGAGACGCGGAGCCGGTCCTTGATGCGTTCGAATCCCGGGCGGCCTGCCGCGGCCAGCGGCCGGCCCTGATCCATGCCGCCTGGCTGCGCGGCTCGCTGTCCATGGCGCGTGGTGACCTGGACCGGGCCGACCAGGTGCTGCGGGATGGCCGCCTGGCCTGCGGCGGCCCGCCCGTCCCGTTCTACTCCGCGCTGCTGGATCTCGCGCACGGCCGGTGCCTGGCCCGGCTGCAGCGCCGGACCGCCGCCATCGACGCCATCCGGGCAGCGCACGAGGCGTTCACCGGCCTGCGGGCGCGTCCTTTCATGCTGGCCAGCGAGTCCGAGCTCGGCGCGCTCGGCCTGCGGCCGCGTCCCGGAGACGATCCTGACCTGCCCGGCCTGACTGCTCAGGAACTACGGGTGGCGCGGCTGGTAGCGTCCGGGCTGTCTAACCGCCAGGCGGCCGCGCAGCTTTACCTCAGCCCGAGGACGGTGGAGTACCACCTGGCGAGCGTCTTCACCAAGCTGGAGGTGCGGACACGGCACCAGCTCGCCATCCGGATCCGCGGACGCGAAGGTCCCGGGACCCATCCCCGGGGGAAAACCCAGTGAAATTACGGGGGACGGCCAGGTACCTGAATCCGTAACGTCGCGTGTCGGGCGCCCGCTAGGCCGAGAGCCAAGAGGAGTCACGATGGGGACATGGTTCTGGCTGAACATCCCGCTGGCCGGCCTGATCTTCTGCTGCTGGGCTGGGATCCCGCTGTGGCTCACGCTCACTCGCTGGCACGCCGAGACCTCGGCCAGGCACACCGAGATCGCGGCCAGAGCCGCCGCTGAGCCGGTCCTGGTGCCGTCGCATCCGGCCAAGGCAGGCGGCCGCGAAACCGCCGGCCTGGTCTACGAGCGAGTTACTGACCTGCGAGGACGCTGAGCTTCGGCGGCCGGAGCCGCCCGGAACGCAGCCGGGGCGGCCGGGGCGGCGGCGCCAGGTACAGGCCCGCGGACCTCACCAGCGGGCCCATGGTCCCCCGCCTTGCCGGCCATTGGTCCTATCCCGCACCCCCGGTCTGGCGGATGATACAAGAAGCCCGGCTGTCGCGGGGCGATGACGTGCTGAAGAGAGGCCAGCAGAAGCAGGATGGCCGTCGTGGCGAGACGGAGGGGTGCCCAACTTCACCCGATGGACCGCTCTGGCGGGGGATGCGGCTTTGGCGGGCCCGGCGTAGCCTCAGCGACGGGCGGCTGACGCCGTGATCATGGCAGGAACAGGAGGTCAGCCTTGTTGGGACCGCACAAGGTTGCCACCGCCCCCGTGGCGCAGGAAAAGGACATTCTCGGCGCGGAACTCGCCGGCGATGCGCTATCTCGCGAGAGGCAGTCCTGCCATGCGTGAAGAACGCAAGACACTCACCAGGTACACGATCGAATCCGAGCACCGCCACCCCGGCTCGACCGGTGACTTCTCGGGGCTGCTCAACGCGGTGGCAACCGCCGTGAAGATCATCAGTAACCAGGTCAGCCGCGGCGCGCTGGTCGGCGCGCCGGGCGGCGCCGGCGCGGAGACTATCCAGGGCGAGCTGCCGAAGAAACTCGACATCATCAGCAACGAGGTGATGATCGGCGAGACGGAATGGACCGGGCACCTGGCCGCGATGGCCTCCGAAGAGATGGAAGGCATCTACCCCATCCCGGCCACCCACCGCCGCGGGAAATACCTCCTGCTGTTCGACCCGATGGACGGCTCGGGCAACCTCGACGCCGGCATCTCGGTCGGCACGATCTTCTCGATCCTGCGCAGCCCTGACCCGGGAGCGGAGCCGCAGGCCGAGCACTTCCTGCAGCCGGGCGTCGCCCAGGTATGCGCGGGCTTCGCCCTGTACGGGCCATCCACGATGCTGATCCTCACCACCGGCGACGGCGTCGACGGATTCACCCTCGACCGGGATATCGGAGCGTTTGTCCTCACTCATCCGCAGCTCCGCATCCACGAGGACTGTGAAGAGTTCGCGATCAACGCCTCCAACGAGCGGTTCTGGGAGCCGCCGGTCCGCCGCTACATCCAGGAATGCCTGGCGGGCCGGACCGGACCGCGGCACCGGGACTTCAACATGCGCTGGATTGCCTCGCTGGTGGCGGAGACGTACCGCATTCTCACCCGCGGTGGTGTCTTCCTCTACCCCAGGGACAGCAAGGAACCGGCCAAGCCGGGCCGGCTCAGGCTGATGTATGAGTGCAACCCGATCTCGTTCATCGTCGAACAGGCCGGCGGCAGCGCCAGCACCGGACGCGAGCGCGTCATGGAGATCCAGCCCACCAGCCTGCAGCAGCACGCGCCGCTGATACTCGGATCGAGGAACGAGGTCGAGCGGATCGAGCGCTACCACCACGACCAGGCCAGCGGACCGGAGTCGACCTTCGACGACTCGCTCTTCAACAGCCGTTCCCTGTTCCGGATCCCTTAGCGAGCAGGAGAACAGGTGTCAGCCAAGCATCCCATCGTCGTCATCACCGGGTCGTCCGGCGCGGGCACCACGTCGGTGACCAGAACCTTTCAGCACATCTTCCTGCGCGAGCAGATCAACGCGACGATCGTGGAAGGCGACTCGTTCCACCGGTATGACCGGGAGCAGATGAAGGTCGCGACGGCAGACGCAGAAAAGGACGGCAACCGCCATTTCTGCCATTTCTCCCCCGAGGCGAATCTGCTCGAAGAGCTTGAAACCCTGTTCCGCGAGTACGCGGAGCACGGTCGCGGCAAGAGCCGCAAGTATCTCCACGACGCGGCGGAGGCTAAGCCGTTCGGGCAGCCAGCCGGGACGTTCACGCCGTGGGCGGACGTCGACGGCGGCAGCGATCTCCTGTACTACGAGGGATTGCACGGGGGCGCGGTCACCGGCAAGGCGGATGTCGCCCAGTACGCGGACCTGCTGGTCGGAGTGGTCCCGATCATCAACCTCGAGTGGATCCAGAAGCTGCACCGTGACAAGACCACCCGTGGTTACACCAGCGAGGACGTGGTCGACACGGTGCTGCGGCGCATGCCGGACTACGTGAAATACATCTGCCCGCAGTTCTCGCGGACGCACGTCAACTTCCAGCGGGTGCCGACGGTGGACACGTCGAATCCGTTTATTGCCCGCTACATCCCGACTGCGGACGAGAGCTTTGTCGTCATCAGGTTCGCCAACCCGAAGGGCATCGACTTTCCCTACCTGCTGTCGATGTTGCATGACTCGTTCATGTCACGGCCGAACATTATCGTCGTGCCGGGCGGGAAGATGGAGCTGGCGATGCAGCTGATCTTCACCCCGCTCATCCTGCGGCTGATGCAGGCCCGACGCCGGGCCTGACCGGCACCCGCCGCCCACGGGCCTGGGCCTCCCCCGGCGCTCGGTCGAGATAATCTGACGCGTGATGACGGCCGGGTTCCTCAAGGCTCCGTGGTCGACCGGCGGTCCGTGTCCGGGCTCGACGCCGGAGCCGGCCGGCTGTGGTCGCGCCGGCCTGTCACCCGCGGGCGCGGGGCGTGGCGGGGCTGCGGTGTCAGCCAGTGCGTGACCGTAGTGGGACGAGCCTCGTCGGTCAGGGCGCGGATCTTGTCGAGCCGTTGCTGGTCGCGGCTGGTGACGCGGTCGTGCTGGCGGAGGTGCTCGTCCCAGGAGGCGACGACGAACTGCTCGACGATCCGGCTCGGGTCAGCTGCGTCCTGCCAGACTCGCCAGGCGCTGGCTCCGGTCCGGCGCCGGCTAAACCTGGCGTCCTCGAGCGCGGCGAGCAGGTCGTCGCCGAGTTCCTCGCGGGGCCGGTACTCGATGCTGACCATGACCGGCCCGTCCGGCGAGCTGTCGGCGGCCAGGTGCGGCGCGGGCCAGTCACCAGCGGGCAGCAGCTCTTCCGGGGGAATCGGCTGGAACCGGTAGCGCAGTCCGGCGACCGGACCCAGCGCCAGCCCGACGGCGGCGGCCAGCAGCGTGGCCGACAGTCCCAGGTGCTGCGCGGTGATGCCCATGACGGCGCTGCCGGCCGCATTGCCGCCCTGGAAGACGATCAGGTAGAACGACATCCCGCGAGCCTTGACCCAGCCGGGCAGGGTCAGCTGGTAGAGCGAGTTCAGGGTCGACAGCGCCAGGACCCACGCCAGCCCGCCGACCGCAAGGGCAGCCGCGACCAGGAGCGTGACGTGCACGAAACCGAGGACCAGCGCCACCCAAGCCAGCGCCAGCGACCCGGCTGTCAGCTGGGCGCCAGCCGTCAGCCGGGCCCGCAGCCGCGGCAGGACGGCGGCGCCGGCCACTGCGCCTACTCCGACGCAGCCAAGCAGCAGCCCATAGCCGCCCGAGCCCAGATGCAGCTGCGACTGCGCGGTCAGCGGCAGCAGCGCCCAGATCGAGCTGGCGAAGAACATGAACAGCGCGGCCCGCAGCAGGATCACGCGCAGCGCCGGGCTCGCCGCGACGTAGCGGCCGCCAGCCCGGATTGCCTCGCCGACATGCTCGCGCGGCAGCGTGTATACGGGCCGCGTGCCGCGCCACCAGCCGATGACGGCGAGGACAGCCAGGAACGTGGCCGCGTTGATCAGGAAGACCGTTCCGGCGCTCGTCGCCGCCAGCAGGATGCCGCCGATCGCCGGGCCGATCGCCCGGGCGAGGTTCTGGTTGACGGAGCCGAGCGAGATCGCCTGCACGCGCTCGGCCGCCGGAACGAGCTCGGGCTGCAGCGTCTGCCAGGTCGGCGACGTCAGGGCCTGGCCGGTACCCACGGCGAAGATCAACGCCAGCAGCAGCCAGGGCGTGACCAGCCCGGCCAGCGCCAGCACGCCGAGTGCCGTGGCGGCGACCAGCATGAAGCCCTGCGCCACGAGCAGGAACCGCCTGCGGTCGACCAGGTCGCCAATCGCGCCGGCGACCACCGCGAACAGGACCACGGGCAGGCTCGCCGCGGTCTGGACGAGTGCCACGTAGGCCGCGGAGCCGGTGAGGGTCAGCATCAGCCACTGCGCACCGACGGTCTGCATCCAGCTGCCGATGTTGCTGACGAACTGCGCGTTCCACATGGCGGCGAATGAGCGATAACGGAACGGCGCCCACGCCGACCTCGCGATCTCGGCGCTACCGTCCCCGGCGCCCGCCTGAGATCTGCGGCTGCGGGTCGGCACGCCACGCCTCCCCGGGATCAGCGGCCACCGGGTGTCCGGGCGCCGTCGACGGCCTGTTCCGCAACGCTACGTCCACGGCAGGCTGTCCGTCGAGCTTGGCCAAGCCATGGCCCGGCGCAATCCGTCGTGCCGTCGGCGTGCCTGTCCAGCCTGGTCACGGAAGCTTCCCCGCGCAGGGGTAGGGTGTCTGCATTCTGTGAGGAGGCGCATGACCGGGTTTCGCAGTGCGCGGGTGCCGGCGGCGGCCGTGCACAAGCGGCTCGCCGAATATCTGCTGACCGACGGTTACCGGCTGGTACTCGACCTGGAGCATAGCCATGGCAGCTGGCTGGTCGACGCGCGCGACGGGCGTGAGTATCTCGATCTCTATACGCAGTTCGCGTCAGCGCCGCTGGGTGCCAACCCGCCGGGCATCGTGGGTGATCCCGAGTTCATGGCGTTGCTCGCCGTGGTGGCGGCCAGCAAGCCGGCCAATCCGGACATGTACACGACTCACCTCGCGGACTTCGTCGAGACATTCGGCCGCGTGCTCGGCGATCCGGCACTCCCGCACCTGTTCTTCGTCGAGGGCGGCGCGCTGGCGGTCGAGAATGCGCTCAAGACGGCATTCGACTGGAAGAGCCGCCGGAACGAGGCAGCGGGCCGGTCCCGCGATCTCGGCACCAGAGTGATGCACCTGACCCGCGCGTTTCATGGCCGGTCTGGTTACACGATGTCCCTGACCAATACCGACCCGGCCAAGACGGACAGGTACCCAGTCTTCGACTGGCCGCGCATCGACGTGCCTGCCATCACCTTCCCGCTGGAGCAGCACCTCACCAGCGTCGAGGCCGCCGAGACCCGCGCCCTCGCTCAGGCGCGGGCGGCGTTCGAGGCATACCCGCACGACATCGCGTGTTTCATCGCCGAGCCGATTCAGGCCGAAGGCGGAGATAATCATCTTCGCCCGGAGTTCTTGCGGGCGATGCAGGAACTCTGCCGTGCCTATGACGCGCTGTTCGTGCTTGATGAGGTGCAGACCGGTGTCGGGATCACCGGTACGCCCTGGGCTTACCAGCAGCTCGGCCTCGAACCCGACATCGTGGCGTTCGGCAAGAAGGTGCAGCTGGGCGGCATCATGGCGGGCCGCCGCGTGGATGAGGTCGACGACAACGTGTTCCAGGTGTCCAGCCGGATCAATTCGACTTGGGGCGGTGGCCTGGTGGACATGGTTCGCTCGCGCCGGATGCTGGAGATCATCGAGGCCGACGGATTGTTCGACTACGCAGCGAAGACCGGCAGCTACCTCCTGGATGAGCTGCGCCACCTCGGCGAGCGGCGCGGCGGGCTCGTCAGCAATGTTCGCGGGCGCGGCCTGTTGTGCGCCATCGATCTGCCGGACGCGCAGCTGCGCGACCAGCTCATCAGCGGACTGCGCGAGCTTCAGGTGCTGGTGCTTCCTTGCGGCGAGCGCGCCATCCGGTTCCGGCCGGCGCTGAACGTGACGACCGACGAGCTGCAGGCGGGCGTGCGGGCCCTGGATGCTGTGCTCGGCCAGCTGCCCGCCCGCGCCCGATGACATCGATGAGGTGAGGTCGTGATAAACAGCATTTCCTCGGTCATTGCCGGGTCCTTGGTGGCGGACGCGCCTGGCGGCCGTGCCTCGTCGACCAATCCAGCCTGCGTGAGCGAGGTCGTGGCCGAGGTCTCGCTTGGTGACGCGAGCACGTTCGTGGCTGCGGCGCGCGCCGCCCGGGCGGCACAGCAAGGATGGGCGGATGTGCCGGCGCCCGTGCGCGGCCGCGCCATCGCGCATATCGGCCGGGTGGTGGAGGCCAACGCCGATTCGCTTGCCCGGCTGGTGACCAGGGAAATCGGCAAACCGTCCGCCGAGGCACTCGGTGAAGTCCGGGAGATCGTGGACACCTGTGATTTCTTCCTGGGCGAGGGGCGCCGCCTCTACGGCCAGACGGTGCCCAGCGAGATGCCGGACAAGCAGCTGTTCACCTTCCGCAACCCGGTCGGCGTCGTCAGCGTCATCACCGCGGGCAATTTCCCGGTTGCAGTGCCGTCCTGGTACCTCATCCCGGCGCTGCTGTGCGGCAATGCGGTGATCTGGAAGCCAGCCGACTACTCCCCCGCCTGTGGCAAGGCGCTGTTCGACCTGCTCGTACACGGCGGCGGACTGCCGCCCGGAGTCCTGAACCTGGTGCTGGCCGACGGCGAGACGACGTTCACCGGGCTGGAGCGGGCCCTGGATGAAGGGCTCGTCGACAAGGTCGGCTTTACCGGGTCCAGCGCAGTCGGGTCCAGGATCGGCGAGCTTACCGGGCGGCACCTGCAGTCGGCCTGTCTCGAGCTCGGCGGGAAGAACCCGATGATCGTGACGCCAAGCGCGGAGCTTGATCTGGCGGCCCAGGCGGCGCTGTTCTCCGCGTTTGGCACTGCCGGGCAGCGATGTACCTCGCTAGGCACGGTGATTGTGCACGACAGCGTCCATGACGACTTCATCGCACGGTTCGACAAGGCGGCCCGGCAGGCCGCGGTCGGCGATCCGTCCGGCGATGTTGTCTTCGGCCCGATGCTGGATGAGAAGTTCGCCGAGCGGTTCGAGGAATACCTCGGCTGGATCGAGCCGCACCATAGCGTGCTCGGATCTACCGCGACCGGACGGATCACGGCAGCCAGCCCGCGCGACGGCTTCGCCGGCGATCCGGACGCCGGGATCTTCTATCACCCCACGATCGTCGACGGCGTGCGAGAGGACGATGCGATCTTCCGCAACGAGACGTTCGGCCCGCTCGTCGGCGTCACGACGTACCGCGACCTGGCCGAGGCGATCCGGCTGGCCAACGTCCCTGGCTACGGCCTGTCCTCGTCCATCTACACCCAAGAGCCCGCTGACGTATTCGCGTTCAGGCGCGGAATCTCGGCTGGCATGGTGAGCGTCAATAACTCCACCTCCGGCGCGGAAGCGCATCTGCCGTTCGGCGGCAACGGGAAGTCCGGTAACGGATCGCGCCAGTCCGGCATGTGGGTCCTTGACCAGTTCACCCGGTGGCAGTCGATGAACTGGGACTACTCAGGGCGGCTGCAGAAGGCCCAGCTGGACGTCACTGAGCTCGCCCCGGACGAGTCGTTCCGGCTCGCTGACTGACCACGGCGGCGAGACGGCGGACAAATGAGCGAGCAGGCGCCGGAGGAGGCGCTCGACAGGCATTTCCTCGAGGCGGCGGAGGCGCTGCCATTCGATGCACCCGAGCACCCGATGGCGGCGCCCGATCCGGCCGCACCGGTGCGGCGCGGCAGCCGGCTCACCGGCGCGTGCGCGCTTGCACTTTTCGATGCCCAGCTCGGCAGCCGCCATCTCGACCTTGCCGCCCGCTACCTGCGGGCCGCCGGGCACGGCTTCTACACCATCGGGTCATCGGGCCACGAGTCCAACGCGGCCGTGGCAGGCGCGCTGCGCCCCACTGACCCGGCCCTGCTGCACTACCGTTCCGGCGCCTTCTATCTCGCCCGTGCCGCGCAGGTGGCCGGCGCCGATCCGGTGCGCGATGTCCTGCTCGGCCTGGTCGCGGCGGCCGACGAGCCGATCGCCGGAGGACGGCACAAGGTCTTCGGCCACGCCGGCCTCGCGGTAATCCCGCAGACCTCGACCATCGCCTCGCACCTGCCGCGCGCGATGGGGGTCGCCTTCGCCATCGATCGCGCCAGGAAGCTCGGCGTGACCTCGCGGTGGCCGTCCGATGCCATCGCCGTCACCAGCTTCGGTGACGCCTCGGCCAACCACTCGACCGCGACCGGCGCTATCAACACGGCCTGCCAGGTCGCCTACCAGGGGCTGCCGATGCCGGTGCTGTTCGTCTGCGAGGACAACGGCCTGGGCATCAGCGTGCGGACTCCGGCCGGCTGGATCGCCTCGGCTTATTCCAGCCGGCCGCCGATGCGGTACTTCAGCGCCGACGGCACGGACCTGGCCGCCTGCTACGACGCTGCCGTTGCCGCGGCGGCCTACGTCCGCGCCAGGCGGGCACCCGCGTTCCTGCATCTGGGCGTCGTGCGGTTGATGGCGCACGCCGGCAGCGACGCCGAGGTGGGTTACCGCAGTCCGGCCGAGATCGCGGCGGATTACGATCGCGACCCGCTGCTCGGCACGGCACGCCTGCTTGTCGGCGCCGGGATGGTCACGCCCGCTGAGATCGTGCGGCGCTATGAGTCGGTGCGCCGCCGGGTCCGCGTGCTTGCCGATGACGCGGTGACGCGCCGCCGCCTCACGAGCGGGGAGGAGGTCATGGCCCCGCTAGCGCCGCGGCGCCGCGGGCAGGTCGCCCGGCGCGCCGCGACGGCGGCGGACCCGCAGGCCCGCACGCATGCCTTCGGCGGACGGCTGCCCGAGGCCGCCGGACTGCTTACCCTGGCAGACAGCATCAACCGGGGCCTGGCCGACGCTCTCGCGACGTACCGGCACTTGCTGATCTTCGGCGAGGATGTCGGGCGCAAGGGCGGTGTCTATGGGGTCACTCGCGGGCTGGCCCGCCGGTTCGGCGCTGGCCGGGTCTTCGACTCGCTGCTCGACGAGCAGTCGATCCTCGGGCTGGGGCTCGGCGCCGGCATCTCCGGGCTGCTGCCGGTGCCGGAGATCCAGTACCTCGCCTACCTGCACAATGCCGAGGACCAGCTCCGCGGCGAGGCGGCCAGCCTGCAGTTCTTCTCCAGCGGCCAGTACCGCAACCCGATGGTGGTGCGAGTGCCGGGCCTGGCCTACCAGAAGGGCTTCGGCGGCCACTTCCACAACGACAACGCCGTTGGCGTACTGCGCGACATCCCCGGCCTCATCGTCGCCGTGCCGGCCCGCGGCGACGATGCGGCAGCGATGCTGCGGACCTGTCTGGCTGCCGCCGATACGGACGGCTCGGTGTGCGTGTTCCTGGAACCTATCGCGCTCTACCACACCCGGGATCTCTACGAGCCTGGTGACGGCGGCTGGCTGTCCCGGTATACGGCTCCGCAGGACTGGGCGGCAGCGCACGTGCCGATCTCCCGCGGCCGCACCTACGGGGATGGCGCACAGCTGACGCTCGTGACATTCGGCAACGGGGTCCTGATGTCACTGCGGGTGGCACGACGTCTGGCCGAGATCGGGATCGGCGCCAGGGTCCTTGACTTGCGCTGGCTGTCCCCGCTGCCCGTTGACGACCTGCTGCGCGAGGCCTGCGCCACCGGGCGGGTCCTGGTCGTCGACGAGACCCGCCGCACCGGTGGTGTCTCGGAAGGCGTGATCGCCGCGCTGGCCGACGCGGGCTTCGGCGGCCGGGTAGCGCGGATCGCCGCCCTGGACAGTTTCATCCCGCTCGGCGACGCAGCCGGCCACGTCCTCGTGTCTGAGGCGGGAATCGAGAAGGCGGCATCGGACCTGCTGGCCTGACTCCGATCACGTCGTTAGACCATGGTCAGTCCGCCGCTGACTGAAAGCGTCTGGCCGGTGATATGTCCCGCCGACTCCGATGCCATGAATGCGACAGCCGCGCCGACATCCTCCGGCTGGCCCATCCGACGCATCGGTACGGCGCGGGTCATCGCGGCAATCACCTTGTCGGCGTCGGGCTGCTCGGCGATCATCCGACGGATCAGCGGGGTATCAGTTGGGCCGGGACACACCGAGTTCGAGGTGATCTCGTAGCGCGCAAATTCACGCGCAATCGTCTTGGTGAATGCGATGAGGCCGCCCTTGGCGCCAGAGTAAACCGCCTCGTTGGATGAGCCCACCCGGCCGGCGTCAGAGGCAACGTTCACGACACGCCCCCACCGCGCCGCCACCATCGCGGGCAGTGCTGCGCGCAGCAACCGGATCGGGCCGTAAAGATTGACCTGCATGACCTTCTCGGTGAAGGCTTCGTCGGTCTTGAGGAATGGCATCTGCTCGTCCCAGCCCGCGACGTTGACGATGATCTCGGGGTCGCCGAGCACTGCACGTGCCTGTCCGAGCGCCGCGGAGACAGAATCGGGATCACGCACGTCCAGCCGGATACCGACGCCGTCGATCTCCTTCGCGATGACGTTGCAGGCCTCCTGCGACAGGTCTGCCACGGCCACCCGGCGTCCGTCGGATACGAGAGCGCGGCAGACCGCTGCGCCGATGCCACCTGCTCCGCCGGTCACGAACGCGACGCGGTCTGGCTTGGTCATGTGAGATCTCCTCGATACGTGCCGGTCCGCCCAGCTGGGCGTGCTCGGTTCTGGACGGGACGTCCGGAGGCGCCATCTCTGGCCCGGGCGCAATCAGCTGGCCGGGAAGGGATTCCGCACCTGGACGCCGTCGTACCGCTGTTCCGGGTTGAGATCCTCGGAGAACAGCGTCCTGCAGCCAAGGCTGGCCGCACTGCAGATGATCATCGCGTCCCAAAACGAAATGTCGTGCCGCCGGCGGCTGTCTATCGCGTTCAGCACGTCATCCGAGCCCGGGGAATGCACCCGCCAGTGAGAGAGGTCGGCGATGATGGCCGCAGCGGAGACCGCGTCGAGCGGCTTGGGAACCTTGCGTGTCACGGTGACAAAGAATTCCTGCAGGACCTGGACGCTGATGCACCCTGCGCCGGACTCCCACAATTCCGCCAGCACGGCTCGCGCTTGCTCCTGCTTCCGCCCTGCGGTCCCGTCGTGCGCGTAGACGAGGACATTGGTGTCCACGAAGCTGCGGTTATCGCTCATGCAGGTCATCCCGGCTCCAGCGGACCTGACCTCCGGTGCCTAGGTCTCGCCCCTCCTCCAGCAGCGCCAGGCTGCGCGCTCTTGCCTGGCTATAGCCAGTCTCCTGGTCTGCCAGGAGCTTGATCATTCCCGCCAGGAGCTGCGACAGCGACGTCCCGCGCTGGATAGCTATGATCTTGGCTCGCTGCAGGTCTTCCTCAGGAAGCGACAGAGTAATGTTCCGGTTGCCCATTCCCACCTCCACGTAAAACAGTGTAGCACCTGTTTACGTGTAGACTCCCTGAGGGACCCGGCGGGCGGAGCTGGCAGCGTTGGCCGACCACGACGATGGAACTCGTTGGGCCAGCCCAGCGGGTGTGCTGGTAAGGTCCACCCGTGACTGTGCCCGACAAGGAGCCTCGGTCGTGGGGTCCGGACGATTCGCGGCCACTCTTGATCACTTTCGTGGGCAGCATCGCCACGATCCTCGCAGGCATCATGGTCACGGGCCTAGCGCTCGCACCGTGACCAGACAGGTAATCAAGCTCGGCTCAAGCTCGATCGCCAGCGGCGACGGGCTAGCTCTTGACGTCATCGCTGGCCTGGTCGCTCAGGTCGCCTCGGCGCAGCGAGCCGGGCACGAGATCATCCTGGTGACTTCCGGAGCGGCACGCCTAGGCCGGCGGCTCCTCTCATTCGAGGGCCCGACCGCCGGAGCGGCTCCTGCGCTGCGGGCGCTCGTCGGCTCGGTGAGGTCCTCGATGCGGGAGGCGGCCGTCGCCGGGCACCCGGCCCGGGACATGGCGCACGGGACAGCCAGCGCTGCCACCGTCGGCGACTACGACCGGCTCGTTGACTCCCTGCAGGAGACGCTCCGGCGGTACGAAACCGCCGAGGCGATGCCGCAGGCCATCGATGTGGCGCTGCCGGCGTCGGTGGGCCAGCCGGCGCTGATGGCGATGTACCGTCAGCTAGCCGCGGCCGTCGGGATCGAGGTATGCCAGATCCTGGTGTCCCGCAGTGACCTGGCATCGGCGAGGGCCATGGGTGACCTCGGCAGCCTGCTGAGCGAGGCCCTCGGCCGCGGCCTGCTTCCTGTCGTGAATGGCAACGACGCGACGGATCCGCTGGCCGCGCTCGACAATGACCAGGTAGCGGTCGCGATCTCAGTCGCTGCGCAGGCTTCGCGGCTGCTGTTCCTGACTGACGTGCGGGCTGCCTACCGGGACTCGACCCTCAGCGACCGGATCACCCGGCTCACCCCGGATGAGGCGCGGGCGGTGCGCATCACGGCAGGCGGCGGCGGGCGAGGCGGGATGGGATCGAAGCTCAGCGCCGCGGCGCGGGCCGCCTGCTGCGGCATCGAGTGCGTGATCGGCTCGGCCCGTGAGCCTGACGTCGTGGCCAGGAGCATCAACCCGCGGGCCAGGCTCGGGACGGTCGTCCGGGCAGCCCGCAGCAGCCTGGAGCCAGCGCAGCGCTGGATCGGCGGCATCGCCCACTCGGCGGGCTCGCTCTACGTCAACAAAGAGGCGGAGCAAAGCCTGCGCACCGGGAGCACGCTGTTCCTGTCAGGCGTCAAGCGCGTGGACGGAGAGTTCGCCGCCGGCTCGGTAGTGGAACTACTGGACGTCCGTCATCCTGAACGGCTGATCGGCCGCGGCTCGGTGGCCCTGCCGTCGAGCATTCTCCGGCTGCTGCGTGCGCTGTCACCGCAGCAGGTTGCCTGCGCTATCTCGATCCTGCTGCGGCTGCGGCACGCCCCGGTGCCGCTGGCCGGCCCCGGCACCGCTGATCGCGCGGCCGCGGTGGCAGAGGTGACGGACGAGAGTAGGTTCGAGGATTGCCGGGAACTCGCCGCAGCTAACTCCACGGCCAGCAAGGAAGCGCTGGTGCAGCTGGCCGCATCGTCCGCAGAACGGATCGGCGAGCTTGCCGACTCGTTCATGCTGGCCCAGCCGCAGCTGTGTGCCGCGATCCTGCTGGACAGAGGGTTCATGCTCGGCCACCTGCCCAGCGAGCCGCCAGCACGCCGGACGTTCAGGAACATTCACGCGGTGCACAGAGAATCGCTGGTCGTCTACCCGCCAGGTCGCTGACGCCGCTGCGGGCCGCCGCGTCGTGGCCGGCTAGCTCGTCCTGGGCACCACGGCGTACTGCCGCAGGTACAGGTCCCTGAAGGTCACCGGGCCACGCGGCCCGGGAACGACGTCGATGTTGATGCCGGTCTCCGGCACGGCCAGCAGCTTGAAACCGTCGAGCAGGCGCGGGCTAGCGTTCCAGAACGCGCCGCTGCCGGCGTAGCCATCCAGGAACCGGACCGCCGCCTCCTCGTCGGCGGTGACAACCGATGCGGCCAGGCCGGAGGTCTCCCTGTTCGCGATCTCGGCGGCATCCTGCGAGCTGGCCGCCTCGGCGACGGTGATCGTGGCTTCGCTCCCGGCATCCAGGGCCCACTCATGGCCGAGCGGGTGGGCGTGTGGCGGCAGCGAAAGCCTGATGTTCAGGCGCTGAGCAAGATTTTTAACGAGCGGCACCACGGAATCCCACCTGTCGCGATGCACGAGCAGCAGGTTCAGCCTGTTGCAGACGCCCAGCCGGTCGAGGCTGCTCTCGATCAGCGCTAGGGCCAGGTTCTCGTCGGCAGACAGGTCAACGTAGATGACGGCTCCGCCATCGGCGTGCGCCAGCGTCCTGACGCCATGCAGCGCCGCATCGTGGGCCAGCGCCCTGGTGCTGGCACCGCTACCGCGCAGGATGACGAGCGGGATCAGCCGTGGCTGCCGCACCAGGGCGAACGCGCTCTGGTGACCGGGAACCCTGAGCAGCTGGATAGCCCTGGGATCGAGCCCGGTATCGCGCATGGCGGGATCAATGACCTGGTCGACGAGCGCGCTGGCCGACCGCAGCGCGGTGGACCCCGTCCGCAGCACTCCCGCGTTACGCGACTTGATCAGCTGGGATGCGATGTCCACCACGACATTGGGCCTGGCCTCGAAATTAGCGCCGATCACCCCGACCGGCCGGCGCCGTTCCAGCAGCTCGAGATCGCCTGGCAGCTGGCGGACATGACGCTGGGCCGGCTCGGCAGGCACCTGCGCGAGCGCACGGAGCTGGGCGGAGATGCCCCGTATCCGCTCGCGGTCAAGCATCAGCCGGTCGACCACGGCGTCGGCAAGCCGCTCGGCGCGCGCCGCCGCCACGTCCCCGGCGTTGGCGTCCATGACCTCGGCTGACTGCTGTTCCAGCCGCGCCGCGATGGCGCCCAGCGCTTCGTCCAGGGCACCGGCGGGCAGCTGCCGGAGTAGCTGGGCGCCGGCCCGCGCCGCCTGCGCTGCCGCGGTCACCGCCTGTGCCGTGGCTGCAGCCTCTTCGCTCTCACCTGTCACGCGGAGCTTCCCAATCTCAGCTTGGCCCGCGCCGGGCGCCAACCAGCGCGCAGCGGGGCCGACGCAAACCGACCTGCCATGGATCCGAGGCTCCTCTGCGCGTCCGTGCCCGGGAATGACCGCGGTCCACAGCTGACAGCTCCCTAACCATCCCGGCCGCGATCCGCAGCCCAAATATAGCCAGCTGCCCGCCCCCGGGCCGACGGGGTCGAGCTCAGTCAGGCGGCAGATCCCTGGGCGATGCCCGCCTCGGACGGGTACTCGGCGCTGTACACCAGGGCAGCCGACGGTATCCGGGAGGCGGCCGCGTTCGGCGACCCGGAGCAGTGGCGATTCGGCTGGCAGCGGTCCTACACCCGGGACGAGTGGCTGGACCAGCTTCCCACGCATGGCGGTCACGCCCAGCTCCGGCCGGCACAGCTCGACGAGCTGCTGGCGGGCGTCGGGGCCGCTATCGATGCGACAGGGGGCGGCTTCACGATGGGTTACGCCGCGGTGGCGGTCACCGCGGCGCGAACCGGTGCCGCCTGACTTTGCGGCCTGCCTGGCGCGCCGACCCGGAGAACGGCTCGCCAGGCTGCCCGCGGAACCGCGATGATGCTGTGGTGGGCGAACCGCCAGCCTGGAGTGATCGACCTGGCCTGGACCCATGTCGGCGGCGTGCAGTGCACTTGGAGCCTAACTAGCGGATCGGACCAATGATGTCCAGACGTTTTGCTTACGCCATTGACAAGCGATATGTGCCGTTGTTGCTGGCCTTCGGGCTGCGCGGTGCAAAAGATGGCGTCACGCTTACGGACGAAGGCTCCCTCTTGGCGACCTTCGGTTTTGTCAAGATCAAGACGCCGCTGGCAAACGTCACCGAGGCGCACATCACCAGGAACTACCGCTGGTGGACCGCGTTCGGTGTTCGTGGATCCATGGCCGACGACGGCTTGAGCTTTGGAACGAACCACGACGCGGGGGTGTGCATCCATTTCGCGGAGAAAGTGCCATCACCGCTTCGCCGAAGCGGCCACTCGGCGCTCACCGTGACCGTGGCGGACCTCGAAGGGTTGACCAACGCCCTGGGGGCCGGGCACGGGACCCCTCGCTTGTAAGGAGCGTGCAGGCTGCGGCCTACCGTGGCTGACCTGGCACTGCTCTACCTGCTGGATTGCCCGAAGCGGCGGAGGGTCGGGGATTGTTGTGGTCAGGACTGTGCGGCCGTGCTTCTCAGCCGGCCAGGGCAGCGCTGCGGGGCTGCCGCTGTCCTCCGGCCCCGGAGGCGAGTGGCAGCCGGATCATGAACTCGCAGCCGATGCCCGCGCCGGTGAGGTTCTCGCATCCCGGACTGTCAAGGACCTAGTCGCCGGGTCAGGCATATCCTTCACCGACCGCGGCACTCACCGACTGCCTGACCTTCCCGATCAGTGGTCAGTCTTCGCCGTCGGCGATGGGCACGTCAGCTGAGCCCGGGATTATCGGCCGGAGGTAGCGGGCGGCCTGGTGAAATTCCCGCCGGGGGGTCTGAGGCGCTGGTCAGCGTCAGGGTGCCCGCAGTGTTATTGACGGTCTCGCCGGTGACCGGCGGAACTGCGTGATGACGTCCGCGACGCTCCCGTCCGCGGTCCCGGCGTCGCAGATGTACCTAGGGTCGGCGGGCGTGAGCGCGCAGGTTCCGCCTCCGCGCCCGGATATCAGGCTCTTGACCAGCGGTGAGCCGGAAGCGGACCCGCCGGAGGGCACAAGTGGACCAGCTCCTGGCCGACCAAGCACCCTGCGCCGCAAGTCCGGCCAGGCCCGCCGCCCCCCAGGCCTGGCCTGTGGTGACCGCACGCGGTGACGATGGGTTATGGTAACGGCAGGCGCAGGAGGGCGCCGCCGGGTCCGCGGGCAGGACTGAGTCCACCTCTGTTTCTCTGGCACTGGAAGTGACGATCTCCTTCGGGCCTGGCACGCGGACCACAGGGCCGGCAAGGAGACGTCATGACCAGCCTTCCCGCGCGACCTGACATTGACCAGCTCCGGCACCAGGCCAGGGATCTGCTGCGCGCTGCCCGCTCCGGGGACCCCGCGGCCACGGCCAGGATCGGGGCCGTAGCCGAGCACATCACACTGGCCGCCGCCCAGCTCGCAGTGGCCCGCGACTTTGGCTTCGCTAGCTGGCCCCGGCTGAAAGCGGAAGTGGACACCCGCAGCAGCGACCTTGCCGAACAGGTCGACGCGTTCCTCGAGGCCAGCATGCGCGACTGGACCGGGCGCGCCGCCCGGATGCTCGCCGCGACCCCGCAGATCGCCGGCTATGACTTCCGCACCGCGGTGGTCCTCGGCGACGCCGGCCGGGTGAGGCAGATGCTCGAACAGAACCCGGGACTGGCCGCCCGGCCCGATCCGCGGTGGGGATGGACGCCGCTGCACGCGGTGTGCGGCTCACGCTGGCACCGGCTGGACCCGGCCCGGGCGGACGGGATGCTGGCCGTGGCCCGGCTGCTGCTGGACGCCGGCGCCGACCCCGCGGCCCGCAAGAACCGACAGCGCGGTGACTGGACGCCGCTGCGCTGCGCGGTCGGGCGCGGCCAACCCGGCCATTGCCCAGCTGCTGCTGGAACGCGGCGCCACGCCTGATGACCACGATCTGTACCTAGCCGGCTTCGGCGACGATAACTACGAGAGCCTGCGGCTGCTCCTACAGCACGCCCGCAACGTCAGTGAGAGCACCGCACTGGCCGCCCCTATCAGCACCGGCTACACCGAAGGCGTCCGGCTGCTGCTGGAGGCCGGGGCCGACCCGAACCGGCTGCTACCGCGCGACGACACCGACCCGCCGTGGCCCCCGGTGTACGCGGCCGTGCAGTCGGGCTGCCCGGCCGAGCTGGTCGGGCTGCTCCTGGACGCCGGCGGTGACCCTGACGCCCCCTACCAGGACCAGCACTCCCCACACCGGATAGCCGTCCGGCAGGGCAGGATCGATATCGCAGACCTGCTGGCCCGCTACGGCGCCCGCGATGACACCACGGACGCCGACCGGTTCCTGCTCGCTTGCCGGCAGGGCAACCAGGCCGAAGCCGAACGGCTGCTCCGGGCCACACCAGGTCTGCCAGGCCTGCTTGGCGACGACGGGCAGGCTGCGCTGGTCGACGCCGCCGGCCACGGGCAGGCCGAGGCCGTGCGCCTCATGCTCGACGCCGGGATCCCGCTGGACGCGCGCGGCCAGGACGGCGCCACCCCGCTGCACGCCGCTGCCTTGTCCGGCAGCGCGCAGGTCATGTGGCTGCTGCTCAACCGCGGCGCCGACATCGAGGCACGCGACACCACCTACGACACCACCCCGCTGGACTGGGCTCAGGTCGGCAGCGGCTTCCACAACGTCGACAACCCCGCCCCGGACTGGATCGCCACCATCCGGACACTCATCGAGGCCGGCGCCTCAACCGCCGACATCACCCTGTCGCCCGATGACCCCAAACCGCCCAGCCCGCAGGTCGCGCAACTCCTACGCGACTACGGCATCGGCGCGGGCCAGCCGCCGAGCCACAGCTGACCCAGAACGCGGCCGGAGATTTTCCAAGGCGGGTGCCGTGCCCGTTTCAACGTGGTGCTGCACTGTCACCAGGAGTGGCCCGGAGATCAGGATTATGCAGGTATCGACAGTGGCTCGCCAGTGGAGCGAGCATGCCGAAGTAGATCCACGACGTCCGCCCCGGCTCGCTGGCCGGTGTTGACCGGCCTTTTGCGGCGATGCTTTTTAGGGCATTCTGAGGATCGGTTTGATGACCTCGCCGGAATAGGACTTGTCGAGTGCGGTCCGGATGTCAGCGAAGTCGAAATACTCGCCCAGCCGATCGAAGGGAAACCGCCCCTGGGCGTACAGGTCCATAATGCTGGTGATCAGCTCCTGGCTGCGGCCGCTGCCACCGAGCACACCGATGATGCGCTTTCCCCACAGAGTGGAAATGTGATCCAGGCAGAACTCGGCACCAGCGGGTGCGCCGCCGATGAGAATGCATGTTCCAAGCATCCCGACCGTGTCCGCGGCCTGCCGGACGACGCTGATCACGCCGGTGCATTCCAGCGCGAAATCCGCCGGGCCGCCGCAGATGTCCAAGATGGCCCTCACCGGGTCATCCTCGGTCACGTTGACGGTGTCGGTCGCGCCGAGTTCACGCGCCAGTTGCAACCGTGATTCGTGCTGGTCAACGGCTATGATGCGTGTCGCCGGCGAGTTACGGGCCGCCATGACCGCGGCCAGGCCGACCGTGCCGGCCCCAAACACCACCAGCTGTGCCCCCGCGTGGGGACGAGCAGTGTTGAACACGGCTCCGGCACCGGTGGAGATGCCGCAAGCCAGCGGCCCCATCAGCTCCAGTGGTAATCCGGCCGACACCGGGACCAGCGCCGTGGCGGTCGTCAGTGAGAACGTCGCGAACGAGGACTGGCCGAAGAAATGACTGGACACGCTGGAGCCGTCCGGCCGCGTCAGCGCTGACCCACCGTCCAGGCGGCAGCCACCGGCGAGCACCTCGCCCAGCCGAGAGCAGTACCGCGGTTCACCCGCACGGCAATTGCGGCAGACGCCACAGGACGGCCAGCCGATGACAACCGGATCGCCTTCGGAGAACTCCGTGACACCGGAGCCGACTGCCGCGACCGTGCCGGCGCCCTCGTGCCCGAGAACCCCAGGAAGCGGGAACGGAAGGTCGCCATGGCGGGCCAGGCCGTCGGTGTGGCAGATGCCCGTGGCGGCAATCCGGACCAGCACCTCGCCTGGGCCCGGCTCATCCAGTTCCAGCTTCATCAGCTCAAAAGGGCCGTCAAGCTCCTGAACGACCGCTGCGATGATCTCCATGGGGACGCGCTCCTTGCGGTGTCGCCGCCTCCGACGCTGGCTCGTCGAGGAGCACCTCGGAGACCCTCCGTTGGCTGAGTGGCCCGAATGTAATCCTCCGCGTTCGAGCTAGTCAATAGAGCGTTTCACGGGCATACACCACCGCCTCGGCGGCTGGCAGGCCAAGTCCTTGCCCGCCGAGATCGACGTGTTCCTGGCCGTCGGGGAACAACCTCTGTACGTCGCCTACTTCGACGGCCGGCCGCCACGGCAGCGACAGCTGGCTCGGGCGCCTGCTCAGCGCGTTCGCGGAGTAGCGCGGCGCGGCTTGTAGGGTGCGTCCCATGCCGGACGCCCCGCCCCGCCCCGAGCCCTTCACCCCGCAGACCGCCCGCGCGGCGCTCGAGGACCTCCGCGCGCGGCTGCGCGCGACGCGCTGGCCGGACACCTCCGAGGACGCTGGGTGGTCGCTCGGGACCGACCTCGCCTACCTCCGCGAGCTCGTCGCCTACTGGGCGGACGGGTTCGACTGGCCGGCCCAGGAGGCGGCGCTCGCCCGGCTCCCCCGCTTCCGCGTCCCGCTCGGCGGCCTCGGAATCCACTTCGTGCACGTCCGGGCCGCCGCGCCGGCCGGGGCCGTCCTGCCGCTGGTCCTCAGCCACGGCTGGCCGGACTCGTTCTGGCGCTACGCGAAGGTCATCCCGCTCCTCACCGACCCCGGCGCGCACGGCGCCGACCCCGCTGACGCGTTCGACGTGGTCGTGCCCGACATGCCGGGCTACGGGTACTCCGACCGCCCCACCGGCCCCCACGACGCCATCGCCGTCGCCGGCCTGTGGGCCGAGCTCATGGGCGTCCTCGGCTACGCGCTGTTCGGCGCGGCGGGCGGGGACATGGGCAGCCACGTGAGCCGCTACCTGGGGCTTGACCACCCCGACCGGGTCGTGGCCGTCCACCGCACCGACGCGGGCTTGCCCGTCTTCACCGGCGACCCAGCGGACCTCGCGCCCGAGGAGCGCGCCTGGCTCGAGGGCGCCGCGGCCTGGGGCGCGACCGAGGGCGCCTACGCCGCCATGCACCGCACGAAGCCCCAGACCGCCGCCTTCGGGCTCACCGACTCGCCAGCCGGGCTCGCCGCGTGGATCGTCGAGAAGCTCCGGGCGTGGAGCGACTGCGACGGCGACGTCGAGCGGCGCTTCACGAAGGACGA